>NZ_CP025979.1:667331-1334663 GCF_002900365.1 Escherichia marmotae
TGTCCACTGGCGCTGGCTGGGTGACGGGCTGCTGGAACTGACGCCAGTCACCCCACCGCAAGGTGCGCTGGTGATATCAGCGGGGATCCACGGTAATGAAACGGCACCTGTTGAGATGCTGGAGGCGTTGCTTGGGGCAATTTATCACGGTGAGATTCAGTTGCGCTGGCGGCTGCTGGCGATCCTCGGAAATCCTCCCGCCCTGAAGCAAGGCAAGCGTTATTGTCATAGCGATATGAATCGAATGTTTGGCGGACGCTGGCAGCTATTTGCCGAAAGCGGCGAAACCTGTCGCGCCCGCGAACTGGAACAGAGTCTGGAAGATTTTTATCAACAGGGTAAAGAGTCCGTTCGTTGGCACCTTGATTTGCATACCGCAATTCGTGGTTCATACCATCCGCGTTTTGGTGTTTTACCGCAACGTGATATTCCCTGGGATGAGAAGTTTCTGACGTGGCTGGGCGCAGCGGGGCTGGAGGCACTGGTGTTTCACCAGACGCCTGGCGGCACGTTTACCCATTTTAGCGCCGAACATTTTGGCACCCAGGCGTGTACGCTGGAACTTGGCAAAGCGTTGCCGTTTGGGCAAAACGATCTTTGCCAGTTTGCGCCAACGTCCAGCGCGATTGCCGCGCTGTTATCCGGGATGAGCGTCGGTTTTGATAAAAAGCCGCCATTACGTTACCGGGTGGTTTCGCAAATTACCCGCCACTCCACTGATTTTGAACTGCATATGGCGAGCGAGACATTGAACTTCACGGCGTTTAAGAAGGGGACGTTGTTAGCGCAGGATGGCGAAGAACGCTTTACGGTGACTCATGATGTTGAATATGTGTTATTCCCTAATCCATTGGTGGCGCTGGGATTGCGTGCAGGGTTAATGCTGGAGCAAATAATCTGATGCTTACCTGCAGAAATCATCTGCGGGTATTTACTGGGTTTTTAATGAAATAATACGGATTAATCCTGGTTATTTGCTTTAATTATCACCAGCCATCAGGTATAGTTCTTCATAATTTCTGTAAAATCAGCGTGTTGTGATATTTATTCATCACTCTCCATCAAATTTTCTTTTTTTCTCCATAATTGGCGAAAAAGTGTTTTTTACACTTTCATTGATTTACCGTTGCTCTGATTAATTGACGCTAAAGTCAGTAAAGTTAATCTCGTCAACACGGCACGTTACTTAAGAAAGCCGTAATAAATAACTGAAAGGAAGGATATTGAATATGCGTAAATTAACTGCACTGTTTGTTGCCTCTACCCTGGCTTTTGGCGCGGCTAACCTGGCCCATGCCGCTGATACCACTACCGCAGCACCGGCTGACGCCAAGCCGATGATGCACCATAAAGGTAAATTTGGTCCACATCACGACATGATGTTTAAAGACCTGAACCTGACCGACGCGCAGAAACAGCAGATCCGCGAAATCATGAAAGGTCAGCGTGATCAGATGAAACGTCCGCCGCTGGAAGAACGCCGCGCAATGCATGACATTATTGCCAGCGATACCTTCGACAAAGCAAAAGCTGAAGCGCAGATCGCAAAAATGGAAGAGCAGCGCAAAGCTAACATGCTGGCGCACCTGGAAACCCAGAACAAGATTTACAACATCCTGACGCCGGAGCAGAAAAAGCAATTTAATGCCAATTTTGAGAAGCGTCTGACAGAACGCCCTGCGGCAAAGGGTAAAATGCCTGCAACTGCTGAATAATCTTTCAGCCTGACAACTTAAGACCGCCGGTCTTGTCCACTACCTTGCTGTAATGCGGTGGACAGGATCGGCGGTTTTCTTTTCTGCTGTTCAACTTTTGCAAAAAAAGCCTAATCACCACTAAGGTAAATCACCCGAGTTGCCGATAACAATCCCCGGTTGCCTGAACGATAACAATGAAAAGAGCATGCCGGGAGCGAGTATGGAATACTTTGATATGCGTAAAATGTCGGTGAACCTGTGGCGAAACGCTGCCGGTGAAACTCGCGAAATCTGTAGCTTTCCCCCGGCAAAACGTGATTTTTACTGGCGCGCCAGCATTGCTTCCATTGCCGCAAATGGTGAGTTTTCTTTGTTTCCGGGCATGGAAAGGAGTGTGACGCTGTTGGAAGGTGGCGAGATGCTCCTTGAAAGCGCAGGCCATTTTAGCCATACCTTAAAACCGTTACAGCCTTTTGCCTTCGCGGCGGACCAGGTGGTAAAAGCAAAACTGACCGAAGGGCAGATGTCGATGGATTTCAATATTATGACGCGCCTTGATGCCTGTAAGGCGAAAGTCAGAATTGCCGATCGCACGTTCACCACTTTTGGCTCACGTGGTGGGGTGGTGTTTGTTATTAGCGGAGCGTGGCAACTGGGCGACAAGCTGTTGACTACCGACCAGGGCGCATGCTGGTACGATGGCAGGCACACCCTGCGGCTTTTACAACCGCAAGGCAAACTGCTGTTCAGTGAAATTAGCTGGCTTGCAGGCTATTCACCGGATCAAGTTCAGTGATTCATTATTAGAATGCTGCGCCCGATAACACTGGTGATATCTGACACAGCATGTCTGCGTTATTTTTTCCAGAAATCATCAAAAACGGTAATGGGCGGGCGGCGTTTATGCTCGGTTTTCAGATACCAATTCTCAATGGTTCTGGCGACCTGTTCCGGTACGGTTTTCCCTTCCAGATAGTCATCAATGTTGTCATAAGTGACGCCAAGCGCGACTTCATCCGGCAGTGACGGACGATCATCTTCCAGATCGGCGGTTGGTGCTTTCTTATAGAGATGCTCCGGGCAACCTAACGCTGCCAGTAATTGTTTACCCTGACGCTTGTTCAAACGGTATAGCGGGTTAATGTCAGTGCCTCCGTCACCGTATTTAGTGAAGAATCCGGTAATGGCTTCTGCCGCATGATCGGTGCCCACCACGACGCCGTGGGTCATGCCTGCAATGCTGTATTGTGCTTTCATCCGCTCACGTGCTTTTTCATTGCCACGAACGAAATCACTTAATTCAATACCCGCTTCGCGCAGTGCCTGTTCGCTGGCCAATACCGCGCCCTTGATATTAACGGTTAATACGCGATCCGGTTGAATAAAGGCAATGGCATCCTGACAATCCTGTTCATCGGCCTGAACACCGTAGGGCAGGCGTACTGCAATAAATTGCAGTGCCTCGTTGCCCGTTTCCTGACGAAGTTCGTTAATCGCCATCTGACACAGTTTCCCGGCAAGCGTGGAGTCCTGACCACCACTAATACCAAGTACCAGTGATGTAATGAACGGATAGGTTTGCAGATAGCTTTTCAGAAAATCGATACTGCGGCGAATTTCCTCTTCGGCATTAATCTGCGGTTTTGCGCCCAGCGCCTTTATTATTTGTTGTTGCAATGTCATTGAACCCCTCCAGACAAAAAAATAAAACTTCCTTAAAGCTAACCCGTTGCTACAGAAACGACAAGCGACAGCAAGTTGAATGGCGGTTAAAACGTCATACAGGAATCCTCTGAAAGCGGAGCCGTTTCGTTCACGGGCTTGAAAAAGCCCCCGATGTATTCCAGGCTTATCTAACACGCTGATAAACAAGAGGACGAAATATGAACAAGAATATGGCAGGAATTCTGGGTGCAGCGGCGGTATTAACCATGCTGGCAGGTTGTACGGCGTATGATCGTACCAAAGACCAGTTTGTACAGCCTGTGGTGAAAGACGTCAAAAAAGGCATGAGCCGGGCGCAGGTTGCACAAATTGCGGGTAAACCTTCGTCTGAAGTGAGCATGATCCATGCTCGTGGTACTTGCCAGACCTATATCCTGGGTCAACGTGATGGTAAAGCAGAAACCTATTTTGTCGCGTTAGATGATACCGGACATGTCATCAACTCCGGCTATCAGACCTGTGCCGAATACGACACCGATCCACAAGCAGCGAAGTAATTTCTTCGCCAGAAAGCTTGAGTTACAACAGAAACCGGCCATTGCGCCGGTTTTTTTTTGACCCTTGTTCTTATTTATTGTCGCGAATTATTTAACTGAAATGTGAAGAAGGTCATAACGGCAGGTCAAGGAGAGACAATTTATGAGGTCAAGGAAATACTATCGTTCAGGTCAATACCGTATACTCTTTTCAGCCACCAAAAAAAGTCATGTTGGTTTCGCAAGTTACCCAGAGCATGGAAGCAGGTTAAGACTTGCGGAGTGTCTGGCTGACAGATAGTCGTTGATGAGGGCAGTTTTATGGAAAAGAAACACATTTATCTGTTTTGTTCTGCGGGCATGTCTACCTCTTTACTGGTATCAAAAATGCGCGCTCAGGCAGAAAAATATGAAGTTCCGGTCATTATTGAAGCATTTCCGGAAACACTGGCTGGTGAAAAAGGTCAGAATGCCGATGTCGTGTTATTGGGGCCGCAGATTGCTTATATGTTGCCCGAAATCCAGCGTTTGTTACCCAACAAACCGGTTGAAGTAATTGACTCACTGTTATATGGCAAAGTCGATGGTTTAGGCGTGCTTAAGGCTGCAGTTGCAGCAATTAAAAAAGCCGCAGCAAATTAATTTTTAAATTTTCCGTCAAAGAGTTATTTCATAAATCTATACCGCAATATTTTAATTGCGGTTTTTAAGGGTATTTTTCTATGAGTAATGTTATTGCATCGCTTGAAAAGGTACTCCTCCCTTTTGCAGTCAAAATAGGAAAGCAGCCACACGTTAATGCAATCAAAAACGGCTTTATTCGCTTAATGCCGTTAACCCTCGCAGGGGCCATGTTTGTATTAATCAATAACGTTTTTCTGAGCTTTGGGGAGGGGTCGTTTTTTTACTCGTTAGGTATTCGCCTTGATGCCTCAACTATTGAAACACTCAATGGGCTGAAGGGTATTGGCGGCAACGTTTATAACGGAACGTTAGGGATTATGTCTTTAATGACACCGTTCTTTATCGGCATGGCGCTGGCAGAAGAGCGTAAAGTCGATGCACTGGCGGCAGGATTGTTATCCGTTGCGGCATTTATGACCGTCACTCCTTATAGCGTCGGTGAAGCCTATGCGGTCGGCGCAAACTGGTTAGGCGGCGCGAATATTATCTCCGGGATTATTATCGGCCTGGTGGTAGCAGAAATGTTTACCTTTATTGTCCGCCGCAACTGGGTCATTAAATTACCCGACAGTGTACCGACATCGGTATCGCGTTCTTTCTCTGCATTAATTCCCGGCTTTATTATTCTTTCCGTGATGGGGATTATTGCCTGGGCGCTGACTACCTGGGGCACTAACTTCCACCAGATTATTATGGATACCATTTCGACGCCGCTGGCATCGTTGGGTAGCGTGGTTGGCTGGGCCTATGTGATCTTTGTTCCGCTGCTCTGGTTCTTCGGTATTCATGGCGCGCTGGCGTTGACCGCCCTGGACAACGGCATTATGACGCCGTGGGCGCTGGAAAACATCGCCACCTACCAGCAATATGGTTCCGTCGAAGCGGCGCTGGCAGCCGGTAAGACTTTCCATATCTGGGCCAAGCCGATGCTGGACTCCTTTATTTTCCTCGGCGGCAGCGGCGCGACCCTGGGGCTTATTCTGGCCATTTTTATCGCTTCTCGTCGTGCTGACTATCGTCAGGTGGCAAAACTGGCACTGCCGTCAGGCATCTTCCAGATTAACGAACCGATTCTGTTTGGTCTGCCGATTATCATGAATCCGGTAATGTTTATCCCGTTCGTGCTGGTGCAACCAATTCTGGCGGCAATTACCCTGGCGACGTACTACATGGGCATTATCCCGCCGGTGACCAACATTGCGCCGTGGACCATGCCAACCGGTCTGGGAGCCTTCTTTAATACTAACGGTAGCGTCGCCGCATTGCTGGTCGCACTCTTCAACCTTGGTATCGCAACGCTGATTTATCTGCCATTTGTTGTGGTGGCGAACAAAGCGCAGAACGTGATTGATAAAGAAGAGAGTGAAGAAGATATTGCTAACGCCCTGAAATTTTAATCGACACCGGCGCGGGCAACTCGTGCCGGTAAGAATAGAGAGGAACGATGTATGATGGATCTCGAAAACATTCCTGACACGCAAACCGAAGCCGAAGAACTGGAAGAAGTGGTGATGGATCAATCGCGGATGGCCTTGAATGAAGCGCATCTGGTACAGACGAAGCTGATTGAAGGCGATCAGGGCGAAGGAAAGATGAAAGTTAGCCTGGTGCTGGTCCACGCGCAGGATCATTTAATGACTTCAATGCTCGCGCGTGAACTGATTAGTGAATTAATTGAGCTTCATGAAAAACTGAAAGCATAAGGAGTCAATGATGCAGCCAGTGATTAACGCGCCGGAAATTGCCACTGCCCGTGAGCAGCAATTATTTAATGGCAAAAATTTCCATGTGTTTATCTACAATAAAACCGAAAGTATTACTGGGTTGCATCAGCATGACTATTATGAATTTACCCTGGTTTTAACCGGTCGTTATTTCCAGGAGATTAATGGCAAGCGTGTGTTGCTGGAACGGGGCGATTTTGTTTTTATTCCGTTAGGATCACACCATCAAAGTTTTTATGAGTTTGGTGCCACGCGCATATTGAACGTTGGGATCAGTAAACATTTTTTTGAACAGCATTATTTACCGTTGTTACCTTATTGCTTTGTTGCTTCACAGGTTTACCGCACTAATAATGCTTTTCTCACTTATGTGGAAACGGTAATTTCTTCATTGAATTTCAGTGAAACCGGGCTGGAAGAGTTTGTTGAGATAGTCACTTTTTATGTCATTAACCGTTTACGCCATTACCGCGAAGAACAGGTGATTGATGATGTGCCACAGTGGCTAAAAAATACGGTTGAAAAGATGCATGATAAAGTGCAGTTCAGTGAAAATGCGTTGGAAAACATGGTGACGTTATCGGCTAAATCGCAGGAGTATTTGACGCGTGCGACTCAGCGATACTATGGCAAAACGCCGATGCAGATTATTAATGAAATCCGCATTAACTTTGCCAAAAAACAACTGGAAATGACCAACTATTCTGTGACGGATATTGCATTTGAAGCTGGTTATAGTAGCCCAAGTCTGTTCATTAAAACGTTTAAGAAACTAACGTCTTTTACGCCAAATAGCTATCGTAAGAAATTGACTGAATTTAATCAGTAGCTGTTATCGCTGATCATTAAATTTACATGCGTGCCTTGTTTATCCTGGGGAAACCGGGATATTCCTGACACAGAGGCAGGCATGAAGAATATCAGTATTTCCTGATGAAGGGAGAAATTATGAACCAGAAATTAAAAATCGTCACTATTGGTGGCGGGAGTAGTTATACCCCGGAGTTACTGGAAGGGTTTATTAAGCGTTATCACGAATTGCCGGTTACTGAATTATGGCTGGTGGATGTCGAAGGTGGTAAAGCGAAACTGGATATTATTTTTGAACTCTGCCAGCGCATGATTGATAACGCTGGCGTACCGATAAAGCTTTATAAAACGCTTGATCGTCGTGAGGCGCTGAAAGGGGCTGATTTTGTCACTACCCAACTGCGCGTAGGTCAATTACCGGCACGTGAACTGGATGAACGCATTCCGTTAAGTCATGGCTATCTTGGCCAGGAAACCAACGGTGCGGGAGGCCTGTTTAAAGGTCTGCGCACCATTCCGGTGATTTTCGATATTGTGAACGATGTTGAAGAACTATGTCCGAATGCGTGGGTTATCAACTTTACTAACCCGGCGGGAATGGTCACTGAAGCGGTTTATCGTCACACTGGATTTAAACGCTTTATCGGCGTGTGTAATATTCCTGTGGGTATGAAAATGTTTATCAGCGATGTTTTAGCGTTGAATGAGAGCGATGATTTATCTATCGATCTGTTCGGCCTGAACCATATGGTGTTTATTAAGGATGTGCTGGTAAATGGCAAATCGCGCTTTGCCGAATTGCTCGACGGCGTGGCATCCGGGCAGTTAAAAGCGTCTGGCGTAAAAAACATTTTCGATCTGCCGTTTAGCGAAGGCTTAATTCGTTCGCTGAATCTGTTGCCATGTTCTTATCTGCTTTATTACTTCAAGCAAAAAGAGATGCTGGCGATTGAAATGGGTGAATACTACAAAGACGGTGCGCGTGCGCAGATAGTGCAGAAAGTCGAGAAACAACTCTTTGAGCTGTATAAAAACCCGGAGCTGAAAGTTAAACCGAAAGAGCTGGAGCAGCGCGGTGGGGCTTATTACTCAGACGCGGCGTGCGAGGTGATTAACGCTATCTACAACGACAAGCAAACGGAACATTACATTAATATCCCGCATCATGGGCATATTGATAATATTCCGCCTGACTGGGCGGTAGAAATGACCTGTACGCTGGGTCGCAATGGCGCGACGCCACATCCGCGAATTACCCATTTTGATGACAAAGTCATGGGGCTGATCCACACCATTAAAGGCTTTGAAATTGCCGCCAGCAACGCAGCACTTAGCGGTGAATTTAACGATGTGTTACTGGCGCTAAACCTTAGCCCGTTGGTGCATTCCGATCATGACGCAGAGTTGCTGGCACGTGAGATGATTCTGGCGCACGAGAAGTGGCTACCAAACTTTGCTGACTGTATTGTAGATCTCAAAAAAGCACATTAACCGGGGCTGATTATGGAACGCTTACTGATTGTTAATGCAGACGATTTTGGCTTAAGTAAAGGTCAGAACTACGGCATTATCGAGGCCTGTCGCAACGGGATTGTCACGTCGACGACGGCGCTGGTAAATGGTGAAGCCATCGACCATGCGGTGCAGTTGAGTCGTGATGAGCCGAGCCTGGCCGTCGGGATGCATTTTGTCCTCACCTTGGGCAAGCCGCTAACTGCAATGCCCGGTTTAACCCGCGAAGGCGTGTTGGGGAAATGGATCTGGCAACTGGCAAAAGAAGATGCTTTACCACTGGAGGAAATTGCTCAGGAACTTGCCAGCCAGTATCTGCGTTTCATTGAGCTGTTTGGGCGCAAACCTACCCATCTTGATAGTCATCATCATGTGCATATGTTCCCGCAGATTTTCCCGATTGTGGCCAGGTTTGCCGCTGAAGAGGGGATTGCGTTGCGCATCGATCGTCAGCCAGTATTTAACGATAGTGATTTACCGGCTAAATTGCGCAGTTCGCAGGGCTTCAGTAGCGCATTCTATGGTGAAGAGATCAGCGAGTCCCTGTTCCTGCAAGCGGTGGATGATTCCAGTCATCGCGGTGAGCGCTCGCTGGAAGTGATGTGCCATCCGGCGTTTATTGATAATACGATTCGCCAGAGTGCTTACTGTTTTCCACGGTTAACGGAGCTGGAAGTGTTGACATCAGCATCGTTGAAGTATGCCATTGCCGAGCGAGGTTATCGGTTGGGTAGTTATCTTGATGTGTAGGTAATGTTGTTTTGCCGGATGTAGCGTAAATACCTTATCCGGCCAGCAAAGTGTCGCAATTTCAATATATTATGAATTATTACGCTAGACCTGATAAGCGCAGTGCATCAGGCAAAGGCGGCGCAACTGCGCCGCCTATATTCAGGCAGGGATTTTGTCAATCTTAGGGATACGTGACCAGACGCGGTGCGCCGCTATCAGAGTCAGTAACTCATTCATAAAATTGCCGTCAGCTCTGTCGGCTTCAACAATCCCTTCTTCACCCTGGTCATCGACCTTGATTGTTGCCTTGAACTTGCGTGCATCTCCCGTCAGGGCTATCGGTTTAAGGTGTTTATAGGCTTCCATCAGGTAGTAGTTTGCGTCGCCGTTGTCTGCGATATCCGCGATATTGCCGCATGGGACAATAACCGCATCAACCGTCAGTGAGGGGGCTCCAGCAAAGGTAGCGGCTATTGGCAATACTGTACCGTCATCTGCTGTCACTTCTCCCATCCGTGAATAAAGCAGTTTGGCATGAACGCCTTTAGCTTTCAGCGCCTTGAGCATTTCCAGAAGGTCTGCCGATCTCACCTCATCATTAAGCAAAATCGCGACCACACGGCCTTTCACATCCCCATCCGGAATGGCATACAGACTTAACGCAGGATCTTTTTTCAGCCCGTTCACGTCCGGTGGTGGCGTAATGTTCAGTTGGTCGTCTGTCAGTGCGATACCGAGATTTTTTGCTACCGCTTGCGCCAGGTTGAGATCGATATGCGCTAGCTGGTCAACAACGCGCTCACGAATATATGGGCGTACAACTTTACTCAACTCAAAGCTGAAAGCATCGATAATATGGCGCTGTTCGAATGGTGTCTGGCTTAACCAGAACAGGCGCGGATGGGAATAATATTCGCCAAACGATGGGCTACGCTCGCGCACCTTATTGCCTTCTACGCGCTCCTGATAGGATTCAAAACCTCCGCGTTTCGGCCCCGGCGGTGTTTCTCGCGGCCAGTTATCGTTGATCGAATTCGGTTCGTAGTTTGCTGGGTTAGTGTCGATTCCCATCCGATGCATGCCGTCACGCTGGTAATTGTGGTACGGGCAGGTTGGGCGGTTAATTGGAATTTCATGGAAATTCGGCCCGCCAAGACGGCTGATTTGTGTGTCGGTGTAGGAGAACAAACGCCCCTGCAACAGCGGATCGTTGGTGAAATCCAGACCGGGGACAATGTGTCCAGGATGGAAAGCCACTTGTTCATTTTCGGCAAAAAAGTTATCCGGGTTACGATTGAGCACCATTTTACCGATGCGCTGAACGGGGACTAACTCTTCCGGGATAAGTTTTGTTGGGTCAAGCAGGTCGAAGTCGAATTTGAATTCATCCTCTTCCGCAATCAACTGGAAGCCAAGTTCATATTCCGGGAAGTCGCCCGCTTCAATCGCTTCCCACAGTTCGCGACGGTGGAAGTCCGGGTCTCGCCCCGTCAGTTTCTGCGCCTCATCCCATACCAGCGAGGCTTTACCTGCCAGTGGTTTCCAGTGGAAACGCACAAAGGTTGCTTTACCTTCGGCGTTAATCAGGCGGAAGGTGTGAATGCCGAAGCCTTCCATTGTGCGATAACTGCGGGGGAGCCCACGGTCTGACATCGCCCACATTACGTTATGCAGGGTTTCAGGTTGCAGGGAAACATAATCCCAGAAAGTGTCGTGGGCGCTGCCTCCCTGTGGGATCGCCCAGTGCGGCTCCGGTTTTACCGCATGAACAAAATCGGGGAATTTGTGTGCATCCTGAATAAAGAAGATCGGCGTGTTGTTGCCAACGAGATCAAAAATACCTTCTTCGGTATAGAACTTGGTGGCGAAACCACGGATATCACGCACGGTATCTGCCGAGCCAGCGCCTCCCTGAACGGTAGAGAAGCGCACAAATACCGGAGTGATTTTGTTCGGATCAGACAGAAAATCGGCTTTGGTGATGTCGCTCAAGTTTTTATACGGCTGGAAATAGCCGTGAGCAGCAGAACCGCGTGCGTGAACAATACGCTCCGGGATGCGTTCGTGGTCAAAGTGAGTGATTTTCTCACGCAGAATAAAATCTTCCAGCAGCGTAGGCCCACGGCTACCGGCACGCAGGGAGTTTTGATCGTCGGCTATGCGTACGCCCTGATTGGTGGTCAGTGCATAATTCTCGCTGCCTTTACGCACATCTTCCAGGGAATTTATTTTTTCATTACGCGTATCCGGCGCTTTCAGGCTACCTGGCGCAGTAGGTTGCGCACCAGGCGGGGTCGGTTCAGCCGCTGGACGATGAGAGCCGTCCTCAGGTGCCAGTGAGTCCATTCCGGGTTTCGCTTCGCTCGAATCGTGCAGGGGGGACTGGTGCTGATGTGGGTTCTTTTCTTTATGTTGCGACATTGAACTCGTCTCCTTATTTCATTGCTGAAAGGGCCGCTGTTTTGGTCAAAAAACCTTCTAACTATAGACCACCAGGGGGATCTCGCTCTGGAAGTGGTGCCAGAGAAGGTTTTTGGGAATGTACGCAAAGCAGGACGGACGGGGGCTAAATCGGCTAAACTACAGTTTTTCTGATTTTTAATATGCGTTTAGTGAAGCCAGTAATGAAGAAACCGCTACGTCAGCAAAACCGCCCGATTATTAGCTATGTTCCGCGCACAGAACCCGCGCCGCCAGAACATGCGGTTAAAATGGATTCGTTTCGTGATGTCTGGATACTGCGCGGCAAGTATGTGGCGTTTGTCCTGGTGGGGGAATCATTCCTGCGCTCACCGGCGTTTAGCGTACCGGAGTCGGCCCAGCGTTGGGCAAATCAGGTGCGGCAAGAAAATGAGATCGAAGAATAAATAAACGCCTGTCGGATGACAGGCGCTTTGCGTTATAAACCAGGATTAACGGTGTGCCAGCTCGGCGTCGTCTTCGCTGTCCAGAATGGACTTATCGGTTTGCTTCAGCCACTGGCTGGTCAGCGTACCTGCGGTCATTGAGCCGCTAACGTTCAATGCAGTTCGGCCCATATCGATAAGCGGTTCAACGGAGATTAGCAGAGCCACCAGCGTTACCGGTAAGCCCATTGCTGGCAGAACAATCAACGCGGCGAATGTCGCACCACCACCAACACCTGCAACACCGGCTGAACTCACCGTGACGATACCGACGAGTGTCGCAATCCACACTGGATCCAGTGGGTTAATGCCAACTGTAGGCGCAACCATCACCGCCAGCATTGCCGGATACAAACCAGCACAGCCGTTCTGACCAATGGTCGCACCGAAAGAAGCGGCGAAACTGGCAATGGATTCAGGAACACCCAGACGACGCGTTTGCGCTTCTACGTTCAGCGGAATAGACGCGGCGCTGGAGCGACTGGTGAAGGCAAACGTCAGTACTGGCCATACTTTACGGAAGTATTTCAGCGGGCTTACGCCGTTAATACCCAGCAGAATGCCATGTACCGCAAACATAATGATAAGACCCAGGTAGGACGCGACAACGAAGCTACCCAGCTTAATGATGTCTTGCAGATTGGAACCGGCAACGACTTTGGTCATCAGCGCAAGCACGCCGTAAGGGGTCAATTGCATGACCAGGCGAACCAGTTTCATCACCCAGCTTTGCAGCGTGTCGATAGCGGTTAAGACGCGTTCACCTTTCGGCGCATCATCTTTCAGCAGTTTTAGCGCGGCGACACCAAGGAAGGCGGCAAAAATTACCACGCTGATAATTGACGTCGGATTGGCACCAGTCAAATCGGCAAACGGGTTTTTCGGGATAAAGGACAGAATGAGTTGCGGAACACTTAAGTCTGCAACTTTACCAACATAGTTGCTTTCGATAGCGTTCAGACGCGCCGTCTCTGCGCCACCCTGAACCAGACCTTCAGCAGTCAGACCAAACAGGTTGGTCACCAGCACAC
This sequence comes from Escherichia marmotae, assembly GCF_002900365.1. Classification (NCBI taxonomy): domain Bacteria; kingdom Pseudomonadati; phylum Pseudomonadota; class Gammaproteobacteria; order Enterobacterales; family Enterobacteriaceae; genus Escherichia; species Escherichia marmotae. Next base: position 680,629 of record NZ_CP025979.1, read on the forward strand.
CGACCAGCGCCGCAATCAGCGTGGTAAACAGCAGCGTACCGATGGTCAGAAAACTGATTTTGCCTAACTGAGATGCGTTATGCAGGCGAGCAACCGCGCTCAGAATAGAGGCGAATACTAACGGCATGACGATCATTTGCAGTAGCTGAACATAGCCGTTACCGACAATGTTAAACCACTGTACAGAATCTTTAAGTACCTGGCTGTCAGAACCATAAATGGTGTGCAGAGCAAGGCCAAAGACCACGCCCATCACCAGACCCACCAGCACTTTTTTTGCCAGACTCCACTGTTTGTGGCGAGTCTGGGCCAACGCAAACAGCAGCACAACGAACACCACGATGTTCGCAATTAATGGAAAGTTCATCCCCGTTCTCCTGATCTTATTATTTCTATCACTGTGTAACAGTCATAGTGTTGTCGCAAGATTAACAGAACTGTGAGCTGGCTCTTATATTCAAATGGAATTGCTTATTCCAGAAAGACGGTTTTTGCCGCTTTAATATTCAACCTGATGCTTAATAAGGCGATGAAACTGGATCTGCAAGGTATTGATCATTTCCGATGACCAACGCACGGCACTGTTTTCGGGCAATGAATGGGGCATCCACACCGACCAGACAAATAATGCCATGCAGAGAAAACGTTCCAGTTGATTGCCTTTTTGTGGCACCAGAATTGGCAGGCGGAAGCGCCAGCGACATGGCCAGAGGAGGGGAACGCCAGCCGGTGTCAGCATATCGGCAAGGATATGGCTCAAATAACCCAGCACCATACCTTGCAAAGCATCAGCCGGAATAAACCAGCTTTCCGGAACTTTAAGATAAAAGGTCGCCAGCAACGCAAAGACCGCCAGCAGACTGTGGGTAAATCCACGGTGTCCAAATGCCCGGGCAATGGGTTTTGATATCCACTTTAATCGCTGCCCAAGAAACGATTTTGGGTGGTCGATGTCCGGTAACAGACACGTTAAGATTGCGGAAGGGACAATATGCCACCAGTCACCCTGTGCCAGCACGGGCGTTAGTTCGGCATTTTTGGCAAATACCGCGCAAGCAATAGAAAAAAGAAGGTGACCTTCCGCCGTCATGATAAAACTCACTAAACTGTCGATACGTACAGTATAGGATTTTTATACAGTGTGCGGAAGTGGTGACGGTGTAACTCTTTATCACAAAATGATGATAAATCCGCCAGTTGAATAAAAATTCAGATAAAAAACCAGGGGCAGTGATGACACTGCCCGATTTTTATTAGCCGAGGAGGTCTTCCGCGGTGAGTTCGGTGAGAGATGAAAGCTTCACGTTTGCCAACACAAAACGTGGATCATTTTGCGCTTCTGGCGCAGGAACGACGATGGAACGCATACGGGCTGCTTTAGAGGCGATCATACCGTTTACAGAATCTTCCAGCGCCACGCAGGCCAGCGGATCAATACCCAGCTTTGCTGCGCAGTCGAGATACACTTGCGGGTGCGGTTTGCTGTAAGGCAGTTTTTCTGCGGAGGCGAGGGCATCGAAACTGTCACGTAAGTCAAACATGGTCAGCACTTTTTCCAGCATATGTAACGGCGACGCAGAGGCCAGGCCAACCAATAAACCGTGTTCTTTGCACAGCGCAACGGCCTCACGCACACCAGGCAGTAATGGCCGAGTCTCTTCAACCAGTGAAATGGCACGAGCAATAACCCGTTCTACCACTTCCTGACGACCCGGCCCACGCCACGGTTGTCGGGCGTACCACAGATCAACCACCATATCGATGCGTAAACCTAAGGTGTCCGGTAGCTCGTTACGACGGGAGATGTCCACCCCCAGGCTTGCCATCACATCCAGTTCGGCTCGATCCCATAAAGGTTCAGAGTCGATAAGTAATCCATCCATATCGAAAATTGCAGCAAGAATCTGTCGCGGGGTTGACATTACAACCTCTCCTTTAGAGCATTAAGTGTAAGGTATTAAGCAGTGCTTATGATTAAGCGCCTATCATATCGCCTTTAAAGAATGGGCGAAAACAGATATCTACAGGTAAACTAAGTGAATCGACGCGTCTTAATCAAGGAGAACTCATGACGTATCAACAAGCTGGACGCATTGCTGTTTTGAAAAGGATTTTCGGTTGGGTGATTTTTATACCCGCACTGATCTCTACGCTGATTTCTTTGCTGAAATTTATGAATACCCGGCAGGAAAATCAGGAAGGCATTAATGCGGTCATGCTCGACTTTACCCATGTCATGATCGATATGATGCAGGCGAATACGCCTTTTTTGAATCTGTTCTGGTACAACTCACCGACGCCCAATTTTAATGGCGGTGTGAATATTATGTTCTGGGTGATTTTCATCCTGATATTTGTTGGACTTGCGTTGCAAGACTCCGGTGCCCGTATGAGCCGCCAGGCGCGTTTCTTACGTGAAGGTGTTGAGGATCAACTCATTCTGGAGAAGGCTAAAGGAGACGAGGGATTAACGCGTGAACAGATTGAGTCACGCATTGTTGTTCCGCACCATACCATTTTCTTGCAGTTTTTTTCACTCTATATCTTGCCGGTCATTTGTATTGCTGCTGGGTATGTGTTTTTTTCTCTGCTTGGGTTTATTTAATCAAAAGGCCGCGCGAAGCGGCCATTATCATCAACTCACATCATGCCGCTAATAATCTATCCAGTGACTGCTGAGCAATAACCAAATGCTGCCCGCCAAACAACCTTGCACGATTAAGTAACGTGTAGAGCTGGTAAATTGGTTGACGTTCGAGGAAATCTGCCGGTAGCGGTGAAACTGACTGATAGCCGTCATAGATTTGCGGCGGTTGTTCAGTGTGCAGCGGCAACATCGCCAGATCGCACTCTCTGTCGCCCCAGTAACAAGCGGGATCGAAGATGTACGGGCCATTCGGACCCAGCGCACAGTTTCCGGACCATAAATCACCGTGTAACAGTGACGGCTGCGGCTGATGTGAGGCCAGACGTTGCTGAATGTGTTCGACGATGGCGTCGATATTGCCGAAGGCGATCCCTTTTTCTGCCGCCAGTTCCAGTTGCCAGCCAATACGTTGTTCAGCAAAAAACGTTGCCCAGCGACGTTGCCAGGTGTTGGGTTGTGGAGTAGTCGAAAGTGCGTTATCGAAATCGAGGCCAAATTGTGGCTGATCACTCCATTGATGCAGGCGCGCAATTTGCTGCCCTAAAATAAATGCGTTATGTGCATCCAACGGGCGAGGCGGGAGATAGTCCATCACCAAAAAACTGTAGTCCCGGTCAGCGCCAACAGCCCAGACTCTGGGCACAGTAACGGTTTTACTGCGTGATAATAATTCCAGTTGATCGGCTTCGGCGGTAAAACCGGAAAGCAGGTCCCTTTCATCACATTTGACGAAAAAATCACGTCCAGCATAGCGCAAATGCCATGCGGCATGGACTTCCCCGCCAGGCAGTTCATTACGCAGTTCGATTTCGCCTTCACCTAACTGCTCGCTCAAAAGACGACTGATTGCCTGCCACATGATGTCTCTCCCATGTTGTCTGCCAGATCATAAAGTTAGCGCAAGAATGCGGTGAAAAAACACGAGCTAACGCACACCACAGACTGATTATTGCCCAAAAACCATTTATTTTCTGTCGCTATACCATTTCTCCCAGGTGGTGATTGTGATTTCCGGGGATTTGCCGGTTGCACTTTGGGTAAGCCCGGCAACCAGCTCTCTTATTTCATCTTCATTTTGAGTACTGATAAGCCCAAAGGTGTTCGTTCCCAGCTCATGGATATTTCCGTCATCATCCGTCATGGTCAGTAAAAAACCGTCGCGTGTCAGAAAGTTATTTAACTCATTAATTTCAGTTAATGTGTCTTCATGCAACATGACGGTAATGACATAACGGACAAGGTCGCCACCGGCCATAATTCACCTCTTTGTTATCACGTGATTTTTTAGCATAGTCGGAGAAACGCGTTGCCGACAGGTTTGTGGTGATTCCCCCAATGTTGGGGGAATATCTCTATTAGTGGGAAAGGTAAGCGTAAATTTTTTGCGTATCGTCATGGGAGCACAGGCGAGTTCCTTGATTGAGCGTGGCGGCACTACCTGCGGCTACGCCAAAACGAACCATTTCTTCAAGAGGGGCATTTTCCGCCAGCTTCAGCGTCATCGCGCCGACCATGCTGTCACCTGCACCGACGGTACTCTGGCTTTTCACCGGTGGCGGCACTACCTGAATACAGTTTTCGCTGTCCACTCCCAACGCCCCTTGCGGGCCAAGAGAAACAACAACCCGTTTGGCCTTACCACTATTTACGATTTCCTGCGCGGCTTTGCGCACATCATCTGGCTGGGTGAGTTCGCGATTGACCAGTGCGCTGAGCTCTTTCTGGTTAGGTTTCACCAGTTCGATATTGCCAATGGCCAGTGCCGCGCTTAGTGCATCGCCGGAACTGTCGACAATGCAACGAATCCCTTGTTTTTGTGCAGCGGAGATAAGTTGAGTTAATTTTTCCAGCTTCACACCTGGGGGCAGACTGCCGCTTATGACCAGGATAGCCCCAGATTCAATTTCCAGAACCTGTTCTTCAAGTTGACGAAATTCATCTTCACTTAACGTCGCGCCAGGCATGACAAATCGGTACTGCTCACCCGTAGATTCTACATGTACGTGCAGATTCTGGCGGGTCCAGTCTTTTGCTTCGACAGTGGCGACCGGGACATTTTCATCAGCCAGCAGTGAAACCAGATGTTCGCCGGTTGCGCCGCCAGCCGGGAAGATTGCCGTGGCGCTACCCCCAAGGTGAGCAATGGCGCGGGCGACGTTAATACCGCCGCCACCAGGCTCAAACACCGGGGCGGTACAGCGCAGTTTTCCTTCGGGATAAATTTGTGGGGTAATTGTTGCGCTATCGAGAGAAGGCGCAAGTGTCAACGTATAGATACGTACCATCATTTCCTCCTATAGGCTGATTTCAGTCTGGCACTGAATCAGTGGAAAGTGAAGAAATTAACAATATGATTTATTGGATATTTATATAAAATTAATCGGGTAAAGATATATAAATAAATATCTGTTTTCGCAATGTGCTTATTCAAAAAATGAAATAAGAAGTCATTGCTAAGTTTTTCACTCCTTTTTATAATTTGTTACCTTTCCAGGGACGCTACTCTTTGATCCTCAAGAAAGTTTCCGGGACCGCGATGGTCTCTTTTTTTGTTGTACGGACTTTTAATAAATGAAGCTTTTGAAGACAGTTCCTGCCATCGTTATGTTGGCGGGGGGTATGTTTGCGTCTCTGAATGCAACTGCCGATGATTCCGTTTTTACTGTCATGGACGACCCTGCCAGCGCCAAAAAACCTTTCGAAGGTAATCTGAATGCAGGTTACCTTGCACAATCAGGTAACACGAAAAGTTCTTCACTAACGGCTGATACCACTATGACCTGGTATGGGTATACTACTGCCTGGTCGCTGTGGGGGAACGCCAGCAATACGTCTTCTAATGATGAACGTTCTTCGGAAAAATATGCGGTGGGCGGGCGTAGCCGTTTTAATTTAACTGACTATGACTATTTATTTGGTCAGGCTAGTTGGCTGACAGACCGTTATAACGGTTATCGCGAACGCGATGTGCTGACTGCGGGTTATGGTCGCCAGTTTTTGAATGGTCCGGTACACAGTTTCCGCTTTGAATTCGGTCCTGGCGTGCGTTACGACAAATATACCGACAATGCCAGTGAAACTCAGCCGCTGGGTTATGCTTCCGGGGCTTATGCGTGGCAGTTGACCGACAACACTAAATTTACCCAAGGTGTTTCCGTCTTTGGCGCGGAAGACACGACGTTAAACTCGGAAAGCGCGCTGAATGTTGCCATCAATGAGCATTTCGGTCTTAAAGTGGCTTACAACGTCACGTGGAACTCTGAACCGCCTGAATCGGCTCCAGAACATACTGACCGCCGAACAACGTTATCGCTGGGATATAAAATGTAACTATTACTGCCGGACTGCGACGTGCGGTCTGGCTTTTACGTTAGCGGATAGAGTCTTACCATTCAGCCCCAAATCATTGCTGCCCAACGCAGTAACAGCATCGCGCCACAGATAGCCAGTAGTACCACCACCATCTTCCAGTGTTTTTTGTCAAAACGTTTTGTCGGCATGCGATTTTCCTGCGTATTTCGAGTAGTCGATAATCGAGTGTAACAAAATGGGCAGGTGTTGCCTGTGTTGATTTATATCATATCGATCATGGTGATTGTCGCTTTGCCCGACAACAAATACCGTGTAAACTGCCAGGCGGTATTATCAGAAAGTGGGTGTAGGTCTGGCATCACCAACCGGTATGCTGTGACATATTTCGCAGAGTGAAGCGGGAATCAACCCAAACCTTTTTGGTAAATTTCATATGAATCTTTGTATGTGATCTTTCGTGTGGGTCACCACTGCAAATAAGGATATAACATGCCTGTTATTACTCTTCCTGATGGCAGCCAACGCCATTACGACCACGCTGTAAGCCCCATGGATGTTGCGCTGGACATTGGTCCAGGTCTGGCGAAAGCCTGTATCGCAGGGCGCGTTAATGGCGAACTGGTAGATGCGTGCGATTTGATTGAAAACGACGCTAAACTGGCGATCATTACCGCTAAAGACGAAGAAGGTCTGGAGATCATTCGTCACTCCTGCGCGCACCTGTTAGGGCACGCAATTAAACAACTTTGGCCGCATACCAAAATGGCAATCGGCCCGGTTATTGACAACGGTTTCTATTATGACGTTGATCTTGACCGCACGTTAACCCAGGAAGATGTCGAAGCACTCGAGAAGCGGATGCATGAGCTTGCTGAGAAAAACTACGACGTCATTAAGAAGAAAGTTAGCTGGCACGAAGCGCGTGAAACGTTTGTTAAACGCGGCGAGAGCTATAAAGTCTCCATCCTGGACGAAAATATTGCCCATGATGACCTGCCGGGTCTCTATTTTCATGAAGAATATGTCGATATGTGCCGCGGTCCGCACGTACCGAACATGCGTTTCTGCCATCACTTCAAACTGATGAAAACAGCAGGGGCTTACTGGCGCGGCGATAGCAACAACAAAATGTTGCAGCGTATTTACGGTACTGCGTGGGCAGACAAAAAAGCCCTCAACGCTTACCTGCAGCGCCTGGAAGAAGCCGCGAAACGCGACCACCGTAAAATCGGTAAGCAGCTTGACCTGTACCATATGCAGGAAGAAGCGCCGGGTATGGTGTTCTGGCACAACGACGGCTGGACAATCTTCCGTGAACTGGAAGTGTTCGTACGTTCTAAACTGAAAGAGTACCAGTATCAGGAAGTAAAAGGTCCGTTCATGATGGACCGCGTCCTGTGGGAAAAAACCGGACACTGGGAAAACTACAAAGATGCGATGTTCACCACGTCTTCAGAGAACCGTGAATACTGCATTAAGCCGATGAACTGCCCGGGTCACGTACAAATTTTCAACCAGGGGCTGAAGTCGTATCGCGATCTGCCGCTGCGTATGGCCGAGTTCGGTAGCTGCCACCGTAACGAGCCGTCAGGTTCTCTGCATGGACTGATGCGTGTACGTGGTTTCACTCAGGACGACGCGCATATCTTCTGTACTGAAGAACAAATTCGCGATGAAGTTAACGGATGTATCCGTTTAGTCTATGATATGTACAGCACTTTTGGCTTCGAGAAAATCGTGGTCAAACTTTCCACTCGTCCTGAAAAACGTATTGGCAGCGACGAAATGTGGGATCGTGCTGAGGCGGACCTGGCAGTTGCGCTGGAAGAAAACAACATCCCGTTTGAATATCAACTGGGTGAAGGCGCTTTCTACGGTCCGAAAATTGAATTTACCCTGTATGACTGCCTCGATCGTGCATGGCAGTGCGGTACGGTACAGCTGGACTTCTCCTTGCCGTCTCGTCTGAGCGCCTCCTATGTGGGCGAAGACAACGAGCGTAAGGTTCCGGTAATGATTCACCGCGCAATTCTGGGGTCTATGGAACGTTTCATCGGTATCCTGACCGAAGAGTTCGCTGGTTTCTTCCCGACCTGGCTTGCGCCGGTTCAGGTTGTTATCATGAACATTACTGATTCGCAGTCTGAATACGTTAACGAATTGACGCAAAAACTATCAAATGCGGGCATTCGTGTTAAAGCAGACTTGAGAAATGAGAAGATTGGCTTTAAAATCCGCGAGCACACTTTGCGTCGCGTCCCGTATATGTTGGTCTGTGGTGATAAAGAGGTGGAATCTGGCAAAGTTGCCGTTCGCACCCGCCGTGGTAAAGACCTGGGAAGCATGGACGTAAATGAAGTGATCGAGAAGCTGCAACAAGAGATTCGCAGCCGCAGTCTTAAACAATTGGAGGAATAAGGTATTAAAGGCGGAAAACGAGTTCAAACGGCGCGCCCTAACCGTATTAATGGCGAAATTCGCGCCCAGGAAGTTCGCTTAACAGGTCTGGAAGGCGAGCAGCTTGGTATTGTGAGTCTGAGAGAAGCTCTGGAGAAAGCTGAAGAAGCCGGAGTAGACTTAGTCGAGATCAGCCCTAACGCCGAGCCGCCGGTTTGTCGTATCATGGATTACGGCAAATTCCTCTATGAAAAGAGCAAGTCTTCTAAGGAACAGAAGAAAAAGCAAAAAGTTATCCAGGTTAAGGAAATTAAATTCCGTCCTGGTACAGATGAAGGCGACTATCAGGTAAAACTCCGCAGCCTGATTCGCTTTCTGGAAGAGGGTGATAAAGCCAAAATCACACTGCGTTTCCGCGGTCGTGAGATGGCGCACCAGCAAATCGGTATGGAAGTGCTTAATCGCGTGAAAGACGATTTGCAAGAACTGGCAGTGGTCGAATCCTTCCCAACGAAGATCGAAGGCCGCCAGATGATCATGGTGCTCGCTCCTAAGAAGAAACAGTAAGGCCATCAAGTAATCATTCCTGTGGGCCTCGGCTCACAGGGTGATTCGCCTTTGTTTCTGTTTATCAACAATGCGAAGTGGAAGTTATTAAAATGCCAAAAATTAAGACCGTACGCGGTGCTGCTAAGCGCTTCAAAAAAACCGGTAAAGGTGGTTTTAAGCACAAGCACGCTAACCTGCGTCACATTCTGACCAAAAAAGCGACCAAACGTAAACGTCACCTGCGTCCGAAAGCCATGGTTTCTAAAGGCGATCTGGGCTTGGTAATCGCGTGCCTGCCGTACGCATAAGCCGTTAACGTTTTTTAACTTTTTAATTAGAATAGATACAGGAGAGCACATATGGCTCGCGTAAAACGTGGTGTTATTGCACGCGCACGTCACAAGAAAATTTTGAAACAAGCTAAAGGCTACTACGGTGCGCGTTCTCGCGTATACCGCGTTGCCTTCCAGGCTGTTATCAAGGCTGGTCAGTATGCTTACCGTGACCGTCGTCAACGTAAGCGTCAGTTCCGTCAACTGTGGATTGCGCGTATCAACGCAGCAGCACGTCAGAACGGTATTTCTTACAGCAAATTCATCAATGGCCTGAAAAAAGCCTCTGTTGAAATCGACCGTAAGATCCTGGCTGACATCGCAGTATTCGACAAAGTAGCGTTCACCGCTCTGGTTGAAAAAGCGAAAGCAGCTCTGGCATAAGCCAGTTGAAAGAGGGAGCTTGTCTCCCTCTTTTCGTTTCAACACTATCAGAACATTGACTTTTATCGTCGTAGCCTTTTCAATAAAGGTCTTTTGAAAAGTTCCAAAAGGTAACGCAAGCAATGAATGCTGCTATTTTCCGCTTCTTTTTTTACTTTAGCACCTGACTCCAGGAGGCTAGCGCGTGAGAAGAGAAACGGAAAACAGCGCCTGAAAGCCTCCCAGTGGAGGCTTTTTTTGTATGCGCGTTCTGAAAAATAAAAAGCCTGTCTCATCAGGCGTAATTGTCGCAGTCAGTTTGGACACGGCCAGCGCGGAGAAACCGGAGCGTACTTAAGTACGTGAGGATTTCGAGCACTGTCCGGGACAAAATGGCAAGTAAAATAGCCTGATGGGATAGGCTCTAAGTCCAACGAACCAGTGTCACCACCGACACAATGAGGAAAACCATGTCACATCTCGCAGAACTGGTTGCCAGTGCGAAGGCGGCCATTAGCCAGGCGTCAGATGTTGCCGCGTTAGACAATGTGCGCGTCGAATATTTGGGTAAAAAAGGGCACTTGACCCTTCAGATGACGACCCTGCGTGAGCTGCCGCCAGAAGAGCGTCCGGCAGCCGGTGCGGTTATCAACGAAGCAAAAGAGCAGGTGCAGCAGGCGCTGAATGCGCGTAAAGCCGCGCTGGAAAGCGCGGCGTTGAATGCGCGTCTGGCAGCAGAAACTATTGATGTCTCCTTGCCGGGGCGTCGTATTGAAAACGGCGGTCTGCATCCGGTGACCCGTACTATCGACCGTATCGAAAGTTTCTTCGGTGAGCTTGGCTTTACCGTGGCTACCGGGCCGGAAATCGAAGACGATTATCATAACTTTGATGCTCTGAACATTCCAGGTCACCACCCGGCGCGCGCTGACCACGACACTTTCTGGTTTGATGCTACTCGCCTGCTGCGTACCCAGACGTCTGGCGTACAGATCCGCACCATGAAAGCCCAGCAGCCACCGATTCGTATCATCGCACCTGGCCGTGTTTATCGTAACGACTACGACCAGACTCACACACCGATGTTCCATCAGATGGAAGGCCTGATTGTTGACACCAACATCAGCTTTACCAACCTGAAAGGCACACTGCACGACTTCCTGCGTAACTTCTTTGAAGAAGATTTGCAGATCCGCTTCCGTCCTTCCTACTTCCCGTTCACCGAACCGTCTGCAGAAGTGGACGTTATGGGTAAAAACGGCAAATGGTTGGAAGTGCTGGGTTGCGGCATGGTGCATCCAAATGTGCTGCGTAACGTCGGTATCGACCCGGAAGTTTACTCCGGTTTTGCCTTTGGGATGGGGATGGAGCGCCTGACTATGTTGCGTTACGGCGTCACCGACCTGCGTTCATTCTTCGAAAACGATCTGCGTTTCCTCAAACAGTTTAAATAAGGCAGGAATAGATTATGAAATTCAGTGAACTGTGGTTACGCGAATGGGTGAACCCAGCGATTGATAGCGATGCGCTGGCGAATCAAATCACTATGGCGGGTCTGGAAGTTGACGGTGTAGAACCGGTTGCCGGTAGCTTCCATGGCGTGGTTGTTGGTGAAGTAGTTGAGTGCGCACAGCATCCAAACGCTGACAAACTGCGAGTGACGAAAGTCAACGTTGGTGGTGATCGCCTGCTGGATATTGTCTGTGGCGCACCAAACTGCCGTCAGGGCCTGCGTGTGGCGGTAGCGACCATTGGTGCTGTTCTGCCGGGTGATTTTAAAATTAAAGCGGCGAAACTGCGTGGCGAACCGTCTGAAGGGATGCTGTGCTCTTTCTCCGAGCTGGGCATTTCTGACGATCATAACGGCATTATTGAACTGCCAGCGGATGCGCCGATTGGTACTGACATTCGTGAATACCTGAAACTCGATGATAACACTATCGAAATCAGCGTTACGCCAAACCGTGCCGACTGCTTAGGCATCATTGGTGTTGCGCGCGACGTTGCTGTGCTGAACCAGTTGCCGCTGGTTGAACCGGAAATCATTCCGGTTGGTGCAACCATTGACGATACGTTGCCGATTGCAGTAGAAGCGCCTGAAGCCTGCCCGCGTTATCTTGGTCGCGTCGTAAAAGGCATTAACGTTAAAGCCCCAACTCCGCTGTGGATGAAAGAAAAACTGCGTCGCTGCGGCATTCGTTCTATCGATGCGGTCGTTGACGTGACCAACTACGTGCTCCTTGAACTGGGTCAACCGATGCACGCTTTCGATAAAGATCGCATTGAAGGCGGTATTGTGGTGAGGATGGCGAAAGAGGGTGAAACGCTGGTGTTGCTCGATGGCACTGAAGCGAAGCTGAATGCTGACACTCTGGTTATTGCTGACCACAACAAGGCACTGGCAATGGGTGGCATCTTCGGCGGCGAACATTCTGGCGTAAATGAAGAAACGCAAAACGTTTTGCTGGAATGCGCTTTCTTCAGCCCGCTGTCTATCACCGGTCGTGCTCGTCGTCATGGCCTGCATACCGATGCGTCTCACCGTTACGAGCGTGGTGTTGATCCGGCACTGCAGCATAAAGCAATGGAACGTGCGACTCGTCTGCTGATTGACATTTGCGGCGGTAAAGCAGGTCCGGTTATCGATATCACCAACGAAGCAACGCTGCCGAAGCGTGCGACTATCACTTTACGTCGCAGCAAACTGGATCGCCTGATCGGCCATCATATTGCCGATGAGCAGGTTACCGACATTCTGCGTCGCCTCGGCTGCAAAGTGACCGAAGGTAAGGACGAGTGGCAGGCAGTTGCGCCGAGCTGGCGTTTCGACATGGAGATTGAAGAGGATCTGGTCGAAGAAGTCGCTCGTGTTTATGGCTACAACAACATTCCGGACGAGCCGGTGCAGGCGAGCCTGATTATGGGCACTCACCGCGAAGCTGACCTGTCGCTCAAACGTGTGAAAACGCTTCTCAACGACAAAGGCTATCAGGAAGTGATCACCTACAGCTTCGTGGATCCGAAAGTTCAGCAGATGATCCACCCGGGTGCAGAAGCGTTACTGCTGCCAAGTCCGATCTCGGTTGAAATGTCAGCAATGCGCCTTTCTTTGTGGACTGGCCTGCTGGCAACGGTAGTGTACAACCAGAACCGTCAGCAAAACCGTGTGCGTATTTTCGAAAGTGGCCTGCGTTTTGTTCCGGACACCCAGGCACCATTGGGCATTCGTCAGGATCTGATGTTAGCTGGTGTTATTTGCGGTAACCGTTATGAAGAGCACTGGAACCTGGCAAAAGAGACCGTTGATTTCTATGATTTGAAAGGTGATCTGGAATCCGTTCTCGACCTGACTGGTAAACTGAATGAGGTTGAGTTCCGTGCAGAAGCGAATCCGGCGCTGCATCCTGGACAATCCGCAGCGATTTATCTGAAAGGTGAACGCATTGGTTTTGTTGGGGTTGTTCATCCTGAACTGGAACGTAAACTGGATCTCAACGGTCGCACTCTGGTGTTCGAACTGGAGTGGCGCAAGCTCGCAGACCGCGTGGTGCCTCAAGCGCGCGAGATTTCTCGCTTCCCGGCGAACCGTCGCGACATCGCGGTTGTGGTCGCAGAAAACGTTCCCGCTGCGGATATTTTATCCGAATGTAAGAAAGTTGGCGTAAATCAGGTAGTTGGCGTAAACTTATTTGACGTGTACCGCGGTAAGGGTGTTGCGGAGGGGTATAAGAGCCTCGCCATAAGCCTGATCCTGCAAGATACCAGCCGTACACTCGAAGAAGAGGAGATTGCCGCTACCGTCGCCAAATGTGTAGAGGCATTAAAAGAGCGATTCCAGGCATCATTGAGGGATTGAACCTATGGCGCTTACAAAAGCTGAAATGTCAGAATATCTGTTTGATAAGCTTGGGCTTAGCAAGCGGGATGCCAAAGAACTGGTTGAACTGTTTTTCGAAGAGATCCGTCGCGCTCTGGAAAACGGCGAGCAGGTAAAACTCTCTGGCTTTGGTAACTTCGATCTGCGTGATAAGAATCAACGTCCGGGACGTAACCCGAAAACGGGCGAAGATATTCCCATTACAGCACGGCGCGTGGTGACCTTCAGACCAGGGCAGAAGTTAAAAAGCCGGGTCGAAAACGCTTCGCCCAAAGACGAGTAATCTGATCTAACTAAAAAGGCCGCTCTGCGGCCTTTTTTCTTTTCACTCCCGCTGAGTCACCGTAAAATCAACAGCATTATTCTGAAGCTGAACGGATATCATGCTGACACTTGCCCGCCAACAACAGCGACAAAATGTACGCTGGTTATTTACCTTGTCAGCATTAATGCTGCTGGCGCTTCTTTTAAGCCTTTGTGCTGGTGAGCAATGGATCTCGCCAGATGACTGGTTTACCCCCCGAGGCGAGCTTTTTATCTGGCAAATACGTCTTCCGCGCACGCTGGCTGTGCTATTGGTTGGAGCGGCGCTGGCATTGTCCGGTGCAGTGATGCAGGCGTTATTTGAAAACCCATTGGCAGAACCCGGGCTACTCGGCGTCTCTAACGGTGCAGGTGTGGGGCTTATTGCTGCTGTATTGCTGGGGCAAGGGCAATTACCTGAGTGGGCGCTGGGACTTTGTGCAATTGCTGGTGCGCTCATTATCACTTTAATTCTCTTACGTTTTGCTCGTCGTCATCTTTCGACCAGCCGATTATTGCTGGCGGGGGTTGCATTAGGGATTATCTGTAGTGCATTAATGACGTGGGCCATCTACTTTTCCACTTCTGTTGATTTACGGCAGTTGATGTATTGGATGATGGGCGGCTTTGGCGGCGTTGAGTGGCGGCAAAGTTGGTTGATGCTGGCGTTGATTCCCGTACTGCTGTGGGTCTGCTGCCAGTCCAGACCGATGAATATGTTAGCGCTTGGTGAGATCCCGGCGCGACAGTTAGGTTTGCCTCTGTGGTTCTGGCGCAATGTGCTGGTGGCCGCGACCGGCTGGATGGTCGGCGTCAGTGTGGCGCTTGCTGGTGCTATCGGATTTATTGGGTTGGTGATCCCGCATATTCTGCGGCTGTGCGGGTTAACCGATCATCGTGTATTGCTTCCCGGCTGTGCGTTGGCGGGAGCTACCGCATTGCTTCTCGCTGATATTGTCGCTCGCCTGGCGCTGGTTTCCGCCGAGTTGCCCATTGGTGTGGTCACCGCAATCCTGGGAGCGCCGGTGTTTATCTGGTTATTGTTAAAAGCAGGGCGTTAGCCGCAAAAGACGGTCTATGATTAAAAGCTAAGATTTTTACTGACCTCATCCAGGAGACACGATGCAAGATTCCATACTGACCACCGTAGTGAAGACGATTGACGGTGAAGTGACCACGCTGGAGAAATATGCCGGTAATGTGCTACTGATTGTCAATGTCGCCTCAAAGTGTGGCTTAACGCCGCAATATGAACAGTTAGAGAACATTCAGAAAGCTTGGGCCGATCGTGGTTTTATAGTATTGGGATTTCCGTGCAACCAGTTTCTTGAGCAAGAGCCGGGCAGCGCCGCAGCGCCGACCGCCGTTGCGCCGGAAGAAAGCGGATTCTATGCGCGCCTGGCCAGTAAGGGTCGGGCACCACTGTATCCTGATGATATTTTATGGAATTTTGAAAAATTCTTAGTGGGCAGGGATGGTAAGGTTATCCAGCGTTTTTCCCCGGATATGACGCCGGAAGATCCTATTGTGATGGAAAGCATTAAACTGGCGTTGGCGAAATAATGTCTATTGTGATGCAGTTACAGGATGTTGCGGAATCAACCCGCCTGGGGCCGCTTTCTGGCGAAGTCCGGGCAGGGGAGATCCTGCATCTGGTGGGGCCGAACGGCGCAGGCAAGAGTACGTTGCTGGCGCGGATGGCCGGAATGACCAGCGGTATGGGAAACATTCAGTTTGCTGGCCAGCCACTGGAAGCATGGTCCGCGGCGAAGCTCGCGCTGCATCGTGCTTACCTTTCGCAGCAACAAACGCCGCCATTTGCTATGCCGGTATGGCATTACCTGACCATGCATCAGCATGATAAAACGCGTACTGACCTGCTAAATGATGTTGCCGGGGCGCTGGCCCTTGATGACAAGCTCGGACGTAACACTAATCAACTTTCCGGCGGTGAATGGCAACGAGTGCGTCTTGCTGCGGTGGTACTGCAAATCACGCCGCAAGCCAATCCTGATGGTCAATTGCTGCTTCTCGATGAACCCATGAACAGCCTTGATGTTGCCCAGCAAAGTGCGTTAGACAAAATTCTGAGCGCGCTGTGCCAGCAAGGACTGGCGATAGTGATGAGCAGTCACGATCTCAATCACACATTGCGTCACGCGCATCGGGCCTGGTTACTTAAACAAGGGAAACTGTTAGCCAGTGGACGCCGGGATGAAGTTTTGACGCCGCCGAACCTGGCCCAGGCTTACGGGATGAATTTCCGCCGTCTGGACATTGAAGGACACAGAATGCTGATTTCGACTGCCTGATAGCAATAGCATCTTGAAAATCGGGTAATTTCGACGCTAAATTAATGCAAGAATAAAAAACAGAGGATTCGTACGGAATGCGTTTCTGCCTTATTTTAATCACAGCACTGTTTCTGGTTGGGTGTAGCCATCACAAAGCGCCGCCGCCAAATGCCAGACTTTCTGACTCTATTACCGTCATTGCCGGTTTGAACGATCAACTACAAAGCTGGCATGGCACACCTTATCGTTATGGCGGCATGAGTCGTCGTGGGGTGGACTGCTCAGGCTTTGTGGTCGTAACGATGCGCGATCGTTTCGATTTGCAGTTGCCGCGTGAAACAAAGCAGCAGGCCTCTATCGGTACTCAAATTGATAAAGAAGAGTTGCTGCCAGGCGATCTGGTTTTTTTCAAAACTGGCTCCGGGCAAAATGGTTTACATGTGGGTATTTATGATACCAACAACCAATTTATTCATGCTTCTACCAGCAAAGGGGTGATGCGCTCTTCCCTTGATAATGTCTACTGGCAGAAAAATTTCTGGCAAGCAAGACGGATCTAGTATGTCAAAAAGGACGGTGATGATACATCGCCGTCCTTTTACTTCTGAATAAAGTAGTATTTTTCAGACAAAAATTCCGTAAATGGAATATTCGTTTATAATTAGGATAATCTTAAAAGGGACCCCTGAAAAAGTGGTTAACAAGGAAAAAATGAAAGTTATCCGATCTGTATTTTTTATGCCTTATGGTCTCATCTTTTTTAGCCGGAATTGCAAAAACATTCCTGGAGAAGGGTGGTTACCATGAAGGTTCTACTGGAGAATGTTTATCATTCTGATTGCTATTTTCTGCCGATAAGAGATAGTCAGCAAAATCTTGTTGGGATTGAATTAATAACCCATTTCTCCAGTGAAGACGGTACGGTTCGCATCCCGACGACGCGGGTTATGGCGCAACTTTCCGAGGAGCAGCATTGGCAGTTATTTGTCGAGCAGTTGGAATTACTTAAATCATGCCAACATTTTTTTATTCGACACAAACTCTTTGCATGGGTTAATTTGACACCGCAAGTGGCAAGGTTATTATTAATTGATAATAATTACGCAGCCCAACTATTAAAAATCCCCTTTGTTGAATTGCGGATTAATGAAAATTATCCACAGCTTAATGAGGGGAAAGATAATTACAACCTTTTGCACTTATCGCAAATTTTTCCATTGGTATTGGGAAATTTAGGTGCGGGAAACAGTACCATGAAAGCGATATTTGATGGTCTTTTCACCCGAGTTATGTTGGATAAAGGCTTTGTTCAGCAACAAATAGCTAATACATCCTTCGCGCCATTTATTCGTGCTATTCATGCGCAAATATCACCCTGTTGCAACTATATCATTGCGGCGGGTATTGATACCTCAGGAATGTTGGCGAAAATAACGCCGTATGGTTTCCATGCCCTACAAGGAAGCTTATGGCCAGCCGTTCCCGTAAGCAAGGTAACAACCCTGGTTCAGCGATAACCCCTTTGTTTGCTGGTGTTTAAGACGAGGGTTACCGTCTACACTATCAGACAGGAGGATCTATGACCCTGTCTTTTATTACTCGCTGGCGTGATGAATTACCTGCAACTTATACATCACTTTCCCCCACGCCTTTAAATAATGCCCGGCTGATCTGGTATAACGCCGAACTGGCTAATACGCTGGGTATTCCATCGTCGCTGTTTGAAAGTGGCGCGGGCGTCTGGGGAGGAGAAACATTACTACCGGGCATGTCACCACTGGCGCAGGTCTACAGTGGTCATCAGTTTGGCGTCTGGGCGGGCCAGTTGGGTGACGGGCGCGGCATTCTACTTGGTGAGCAACAGCTTGCCGATGGCACCACAATGGACTGGCATTTGAAAGGTGCGGGGCTGACGCCTTATTCGCGAATGGGCGATGGACGGGCGGTATTACGCTCTACGATTCGCGAAAGCCTCGCCAGCGAGGCGATGCATTACCTGGGCATTCCAACGACGCGCGCTTTAAGTATTGTCACCAGCGATACGCCGGTTTATCGGGAAACGGTGGAATTGGGCGCGATGCTGATGCGTGTGGCGCGCAGTCACTTACGATTTGGCCACTTCGAGCACTTTTATTATCGCCGCGAGCCGGAAAAAGTTCGCCAGTTGGCTGATTTTGCCATTCGTCATTACTGGCCGCACCTTCAGGATGATGAGAACAAATACCGTCTCTGGTTTACCGATGTTGTCGCACGTACCGCGTCGTTAATTGCTAACTGGCAGACAGTCGGCTTTGCACATGGCGTGATGAACACTGACAATATGTCAATTCTCGGATTGACGCTCGATTACGGACCGTTTGGTTTTCTTGATGATTACGAACCGGGCTTTATCTGTAATCACTCGGATCATCAAGGGCGTTACAGTTTTGATAATCAACCTGCCGTCGCGTTGTGGAATTTACAGCGTCTGGCACAGACATTATCGCCATTTATTTCTGTGGATGCGTTGAATGAGGCACTGGACAGCTATCAGCAGGTTTTGTTGAGCCAATATGGGCAACGGATGCGCCGAAAACTGGGCTTCATGACGGAACAAAAAGAGGATAACGTTTTGCTGAGTGAATTATTCAGCCTGATGGCGCGAGAGCGCAGCGATTATACCCGCACATTCCGCATGTTGAGTCTGACCGGGCAGCACAGCGCGGCATCACCACTGCGTGATGAATTTATTGATCGTGCGGCGTTTGATAACTGGTTTGCGCGTTATCGGGCGCGTTTGCAGCAAGATGAAGTCACCGACAGCGAACGTCAGCAACTTATGCAGAGCGTCAATCCGGCGCTGGTGTTGCGTAACTGGCTGGCACAACGGGCCATCGAGGCGGCAGAACAAGGCGATATGACGGAGTTACATCGCCTGCATGAGGCGTTGCGAAATCCTTTCAGCGACAGAGATGATGATTATGTCAGCCGTCCACCGGACTGGGGCAAACGGCTGGAAGTCAGTTGTTCAAGTTAAACGCTACTTGGTCAGCAACAGTTTGCCTGCCTGTGTTTTACGTAGCAGATATTCTTGTCCGTCATGATCAATGATGAGCTTGCCATCCGGACCTAGCAGTGTCTGGCTGGCAATCCGCCGAATGGGCTGTGGGGAAGGAGCCTTCTGATTTGCATCCGTTTTAGGCGTGAGTCTGCTGCTATCCGTATAGCTCATAAAAATTAATAATAATTGATATAACAATGATTCTTATTATCAATATAATATTGCGTCAGGGCAAGTAATAATTCGTTGTGAAGACAACAGGTTGAGCAGAAATGCCCATTCCCGACGGAATGGGCACGCATTCAGAAGCGGGTATCTACCGCAGAGGCGAGTTTTTCGATCAGGTGTTCGGTATCTTCCCAGCCTAAACACGGGTCGGTAATGGATTGGCCATAGGTGAGCGGCTGACCGTTGACAATTTTTTGCGTACCTTCGCGCAGGAAACTTTCCGCCATAATGCCGGCAATCGCCGTAGAGCCATTGCGGATTTGCTGACAAATATCTTCACAGACTTCTAACTGGCGACGATGCTGCTTCTGGCAATTGCCGTGGCTGAAATCCACCACCAGATGTTCTGGTAAATCAAACTCGTGCAATGTATCGCAGGCGGCGGCGATATCATCGGCATGGTAATTCGGTTTTTTGCCGCCACGCATAATAATGTGGCCATACGGGTTGCCGCTGGTCTGGTAAATGGTCATCTGGCCGTTTTTGTCTGGCGAGAGGAACATATGGCTGGCGCGGGCAGCACGGATTGCATCTACGGCAATCCGCGTGTTGCCATCAGTGCCATTTTTAAAACCTACCGGGCAGGAGAGAGCTGAAGCCATTTCACGGTGGATCTGGCTTTCGGTTGTGCGTGCGCCAATCGCCCCCCAGCTAATCAGATCGGCAATAAACTGACCGGTCACCATATCGAGAAACTCAGTGGCAGTGGGCACACCCAGTTCATTCACCTGCAACAGTAACTTGCGCGCCAGTTCGAGGCCGTGATTTACGCGATAGCTGCCGTTTAAATCCGGGTCGGAAATTAATCCTTTCCAGCCGACAACGGTGCGCGGTTTTTCAAAATAAGTGCGCATTACGATTTCCAGCCGTGACTGGTACTGATTACGCAGCGCCTGCAGACGGGTGGCATACTCCATTGCAGCGGTAAGATCGTGGATCGAACAGGGACCAATAACGACCAACAGTCGCTTGTCTTCACCATTCAATATTTTTTCAATTCTGCGCCGGGAATCAATTACATGGCTGGCAACGCCAGGCGTTACGGGATACCGCAGCGCGAGTTCAGCGGGCGTTACCAGACTCTCGATACGCGCAGTACGGAGTTCGTCAGTTCTGTTCATTACAAGTCTCAGAAATTTGTTGCTTCAACGGCAGGGTTGCCAGGAAGTGATGCGCATCACGATAAACCAATCCCTGCTGATTTCAAGTGCGAGGCAGGCAACACCTCGCGCAATTGACGGCATAGTAACAAAAAAACGAACTTCTATACTAGTTTTCTAGTACATCCTCCGACTAAGTCCCATGATATCAAGGATTTTGGTGGCAATCTCTTCTACCGAATAATTGGTACTGTTGATCCACGGGATCTGATTTTTACGGTACAACGCTTCCACTTCTGCGACTTCCATCCGGCACTGACGCAACGAGGCATAGCGGCTGTTCTCTCTACGTTCTTCGCGAATGGCTGCCAGCCGCTCCGGGTCAATAGTCAGGCCGAACAACTTATGCTGAAGTGGTTTGAGCGACGCAGGCAGGACCAGGTTGTCCATATCATCGGCAATAAAGGGGTAGTTTGCTGCGCGAATGCCAAACTGCATCGCGAGGTAAAGGCTGGTAGGTGTTTTACCACAGCGAGAGACGCCGAGCAGGATCACTTGCGCCTGATCCAGATTGCGCAACGAAATGCCGTCATCATGGGCGAGGGTGTAATCAATCGCCGCAATGCGCGCATCATATTTATTAAGATTATTAGGGTTCAGGCCGTGGGTACGGTGAGCAATTGGTGTCGGGTCCAGCTTCATCTCTTGTTGTAGCGGAGCAACCAGCGCCTGAACAATATCCTGACAAAACCCTTCGCTTTGCAAAATGATGTTGCGAATCTCCGGTAACACAATGGAGTAAAAGACCAGCGGGCGCACGCCCGTCTGCTGGTAAATCGCGTCGATCTGATCTTTCACCGCCCGTGCACGGCTCTCATTTTCGACAAACGGCAGCGTAATGCTGCTGATAGTAACGGGAAATTGCGACATGACTGCGTGACCTAATACCTCCGCAGTAATTGCCGTACCATCAGAAATATAAAAAACGTGGCGATCAACAGCATTATCCATTTTGTTCTTCCCGAGATGCAGACATAATTCTATGAAAGCATAAATTAAAAATGCACAGAAGCGTAGAACGTTATGACTGGTTTATAAAATGAACCTTCAATTTTATTTTTTATGAAAATAGCATTTCATTTTTATGGTTTCGTTTATACCGATGGTTTATGTGGGAATTATCGAAGATAGTGGATTTGCGCAACGCTGGGAGCAGTCTTAAAAAGCAAAAAAATATATTTGCTTGAACGATTCACCGTTTTTTTCATCCGGTTAAATATGCAAAGATAAATGCGCAGAAATGTGTTTCTCAAACCGTTCATTTATCACAAAAGGATTGTTCGATGTCCAACAATGGCTCGTCACCGCTGGTGCTTTGGTATAACCAACTCGGCATGAATGATGTAGACAGGGTTGGGGGCAAAAATGCCTCCCTGGGTGAAATGATTACTAACCTTTCCGGAATGGGTGTTTCCGTTCCGAATGGTTTTGCCACAACCGCCGATGCGTTTAACCAGTTTCTGGATCAAAGCGGCGTAAACCAGCGCATTTATGAACTGCTGGATAAAACGGATATTGACGATGTTACCCAGCTTGCGAAAGCGGGCGCGCAAATCCGCCAGTGGATTATCGACACTCCCTTCCAGCCTGAGCTGGAAAATGCCATCCGCGAAGCCTATGCCCAGCTTTCTGCCGATGACGAAAACGCCTCTTTTGCAGTGCGTTCCTCCGCCACCGCAGAAGACATGCCGGATGCCTCCTTTGCCGGTCAGCAGGAAACTTTCCTTAACGTTCAGGGGTTTGACGCCGTCCTCGTAGCTGTGAAACATGTCTTTGCGTCCCTGTTTAATGATCGCGCTATCTCTTATCGCGTTCACCAGGGGTACGATCACCGTGGCGTGGCACTCTCCGCCGGTGTTCAGCGGATGGTGCGTTCCGACCTCGCATCCTCTGGCGTGATGTTCTCCATTGATACCGAATCCGGTTTCGACCAGGTGGTGTTTATCACTTCCGCATGGGGCCTCGGTGAAATGGTGGTGCAGGGCGCGGTTAACCCGGATGAATTTTACGTGCATAAACCAACGCTGGCGGCGAATCGTCCGGCTATCGTGCGCCGCACGATGGGGTCGAAAAAAATCCGCATGGTCTACGCGCCGACTCAGGAACATGGCAAACAGGTTAAAATTGAATATGTGCCACAGGAACAGCGTGACATCTTCTCGCTGACCAACGAAGAAGTGCAGGAACTGGCAAAACAGGCCGTACAAATTGAGAAACACTACGGTCGCCCGATGGACATTGAGTGGGCAAAAGATGGTCACACCGGCAAATTGTTCATTGTGCAGGCGCGTCCAGAAACCGTGCGTTCACGCGGCCAGGTCACGGAACGTTATACCCTGCATTCACAGGGCAAGATTATCGCAGAAGGCCGTGCTATCGGTCATCGCATTGGCGCAGGCCCGGTGAAAGTCATTCATGACATCAGCGAAATGAACCGCATCGAACCAGGTGATGTGCTGGTCACCGACATGACCGACCCGGACTGGGAACCGATCATGAAGAAAGCGTCGGCCATCGTCACTAACCGTGGTGGGCGTACCTGTCACGCGGCGATCATCGCTCGTGAACTGGGTATTCCGGCGGTAGTCGGCTGTGGTGATGCAACCGAACGGATGAAAGACGGTGAGAAGGTTACCGTTTCCTGTGCCGAAGGTGACACCGGTTACGTGTATGCCGAACTGCTGGAATTCAGCGTGAAAAGCTCCAGCGTGGAAACCATGCCGGATCTGCCGCTGAAAGTGATGATGAACGTCGGTAACCCGGATCGTGCGTTTGACTTCGCCTGCCTGCCAAACGAAGGCGTGGGTCTGGCGCGTCTGGAATTTATCATCAACCGCATGATTGGCGTTCACCCGCGCGCACTGCTCGAGTTTGACGACCAGGAACCGCAGTTGCAAAACGAAATCCGCGAGATGATGAAAGGTTTTGATTCCCCGCGTGAATTTTATGTTGGTCGTCTGACCGAAGGGATCGCGACGCTGGGCGCTGCGTTTTATCCGAAGCGCGTCATTGTTCGTCTCTCGGACTTTAAATCTAACGAATACGCCAACCTGGTGGGCGGCGAGCGTTACGAGCCGCATGAAGAGAACCCGATGCTTGGCTTCCGTGGCGCGGGGCGCTACGTTTCCGAAAGTTTCCGCGACTGCTTC
This sequence comes from Escherichia marmotae, assembly GCF_002900365.1. Lineage (NCBI taxonomy): Bacteria > Pseudomonadati > Pseudomonadota > Gammaproteobacteria > Enterobacterales > Enterobacteriaceae > Escherichia > Escherichia marmotae. Next base: position 704,280 of record NZ_CP025979.1, read on the forward strand.
GCGCTGGAGTGTGAAGCGGTGAAACGTGTGCGCAACGACATGGGGTTAACCAACGTTGAGATCATGATCCCGTTCGTGCGTACCGTTGAGCAGGCGAAAGCGGTGGTTGAAGAACTGGCGCGTCAGGGGCTGAAACGTGGTGAGAACGGGCTGAAGATCATCATGATGTGTGAAATTCCGTCCAACGCCTTGCTCGCTGAACAGTTCCTCGAATATTTCGATGGTTTTTCTATCGGCTCAAACGATATGACACAGTTGGCGCTCGGTCTGGATCGTGACTCCGGCGTAGTTTCTGAACTGTTCGATGAGCGCAATGACGCCGTGAAAGCACTGTTATCAATGGCGATCCGTGCCGCGAAGAAACAGGGCAAATATGTCGGGATTTGCGGTCAGGGCCCGTCTGACCACGAGGACTTTGCAGCATGGTTGATGGAGGAAGGGATCGATAGCTTGTCCCTGAACCCGGATACCGTGGTGCAAACATGGTTAAGTCTGGCTGAACTGAAAAAGTAAAATAAATACCCGGCGGCGTCCTGTCGCCGGGCTTACGCTATTTCCGCATACGAAACTTATTCCATGATTTCGCAATAACGCTGGGTTAATCGCTGAATAATATCTTTCCTTAACAAAAACTTTTGTATTTTACCGGATGGTTTACGTTGGTTAAGGGGCAGGCTAAGTTTGGTGCTGTCATCAAGCGTGAAGTCACCAGAAATAAAGCGATTAACCGGTGCGCCGCCATAAAGCTGAGTTTGATCGGGATCGACAACAACGATATCCACCAGATAGCCCGGAATACGGACAGATTTGGGATGCAGCGTGGCTTTCTTAACCATCTTCTGCACCTGCATCATCACGATACCGCCGTTATTGTGCACCGCCTGGGTAATAACCAATGCGTCGAGATACATCACTTCATCTTCAAAGGTGGCATAGCCTTCGCTGTCGCAGGTGGTGGCGCGAATAAAGGCGATATTCGGCGCAATCGCTTTGTAATAGAGATATTCTTTATTATCAAACTCGACCATTTTAATCAGGTCTTCGTTGGTCACTTCATTAAGTTTTCCGCCTTGTTGGCGAGGGTCGACAAATGTGCCGATACCAATATCGCTAATAATCCCCGGCTGGTGGGCAGCGGCGGCGCGCAATGTTTGGGTGAGCACACCTTGTGGATAGTTATAGGCAACAATTTTATTTTGTTCTGCAAGGTCAGAAATATGCGGCGATTGTCCCCAGTGTCCGCATAATGCCCATTTCACAAGACCTTCTTGCGCCAGCGGACTAATACCGCGATCGCCAAGCCCTGTAGGGCTAATAATTGATAAATTACGCGGTGTCTGGGTCTGCTTATATTTATCAGCAAGAACGGTAATTAATATGGTGGCCTCCAGAATATCGCCGCCAGCGCCTAATATACAAAGTCTTGCTTCGTCGGGGATATAATTTACTGCTTCCTGTGCCGACAGGATCGGCACTCGTCCATTAATACGAGATGGTTTTACAGGTTTCATTATTTTTTTTCTGATTCAGGTGTGAATTTCCCTGCGTCAGCCAGAAAAATAGCGCGCAGATATTCACGGAATATTTTTATTAAATACTCTTAAAATACTTACTTTTATTTCGGCGGGTAAGGCAGTTCCCGCCGGAGCGTTATTTATTATGCCTGATGCAAAATAGTTAATACTGTGCGTAAATCATTCACCGATATTTGCCCCGGCGCAGAGGCTTTTTTTACTGCGCCAAAGGTTGCCGCCGAACCAAATACTTCACCGGCCAGACGAGAAATTACGCCAGTTTTTGCCATCGACATCGTAATGATTGGACGATCGGCATACTGTTCCTGCATCTCCAGGGTCGCGGCAAGTAATGTCAGCACATCGCTGGTGCTTTGTGGCATCAGTGCAATTTTGGGAATATCGGCGTCGAAGGACTGCATTTTGCGCAGACGGGCGATGATTTCTTTGGCCTCTGGCGTTTTATGGAAATCATGATTGGACATGACAACCTTCACATCATGCGCGTGAGCGTAGGCGATGGTTTCTTTAACCTGATCATCGCCGGTAAATAACTCCAGATCGATCATATCGACCAGACCACTGTCGATGGCTGCGCGATTGAGCGCAATATACGCTTCTGTCGAAAGTGCCTGCTCACCGCCTTCTTTGGCGCTGCGGAAGGTAAACAGCAGTGGTTTTTCCGGCATTATCTCACGGATAGCTTTTGCCGCTGCCATGACCGACTCTACACAGGAGAGGTCGGCAAAGTGATCCACGCGCCATTCCAGAATATCAAAGTCCGCTTCACGATAGATGAGAGCTTCAGATTTCACGCTGGCGATATCTTTCGCCATCAGCGAGACTATGATTTTTGGTGCGCCCGTGCCAATGACGAGATCTTTTACGGTTACGGTTTTCATTTTTTACCCTTTCTGCACGCGGTCAGCCTGTCAGGCGTCGAACCCCATGACCTGTTTAACGTATTCCAGAGGGAAATCTTTGCCAGTCCATAACGTGAACTGTTCAGCCCCTTGCCACAACAACATGCCGTATCCATCAATCGTTTTGCAACCTGCTTGTTGCGCCTGCTGTAATAACTTCGTCATATGCGGGTTATACACGCATTCAGTGACCAGAAGTCCTGGATGTAACAAACTGATATCATTAACTAAAGACTCATTCTTAAGGGGTTTCATACCTACTTTTGTGTCGTTGGTTAAAATGTCGGCAGAAGCCAGCGCTTCAGCAAAGGCTTGCTGGTCGGCAAGATCGGTGACGGTTACGACACAATCGGTGTTTTCATTAACCCGTTGCGCGAAGGCGAGGGCTTTATCGAAAAACTCATCCCGACGGTTAAAGAGTTTAATTTCTTTTAAACCTTCAATTGCACCCTGAGCGCCAATTGCCGTTGATGCGCCACCGGCACCTAAAAGCACCATAGTTTTGCCTTTGATATCAAAACCGCTCTCTTTAATAGCGCGAATATGACCAGTGCCGTCAGTGTTATAGCCGCGCAGGTAGCCGTCATCATTGACGATGGTATTGATCGTCCCCACCAGTTTTGCCGCTGGCGTTAATTCATCAACATATTCACACGCCAGTTGTTTGTTTGGCATCGACACACCGGTTCCGCGCATTTTCAAGGCTTTTAATCCTTCAATTGCACCGGCAAAGCTGTCGTTATCCACCTCAAAGGCCATATAGGTAAATGGCAATCCCGCTTTTTCTAAGGCTTTATTCTGCATTTCAGGCGATAAGCTATGGCGGATAGGATAAGCCATCAGCCCAATTAATTCATATTTAGCCGTAACATCCATAATTAACACCAGAGCCAGCAGAGCAAAAGTGAAATCGAGAACGATGATATATTGCAGGCCGATATTCGACAGATAACCGGTAATCAGTGGAATAACAAAGTTAGCCAATCCCCCCATCATCATATAAATACTGGTGACTTTGGCTTTGCTTTTTGGGAAGAACTCTGACATGACCGAAACACCGAGCTGTAAAATACCGCCAGCAGCAGAGAAACCGATAACAAAGGCTCCGGCATTACACACCAGCGGAGAAGGGTAGAGATAGATAATGGCGGCAGTGATCGTTGCCAGCGCAGAGTTAAAAACATTAGCCCAGATGGGGCGTACCATTTTTTCAGTAGTGCAGCAAAGATAAAGACACAGACCAGCGAATCCATACGGTTTTTAAAGCCTCGGCCTCCGACATACCGGCAAATGCCATCGCATATTTGGGCATCCACACCACTATCACATAAAAGGTCGAGAATGCCGCGACACCGAACACTACCGATGAAACACCTTCCAGCCAGACTAACGGTTTGCTGTTCATTTGCGATAATTCTCCGGCAACGCCAGCATCAACCCGTTGGCTGGGGAATTTGCTTTTCAATAGCATCAATGTAATAAGTACAAATAATATGCCTGGGATAATTAACCCATAGCCGTACCAGATGTTATTCAGCAGCATATAACTTACCAGCATTGGATAGAACATTTGCCCGAATGAGATCATCGCTTTAACCAGAATTACCGCTGAACCGGAGGCTTTCGGGAAACATTCCATCAGCGCGGGGTAGCCACCAGTATCCAGTGCTGAGTTGGCGATACCGACGCACACTGCCAGACAGTAAGCGAGGGTTAAATTCGGGCAGGCAGGAATACCAAACAAAAACAGCATTTTCATAAGTTCCACTTAGCAATTTTGCTTTAAAAAGTGTGGCGATGTTGCGTCAATATCCGGTCATTATTCTTGTAATAATGGCTATTGATTCCCGTTAAAATATCAACAAAGACGCTCAAGATCGTGCGCATATAATTCAGCGGCTACCGATTGATAAATCTTCCAGTCAATAAAATTGCCATCAGGGTAGACACGTTGAAACGCAGTTAAGTCAGGGAAGGAACGCATGGTATTATTGCCGATGCGGTTATTTATTTTCTTTATGATAGCGTGAAGATGTTTTTTTCTTTGCTGACGCATAGCCAGCAGTTGTTCAACAACGCGATCAGGAATGGCACGTTTGCCGTCTTCCCACTGTTTCCAGCTTTCACTGTCACCCGTCAGGGCAATCCAGGTCGCGCATTCATCAATAGTCATGGCAAAAATATGGCGTAGTGCCTGGAGTTCATAAGCGTTCATTGTGTAATGGCTGCATGAATAAAAGGATAAAATATAAATAACACTATCAGCCAGCTAACGGCTTGAAGAGAATCACAGTATCTTGTGCAATATTCCTGGAGATATCGAGAGGCGAGTTGTTGGGGCGAAAAAGTGTTAAAAAAAAGCCCATCATGGGAGATGGGCAAAGACTACACACAGCAATTCGTTTTTCACTCAGGGGATTCCATGCTTATAAATCAATATGTTGATTTATAACCGTGAGCTAATAGTAGGCATACGGACTTTTTGCGTCGATCAGATTCGTCTCATTAGTTTAAAAACTGTAAAGGATTTGCGACAGGTAAGCGTTGCTGAATGGCAGTAAGCAAGAGGGTGAATGAAAAAAAGGAAATATTAATTAGCCCTGATTAACAATCAGGCGGCAAAGCCGCCTGATGAGAGATTTACTTATTCGTTTTTTCAATTTCGCCCAGTTCTTCGATAATTTCCTCCGGCTGGTCAGTCGGCGGCGGGACTTCTTCCACCCACGCGGCAAACAGACGCCAGGAAACAGCCAGAAGTACCGGACCAATAAACAAGCCGATCATACCGAAGGCAATCAAACCACCGATGACCCCGGAGAGGATGAGGATGAGCGGTAAATCTGCCCCCATGCGAATTAACATCGGGCGAATAACGTTATCCAGTGTGCCGACCACGCCACTCCACACTAACAATACCGTGCCCCAGGTGGTATCGCCGGTCCAGTAAAGCCAGATGATCGCCGGAATCAACACCGGCAACGGACCAAGCTGGACAAGGCAGGAGAGGATCATTAATACCGTCAGCAGCGTGGCGTAAGGAACGCCGGAAACGGCCAGACCGATCCCACCAAGAACGGCTTGTACTAACGCAGTCACCACAACGCCCAGCGCTACTGCGCGGATAGCCTGCGCCGCCAGCAGTACAGCGGCATCACCGCGAGCGCCTGCCAGACGAGTCGCAAAATGGCGAATACCTTGCGCTACCTGTTCACCGCGCCAGTACAACAGGGCGCTGAATAACAGCATCAGCGCACAATGCACCATAAAGCGACCAATATGTGCCGCTTGTCCGACGAACCAGGTGGTGGTGGTGCCAATATAAGGACGGACTTTCGCCATGATCGCCGTCCCCCCCATATCCAGCAAATTGTGCCAGCCTGCATACAGCTTCGCGCCAATCACCGGAATGGTATTAAGCCACGCTAAATCGGGTAACGTCATGTCACCGCTGGAAATGGCTTTAATTACCGGACCGCTGCCATCGACAATACTGTTAACCAGTAAGGCAATAGGGATGATAAACACCATCACCAACAACAGCGTCATTACCAGAACGGCGAGAGAGCGGCGGCCAAACATGATTTTTTGCAAACGTAACAATACCGGCCAGGTGGCGATAACCACCGTACCGGCCCATGCAAAGCCGAGAATAAAGGGTTGAACAATCCACAGACATGCCACAATCATGATGGCTAAAAACAGCACTGAAAGCAGAATTTGTGCGACATCCCTGGGCTGACGAACATTTACCATAACTACTTTTCACCTTTTTTGTGCGTCAAATCGTCGACGCGACGTGAACACGCGAAACTCACCTGCATAATGATGAGCAATTTCAGCGGTTTTTAACAGGCCGATTCTGCCCTTAATTCTGATGGGTGTGTAAGAAAAAAATGTGGTACAACAAGTGACATAACACGCAAACGATTAATCTCTCATCACAGACCGCAGGAAAGGGTCAATATAATGATTCCACAGATTTCCCAGGCACCCGGCGTCGTTCAACTGGTGCTTAATTTTTTGCAAGAGCTGGAGCAACAGGGTTTTACTGGCGATACGGCGACAAGTTATGCCGATCGTCTGACAATGTCGACCGACAACAGCATTTACCAACTTCTCCCCGATGCGGTGGTATTTCCACGTTCAACCGCAGATGTGGCGTTAATCGCCCGTCTGGCTGCGCAGGAACGCTATTCATCGCTGATCTTCACCCCACGCGGCGGTGGCACCGGCACTAACGGTCAGGCGCTCAACCAGGGGATTATTGTTGATATGTCTCGCCATATGAACCGCATCATCGAAATTAATCCTGAAGAGGGCTGGGTGCGCGTTGAAGCTGGGGTGATTAAAGATCAACTTAACCAGTATCTGAAACCGTTCGGATATTTCTTTGCACCGGAACTTTCGACCAGCAACCGGGCAACGCTTGGCGGGATGATTAATACCGATGCTTCCGGTCAGGGATCGCTGGTCTATGGCAAAACGTCAGATCACGTGCTGGGCGTGCGGGCGGTGTTGTTGGGGGGCGATATTCTCGATACGCAACCTTTACCCGTAGAACTGGCTGAAACGCTGGGTAAAACCAACACCGCTATCGGGCGTATCTATAAAACGGTTTATCAACGCTGCCGCCAGCAGCGGCAGTTAATTATCGACAAGTTCCCCAAACTTAACCGTTTTCTTACCGGTTACGATCTGCGCCATGTCTTTAACGATGAGATGACCGAGTTCGACCTGACTCGTATTCTGACGGGTTCAGAAGGGACGCTGGCCTTTATTACCGAAGCGCGACTGGATATTACTCGTTTGCCTAAAGTGCGCCGTCTGGTGAATGTCAAATATGACTCTTTTGACTCCGCGCTGCGTAATGCGCCGTTTATGGTTGAGGCGCGCGCGCTTTCAGTAGAGACGGTGGACTCTAAAGTGCTGAATCTGGCGCGGGAAGATATCGTCTGGCATTCCGTTAGCGAACTGATTACCGATGTGCCCGACAAAGAGATGCTCGGGCTGAACATTGTTGAATTTGCCGGGGACGATGAGGCGTTGATCGACGAGCGGGTAGACGCACTCTGTGCGCGGCTGGATGAGCTGATCGCCAGCCAGCAAGCGGGCGTGATCGGCTGGCAGGTGTGTCGTGAGCTGGCTGGAGTCGAGCGCATTTATGCGATGCGTAAAAAAGCTGTTGGCCTGCTTGGCAATGCTAAAGGGGCAGCCAAACCGATCCCATTTGCCGAAGATACCTGCGTACCGCCGGAACATCTGGCGGATTATATTGCTGAATTTCGCGCACTGCTCGACAGTCACGGTTTAAGCTATGGCATGTTTGGCCACGTCGATGCGGGGGTCTTGCACGTCCGTCCGGCGCTGGATATGTGCGATCCGCAACAAGAGATTTTGATGAAACAAATCTCTGATGACGTGGTGGCGCTTACCGCGAAATACGGTGGTTTGTTGTGGGGGGAGCACGGTAAAGGTTTTCGTGCCGAATACAGCCCGGCGTTTTTCGGTGAGGAACTTTTCGCTGAACTGCGCAAAGTTAAAGCGGCGTTTGATCCGCATAATCGGCTTAATCCGGGGAAAATTTGTCCGCCAGAAGGTATCGACGCGCCGATGATGAAAGTAGACGCGGTGAAACGCGGTACGTTTGACCGGCAGATCCCTATCGCAGTTCGTCAGCAGTGGCGCGGGGCAATGGAATGTAACGGCAACGGTTTATGCTTCAACTTTGATGCTCGTAGCCCAATGTGCCCGTCGATGAAGATAACCCAGAATCGTATCCATTCACCGAAAGGGCGCGCGACGCTGGTGCGCGAATGGTTGCGTTTGCTGGCTGACCGTGGTGTTGACCCATTAAAACTGGAACAAGAACTGCCTGAAACGCGAGCCAGTTTGCGTACGTTGATTGCCCGCACTCGTAATAGCTGGCATGCCAATAAAGGTGAGTATGACTTCTCCCACGAAGTCAAAGAGGCGATGTCTGGCTGCCTGGCCTGTAAAGCCTGTTCAACCCAGTGCCCTATCAAAATTGATGTGCCGGAGTTCCGCTCTCGTTTCCTGCAACTTTATCACACCCGTTATTTACGCCCGCTGCGTGACCATCTGGTGGCGACGGTCGAGAGTTATGCGCCGCTGATGGCGCGAGCGCCGAAGACGTTTAACTTCTTCATTAACCAACCGCTGGTGCGCAAACTGTCGAAAAAACATATCGGCATGGTCGACTTGCCGCTGCTTTCGGTGCCGTCGTTGCAACAACAAATGGTGGGGCATCGCTCGGCAAACATGACGCTGGAACAGCTTGAAGTGCTTAATGCTGAGCAGAAAGCACGCACGGTGCTGGTGGTGCAAGACCCTTTCACCAGTTATTACGATGCACAGGTGGTAGCGGATTTTGTCCGTCTGGTCGAGAAATTAGGTTTCCAGCCCGTGTTACTGCCGTTCTCACCAAATGGTAAAGCGCAGCATATCAAAGGCTTTCTCAATCGTTTTGCAAAGACAGCGAAAAAGACGGCGGACTTCCTCAACCGCATGGCGAAGCTGGGAATGCCAATGGTGGGCGTCGATCCAGCTCTGGTGCTTTGTTATCGCGACGAATATAAGCTGACGCTGGGCGAGGAGCGCGGTGATTTTCAGGTCTTACTGGCAAATGAATGGCTGGCAAACGCACTTCAGCCACAGCTGGTGGCAGCGGTTAGTGGCGAGCCGTGGTATTTCTTTGGCCACTGTACCGAAGTCACCGCCTTGCCGGGTGCGCCAGCGCAGTGGGCCACGATATTTGCCCGTTTTGGCGCGAAGCTGGAAAATGTCAGTGTGGGTTGCTGCGGCATGGCGGGGACTTACGGACATGAAGCGAAAAATCATAAAAATTCGCTCGGGATCTATGAGTTATCCTGGCATCAGGCGATGCAGCGACTGCCGCGTAATCGCTGCCTGGCAACCGGATATTCCTGCCGAAGCCAGGTAAAACGGGTTGAAGGCACGGGGGTACGCCATCCTGTGCAGGCATTACTGGAGATTATTAAATGATATGGAAACGTAAAATCACCCTTGAGGCGCTGAATGTCATGGGTGAAGGAAACATGGTGGGGTTACTGGATATTCGCTTTGAACATATTGGTGATGACACGCTGGAAGCGACAATGCCAGTAGATCAGCGGACGAAGCAGCCTTTTGGGTTGCTGCATGGCGGGGCGTCTGTGGTTCTGGCTGAGAGTATCGGTTCCGTTGCCGGTTATTTATGTACCGAAGGCGAGCAAAAAGTCGTTGGTCTGGAAATCAATGCCAACCATGTCCGGTCGGCGCGAGAAGGGCGGGTTCGCGGCGTTTGCAAACCGCTGCATCTCGGTTCAAGGCACCAGGTCTGGCAGATTGAAATCTTCGATGAGAAAGAGCGTTTGTGCTGTTCGTCACGATTGACGACCGCCATTTTGTGACGTTGTCACCAGAAAAATGTGACGCATATTGTTTTTGGTTATTATCTGCGCAGTAAACGGTGGTATACTGTGCAGGTCTTGTCTACAAACGAGGATGCTATGTCTACTCAACTTGATCCCACCCAACTGGCTATGGAATTTTTACGCCGTGACCAGAGCAATCTTTCTCCTGCCCAATATCTCAAACGACTGAAACAATTAGAACTTGAATTCGCTGACCTGCTCACACTCTCTTCTGCTGAATTAAAAGAAGAAATCTACTTCGCCTGGCGTCTGGGCGTGCATTGATTGTGGTGTAATGCCGAAAGCTCGCCAAATCGACCTGGATTAACCTCCGTCCAGGCTCGACGGCTTCCTTAATGCTGCTTATTTTACCCGCTTGATCTCGCTTAAAAAGAATACAAATCGCAGTTTGTGTTAAAACGGCGGCCTGGTCTTATGAGATTATTCTTATCGCCCCTTCAAGAGCTAAGCCACTGTGAGTGCCGGAGATAAGCGCCGGATGGGGTAGAAACCCTTAAGTCTGTGTCGAACAGACTTAAGGGTTTTCTTATTTCTGAACTCGCTACTTTTTTACCTATCCCTTAAATAGGCATTTTCGATACAACTTTTCCTTTTCCATCACCGCCTTAACTCTATTTCTATAATAATCATTATCTAACAATGAGATACCTAATTCTTAGCGTACCTGTTAACCCACAAATCAGGGTCTATGCTTATTAAATGCAGGCAAAAAGCATGTTTTACGGGAAAGCCCCTGCGTTTGCTGGGTTGAACTGATAATCATTATCACTAACATGCTGTTATCCGCGGTAAGCGATTTAAGTGAGGTAAATCGATGGACATGCATTCAGGAACGTTTAATCCAGAGGATTTCGCCTGGCAAGGCTTAACGCTAACACCGGCAGCGGCAGCACACATCCGTGAGTTGGTGGCGAAGCAGTCGGGCATGGTCGGCGTGCGATTAGGTGTTAAACAAACGGGCTGTGCGGGCTTTGGCTATGTACTCGACAGCGTCAGCGAGCCGGACAAAGACGATCTGCTGTTTGAACACGACGGCGCGAAGTTGTTCGTCCCGCTGCAAGCGATGCCGTTTATTGATGGCACGGAAGTCGATTTCGTTCACGAAGGACTTAATCAGATATTCAAATTTCACAACCCGAAAGCCCAGAATGAATGTGGCTGTGGCGAAAGCTTTGGGGTATAGGCGGTACTATGTCTCGTAATACTGAAGCAACTGACGATGTCAAAACCTGGACCGGCGGCCCACTGAATTATAAAGAAGGATTCTTCACCCAGTTAGCCACTGATGAGCTGGCTAAGGGCATAAACGAAGAAGTGGTGCGCGCAATTTCGGCTAAGCGTAATGAGCCAGAATGGATGCTGGAATTTCGGCTCAATGCCTACCGCGCATGGCTGGAGATGGAAGAACCGCACTGGCTGAAAGGCCACTATGACAAGCTGAATTATCAGGATTACAGCTATTACTCGGCACCATCGTGCGGTAACTGTGATGATACTTGTGCGTCGGAACCTGGTGCCGTGCAACAAACGGGTGCGAACGCTTTTTTAAGTAAAGAGGTGGAAGCGGCATTTGAGCAGTTGGGCGTACCGGTGCGTGAAGGCAAAGAGGTGGCGGTGGATGCCATTTTCGATTCTGTTTCGGTTGCCACCACCTACCGTGAAAAACTGGCAGAGCAAGGGATCATCTTCTGCTCCTTTGGCGAAGCGATTCATGAACACCCGGAACTGGTGAGGAAATATCTCGGCACTGTGGTGCCAGGTAATGACAATTTCTTTGCCGCACTCAATGCGGCAGTAGCTTCCGACGGTACGTTTATTTATGTACCTAAAGGTGTGCGCTGCCCAATGGAACTTTCGACCTATTTCCGTATTAACGCAGAAAAAACCGGGCAGTTTGAGCGCACTATTCTGATAGCCGACGAAGACAGTTATGTCAGCTACATCGAAGGCTGCTCCGCACCAGTGCGAGATAGCTATCAGCTACACGCGGCGGTGGTGGAAGTCATCATCCATAAAAACGCCGAGGTGAAATATTCCACGGTGCAAAACTGGTTCCCAGGCGATAACAATACTGGCGGTATTCTCAACTTCGTCACCAAGCGCGCCTTGTGTGAAGGAGAAAACAGTAAAATGTCGTGGACGCAATCGGAAACCGGTTCAGCGATTACCTGGAAATACCCAAGCTGCATTCTGCGCGGCGATAACTCAATCGGTGAGTTCTACTCGGTGGCGCTGACCAGTGGCCATCAGCAGGCTGATACCGGCACCAAGATGATCCACATCGGTAAGAACACCAAATCGACCATTATCTCGAAAGGGATCTCCGCAGGGCACAGCCAGAACAGTTATCGCGGCCTGGTGAAAATCATGCCAACGGCAACCAATGCGCGCAATTTCACTCAGTGCGACTCAATGCTGATTGGCGCTAACTGCGGGGCGCATACTTTCCCGTATGTCGAGTGTCGCAATAACAGCGCGCAACTGGAGCACGAGGCGACTACGTCGCGCATTGGCGAAGATCAGTTGTTTTATTGCCTGCAACGCGGGATCAGTGAAGAGGACGCCATCTCGATGATTGTTAACGGTTTCTGCAAAGATGTGTTCTCTGAACTGCCGCTGGAATTTGCCGTTGAAGCACAAAAACTCCTCGCCATCAGTCTTGAACATAGCGTCGGATAAGGAATAAATATGTTAAGTATTAAAGATTTACACGTCAGCGTGGAAGATAAAGCTATCCTGCGCGGATTAAGCCTCGACGTTCGTCCAGGTGAAGTTCACGCCATTATGGGGCCAAACGGTTCGGGGAAAAGTACCTTATCGGCAACGCTTGCCGGGCGCGAAGATTATGAAGTGACGGGGGGGACGGTTGAGTTTAAAGGCAAAGATTTGCTTGAGTTGTCGCCGGAAGATCGTGCAGGTGAAGGTATCTTTATGGCCTTCCAGTATCCGGTGGAAATCCCTGGCGTCAGTAACCAGTTTTTCCTGCAAACGGCGCTCAATGCGGTGCGCAGCTATCGCGGCCAGGAAACACTCGACCGCTTCGATTTTCAGGATTTGATGGAAGAGAAAATCGCCCTGCTGAAAATGCCGGAAGATTTATTAACCCGTTCGGTTAACGTTGGGTTTTCCGGGGGCGAGAAAAAGCGCAACGATATTTTGCAAATGGCCGTGCTGGAGCCGGAACTGTGTATTCTTGATGAGTCGGACTCCGGGCTGGATATTGACGCATTAAAAGTGGTTGCTGATGGTGTGAACTCGCTGCGTGATGGCAAACGCTCGTTCATCATCGTTACGCATTACCAGCGCATTCTTGATTACATCAAACCTGATTATGTCCATGTTTTGTATCAGGGGCGAATTGTGAAATCCGGTGATTTCACGTTGGTCAAACAACTGGAGGAGCAGGGTTATGGCTGGCTTAGCGAACAGCAGTAACATGCTGCAACAGTGGCATCACTTGTTTGAGGTCGGAAGGGCGAAACGCTCCCCGCAAGCACAGCAGCATTTACAACAACTGCTGCGTACCGGACTGCCGACACGTAAACATGAGCACTGGAAATATACGCCACTGGAAGGGCTGACCAATAGCCAGTTTGTCAGCATTGCGGGTGAGATATCCCCGCAACAGCGAGATGCTTTAGCACTCACTTTAGACGCCGTGCGGCTGGTGTTTGTCGATGGACGCTACGTGCCATCACTTAGCGATACGACCGAAGGCAGCGGCTATGAGGTGAGTATTAACGACGAACGTCAGGGACTGCCTGATGCCATACAGCCGGAAGTGTTTCTGCATCTGACGGAAAGCCTGGCACAAAGCGTGACACATATTGCCGTGAAGCGCGGTCAACGGCCCGCGAAGCCATTGCTGTTAATGCATATTACCCAGGGCGTGGCAGGTGAAGAAGTGAACACCGCCCACTATCGGCATCATCTGGATCTGGCGGAAGGTGCCGAAGCCACGGTGATTGAACATTTTGTCAGCCTGAATGACGCTCGTCATTTTACCGGAGCGCGGTTCACTATCAACGTTGCCGCGAACGCCCACTTGCAGCATATCAAGCTCGCGTTTGAAAATCCTGTAAGCCACCACTTTGCACATAACGATTTGCTGCTGGCGGGCGATGCCTCCGTATTTAGCCACAGCTTCCTGCTTGGTGGTGCTGTTTTACGCCATAACACCAGTACGCAACTCAATGGCGAAAACAGCACGTTACGTATTAATAGCCTGGCGATGCCGGTGAAAAACGAGGTATGTGATACCCGCACCTGGCTTGAACATAATAAAGGGTTTTGTAACAGCCGTCAGGTGCACAAAACCATCGTCAGCGACAAAGGGCGCGCGGTATTTAATGGTTTGATTAACGTCGCGCAGCACGCCATTAAAACTGACGGCCAGATGACCAACAATAATCTGTTGATGGGCAAGCTGGCGGAAGTGGATACCAAACCGCAACTGGAAATCTATGCTGATGATGTGAAATGTAGCCACGGCGCAACGGTCGGGCGCATCAATGACGAACAGATGTTCTATCTGCGTTCGCGCGGGATCAATCAGCAGGATGCCCTGCAGATGATTATCTACGCCTTTGCTGCTGAACTGACAGAAGCATTGCGTGATGAGGGGCTTAAACAGCAGGTGCTGGCCCGTATCGGTCAACGGCTGCCGGGAGGTGCAAGATGACTTTTTCCGTCGACAAAGTGCGGGCCGACTTTCCGGTACTTTCGCGTGAGGTGAACGGTCTGCCGCTGGCTTATCTCGACAGCGCCGCCAGCGCGCAGAAACCGAGCCAGGTGATTGACGCTGAAGCCGGGTTCTATCGTCACGGCTATGCGGCGGTGCATCGCGGTATTCATACGTTGAGCGCCCAGGCGACCGAGAAAATGGAGAACGTGCGCAAGCGGGCGTCGCTGTTTATCAATGCCCGCTCGGCGGAAGAACTGGTGTTCGTTCGCGGTACAACGGAAGGCATCAATCTGGTGGCCAATAGCTGGGGCAACAGCAACGTGCGGGCGGGCGATAACATCATTATCAGTCAGATGGAGCACCACGCTAACATCGTTCCCTGGCAAATGCTTTGTGCGCGCGTTGGTGCAGAGTTGCGGGTGATCCCCCTCAACCCCGATGGTACGCTGCAACTGGAGACGCTGCCTAATCTGTTCGATGAGAAAACCCGCCTGCTGGCGATTACTCACGTGTCTAATGTGCTGGGGACGGAAAATCCGCTACCGGAAATGATTGCTCTTGCGCATCAGCATGGCGCAAAAGTGCTGGTGGATGGCGCTCAGGCAGTGATGCATCATCCGGTGGATATGCAGGCGCTGGATTGCGATTTCTACGTTTTCTCCGGGCATAAACTGTACGGTCCCACCGGGATTGGCATTCTTTATGTTAAAGAAGCCTTGTTGCAGGAGATGCCGCCGTGGGAAGGGGGCGGATCAATGATCGCCACCGTTAGTCTTAGCGAAGGCACCACCTGGGCCAAAGCGCCGTGGCGGTTTGAAGCAGGTACGCCCAATACCGGCGGCATTATTGGACTTGGCGCGGCGCTGGAATATGTTTCGGCGCTGGGGCTTAAGCACATTGCTGAGTATGAACAGAATCTGATGCATTACGCGCTGTCACAACTGGCAGCAGTGCCGGATCTTACTCTCTATGGCCCACAGAACAGACTTGGCGTTATTGCCTTTAATCTCGGTAAACATCATGCCTATGACGTCGGCAGTTTTCTTGATAACTATGGCATTGCTGTGCGTACCGGTCATCACTGCGCGATGCCATTAATGGCGTATTACAACGTGCCCGCTATGTGTCGGGCATCGTTGGCTATGTATAACACCCATGAAGAAGTGGATCGTCTGGTAACAGGATTACAACGTATTCACCGTCTGCTGGGATAACAGGGAGGCTCTATGGCTGTGTTGCCAGATAAAGAAAAATTGCTGCGTAATTTTTTACGTTGCACCAACTGGGAAGAAAAATACCTCTACATTATTGAGCTGGGCCAGCGTCTGCCTGAATTACGTGACGAAGACAGAAGCCCGCAAAATAGCATTCAGGGCTGCCAGAGTCAGGTGTGGATTGTGATGCGCCAGAATGCGCAGGGAATTATTGAATTACAGGGCGACAGCGATGCCGCCATTGTGAAAGGGCTTATCGCGGTCGTCTTTATTCTCTACGACCAGATGACGCCGCAGGATATTATTAATTTTGACGTGCGTCCGTGGTTTGAAAAAATGGCGCTCACCCAACATCTCACCCCGTCTCGCTCACAAGGTCTGGAAGCGATGATTCGTGCAATTCGCGCCAAAGCCGCTGCACTTAGCTAAACTAAAAGAACAGCTTTCATCCGGATGACTCACATTGCCGGATGGTCGATGTTTACTCTGGCCAGCACAGGAGTGTTTTGGCTTCAGGTAAGCAAAAGCACCATCCGACGTCTCAGCGTGAGTCTCCGGCAAATACAGGAGGTTTACAATGAAACGCGCGTCTCTGCTTACACTGACTCTTATCGGTGCTTTTAGCGCAATCCACGCGGCCTGGGCGGTAGATTATCCGCTTCCACCAACCGGAAGCCGACTGGTTGGGCAGAATCAAACCTATACGGTTCAAGAGGGGGATAAAAACCTTCAGGCTATCGCACGACGTTTTGATACTGCGGCAATGTTGATCCTTGAAGCCAATAACACCATTGCACCAGTACCAAAACCTGGCACGATGATAACCATCCCTTCGCAATTGTTATTACCTGATGCGCCGCGTCAGGGAATTATTGTTAACCTTGCTGAGCTGCGACTTTATTATTATCCGCCGGGAGAGAATATCGTACAGGTCTACCCGATAGGAATTGGTTTGCAGGGACTGGAAACGCCGGTGATGGAAACACGGGTAGGGCAAAAAATCCCGAATCCTACCTGGACGCCAACTGCAGGTATTCGTCAACGCTCACTGGAGCGAGGCATCAAATTACCGCCAGTTGTACCCGCCGGGCCAAATAACCCACTAGGACGCTACGCACTGCGCCTGGCGCATGGTAATGGCGAGTATCTCATTCATGGCACCAGCGCGCCGGACAGCGTTGGTTTGCGCGTCAGTTCGGGCTGTATTCGTATGAATGCGCCGGATATTAAAGCGTTGTTCTCCAGCGTGAGAACGGGAACGCCGGTTAAAGTGATCAATGAGCCGGTGAAATACTCCGTAGAACCGAACGGAATGCGTTATGTGGAAGTGCATCGACCGCTATCGGCAGAGGAACAGCAGAACGTTCAGACGATGCCGTATAAACTGCCCGTTGGTTTTACACAATTCAAAGATAATAAGGCGGTAGATCAGACGCTAGTTGATAAAGCATTATATCGTCGGGCAGGGTATCCGGTTGCGGTGAGCAACGGAGCGACGCCCGCAGCCAGCAATGCGTCTGCAGTTGAGTCAGCGCAGAATGGCGAGCCTGAGCAGGGAAATATGTTACGCGCGACGCAATAGCAGTCATTAGCAGGCAAAAAAAAATGGCGCACAATGTGCGCCATTTTTCACTTCACAGGTACTATTACTTGCGGTATTTAGTAGCCATGTTGTCCAGACGCTGGTTAGCACGAGCTGCGTCATCTTTAGCAGCCTGAACGTCGGAACGCATTGCGTTCACGTCGTTGCTCAGCTGGTCAACTTTAGCGTTCAGAGTCTGAACGTCAGAAGACAGCTGATCGATTTTAGCGTTGCTGGAGCAACCTGCCAGCAGAGTAGAACCCAGGATTACCGCGCCCAGTACCAGTTTAGTAGCTTTCATTATTAATACCCTCTAGATTGAGTTAATCTCCATGTAGCGTTACAAGTATTACACAAACTTTTTTATGTTGAGAATATTTTTTTGATGGGAAGGCACTTATTTTTGATCGTTCGCTCAAAGAAGCATCGAACGCTGGGTTTTAGATAAAAAAATTGAGAGAAAACAGGATGCTTCCATCGAATTCATCTTAGATAAAGTGAGATTATATAGTGAAATCCGATTTGATTTTTTATTGTTTCTGATTATCGATTAAATAAAAAAAGCGCCCATCAGGGCGCTTCGATATACAAATTAATTCACAAAAGCAATATTACAGGACGTGAACAGATGCAGTGTTGGTAGTGCCGCTCGGGACAAGTGCGCCAGAAACCATTACTACAACGTCGCCTTTGTGCGCCAGACCGCTCTGCAGAGCCAGTTCTTTACCCAGACGATAGAAATCATCAGTAGAGGTGATTTCTTTAACCAGTTGCGGTACAACGCCTTTGCTCAACACTAATTGATGTGCAGTTTTTTCATTAGTGGTCAGGGCCAGGATAGTTGCATCCGGGAAGTATTTACGCACTGCACGAGCAGATTTACCGCCCTGGGTTGCGACGACGATCAGCGGAGCATCCAGTTTTTCAGCCGTTTCAACCGCGCCACGGCAAACTGCTTCGGTAATGCGTAGTTTACGGTTATCGTTGTTGAACTCGAGACGGCTGTTCATCACGCGGTCAGTACGTTCGCAAATGGTTGCCATGATAGAAACAGCTTCCAGCGGGTATTTACCTTTTGCGGATTCACCAGACAGCATGACTGCGTCAGTACCGTCAAGGATGGCGTTCGCGACGTCACCGGCTTCTGCACGGGTAGGACGCGGGTTTTTGATCATAGAATCCAGCATCTGGGTCGCAGTAATAACGACTTTACGTGCACGGATACATTTTTCGATCATCATCTTCTGGGCGAAGATAACTTCTTCAACCGGGATTTCTACGCCCAGGTCACCACGTGCAACCATGATGCCGTCAGAGGCTTCGAGAATTTCGTCGAAGTTGTTGAGGCCTTCCTGGTTTTCGATTTTGGAGATGATTTGGATGTTTTCGCCACCGTGCGCTTTCAGATGTTCACGGATTTCGATAACGTCAGAACGCTTACGGATAAAGGAAGCTGCAACAAAGTCTACACCTTGTTCGCAACCGAAGATCAGATCCTGTTTGTCTTTTTCAGCCAGTGCCGGCAGGGCAATAGAAACGCCCGGCAGGTTCACACCTTTGTTTTCGCCCAGGTCACCGTTGTTCAGTACTTTACAGATAACTTTGTTACCTTCGATAGCGGTAACTTCCATACCGATCAGACCATCGTCAACCAGCACGGTGTTGCCGACGGACAGGTCGGTAGTGAAACCTTCATAAGTTACCGCAACCATTTCGCTGTTGCCGATAACAGATTTGTCAGTGGTGAAAGTAAAGGTCTGGCCTGCTTTCAGAGAAACGTCATTACCGCCTTCCAGTTTCATGGTGCGGATTTCCGGACCTTTGGTATCGAGCAGGATAGCGGCAGTTTTGCCGGTTTTGCTCATCACGTTGCGCAGATTCTGAATGCGCTGACCGTGTTCTGCATAGTCACCATGAGAGAAGTTCAGACGCATGACGTTCATGCCTGCGTCCAGCATTTTAGCTAACATCTCTTCAGATTCGGTTTTTGGTCCGATGGTGCAAACAATTTTGGTCTTTTTCATGACAGTCTTAGTCTTTAAGTTGAGAAGGATAGGAGAAACTTGCTTTCTGGGCGCACTGCAGGAAAGCGAATCCGGTATTACGAAAGTGATGATGCCTCGCTCTAAGGATAGGTGACATCGAAAAAGCGTGCAGAGGAATGTGTGCTTGTGTCTCAGCCCAACGTGAGTGCCTGTTTTTGAGTCGTTGAGTTCTACAGTCCAAAGTGCTGAAACCATTCAAGAGTCAATTGGCGCGCATTATACGCTGAATTTAATCCAAAAGGAAAACAAAAACAGCGTTTCAAAAAACAATCATCCATATTCACAATAAATTGTTATCAAAGATTTAACGTCCTCAGAAAGAGATTACGCAAAAACATCACTGTTTGCGCAACGTGAAAACGATAGCTGGAGAGAGAAGGTCTGCTGGCGCAAAGTCATACCATTCAACTGATACAATTAAAATAATTTATCGGGTTATTTGTTTGATTTTGTTTGTTTTTTGTTTAATTGATGAGATTGATATATGCTGATGACTGGCATGATAAATGGGTATGAATAATGGGCAACCGGACAAAAGATGACGAGCTGTACCGCGAAATGTGCAGAGTGGTAGGGAAGGTGGTTCTGGAGATGCGCGATTTGGGTCAGGAGCCAAAGCACATAGTCATCGCTGGTGTGTTGCGTACAGCATTAGCAAATAAACGTATTCAGCGTAGCGAATTGGAAAAGCAAGCGATGGAAACAGTTATTAACGCACTGGTGAAATAATTGTTCGGGGATGGAGTGCAATACTTCATCCTCTATTATTTTATTGCTCTATGAGGATTTGTTTTAAGAAAGGTATAAAAGGGAATTATCATAATTTCGATATGTATTTTAATTTATAGCGTATTGGCTGTAGTGCCTGTACTACGGCATGTCCGTGGATGATGGCCACCGTAAATACCAAAAGTAAAAAATAACCGAGTGGAAAGATATTACTGTGTGAGTCTTGCAAAGGAAAAATCATGGCTAATATTCTCGGTCCAGGTTGCAGCGCCGTGCTGGCATATCATGACGGCGAAAGAGTGCGCTTTGCCGTCGCCGTTGAAGGCGAAAATAATATTTGTGCCGGAGTTCGCTATCGTCTCAATGAGCAACATCAGTTTGTTGAGTGCTGATAACTTTACCTTTAATCAAACGTAAGACGCCGGCGTGAACGGGAAGCAGGCTTTGCGATGGCCTGTGCCATAGCCTTGCCAATTTCTGCACAAGCCGTAAGCCCCTGAACGAAAGGCTGGTCGTGCATCAGCCAGGGTAACGCGCCGAATGCCACGCGCCCCCGTAATTCTTCAGGCTGCTGTAACGAATAATCTTCACCAACATCAGGGATTTCCTCGCCTGTTTTCTGCAACTGTTCGCGCAGCCCAGGGAAAGGAATATCTTGTATTTTGAGTGGACGTTGACCCCGGGCATCAATAAAAACATCAAACGAGTAGCTGTTGTCTGCTGTTTTCAGAACGGTGTGCGTTTCGTTGGTTTCCATCTCGTAGTCCTCACCAAGGGCGAGAATATGAATGATCCCCGCCTCGCGCAAGGCCAGCAGGCGACGAATAGATTCTGAAGGGATTGCCGCATAATTATCGATAAAGACTCTGGCAAGTCCTTTACTGAATCGTTTATGGTCGTGTTCATTCAGATGCGGCACAATTTCCTGTACGGCTTCATGCAAACGCAGAATGGCATAACGCCAGGGGACAGTATGTTTTTCCCGTTTATTTTGCTCGACTTCGGCTAAGTTCTCTTCCGCCCAGCCGAAAGGATCATGTTGTTTACGCTCGGCAAACCAGGCTTGAGCAAAGGTATCTACATTGAGGCTCTCTAACGCTATACGTTGACTCCAGTCAGGATCGGCAGAACTAATTTCTTGTTGTATCAATTTGAATACTCGATCCAACAGACCGTCTGCACCTTTTTCTATTTCTCTATTTAAAGCCTGTTCTGTGACGATGTGTAATGGTTTGTAGGGGATAGGGCAATAGAAATCGGCTTCCGGCAAAATACCTGTACGGGACATCAACGTAATATGCAGATTTTCACTGTTACTATCGCGTTGAAAGCGAACGTGTTGATTATCTTCTTCAATAAACGAACCGTGCTGAATGGTAACCGCCATTGCTGCATCCAGTCCGCTCAAGGATGTGCCTATAATGCCGACGTTACAGGCATCAATTTTCGCTTCCAGTAATCCTGACCACGGGGTGGGGAAATACGTTCGGGTGACTTCTTCTTCATCAGGCCAGACGTGACCGGTAGCTATCAGCGCTAAATCAAACGTCTCTGTGAGTAGCTCCTGATTTGTGGCAAGAATGACACCGGAGTCTGTGACCTGCAGATCGGTCACCTGACATGATTCATACACGTTTATCTCAAAATTCAACTGTCGGGCTTGTTCAACTAATTGTAAAAAGCAATTGCGAAAATACTCACCCAGCAGAATACGCGGTAAAAACTGGCGATCGTGCAAGGTATCTTTTTTAACGCCGTAACGTTGCAGGTGACTGGCCTCTTGCCTTTGTAACCATTCCAGATAAGTACAATAAATCGGTGGTATTTCAATACTGGCAATATTTGCCAGCATAATTTTAGAATTTTCTTCATCGCTGTACGGCATACCGACACCGGCTTCGTCGGCCTGCTCGAAGATGGAAATAGAAAGCGGCGTTTGTTGTTGTAAAAGTGAGAAGAAAGTATAAATCCCTGTTGGTCCGGCACCCACAATGGCGATTTTTTTCATTGTTACTTACCTGTGTGCATTCTTTCGAATTTAGCGTTATCAGATAAGTTTGGTTGAAATCTATATAAAATGAGAAATTTCAGACAGGGATGAAAAGGGCGCTAACCGCCCTTCATTAAGATCTGTCAGGCGAGTTTTGCCTGATTGATGTGACTCAGTGGCTCATTGACATCGAAAACTTTGGCAATAACTTCATCGACACCGAGATTTTTCAGGCGAGCTGTATGTTTGTCCAGATAGGCAAGAGCGCTTTTTTCATCAGCAAAGAGATAGATGCCACCGGCTTCGTGGTTCTTTTCACTTTCCGTCCACACCTTCCACAGAAAACCGGGTTCCTGATTAATCGACTCGGCAAGCGGTTTAAGCTGTTCGGCCATTTCATTGCCAAAGGGACCATTAAATGAAAAGTGAAGCTGTAACAAAGTCGCCATCGTTATTCTCCTTCTGATAACACATACGAAAATAGTGTAAATCTTTTAACGTATTGGATACAGAGAATAAATAAGGGAATAAAAATGAGGAGACCAGACTAAGAAAATCTGGTGCGTCCGAGTGGACTCGAACCACCGACCCCCACCATGTCAAGGTGGTGCTCTAACCAACTGAGCTACGGACGCAGGATGGTGCGTTCAATTGGACTCGAACCAACGACCCCCACCATGTCAAGGTGGTGCTCTAACCAACTGAGCTATGAACGCAACGTTGTAGGTGACAACGGGGACGAATATTAGCGGCAGAGTGGAAAGGTGGCAAGAGGTAAAACGTAATTTTCTGCACCATTTCGACCGTTTGCAGAGCTTTTAAGCAAATTGTCTATATTTTGTTGATTTTAAAGGGCGGTTTTTGTTCAGAGTCATATTTACATCTGACACAGTCAATGGCCTCGCGCATCAGGATGTAAACCGTGCCGTTTGCCTCCATATCAATTCTGGCGTGGATAAATCCTTCGTAGCCTTTACACTTAGGTGGTGATAAGGGCACACAGATGCAGCAAAGGAATAAATCATGGGATCTGATGAAAAAAATTTGATGAGCGACGGGAACGTGCAAATTGTTAAGACAGGCGAGGTCGTCGGTGCGACTCAACTTACGGACGGTGAGTTGATTATTGAGGCTGGCGGAAGGGCAGAAAACACCATAGTGACTGGTGCGGGCTGGCTGAAAGTGGAAGCAGGCGGGATCGCCAGGGGGGCACAGTACGGCAACAATGGCACGTTATCAGTCAGTGACGGGGCCATTGCCACAGATATTGTTCAGTCCGACGGTGGAGCAATTAGCCTTTCAACGCTCGCCACTGTTAATGGCCGCCATCCTGAAGGTGAATTTAGCGTTGATCAGGGCTATGCCTGCGGTTTGTTGCTGGAGAACGGCGGTAACTTGCGCGTACTGGAAGGTCATCGGGCAGAAAAAATCATTCTCGATCAGGCTGGTGGTTTGTTGGTTAACGGAACAACTTCATCTGCAATAGTGGATGAAGGCGGTGAATTGTTGGTTTACCCAGGTGGAGAAGCTTCCAACAGTATGATTAACCAGGGCGGTGTCTTTATGCTGGCGGGGAAAGCCAGCGATACGACACTTGTGGGCGGTGCCATGAATAATCTTGGTGGAGAAGACATCCACACCCTGGTTGAGAATAGCGCCGTTTATCGCCTGGGGACGGACGGTCTACAGCTCTACAGTTCCGGTAAGGCTAAAGATTTGGCGGTGAATACGGGAGGACGGGCTGAAATTCATGCGGGGACGGTGGAAAATGTGGTGGTGAAAGGTGGCACGATGATTGTCATGTCTCCCACCAGCGCGGACGATAAATTTGTAGTGGAAGAGGATTGTGCGCCAGTTGAACTGATGGGTAACGTCGCCGTACAAGAAAGTAGCTCTTTGATTATTGGTTATGGTGCCGATTTACAGCAGTCAACGGTTACGGTACAGCAGGGGGGCGTGTTAATCCTCGATGGTAGCACGGTGAAAGGTGACGGTGTCACTTTTCGTATTGGAGAGTTAAAGCTTGACGGTGGAAAAGTGTGGCTGATCACGGCGGCAGCAACGCATGTACAACTGAAAGCGAAAAGCCTGCGCGGAGAAGGAACGATCTGCCTGCAAACCAGTGCGAAAGAGATTTCGCCTGACTCTATCAGTGTGAAAGGGGAAGTTAGCGGTGATATTCACGTTGAGATAACGGATGCCAGTCGGCAACCTGTCTGTAGCGCGCTTAAACTTCAGCCAGACGAAGACGGGATTGGCGCAACGCTCCGGCCTGCATGAAAACAAAGGCGCAACCCGCGAAGGTTGCGCCTTGTCTTTATTAACGAGCGGCTCGTTGCAGAATAATGGCTGACGGTAAACGTTGCAGAAAACGCATACGCAGCATCATCATAATGGCAGCAGAAGTCAGGCCGATAATAAAACCGATCCAGAAGCCTGCTGGCCCCATTGGTTCAACCACCAGATCGGTCAGAGCCAGAATGTAGCCGCTCGGCAAACCCAGCACCCAGTAAGCCGTAAAGGTGATATAGAAAATGGAACGCGTATCTTTATAACCACGCAAAATCCCACTGCCGATCACCTGTATGGAGTCAGAAATCTGATACACCGCTGCCAGTAACATCAAGTGAGCCGCCAGCGTCACAACCTCTGGGTTATCGTTATACAACAGGGCGATTTGCTCCCGCAGTGAAATCGTGAAAATTGCGGTCAGAGTCGCCATACAAACGCCAACCATAAGCCCTGTCCGTGCGGCTGTTTGTGCATCCAGCGTCGAACCCTGGCCCAGACGATAACCTACGCGGATGGTTACCGCTGCAGCCAGTGACATTGGAAGAACGAACATCAACGAACTGAAGTTCAGTGCAATCTGGTGGCCTGCCACATCGACAATACCGAGTGGGGATACCAACAGCGCCACCACAGCAAACAGCGTCACTTCAAAGAACAGCGCCAGCGCGATAGGAAGACCAAGTTGCACCAGGCGTTTCATGGCGGCTGGATCCGGTTTAGCGGTGCCTTTTTCGTTGCGGATATCGCGCATGGAGCGGGCACGTTTAATATAAGAAACCATAGCGAGGAACATCACCCAATACACAGCCGCAGTCGCCACACCACAGCCGACGCCACCGAGTTCTGGCATCCCAAAATGACCATAAATAAAGATATAGTTCACTGGAATGTTCACCAACAGGCCAATAAAACCCATCACCATCCCAGGTTTGGTTTTTGCCAGACCTTCACACTGGTTACGTGCGACCTGGAAGAATAGATAGCCCGGTGCGCCCCACAACAGTGCTCGCAGATAACCTACCGCTTTATCAGCGAGCGCCGGATCGATATTTTGCATGGAGCGGATGATATAACCCGCATTCCACAGTACCACCATAATGAGCACTGAAACGAAACCGGCAAGCCAGAAACCTTGTCGCACCTGGTGCGCAATGCGCTCACGGCGACCAGAACCATTTAATTGCGCGATAACCGGCGTTAATGCCAGTAGCAGTCCGTGGCCAAAGAGGATGGCCGGAAGCCAGATTGACGTACCGATAGCCACCGCCGCCATGTCGGTGGCACTATAGCCGCCCGCCATCACGGTATCGACAAAACCCATTGCGGTTTGGGCGATTTGCGCGAGAATCACCGGGATTGCTAATGCTAATAACAGACGCGCTTCACTGATATACTTCTGCACGTGAACACCTTTTATATTGTTGTTATATGAGAGACTAAAAAGCCGCCTGAATGGGCAGCAAAAAGAAGAAGCAGGGGAAATTCAGTCTATTGTAGCGAGGATTTATTAATTCTCCAGTGAAAAAATAACCATTCAGCCCCCTTTACTGGCAAGGGTGTTTCCCACCTGCTATTGTGCTGAACAGAATGCCTTAACTGATTTCAGGAGTTGTAAGTATGTTTACGGGGATAGTGCAGGGCACTGCAAAACTGGTGTCGATTGACGAGAAACCAAATTTTCGTACTCATGTGGTTGAGTTACCTGACTACATGCTTGATGGTCTGGAGACCGGTGCGTCTGTAGCACACAACGGTTGTTGCCTGACCGTGACGGAAATCAACGGTAACCATATCAGTTTTGACCTGATGAAAGAGACGTTACGCATTACCAATCTTGGCGATTTACAGGTTGGGGATTGGGTAAATGTAGAACGTGCGGCGAAATTCAGTGATGAAATTGGTGGGCATTTAATGTCGGGTCATATTATGACCACCGCCGAAGTCGCGAAAATATTAACCTCTGAAAATAATCGCCAGATCTGGTTTAAAGTGCAGGATAGTCAGTTGATGAAATATATCCTGTATAAAGGATTTATCGGAATCGACGGTATTAGCCTGACCGTAGGCGAAGTAACGTCGACCCGTTTCTGTGTGCATTTAATTCCGGAAACGCTGGAACGTACCACCCTCGGTAAGAAAAAACTCGGCGCGCGTGTCAATATCGAAATCGATCCACAAACTCAGGCAGTGGTAGATACAGTAGAACGTGTGCTGGCAATGCGTGAGCAGGCCTTGAATCAATAAGATACTGAAGCCTGATTTGAAATGACATCGCCCCCAAAACGGGGGCGATAGAATGACATTTAGCGTGCAACCCGAAGACCGCTTTCGATCCCACGTGAGAACACCACTTGCCAGAGCTGAATATCGCGGGCGCGGAAAGCACCAGCGCAAGCATTCAGATAATAGGTAAACATCCGTTTAAAGCGCTCACTGTAGTTATCAGCAATTTCTGGCCATGCGGCGAGGAATCGCTCATACCAGGCCATTAACGTGGTGTCGTAATCGGCACCAAAGTTATGCCAGTCTTCCATCACGAAATGTGGTTCGCTGGAGCGAGCAATTTGCCGAACAGAGGGCAGACAACCGTTCGGAAAAATATATTTATTTATCCACGGGTCAACATTCAGGTCGGTTTTTTTCGAGCCGATAGTATGCAACAGGAAAATACCTTCCGGTTTCAGATTACGATCCACCACTTCGAAATAGGTATCGTAATTTTTCGGCCCGACATGTTCGAACATTCCAACCGAAACAATACGGTCAAACTGGTCGTTCAGGTCCCGGTAATCTTGCAGCAAGATGGTGACATCCAGACCTGCGCAGCGCTCCTGAGCCATTTTTTGCTGTTCGGCAGAAATCGTGACACCCACCACACTTACGTCATAATTAGACGCCATGTAATGTGCCAGACCGCCCCAACCACAGCCAATATCCAGTACGCGCATACCCGGTTTTAACTGCAATTTTTCACAGATCATTTTGAGCTTCGCTTGCTGGGCTGATTCCAGATTATCGGCATCTTTCCAGTAAGCGCAGGAGTATTGCATGAAGGGATCAAGCATGCGGCTAAACAAGTCATTACCGAGATCGTAATGCTCTTTGCCAACTATCCAGGCACGTTTTTTACTTTGTAGATTGAAAAGGCGTGCACCAGCAATGCGCAGTGTGTCTTTGAAATGATGGGGGAGTTGGTTTTCGAGACCTGCGCGCAAGACCTTGCTAAAAAACATATCCAGTCGGTCACATTCCCACCAACCATCCATATAACTTTCGCCTAACCCTAACGATCCTTCTTGCAGGACGCGTTTAAAAAAATCGGGGTTTTTAACACGAATATCTGCCGGAGCAGGGCCATTAATAGCAATGCCAGCACGGCTAAGTAATTCGTTGGCGATACGATACCAGTTGTCATCCGGTACACTGACTTCTTCTATACACGATGAACTCATAGTTTCTCCATCACTGGTCGGTGATCAGAACCTTAAAACAGCGTAGACGCTTTTTGGGCTTTGTGAGAAATCTCGCAGAAAAAACCGCGAGTCTATAATCCGACGTAGAACAGAGGGAAAGGAGGAACCCTTGCCGAAATGACCATCCATAGTAAACCGGGAACACTCCTGTCCCCGTAGAAACATAATATTTATCGTAATCTTAACAACTGAAAATTAGTATAGGCCGCTAATTTCAATCATACAACAAAATTTTGTTAGCGGCCTAAGTATAAAGATATCGATATATATCAATGCGATTCACTATGAGCGACTTCGGCATTGCTTTGATTCTGGCAGTCTCGTTCTTTACAACGTTGCATCATGTAACCCAGAGCGGCCAGCACCACAGTTGATAACATCACGCTAGTGGTGGTGAACAGAGGTGTGCTAACGCTGATAAGCCAGGAAACCACCAGGCTTGCGAGGAAGCACAGTCCCAGTTGCAGAGTGTTCTGCAAGGCTGCGGCGCGTCCGGTTGCATGTGGGAAGGGCCGCAACGCCTGTGCGACAACAATCGGGTAGATTGCGCCGTTGGCAATCGCCATCACACAGAATGGGACCAGAATTTCGACCAGTGAAACATGGCTAATGAATCCTGCCGCCCAGGTTGCCACGACGCTGATAGCAAACAGCATCAGTAGCCACGGCAACAACTGCTTACCTTGCCATTTCTGCAACGCGGCGCGACAGCCATAACCACCAATCAGAAACGCAATAGTTTGCGGGACATAACTTAAACCAATGACGGCCGGGCTGTAACCCATTTCGCTAAGGATGAACGGAGAACCGGTCAGCCAGGCAAAGAAACTGGCTGAACAGGCAGCATAAATCAGTACGTTTCCGCGATAGATTTTTGAACGCAGCAGATCGGTAAAGGTCAGACCATCCTGGCTATCATTACGTGTTTTAGTCGTGGGTTTAAGCCAGAAAATGGGCAGAATCAGTACTACGGTAATGGCAAACAGGGTGGCGAAAATCGCCTGCCAGGAAAAATGGACCAGCAGCCAGCTACCTAAAAGAGGAGCAAGCGCCGGAGACAGCCCCACTAACGGCATGATAGTGGCGAAAATACGATTCACTTTTTGTGAAGGGTAGTAGTCCGTCACCAACGCCTGCCAGATAACTGCCGCGGCGCAGACCCCCACAGCTTGCACGAACCGCAATACCAGCAGAGTGACGGCGTTTTCCACCCATAACATCCCCAGACTACCCAGAGCAAAAATTGTCAGGCCGATCAATAACACCGGTTTACGACCATATCGGTCGGAGAGCGGCCCCCACAAGAGCTGGGCTGCGGCAAAACCGGCAAGGAACAGACTAAGGCTGGCACTGACAGCAGACGCAGGCGTTTGCAGATCGGCCTGAATGGCGGCGAAAGCAGGCAGATACATATCGGTTGCCAGAAAACCGAGTACGCTCAAACCCGCCAGCCAGACTAAAAATCTTTTCCCAGGTTGCATGTATATTCTCTAAATCTCTCAATTAAACACCGTCGCAAAGTGTAGGGAGTGAAATTCGTGTTGTGAAACGGTAATATTTGATGACTGGTTTCAAAAATTTTGCAGGCAAACTATGTGGTCTGAGTATTCTCTCGAAGTGGTTGATGCGGTGGCGCGTAATGGTAGTTTTAGCGCCGCGGCCCAGGAGTTGCATCGCGTTCCTTCTGCGGTCAGCTATACCGTTCGTCAGTTGGAAGAGTGGCTGGCAGTGCCGCTTTTTGAAAGGCGTCATCGTGACGTGGAACTGACCGCTGCCGGGGCGTGGTTTCTCAAAGAAGGGCGTTCTGTTGTCAAAAAAATGCAGATCACTCGCCAGCAATGTCAGCAGATAGCGAACGGTTGGCGCGGTCAGTTAGCCATCGCGGTAGATAATATTGTCAGGCCAGAACGCACGCGGCAGATGATTGTTGATTTCTATCGCCATTTTGATGACGTCGAACTTCTGGTTTTTCAGGAGGTGTTTAACGGTGTCTGGGATGCGCTTTCCGACGGACGTGTGGAACTGGCGATTGGTGCGACACGGGCGATTCCGGTAGGTGGGCGTTACGCCTTCCGTGATATGGGAATGTTGAGCTGGAGTTGTGTTGTTGCCCGCCACCATCCGCTTGCGTCGATGAATGGGCCGTTCAGCGATGATACGTTGCGCAACTGGCCGTCACTGGTGCGCGAAGACACGTCACGGACGCTGCCCAAACGTATTACCTGGCTGCTCGATAACCAAAAGCGCCTGGTTGTCCCGGACTGGGAATCATCGGCAACCTGTATCTCGGCCGGGTTATGCATTGGCATGGTGCCGACCCATTTCGCTAAACCGTGGCTGAACGAGGGGAAGTGGGTAGCATTAGAACTGGAAAATCCATTCCCTGATTCGGCATGTTGTCTGACCTGGCAGCAGAATGATATGTCGCCTGCGTTAACCTGGCTGCTGGAGTATCTCGGTGATAGCGAGACGCTGAATAAGGAATGGCTGCGGGAGCCGGAAGAGACTCCCGCAACGGATGATTAACGACGATAGTCGCGGAACGGACCGTCAGCCACGGAGCGGCGTTCAATAAGCCGCGGATGAACTTCAATTGACTGCGGTTCTTCGCGTTTGTTGACGATACGATCCAACAGCATGTTGAACGCCGTTTCGCCCAGCGAATCTTTTGGCTGATGGATAGTCGTCAGCGCCGGAGTAAAATAACGGGCGTTGCGCACGTTATCATAACCGATCAGCGAAATATCTTGCGGTACGCGCAGACCCATTTCATCAGCGGCGCAAAGTGCGCCCATAGCCATGATATCGCCGCCACAGAAGACAGCAGTAGGGCGGTGCGGTTGCGACAGGATTTGCTGCATGGCGCGATAACCCGATTCAGGCTCAAAGTCACCCTGCACAATCCAGTTTTCCGGCACCTTGATCATGGCTTCTTCCATCGCTTTCATAAAACCCGCCAGACGGCCAGCGCCGGTGTTGCGCTCCAGCGGACCAGGAATAACGCCAATTTCGCGATGACCGCGTTCAATCAGATAGCGCCCGGCCATGTAGCCGCCTTCAAAAGCGTTATCGATAACTGCATCGGTAAAGTCCGCTTTTGCTTCGCCCCAGTCCATCACCACCATCGGGATATGGCGATACTCTTCCAGCATCGCCAGCAATGGTTCCGGATACTCAGAACACATGACCAGCAGGCCATCGACGCGTTTTTGCGCCATCATCGACAGATAGGCCCGCTGTTTCTCAAGATTGTTCCACGCATTGCCCAGAATCAGTGTGTAGCCTTTCTGGAAGCAATTTTTTTCTACCGCTTCAATGATCTCGGCAAAATAGGCCGCTTCGCTGCTGGTCGCCAGCAAACCGATAGACTTGGTGTGGTTAACCTTCAGGCTACGCGCCACCGCGCTAGGAGAGTAGTGTAATTCTTTAATCGCTGCCCACACAGCGTTACGAGTCTCTTCCGCGACAAAACGCGTTTTGTTTATAACGTGTGACACAGTTGTAGTGGAAACGTTTGCTCGTTTCGCTACATCTTTTATTGTTGCCATTCCATTTCACTCCAGACCCTAACTTCAGCTCCTGCAAAATCGCAAGGTAAACGTTTGCCTTTACACACCTTACGCACAACGAAAGTGTTGCGGTACGCCGGAAAAATGACACGGAGCGTCAGGAAGGGGTCAATGGCCAGTACGCAAATAGTGTAAGCGTGGAATTTTGGCCGATCTTGATGAAAAGGGGAAGTAGTAAAAACACTTATCATTATAAATGCCGGGAGATTTTTTCATCACACTGTGTAAAAATGAGTAATATCATTTTTTGTGTGGTAATAAAAAAGGAGAAAACTTGATGAGCATCGACCTTAAATTTTCATTGGTAACAACCATTATCGTTCTTGGTTTGATCGTGGCAGTGGGTTTGACTGCCGCGCTGCACTGATTTCCCCTCGAGGGAGCGCGTTCTCCCTCGCATCTCTCTCCTCTTTGTTAGCAAAATGGCAAAAGTGTTTTCTCTTTTTGTTATTTTCATTCTTTTGTGATTGATGTCATGCTTTCGCCACTTTGATGAACATCGCGTGATGACGCGAAGAGGTGGAGATTAGGCATGAAAATTAACTATCCGTTGCTGGCGCTGGCGATTGGCGCGTTTGGTATCGGGACAACGGAGTTCTCGCCAATGGGCCTGTTGCCCGTCATTGCGCGCGGTGTGGATGTCTCGATCCCTGCTGCCGGAATGTTAATCAGTGCCTATGCGGTTGGTGTGATGGTTGGCGCGCCGCTGATGACATTATTACTTTCTCATCGTGCCCGCCGCAGCGCGCTGATTTTCCTGATGGCGATTTTTACCCTTGGTAATGTACTTTCTGCCATTGCCCCGGATTACATGACACTGCTGCTTTCACGTATTTTGACCAGTCTGAATCACGGTGCATTTTTTGGCCTGGGGTCAGTTGTGGCCGCAAGCGTTGTGCCAAAACATAAACAGGCCAGCGCAGTTGCGACCATGTTTATGGGCTTAACTTTGGCGAATATCGGCGGTGTTCCGGCGGCGACCTGGTTGGGTGAAACTATTGGCTGGCGAATGTCGTTCCTGGCAACGGCGGGGTTGGGCGTGATTTCGATGATTAGCCTGTACTTCTCTTTACCGAAAGGTGGCGCAGGGGCGCGACCAGAAGTGAAAAAAGAGCTGGCGGTGCTGCTGCGTCCGCAGGTGTTATCGGCTTTACTGACGACGGTGTTGGGGGCTGGCGCAATGTTTACGCTCTACACTTATATTTCTCCGGTGCTGCAAAGTATCACCCACGCGACGCCGGTGTTTGTTACAGCCATGCTGGTGCTGATTGGTGTCGGATTCTCTATCGGTAACTATCTCGGCGGTAAACTGGCAGATCGTTCGGTCAACGGCACGCTGAAGGGATTTTTGTTGCTGCTGATGGTGATTATGCTGGCAATCCCGTTCCTGGCCCGTAATGAGTTCGGTGCGGCAATCAGCATGGTAGTGTGGGGCGCGGCAACCTTTGCGGTCGTACCGCCCTTGCAGATGCGAGTGATGCGAGTCGCCAGCGAAGCACCGGGTCTGTCATCATCGGTGAATATTGGTGCCTTTAACCTTGGAAATGCATTGGGAGCGGCTGCTGGTGGTGCGGTGATTTCCGGTGGTCTGGGGTACAGTTTTGTGCCGGTGATGGGGGCGATTGTCGCGGGACTGGCATTATTGTTGGTGTTTATGTCAGCCAGAAAACAACCTGAAGCAGTTTGCGTTGCCAACAGCTAATAAAACAAAAACGCAGAAGGATAACCTTCTGCGTTACAGTTTGCAGGCAAAGTGCGATTTATCTTGCCAGATGTGGTGTTAACGCCTCATCCGCGTAGGTCTGATAAGCGTAACGCATCAGGCAATGTTGCATTTGCCATCAGTTATTATGCAGCGAGATTTTTCGCCACGAACTCCCAGTTCACCAGCGCCCAGAAGTGTTCCAGGTAGCCAGGACGCGCATTGCGATAGTCGATGTAGTAAGCGTGTTCCCAGACATCAACGGTCAGCAGCGGGGTCGCATCGGTGGTCAGCGGAGTACCGGCATTAGAAGTAGAAACGATAGCCAGTTTGCCATCGCTGTTTTTCACCAGCCAGGTCCAGCCAGAACCAAAGTTTTTGATCGCAGCATCAGTAAACTGCGCTTTAAAATCGGCAAAGCTACCAAAAGAAGCGGCGATAGCGTCAGCCAGTTCACCAGTCGGTTCGCCACCGGCGTTCGGTGCCAGGCAGTTCCAGTAGAAAGTATGGTTCCAGACCTGAGCAGCGTTGTTGAATACGCCACCTTCAGAGCTACGAATAATCTCTTCCAGTGATTTACCTTCAAACGCAGTACCTTTGATCAGGTTGTTCAGGTTAGTGACATAAGTTTGATGATGTTTGCCGTAGTGATACTCGATAGTTTCCGCAGAAATGTGCGGTGCCAGAGCATCTTTAGCATATGGTAGTGCAGGTAATTCAAATGACATTGCTACTCTCCTTTATTATTAATTGGCATACGTACAATAGCCTTATTGTGCGTGAGGATAGGGTAGCAAAATAAAAGGTGAGACAAAAGATGAACTTACCCTGTTGCTGTAACAACAGGGTAAAGTTTTAGCGAAGTGTTTTTGGGGTCATTACCCGACGAGCACCTACATAGTGGCGCTGCCAGTAATCTTCGCTTAAAGAAGTGATTTTAATTTCCTGTCCACTGCGCGGAGACTGAATAAATTTGCCGTTGCCAACATACACGCCAACGTGATCGGCGGTTCCGCGACCCTGAGTGCGGAAGAAGACCAGGTCGCCATTTTTCAATTCACTGCGATCGATCGGTGCGGCGTCACGCAGGTGATACATTTCGTTAGCTGTACGTGGAATACGGATCTTCACCAGATCTTTATAGGCGTAATAAACCAGCCCGCTACAATCGAAACCGGTACGCGGTGAGCTGCCGCCCCAGCGATATGGCTTGCCAATTTGTTGCATCAGTTTATTCATTGCCACGGTAGTGGCTTTCTGTACTTTGGCTTTATGTGCGTCAGCGAGGGTTCCTGGTGCGGCATTTTTAACTTTCACGCAATGTGTTTTATAACCCTTACGTTTAGTGCACTTTTCCGTAAAGCTGGCTGCCGCTGTTTTATTCACAACTTGTTTGCTGCGGTTTTTGGCGTTTTTAGAAGCGGTAATGGAGGATTTTTTTACGGAAGAAGCAGTTCTACTTTTAGTGGTACTTTTACTGGCGGCTTTTTTCGCTGTTTTCTGGCTGGCTTTATTGGTCTTTTTGGTGGTTGCCGTGCTTTTCTTTTTATCTGCTTTTTTGGTGATGTGAGTAGTAGCAGAACTCTCCCTGGCTTGCTTTGAAGCATGGGCCATAGGCGTTAAAGGCAGGGTGGTAAAAAGTAAAGCACAGAGCGTGATCGAAATACGGTTTATCCGCGCCACTGAGCGTCCCTCTGTTAAGGCAGGTCTATCATGCCTGCGTCTGATTTACAAAACTTGATGATTCTAATGCATAGAAGAAGAGAAAGTTAATAGCTTTTATTGTTAAAAAATATATTTCGTCGGTGAGCGTAAAAAAATGCAGCAGTGAAAGCTGGAAATGGTCATAAATACGCCAGTTTGCAGCGCAACAGCGAAGAAACGAATATTTGAAATGCAACAAATAGAGCAAAGGGATAAAATAGCAAAAGCGTGATGAAAATGTTATTTTCCGTTGCCGCACTGACCCGCTACAATGTCAGATTACTGCCGTAAAGAAGTTTGAGGAAGCAAGACAATGAGCACCACTATCGAAAAAATCCAACGCCAGATTGCTGAAAATCCGATCCTGCTGTACATGAAAGGTTCACCGAAACTGCCAAGCTGCGGTTTTTCTGCCCAGGCAGTTCAGGCGCTTGCCGCATGTGGCGAACGTTTTGCCTACGTTGATATCCTGCAGAATCCGGACATTCGCGCGGAACTGCCGAAATACGCTAACTGGCCGACTTTCCCACAGTTGTGGGTGGACGGCGAGCTGGTAGGTGGCTGTGATATCGTGATCGAAATGTATCAGCGTGGCGAACTGCAGCAGCTAATCAAAGAAACCGCCGCTAAATACAAGTCTGAAGAGCCGGACGCGGAATAATCCGTCCCGCAATACTGACGGAGGCTAACGGGCATCCGTCAGTGTTTTTTATCCCCAATCCAGCCCTTGTGGCGAACTGGAAAATTCCGCCTCACGCAGCAGCGTAAACATCGGCGTTTGCCGTTCCGGTTGATCATTCACTTCTGTCAATGTAAAGCGTAGCCGTGGTTCGCGGCGTAGTGCGGTTGCCAGTGCGTGGAATACTTCTGGGGGGAGCAGTTCATCTTTTTCTTGCCATACCAGCATCTTCTTGCCGCCTTGTGCCAGGTAGAGCAACAATTTTCCGCCAGCAATGACTACCAGCGCCCCCGCCCACGGTTCATGCACTCGTCGCCCATAAGGGGAGTGTAAAATAATACGCCAGTCGCCAATTTCATCGTGACAGCGTTCGAGAACCAGGTGGCGACTTCCCGGAACAACAATTAACGCTATTCCCCGTGAATATCATGCATGATTCGTGGAATAGCCTCACTATAGATGCCTGAGTCATTACATGTCATCAGGCATCGATTCGATTACACCTCTTCAGCGGCAGGGAGCGGCCAGCCGCCCAGTCGTTTCCAGCGGTTGACGATTTCACAAAACAGCACGGCGGTGCGTTCAGTGTCGTACAGCGCGGAATGCGCCTGGGTGCTGTCAAAATCCATGCCAGCGGTCTGGCAGGCTTTTGATAATACGGTTTGTCCGAGAGCCAGCCCGGCCAGTGCCGCGGTGTCGAAAGTGACAAAAGGGTGGAACGGGTTACGTTTCAGTGAGGCGCGTTCTGCGGCAGCCATCATAAAACTGTGGTCGAAATTGGCATTGTGCGCCACCATAATGGCGCGGTTACAGCCGCTCGCTTTAATGCCTTTACGGACAACTTTGAAAATCTCATGCAACGCCTCATATTCGCTGACTGCACCGCGATCGGGATCGTTCGGGTCAATACCATTGAAGGCGAGGGCTTCTGGTTGCAAATTAGCGCCGACAAACGGCTCGACGTGAAAATGTAATGTGGTGTCCGGCATCAGCCAGCCTTGTTCATCCATTTTCAGGGTGATGGCGGCGATCTCAAGCAGTGCATCGGTTTTGGCGTTAAATCCGGCGGTTTCGACATCGATCACAACAGGATAAAAACCACGAAAACGGTCGCACAGACCGGTAAGTTGAGCGTTATCGGACATCTGATTCTCTTAATACGGAAAAATTGCAGCGTGCATTATGACAAATATTACCCGCTGATGCAGTAAAGATGCGGGCGCGATGAGTTCACGCCCGGCAGGAGATTAGTTGCCCAGACCGCGACCGGCGTCTTTCTCTTCAATCAATTCAATTTTGTAACCGTCTGGATCTTCCACAAAAGCGATAACCGTAGTACCGCCTTTTACCGGACCCGCTTCACGGGTAACGTTACCGCCGTTCTGACGGATTTTTTCGCAAGCTTCTGCGGCGTTATCGACGCTAAGGGCGATGTGACCATAAGCGGTGCCAAGTTCGTATTTATCCACGCCCCAGTTATAGGTCAGTTCAATTACCGCTTCTTCTGTTTCCGGGCCGTAGCCAACAAACGCCAGCGAGTATTTGTATTCCGGATTTTCGCTGGTACGCAGCAGTTTCATGCCCAGCACGTTGGTATAAAAATCGATGGAGCGTTGCAGATCGCCAACGCGCAGCATGGTGTGAAGAAGACGCATCTTTATATCCTCAAAATGGCTAACAGATTCAAAATGTTGTTTTAGTATAGCGGCGGTTTTGCGCCGCTCGCAATGTTGGATTACAGCGTAGGGTAGTCGGTATAACCTTCCGCACCGCCGCCGTAAAAACTTTCGGCACGCTGTGGGTTAAGCTCAGCTTTGCGCTGCAATCGAGCGACCAGATCCGGGTTTGCAATCCAGTCACGACCAAACGCCACCGCATCAATTAACCCTTTGCCGATCAGCGTTTCTGCTTTTTCTACCGTATATGCACCAGCCCCGATAATCGGGCCGTGGAAACGGGCGCGTACTTTTTCGCGGAACGCCTCGGTATATGGTTTGCCGCCTGCCCAGTCTGGTTCGGACATATGCAGATAAGCAATGCCGCGTTTACCCAGTTGTTCAATCAGATACAGCGCATCGGCTTCTTCATTCGGGCCGTTATCGGTGTTCTGGAAAGTACCAATTGGCGAAACGCGAATACCAATGCGATCGGCACCCCATTCTTTAATCCCGGCATCAACAACTTCCAGCACCAGACGAGCGCGATTTTCCACGCTGCCGCCGTACTGATCGGTACGATGGTTGGAGGATGGAGAGAGGAACTGATGCAGTAAATAACCGTGAGCGGAGTGGAGTTCCACCAGATCAAAACCGGCTTCACGGGCGTTGGCGATAGCCTGGCGGAAATCGTTGACAATACCCGGGATTTCTTCCAGCTCCAGCGCACGCGGCATGGTGGTTTCGACGCGGATCGCCTGACCATTTTCATCGCGCAGAGAAGTTCGTGTACCCGCACTAAGTGCAGAAGGCGCTACCGGTGCCTGGCCACCAGGTTGCAGGCTGGCGTGAGAAATGCGCCCCGTGTGCCAAAGTTGCACGGCGATATGACCATTTTCAGCATGAACACCGGCGGTAATTTTTTTCCACGCGGCGATTTGCTCCGGACTATGAATGCCTGGCGCGCCCGCATACCCTTTTGCCTGGGCGGAAACCTGGGTGGCTTCGCTAATGATCAAACCTGCACTGGCGCGTTGGCGATAATATTCCGCCATCAACGGAGTAGGGATATCACCCGGTTCAATGCTACGCAGGCGCGTCAGAGGAGCCATAAAGATACGGTTTGCCGCCGTGATTGCGCCCACTTTCAGTGGGGAATACAGTTTTTCAGATGACATAAAGACTCCCGGTCGTCTGGTGATAAAATAAAAAATGCCTGCTAAACGGCAGGCGTCGCAATAATGGTTTTGACATGTGTTAGCGCGTTTTCCAGAGGCCCGGAGCTGCGCGAAATTTTGGCTTGCAGATTGGCCCCCAACCACAGCGCATAGAGAACTTGCGCCTGTTGCAGCGGTTCTCCGCAAAAGGTTAAACAGTGGCTATCGCGGCCATTTTCCAGCGCCTGGGCGAGCAGAGCGATTACCTGGCGCGCACCTTTATCCATCGCGCTGCGCATATCTTCTGACAGGTCGCACACTTCAGCAGAAAGTTTTACTGTCAGACAGCCGCTGATCGTCCCATGCTGGCAGAACTGGTTCAGCGTTTGCTGGTAATAGGCCAGAATACGGTCGCGGTAATTTCCCTCGCCAGATTGCAGCAACTCCGTCAGTCGTTGGTGGTATGCCGCGTAATGGCGTTCAAGCATGGCAACACCAAACGCCTCTTTAGAACGAAAGTAGTGGTAGAAAGACCCTTTTGGCACTTCGGCGGTCTTCAGTAATTCGCTTAACCCCATTCCGGTAAACCCACGCTGCAGGCAGAGTTGCTCTCCGGTTGCCAGGAGGTGTTCGCGAGTATCGTGTTCAGGATGTTTGTTCATGCGCTTGAGTGTAGTAGACCGGTCGGTCTAGTGCAAGCAAAGTTGCTACTTTGGGCATTAACAGCTTCAATAGTGGTAATAATCTTATATAAGGAGGGCGAGGTGGCGGAGCAATTAGAGTTCTTTCCCGTCCAGAGCCCATGCCGGGGAATTTGCCAGTCTGACGAACGCGGATTTTGCCGTGGCTGTTTTCGTAGCCGGGATGAGCGTTTTAACTGGAATAAAATGAGTGATGGTGAAAAACAGGAGGTTCTGCGACTTTGCCGACAACGACTTATGCGTAAATTACGCGCGAACAGGCCAACGTCATCAGACGAACTAGAGCAACCATCACTCTTTTGAGAGCAATCTTGCGTATACTCCTCTCATATCTGATAAGAGGAAGCGATTATGGTTCAGCGTATAACTATTGCGCCGCAAGGCCCGGAGTTTTCCCGTTTTGTGATGGGCTACTGGCGACTGATGGACTGGAATATATCCGCACGCCAGTTAGTTAGTTTTATTGAAGAGCATCTGGATCTCGGTGTGACCACCGTGGATCACGCTGATATTTATGGCGGCTATCAGTGCGAAGCGGCATTTGGCGAGGCGCTGAAACTGGCACCGCATTTGCGTGAACGGATGGAAATTGTCAGCAAATGCGGCATCGCGACGACTGCGCGTGAAGAAAACGTTATTGGTCATTACATCACCGATCGCGACCATATTATTAAAAGTGCCGAACAGTCGCTAATTAATCTCGCGACCGATCATCTGGATTTACTGTTAATCCACCGTCCCGACCCGTTAATGGATGCCGATGAAGTGGCGGATGCGTTTAAACATTTGCATCAGAGCGGCAAAGTGCGCCATTTTGGCGTATCGAACTTCACGCCTGCGCAATTTGCCCTGCTGCAATCGCGTTTGCCATTTACTCTTGCCACTAATCAGGTGGAAATTTCTCCGGTGCATCAGCCGTTGTTGCTGGATGGTACGCTCGATCAACTACAACAACTGCGTATTCGCCCGATGGCCTGGTCTTGTCTTGGCGGTGGCCGTTTATTTAATGATGATTATTTCAGGCCGCTACGTGATGAACTTGCTGTGGTGGCGGAAGAATTAAACGCGGGTTCTATCGAGCAGGTGGTTTATGCCTGGATATTGCGTCTGCCATCGCAGCCGCTGCCGATTATTGGCTCCGGTAAAATTGAGCGTGTGCGTGCCGCCGTTGAAGCGGAATCCCTGAAAATGACACGCCAGCAGTGGTTCCGTATCCGTAAAGCGGCATTAGGTTACGACGTCCCGTAAGCACTTTCGGAATCGCCTCCGTTCAAATATGTGTCACTGGTTTACACTTATTCAGGTATGCACATTGAGCGGAGGTCTTATGAAACGTTTTAGTCTGGCTATTCTGACGCTGGTTGTTGCGACCGGCGCGCAAGCCGCCAGTGAAAAAGTCGAGATGAACCTCGTCACATCACAGGGGATTGGGCAGTCAATTGGCAGCATAACGATTACTGAAACCGATAAAGGTCTGGAATTTTCGCCCGATCTGAAAGCATTACCGCCCGGTGAGCATGGCTTCCATGTTCATGCCAAAGGAAGCTGCCAGCCAGCAACGAAAGATGGCAAAGCTACTGCGGCGCAATCTGCAGGCGGACATCTTGATCCCAAAAATACCGGTAAACATGAAGGGCCAGAAGGTGCAGGGCATTTAGGCGATCTGCCTGCGCTGGTGGTCAACAATGACGGTAAAGCAACCGATGCCGTCATTGCGCCTCGTCTGAAATCACTCGACGAAGTTAAAGACAAGGCGCTGATGATCCACGTTGGCGGCGATAATATGTCCGATCAACCAAAACCGCTGGGCGGCGGCGGTGAACGCTATGCCTGTGGTGTTATTAATTAAGAGGCTAGCGTACCCTGTGGTGGTGCCTGCTCAAGTTGCGAAAGCGAGCAGTACAGTCGCCAGACAATCGCCGCCAGCTCACGGGCAGCGGGTTGATGATGGCGGGCAAGGCTGTCGCAGATTCGCTGTAACTCTTCAAGTGTGGCCGCCAGTGATTTTTGCTGCACGCCACGCTCGCTCATCACTCCTCGCAACAATGAAATACAGTTATCTCGCACCTGCGATAAAGGATCGGAACGTGATTCCCAGTCGCGCAATTGCCAGACAACATGTGAACAGTTCAGCAGCACCACGCCCCAGCGTAATAACCAACGGCGAGCCAGCGCGTCCTGGCTGTTACTCAACTGGCTGACGTGATGATAAGTGAGCGATTCAAATTCGCTTTCACTCAGGGTTGGGTGACGGCTAAGTTGATCGACAAAATCCCGTCGCAGTGCGCGAATATGACGGCGGCTTTTGCGGGCATCGGACCCCGGTCGCAAAATGGCGAATGCTAACCATGCCAGCGCCACGCCAACGATTTTTGCCAGGTTATCGTTAAGAAAATCAGCAAAATCATACACCGGAGGATTAGTGACAGCGATAAACGACCCCATAAATACAATCAGTTGTCCCCACAGCGCGGCCAGTTTTGGCATCTGCAACTTAAGAAGCTGCATTGTCGCCAGTAGCGGGAAGAGAAACAGCAAAAATTGCCACAGATCGCTAATCTGAACCATCAGGCCAAACTTAACCACAAAACTGAATAGCGAAAGTAATACCAGCGTGCGCATCAGTAGCGACAACGACTTAAACGGTGCCGCGACTGCGGAGTAAAGTACGCAACTAATTGCTGCCAGCGTTAATGCATTGGCACCAGCATCCCATTGCGAGGCAATACTCCATGCGCCAATCATCATCAATGTACAAAATGTACGCAGTCCGCTCCACATAGCTTCGGCATTATCGGTATGACGTGCCAGGCCAGATGCGCGAGGGAGCCTGGTATGATCATCTGAGCTGCTTTCCAGGCGATGCAATTCCTGACTACTTTGCAGATAAAGGTGGCAAAAATAACGTAATCGGTGCCAGAAGGCGACGTGCCGGTAGTCGGCTAAGTTGGTTGGGCGTAGCGGGGCAATAATGCGCGCAACGGTGTAAAAATTTGTTTGCGAGTTGGCGAGCACCGTCAGTAACTGTTCGATAATTTCCCGTGTGGCACCGGGCGGTGAGGGCCAGTTGAGCAACATACGTCGCAGGCTGGAGATGACGCTGGTCATACGTAATTGCTGGTGGAGTAGCGCATTCAGGCGTGCATTTTGCTGGCGGAAACGATAGTGGCTCCAGAACGCCTGAATACGCAGCAAATTCATGGTCAGTATTTGCCCAATTACCGATTCATGTGCTGTGCGAATGGCATCGGTCGTTTCGGGCTGCCAAAGCAAACTGGCATGTTCCAGTAAACGAGCATGCATGTTTTTCAGTGCGGTTAAAAGAGCGGTGGCATCAGAACTGCTCGGCAGGATCATCATCATCATGCCGCCGCAAAGAATACCGACAATCACTTCACAAACACGTGCCTGAGCGATATCCCATAGCTGGCTGGCTTCAGTAATATTGACCATCGGAAAGGCGATAATGGCCGCAGTATAGCCCGCCAGTTGAAATGCATAGGCCACATTATTCGTGAAATGCGCGCAGGCCCAGGTACAAAAGCCAAGCCACGCAGACATGCTCAACAGAAAAAACCACGGCTCGTTGAGAGTATGTCCGGCAAGAATCAGTGCCGCGATAGCTCCGAGCAAACTGCCAGCAATACGTCCCATGCTTTTGCTGATGACACCGCCGCCGAGGTCATTGCCCAGTAAGGTTCATCAAGATTTAAATAATAGGCAACCGTCAGCGCCAGACACATGGCAATGGTGTTGCGTAACGCATAACGCCATTGCGCCAGCGTGGCTCTGAACCAGGGGAAATTGTGCAGCGACCATGGCGGTACGTTCATTACGGGCCTACAGCGATACTACAGGTGGTGCCGGATACCAGCGTGACATCGCCGGGGACGTTATCGAGAGCAAAACGAACAGGAACACGTTGGGCGAGACGAACCCAGGGAACGTTAGGTTTAACGTCGGGAATCAGGCTGGAATCATTTTCCACACTCTGATCATAAATCGCCCGACCAATACTGGAAACGTGACCCTGTAACGTTTTATTGTCGCTGTAGAGTGTAATTTGTGCTGGCGCACCGCCCCGGATATGGCGCAATTTGGTTTCTTCAAAATAACCAATGGCGTAAAACGAGTGGCTGTCCACCAGAGCAAACAGTGGTTTTCCGGTGTCGGCGTAGTCACCGATGCGGGTGGTGAGATTAGTGACCCATCCACTCACCGGGGCGCGAATTTCCGTTTGCGCCAGTTGCCATTGTGCCTGTTTCAGCGTTGCTTGTGCGGCATCGACACTTGCCTGCATCGCTTTAACATTGAGGTTAGCGGTATCCAGCTCTTCGGCAGAGATAAAGTTTTGTGAGAGATGGCGGCGACGGTTAGCTTCATTATTGGCTTTGGCGAGGTCAGATTGCGCTTTTGCCAACTGAGCTTGGGCATTAAGCACAGCAATCTGAAAGGGCGTTTTATCGATAGAGAACAGAATATCACCCGCGTTAACCAAGTGGTTGTCTTTTATATTCAGCTCAACAATACGTCCAGACACCTGTGGCGTGATAGAAACCTGTTCTGCGCGTATTTTTCCGTCGCGTGTCCAGGGGGACTGCATGTAGTAGTTCCATAGCCACCATCCGGCAAGAACTGCAAAAACCGCTACAATAATTGTTGAGAAATATTTAATGGTTTTAATTGACATAGTTACCACGCAATCAGTATTGCCAAGGCAAAGCAAACGCAAATCGCAAACAGCGACAAATCCATTAACAAGGGATGCCAGATGTCTCCGGCGTAGATTTTGTCGCGAAGCAGGCGGTGTATAACGAGCCAGATGACAAATCCAAGCGCGAACGCTTTGAAAAACGGAGGAAAGTAGATGGATGCACCGAACACCAGATCTTGTAAGGGTAATCCTGTTGCACTATGCATAAACTTCACAAAATAGATTCCTTTACGGCTGAATATATTGCTTTAGATTAATAAATATTCTTTATGTGCGAGAAAGTTACTCGCTATTTCTGAAAAGCATGTCTGATGGTAAGCAAATGCAGCAATACATTTGTTTTAGCAATACAATTGCTGCACACTATTCTAAAAGCTGTATAATATCTTAGCAAGCTAATTATAAGGAGATGAAATTGGAATCGCCACTAGGTTCTGATCTGGCACGGTTGGTGCGCATATGGCGTGCTCTGATAGACCATCGCCTGAAACCGCTGGAGTTAACGCAAACCCATTGGGTAACGTTGCACAATATCCATCAGTTACCTCCAGACCAGTCGCAAATTCAACTGGCAAAAGCGATCGGCATTGAGCAGCCTTCACTGGTTCGTACGTTGGACCAACTGGAAGAAAAAGGGTTAATTTCGCGTCAAACTTGTGCCAGTGATCGTCGGGCCAAACGCATTAAAC
Organism: Escherichia marmotae; assembly: GCF_002900365.1. NCBI lineage: Bacteria > Pseudomonadati > Pseudomonadota > Gammaproteobacteria > Enterobacterales > Enterobacteriaceae > Escherichia > Escherichia marmotae. The sequence goes on from NZ_CP025979.1 coordinate 748,750, forward strand.
TGACGGAAAAGGCGGAGCCGCTGATTAGCGAAATGGAAGCTGTGATTAACAAAACCCGGGCGGAAATTTTGCATGGGATTTCCGCAGAGGAGCTGGAACAATTGATTAAGCTCATTGTAAAAATTGAGCATAACATCATAGAGTTACAGGCCAAAGGGTGAAATGAAGGAGGCGTGTGGCCAGTTACCTGACCACACGTTAACGTGTTTAGCGCGGGGAAACAGTCACCTGGCTGCCGTTGCTGGCCAGAATGACACGTTGTCCCGGAGAGAAGTGGGTATTGCCCTGTTTCTGTACCACCATGATGGTGTTGCCATCATCTTTACGAATTTCCAACTCCACACCCTGGGTTTTGTTTATTGCGCTCTGCACGCCCTGACCGGCTACACCGCCTGCGATAGCACCTGCCGCGGTAGCCAGAGAACGCCCGGTTCCGCCGCCAACGGTATTTCCAAGGAAGCCACCGAGAACCGCACCGCCAATTGCGCCGATAACGTTGGAATCATCACCGCCCTGAATTTGTACCTGTCGTACATTAACGATTGTGCCATAGCTGACATTCTGCACTTGCTTCGCTTCAGAGGCGGTATAGACATCACCAGAAAGGGTATCGTTGTTGACACAACCGACAAGAGACAGACCGACCATTGATACAACCAGTACGCGCTTAATCATTGAAAAATCTCCTGATTACCATGAAACGCCTCACAAGCATCCCTCATGGCCAAAGTAAATGGCATTGGTATAACTATGATTACATGTTCCACTAAAACATGACGGAATCATAATTAGAATACGGTTAACCAAGTATAAACAAAACATTCATAGTAGTTATTGATATAAATATAATATTTTCCTACCAACGGTAAAAATCGGCACTCATGCATGGAATTCGCGAGAGGTTTGTGTTTGAGTGGAGCGCAAACGTCAGGTTGAAAAAGGATGAACTATGAAATCAGGCCGCTTTATTGGCGTAATGTCAGGCACTAGTCTGGATGGTGTCGATGTTGTGCTGGCGACAATCGATGAACACAGGGTGGCGCAGTTGGCAAGTTTGAGTTGGCCGATCCCTCCATCACTTAAACAAGCGGTGCTGGATATTTGCCAGGGGCAGCAGCTTACACTTTCGCAGTTTGGTCAACTGGATACTCAACTTGGTCGCCTGTTTGCCGATGCCGTTAACGCATTGCTCAAAGAAGAAAATTTGCAGCCGAAAGATATCGTTGCTATTGGTTGTCACGGTCAGACTGTATGGCACGAACCCACGGGCGTCGCGCCGCATACTCTACAGATTGGGGATAACAACCAAATTGTGGCGCGCACTGGAATTACTGTCGTCGGGGATTTTCGCCGTCGCGATATCGCCCTGGGTGGACAGGGCGCACCGCTGGTGCCAGCGTTTCATCATGCATTGCTGGCTCATCCTACTGAGCGGCGTATGGTGCTCAACATTGGTGGTATTGCCAATTTGTCACTGCTCATTCCTGGGCAACCGGTGGGTGGCTACGATACCGGACCGGGTAACATGCTGATGGATGCGTGGATCTGGCGTCAGGCGGGTAAACCTTACGATAAAGACGCTGGATGGGCACGCGCGGGCAGGGTCATTCTCCCTCTGCTGCAAAATATGCTTAGTGATGCGTATTTTTCCCAGCCTGCGCCAAAAAGCACCGGGCGTGAATACTTTAACTACGGTTGGCTGGAGCGTCACCTGCGTCAATTCCCGGGCGTTGATGCGCGCGATGTCCAGGCGACGCTGGTGGAACTGACAGCAGTGACCATTTCTGAACAGGTGTTATTGAGTGGTGGTTGTGATCGTTTGATGGTATGTGGTGGCGGAAGCCGTAATCCATTAGTGATGACGCGACTTGCTGCCTTGCTGCCAGGAACGGAAGTGACCACCACTGATGCTGTCGGCATTAGCGGTGATGACATGGAAGCATTGGCCTTCGCCTGGCTTGCCTGGCGGACGCTGGCGGGGCTGCCTGGCAATCTGCCCTCGGTCACTGGCGCAAGCGAGGCGACGGTATTGGGCGCAATTTTTCCCGCAAACCCGCGATATCAGAGTTAACTGAATTTTTCCTACTGCTTCTGCCGTTACACTTGGATGTTGAGGAGAGCGTTTTGCTCTCCGGACCAGGAAAGTCTTCGGGATATGTTTATGAAAAAACTGTTACTGATCTGTTTACCGGTGCTTCTCACCGGCTGTAGCGCGTTCAATCAACTGGTTGAGCGCATGCAAACCGATACGCTGGAATACCAGTGTGATGAAAAACCGTTGACGGTAAAACTGAATAATCCACGTCAGGAAGTCAGTTTTGTCTACGACAATCAATTACTGCACCTTAAACAGGGCATTTCAGCATCAGGCGCGCGTTATACCGACGGTATCTACGTTTTCTGGTCGAAAGGCAATGAGGCGACGGTCTATAAGCGTGACCGCATTGTATTGAATAACTGTCAGTTACAAAATCCACAGCGTTGAGATTTTTCCAGGGGCGGCGCACAATAGCGTCACCCACTGACAATCCGTAAAGAAAACCATGTCTGATAACGACGAATTGCAGCAAATCGCGCATCTGCGGCGTGAATACACCAAAGGCGGTTTACGCCGCCGCGATCTTCCCGCCGATCCATTAACCCTTTTCGAACGCTGGCTCTCCCAGGCGTGTGAAGCTAAGTTGGCTGATCCTACAGCGATGGTCGTCGCGACCGTTGATGAACATGGTCAGCCTTATCAGCGCATCGTTTTACTCAAACATTACGACGAAAAAGGTATGGTGTTTTACACTAACCTTGGCAGTCGCAAAGCGCATCAAATCGAACAAAATCCGCGCGTTAGCCTGCTTTTCCCCTGGCATACTCTTGAGCGCCAGGTGATGGTTATCGGTAAAGCGGAACGTCTTTCGACTCTCGAAGTGATGAAATATTTTCATAGCCGTCCCCGTGACAGCCAGATTGGCGCGTGGGTATCGAAGCAGTCCAGCCGTATTTCCGCGCGCGGGATCCTTGAGAGTAAATTCCTTGAGCTGAAGCAGAAGTTTCAGCAGGGTGAAGTCCCTTTACCGAGTTTCTGGGGCGGTTTCCGCGTCAGTCTTGAGCAGGTTGAGTTCTGGCTGGGTGGTGAGCATCGTCTGCATGACCGCTTTTTGTACCAGCGTGAAAATGAGGCGTGGAAAATCGATCGTCTCGCACCCTGAAAAGATGCAAAAATCTTGCTTTAATCGCTGGCACTCCTGATTCCGGCACTTTATTCTATGTCTCTTTCGCATCTGGCGAAAAGTCGTGTACCGGCAAAGGTGCAGTCGTTATATACATGGAGATTTTGATGGCAAGCAGTAACTTGATTAAACAATTGCAAGAGCGGGGGCTGGTGGCCCAGGTGACGGACGAAGAAGCGTTAGCAGAGCGACTGGCGCAAGGCCCGATCGCGCTCTATTGCGGCTTCGATCCTACCGCTGACAGCTTGCATTTGGGGCATCTTGTTCCATTGTTATGCCTGAAACGCTTCCAGCAAGCGGGCCACAAGCCGGTTGCGCTGGTAGGCGGCGCGACGGGTCTGATTGGCGACCCGAGCTTCAAAGCTGCCGAGCGTAAGCTGAACACCGAAGAAACTGTTCAGGAGTGGGTGGACAAAATCCGCAAGCAGGTTGCCCCGTTCCTCGATTTCGACTGTGGAGAAAATTCTGCTATCGCCGCGAACAACTATGACTGGTTCGGCAATATGAACGTGCTGACCTTCCTGCGCGATATCGGTAAGCACTTCTCCGTTAACCAGATGATCAACAAAGAAGCGGTTAAGCAGCGTCTCAACCGTGAAGATCAAGGTATTTCGTTCACCGAGTTTTCTTATAACCTGTTGCAGGGCTATGACTTCGCCTGCCTGAATAAACAGTATGGTGTGACGTTGCAGATTGGCGGTTCTGACCAGTGGGGGAACATCACCTCTGGTATCGATCTGACTCGCCGTCTGCATCAGAATCAGGTGTTTGGCCTGACCGTTCCTTTGATCACCAAGGCTGACGGCACTAAGTTTGGTAAAACTGAAGGCGGAGCCGTATGGCTGGATCCGAAGAAAACCAGTCCGTACAAGTTCTACCAGTTCTGGATCAATACCGCTGATGCCGACGTTTACCGCTTCCTGAAGTTCTTCACCTTCATGAGCATTGAAGAGATCAATGCCCTCGAAGAGGAAGATAAGAACAGTGGTAAAGCACCACGCGCCCAGTATGTACTGGCGGAGCAGGTGACGCGTCTGGTTCACGGTGAAGAGGGTTTGCAAGCCGCGAAACGTATTACCGAATGCCTGTTCAGCGGTTCTTTGAGTGCGCTTAGTGAAGCGGACTTCGAACAGCTAGCGCAGGACGGCGTACCGATGGTTGAGATGGAAAAAGGCGCTGATCTGATGCAGGCACTGGTCGATTCTGAGCTCCAACCGTCCCGTGGTCAGGCGCGTAAAACTATCGCGTCCAATGCCATCACCATTAACGGTGAAAAACAGTCCGATCCTGAATACTTCTTTAAAGAAGAAGATCGTCTGTTTGGTCGTTATACCTTACTGCGTCGTGGCAAAAAGAATTACTGTCTGATTTGCTGGAAATAATGCACTAAGTGGAAAAGGGGAGTGAGAAATCACTCCCTTGGTTTTTATACAGGGAACACGATGAAAAATATTCTCGCTATCCAGTCTCACGTTGTCTATGGTCATGCGGGTAACAGTGCGGCAGAGTTTCCGATGCGCCGCCTGGGCGCGAATGTCTGGCCGTTGAATACCGTTCAATTTTCTAATCACACCCAATACGGCAAATGGACTGGCTGCGTAATGCCGCCCAGCCATTTAACCGAAATTGTTCAGGGCATTGCCGCCATCGATAAATTACATACCTGTGATGCTGTACTCAGTGGTTATCTGGGGTCGGCGGAGCAGGGGGAACATATCCTCGGTATTGTCCGTCAGGTGAAAGCGGCGAATCCACAGGCGAAATATTTTTGCGATCCGGTAATGGGGCATCCTGAAAAAGGTTGCATCGTCGCGCCGGGTGTGGCGGAGTTTCATGTGCGTCACGGTCTGCCTGCCAGCGATATCATCGCGCCGAATCTGGTGGAGCTGGAAATCCTCTGTGAGCATCCGGTACATACCGTCGAAGAAGCCGTTAAAGCTGCGCGCGAACTCATTACGCAAGGGCCACAAATTGTGTTGGTTAAACACCTGGCGCGTGCGGGTTACAGCCGCGATCGTTTTGAAATGCTGCTGGTTACTGCCGATGAAGCCTGGCATATCAGCCGTCCGCTGGTAGATTTTGGTATGCGTCAGCCGGTCGGTGTTGGTGATGTGACGAGCGGTTTACTGTTGGTGAAACTGTTGCAGGGCGCAACGTTGCAACAGGCGCTGGAACATGTGACTGCCGCAGTATACGAAATTATGGTGACCACCAAAGCAATGCAGGAATATGAGCTGCAGGTGGTTGCAGCACAAGATCGTATAGCCAAACCGGAACATTATTTCAGCGCAACGAAACTCTGAAATACCTCTTTTCGGCCCACAGTTTCCTGTGGGCCGATGACTATTACTGCAATCCTTCCGCCGTCAACGCAGCTTTCACCGCCGGACGTTCAGCCATACGTTGCATAAATGCCGCAATGTGCTCTAAACCCTCCAGATTCAGTTTCACCGCGTATGCCCAGCGCAGAACCGTAAACAGGTAGGCATCAGCAATAGTAAAACGTTGCCCACAGATCCAGTGCTCATCTTTCAGCGCGTCGTTAACATACTGCAGTTTTTTCTCCAGTTGTGCGCGCGCAATCGGTTTGAACTCTTCTGGTGTAGCCGGGTGAAACAGCGGGGTAAAGCCTTTATGTAGTTCGGTGGCAATATAGTTCAGCCATTCGATGGTTTTATAGCGCGAAATACTATTTACCGGAGCCAGTAATTGACGGTCGGGTACGCTATCGGCAAGGTATTGCATAATCGCCACGCCTTCTGTCAGTAGCGTGGCATCATCGAGCAGTAACGCAGGAACCTGTCCCTTAGGGTTAATGGCAAAGTAATCATCACCATTTTCGAGGCGTTTTTTCATCAAATCCACACTGACGAGCGTAAAATCCTTTCCGCTCTCACGCAGGGTGATATGGGAAGCAAGAGAGCAGGCGCCCGGTTTATAGAACAGTTTCATCGGTAACTCCTTTTGGCTGTGGTTTAAAGAATGGTAGTGCGTTGTTGAATAAAAAAAAAGCCGCTAACGAAAAGTTAGCGGCTTGTAAAAGAGTTTCCCTGAAATTTATGCTACGGCAGCTTTCGCTGCTTTGTCTGCAGCATCGTCCTGAGTCATGCGATGCAGTTTCGGTGCGGTCAGCAGCATCAGCACTGCGATAACGGCAGTGGCGACACCAATCTGCAAGAACACGCGGCCATACACATCCAGCGACATCAGCGGATCGGTTACGTTATCCGGAACAGCCATCATGCCCGCAACATAACCACCAATCAGGTTTGCACCGGCAGTGGTCAGGAACCAGCTACCCATAATGAAGCCCATCAGACGCTGAGGAACGAGCTGAGCAACCATTGCCAGACCCAGACCGGAGATCATCAGTTCACCGATACTCTGCAGGCCATAGCTTGCTACCAGCCAGCCTACAGAAACGATACCGGCGTCAGAAGCAAATTTCGCGCCCACTGGCAGGATCAGGAATGCGCCAGAACACATCACCATACCGATTGCAAATTTGGTCGGCATCGGCAGAGTGTCGCCCATCTTGTTATAGATAGCGGCCAGAATCGGGCTACCAATGATGATCCAGAATGGGTTCAGCGCCTGATACTGTTCAGGTTCAACCGCCATCCCCAGAATGGAGTGTTCAACGTTACGAATCGCAAAGAAGTTCAGCGACGTCGGCATCTGGCTGTACAGCACGAAGAAGATGATTGCTTCAAGCATCAGAATGAAGGCAACGATCATTTTACGACGCGCAGCACCTTTCATGGCGAACGCTTCTTTACCGAAGATAACAACGATACCGAAGGCAACAACGCCCAGCGCCATACGCGCAACTTCCTGGTTGTGCAGCAGCCAGGTTGCAACCGCGATCAGTGCCACAACGCCAATAATGGTCAGCAGCAGGTTACGGTAGTTGACTGGTTCAAAGTCAGGTTTCGAACCGTACTGTTTAACCCAGCGCTGGCAGAAGGCAAAGTTAACAATGGTGATCAACAGACCGACTACGCTAAGCGCAAACGCGACGCTCCAGCCGTATTTAACCGCCAGCCACGGGGTTGCAATCATAGAGAAGAAAGAACCGATGTTGACGGACATGTAGTACATGGTAAATGCACCGTCCAGACGCGGGTCGTTTTTCTCATAGCAAGTCGAGAGCAGCGAAGACGGGTTGGCTTTAAACAGGCCGTTACCGACAGCAATTGCCGCCATACCCATATAGACGATACCTGCGTCGTGACCAGACCACGCAACCAGCGCATAGCCAATCGCCAGCACGATAGCGCCAAGCATAATGACGCGTTTAGTACCCAGTACCTTGTCACCTAACCAGCCGCCGATAGCGACCAGACCATAAACCAGGGCACTAAAGGAAGAGAAAAGTGTGATTGAATCCGCTTCAGACATACCCAGTTGTTTAACCAGGTAGACAGCCATAATTCCTTGTAGGCCGTAATAACCAAAACGTTCCCATAACTCAATCGAGAAGATGAGATAGAACGCCTTCGGTTGTTTGAAAGCGTTCAAACTAACGCTTTCTGTTGGTTTTTGGTTTGCAGTGGACACTTTTACCTCTTTTTTTACATCCCATATTAACGGGGGTGCATTCTCGCGTGATGTCTAAAAAACATACGCGCAATTGTTATAGTGGGAGGGGAAACGGCAGGTAATGTTCACTATCTTGCACTTTCAGACAAGTCCTTTGTAATAATCTGTTACATATAACTAGCCTGGAGAATTCATCGGTTTTGGGAAATGTTATCCAGCGTTAAATTTTTCAAAAAACGTAACGGCAGATTTTTTCACTACTGGAGCCGGGTAATAATTCCTCTTTGGCGATATGTTCTGCTATAAGGTGTTTCATGTAGTGGGATAGTCCATTATCTGAAAAATAGCCAGTGTAATGTTTTGTAGGTTTCAGGTCGGATTGAATCAATGCTTTGTCAAATTTAACTTTTGAGGTGCATTATTTTTACATTTGCGTATCAGTGTGATTTCGATCACAAATGAATAGAAAATTTCGCTATTAAAAAAACAATTAACCTGCATTTTTGGTTATTCACAAACGGATTGCCTAATGATGCCGCAGCGAGGCGGCATCATTAACGTTAGAAAGTTGTTTTTGAAGAGGATGAGTAGCGGTAATGGATGAAGAAACGGCAGTACCTGTTTGTGTCAGATGTCAACTTTCTCTTTGTATTCACAAAGATCTTCAATAATGCAGGAGCCACAGCGCGGTTTGCGGGCAATGCAGGTATAACGCCCGTGAAGGATTAACCAGTGATGGCAGTCGACTTTAAATTCTGCAGGAACTACTTTTAGCAGTTTTTCCTCAACTTGTTCGACGTTTTTCCCGGGAGCAAATTGGGTGCGGTTGCAGACACGGAAAATGTGGGTATCTACAGCAATGGTCGGCCAGCCGAAAGCGGTATTCAACACCACGTTAGCTGTTTTGCGTCCAACGCCGGGCAATGCTTCCAGCGCAGCGCGATCTTCCGGAACTTCGCCATTATGCTGCTCCAGTAAGATACGGCAGGTCTTGATGATATTTTCCGCTTTGCTGTTATATAACCCAATGGTTTTGATATACGTTTTCACGCCTTCAACACCCAGTTCGAGCATCGCGGCAGGCGTATTGGCTACCGGGTAGAGCTTCGCTGTTGCTTTATTAACGCTGACATCAGTGGCCTGGGCAGAAAGTAGTACAGCAATCAGCAATTCAAAAGGCGAACTGAAATTAAGCTCGGTTGTGGGATGAGGATTGTTCTCACGCAGGCGGGTGAGGATCTCCAGTCGTTTTGCTTTGTTCATCAGACATTCCCTGTTTCACCGTTTTGCAACTCGCGTTCAGCGGCTGCTTCAGTGCGGCGCTTTTTCATTTTTTCATCAATCAGGTATTTTCCTGCCAGCATCAGTCCCAGCCCAATAAATGCCCCTGGTGGTAACATTGCGAGCAGGAAAGGGGAATCAGTGTGGAAGATCTCCACGCGCAATACTTTTGCCCAGTTACCCAACAGCGCATCGGCACCGTCAAATAACGTTCCGTTGCCGATAATTTCGCGCAGTGAACCCAGCACGAACATTGCGCAGGTTGCACCCATGCCAATCGAAAATCCGTCCAGCGCCGAAAGCGCCGGACCTTTTTTTGCAGCGAAGGCTTCAGCGCGACCAACAACGATACAGTTAGTGACAATCAGCGGAATAAAAATTCCTAACGATTGATACAGACCAAAGGCGTAGGCGTTGATCAGCATTTGTACGGCACTGACCACCGAGGCGATGATCATCACGTAAATAGGGATACGGATCTCGGCTGGCGTCCAGTGACGCAGCGTCGAGATAGTCAGGTTGGTGAGAGTCAACACCAGCGTAGTCGCAAGCCCTAAACCCAGTGCGTTGGTGGCAGTTGACGTGACTGCCAGCAGCGGGCAGAGACCGAGCAACTGAACCAGTGCGGAGTTGTTCTTCCATAACCCCTGAACAATAACGTCTTTAATTTCGCTCACGGTCTATTCTCCACAGGCAGGAAGTTGAGAAAGTTGTTCTGGTAACGTTTGGGCGTACAACCCGGCGCGTTTTACCGCATTCACCACCGCGCGAGGCGTAATGGTCGCGCCGGTGAACTGGTCGAAATCACCGCCATCTTTCTTTACCGCCCAGTGAGCGTCATTTGCGGTGCTGATTTTTTTACCCGCAAAATGAGTGATCCAGTCAGAGAGGCGCAGTTCGATTTTATCGCCAAGCCCTGGCGTTTCGTGATGTTCTGTCACGCGTGTGCCAAGTACAGTGCCGTTAAAATCGGCTCCGACCAGTAGCTGAATCGCGCCTGAATAGCCATCCGGCGCGGTCGCTTCCAGAACGGCAGCTACCGGCTGGTCATCCTGTTTAGCGATGTAAACCCGATGTTCACCTTTACCCAGCTCAGGCGCATTCACTAAATAGCAACTTTGTGCCAGCTCATTGTTATAGCGTTCGGCTGGCAACACCTGATCAAATAACGTCTTTTGTTGCAGGCTGGCCTGTTCAGCAATTGTCGTTTTGGTCATCTGGTTGATGGCCGCCGTTAAACCTGTTGAACCGGCGGCAAACAGTGCCAGCGTAATACCGTGTTTTCGGATAGTTTTCAGCATGGTTTATCCTTTGCGATGGCCGTAAACGCGCGGACGCGTATAGTAATCGATCAGAGGAACCGTGATGTTCGCCAGCAGGACAGCAAAAGCCACGCCGTCAGGATAGCCGCCGAAACTGCGGATCAACCAGACTAATAAGCCCGCCAGTGCGCCAAAAATCAGACGACCACGATTAGTCGTAGAAGCGGTCACCGGATCGGTCAGAATAAAGAATGCGCCAAGCATGGTCGCGCCAGACAGCAGATGAATTTGCGGTGATGCCAGCGTCTCCGGTGAGAACAACCAGCCCAGCGTTGCGCATAGCGCCAGCGTCACTAAGAAGCTGACGGGAATATGCCAGCGAATCGCTTTCTGCCATAGCAACCACACGCCGCCAACCAGCCAGGCGAGGTTTACCCATTGCCAGCCAGCGCCTGCCAGAATACCGCTGTAGATCGGATACTGCATAATTTGCTCAACCGAATGACCGGCGCGGACAGAGGTTTTGAACGTATCCAGCGGCGTCGCCTGGCTGATACCATCAATGCCTAAGCGTAGCGTGTTCATATCACCGCCGCTGACGGTATGGCCGCTGAAGATAACCTGCACAGCGTCGATAAATCCAGGGATGTTGACCGCAATCTCATGCGGCGGCAACCAACTGGTCATCTGTACCGGGAAGGAGATCAGTAATACTACATAACCAATCATTGCCGGGTTGAATGGGTTTTGCCCCAGACCGCCATACAACTGTTTAGCGATGATCACCGCAAACACCGTACCCAGCACGACCATCCACCACGGCGCGAGAGGTGGAATACTTACCGCCAACAATAAGCCTGTTAGTAATGCTGAGTTATCTTTTAACGTTGCGGCTACTGACTGCTTGCGCAGCTTAAGCACAAGCGCTTCGGCTAACAATGCACTGACCGATGCCAGCAGGATCTGAACGAGAGTGCCCCAGCCAAAAAACCACAGTTGTGCCGCGATTCCAGGCACGGCTGCGAGCAGTACCAGCAGCATAATGCGCGATGTCTGGCGCTGGTTATGGGTATATGGGGAGCTAGCTATTCTGAATACCATTTAGTCCTCGTTTACAACCTTTTGCTGGGCGGCTTTTTTTGCCTGAACGCGGGCAATAGCCGCGGCAACTGCCGCTTTGCGCGGATCAACCTGTTCTTCTGACTCGGCGTTAGCCTGCTGTTGTTCCAGTTTACGCGCTTTGGCGCGGGCAATAGCGGCCTCGACGGCAGCCTTGCGCGGATCAACCTGTTCTTCCGGCTCGGCGTTAGTCTGCTGCTGTTCCAGTTTTCGTGCTTTGGCACGAGCAATAGCGGCCTCGACTGCCGCTTTGCGCGGATCAACCTGTTCTTCCGGCTCGGCGTTAGCCTGCTGCTGTTCTAGTTTACGCGCTTTGGCACGGGCGATAGCGGCCTCGACGGCAGCTTTGCGCGGATCAACCTGTTCTTCCGGCTCGGCGTTAGCCTGCTGCTGTTCCAGTTTGCGTGCTTTGGCGCGGGCAATAGCGGCCTCGACGGCAGCCTTGCGCGGATCAGCAACGGTTGTTGCGTCGTTGATCTGTTGTAATTCTGCCTGCTTCGCTCTGGCTTGCGCTTTACGCGCTTCCCGTGCTGCAATAATTGCGCTGTTATCCGGACGTTCGCCAGCTTTGATCACAATAGGCTGCGTGGCCTGGGCCTGCTTCTCTTTCACACGTGCCAGTGCGGCAGCAATCGCGTCTTTGTCTTTGGCTGCAGGTTGTACCGCCGCGCTCTTATGTCGTTCAAGACGCGCGGCTTTTTCGCGCTCCAGACGTGCCTGACGGGCTTCAAAACGCGCTTTTGCTTCTGCGGCGCGTTTCTCTTCCTGACGAATGGCGGCAATTTCTGCTTTTTCCTGACGGAAATATTGCACCAGTGGAATGTTGCTCGGGCAAACCCAGGCGCAGGCCCCACATTCAATACAGTCGGCAATGTTGTGCGCGGTGGCTTTATCGTGCTGCTGACCTTTGCTGAACCAGTACAACTGTTGCGGCAGAAGATCGGCAGGGCAGGCGTCAGCACAGGCGCTACAGCGGATGCAGCTTTGTTCTTCCTGCGGTTCACCGAGTTCACTGGCCGACGGTGCCAGCAGGCAGTTAGTGATTTTGACGACCGGCACATCCAGCCACGGCAATGTAAAGCCCATTAGCGGGCCGCCCATAATCACCATTTGATCAGCAGAAGGACGGAATCCGGCATCATCCAATAAATGACGCACAGGTGTACCCAGTCGCGCCCAGACGTTGCCCGGACGTGCAATGGCTTCACCAGTCAGCGTCACCACGCGCTCGGTAATGGGCTCGCCATCGATAACAGCGCGTTTCACCGCGTAAGCGGTGCCGACGTTTTGCATTAACACACCGATATCTGATGAACGGCCGCCGTGTGGCACCTGCTTCCCGGTCAGGATGTACGTTAACTGTTTGGCACCGCCGGAAGGATATTTAGTTGGAATAACCCGTAGAGCGATATCGCGGGAGTCTGCCAGCACTGCGCGCAGCATGGAAATTGCCTGTGGTTTGTTATCTTCAATACCGATAAGAATTTCGCGCGGCTGTAGGATATGCGCAAGAATGCGAATGCCTTCCACCACCTGAGCGGCGCAATCCTGCATCAGACGGTCATCGGCGGTAATATATGGTTCGCACTCGGCAGCATTGATAATCAAGGTTTCGATTTTATTGCCGCCACCCTGCAATTTAACACCCGTAGGGAAGCCCGCCCCCCCCAGCCCGGCGACGCCAAACTGATGAATACGTTCAATTAACTCTTCCCGGCTACGTGAGCGGTAATCGCTCCAGCCGTCACGTGGGATCCAGCAGTCTTCACCATCAGCATCAATAATCACGCTTAATTCAGCTAATGCTGAAGGATGAGCCGTAGAGTGGGGGGCAATAGCTGTAACGGTGCCGGAGGTTGGTGCGTGAACCGGCAGCATTTTGCCGCGACCGCGAGTGAGTGGCTGACCGCGCAGCACTTTATCCCCGACGCTAACACACAGCTCACCTTCAGCGCCAATATGTTGCTTCAGCGGAATGACAAATCGTTGCGCCAGTGGCACCTGGCGTAGAGGCGTACCGTTGGACTGGGTTTTCATTTCTGGTGGATGAATACCGCCGTTGAAGTCCCAGATTTTATTTTTTTTGAAAGCAGAAAATAACTTAAACATGGTGTTCCACGGGAATGATGCGCACGGGAATGGTGTTCAGATCCCATTTCCAGGAGTCAGGCGTTTCTGCGACCGGTTGTAAGGAGATGCAGTGTGTAGGGCATGGGTCAACGCAAAGATTGCAGCCCGTGCACAGATCGCTCATCACTGTATGCATTGCGCGGGTAGCGCCAACAATGGCGTCTACCGGACACGCCTGAATGCACTTAGTGCAGCCAATACAGTTATTTTCATCAATAACTGCCACCATGCGCGCAGGCGTCAACTCTTGCGCTTCGCCATCCAGCGGCTGTGGCTCGACATTAAGCAACTCGGCAATTTTCAACATCACAGCTTCGCCACCAGGTGCGCAGCGGTTGATTTTTTCGCCATTACAACTGATGGCTTCCGCATACGGACGACAGCCTGGATAACCGCACTGACCACACTGGCTTTGCGGTAAAATTTCGTCAATTTTCTCAACGACCGGATCGTCTTCCACCGCAAAACGGCGGGAGGCATAACCCAGAATGGCGCCAAACACCAGGCCCAGCAGGCTCACGGCGGCAACGGCAATCCAGATAGCATTCATTACAACTTCACCAAACCACTAAAGCCCATAAAGGCCAGAGACATAAGACCCGCAGTAATCAGCGCAATGGCATTACCACGAAAAGGGGCCGGAACATCGGCCACAGCAAGACGTTCGCGAATGGCGGCAAAAAGCACCATCACCAGCGAGAAGCCGACAGCAGCAGAAAAACCGTACAGCGCCGACTGCAAGAAATTGTGCCCGAGGTTGATATTCAGCAACGCTACGCCGAGCACCGCACAGTTGGTGGTGATAAGCGGCAGAAAAATCCCGAGTAGCCGATAAAGTACCGGGCTGGTTTTACGCACCACCATCTCGGTGAACTGCACGACTACGGCAATCACCAGAATAAACGCCAGGGTGCGCAGGTAAATCAGATTGAGTGGGATTAAAATCCACGTGTCGATAAGCCAGGCGCAAATAGACGCCAGCGTCATCACAAATGTTGTTGCCAGCCCCATGCCCATCGCGGTTTCCAGCTTTTTGGAAACCCCCATAAACGGACAGAGCCCCAGAAACTTGACCAGTACAAAGTTATTGACCAGTACAGTTCCGACAAACAGTAACAGGTAGTCAGTCATTTTTCGGCCTGAAATAAAAAAGCCGCCTATTATCCGTTAATCCAGAGCAGGCGACAACAGGTTAACTGTAAGGTTATTACGGATTCACAAACGTCGCTTTCACCCGCGACGAGCGTTTGAAATAGGGGACGATCAATGCAGTTGCCAACAAAGTAAACAGCAACTGGCGAACGGCTACACCATCTTCAACCGGAGAAAACGCGAAGGCTTTAACTGCCAGTAATACGGAAATCAGTAGCCAGATAATATAATGTTTAGGAACACAACGCCGACGTTTAAAGAAAGCGATGGTTAACCACAGTGTGTAATACCACATAGCGATGGCGGTAATAAACGAAACGCCCCATGAGATTTGCGTTGTCAGGGATTGTTCACTGAGCGTTTTAAATGTTTGAGGAGAAGATAACGCTGCGGAGTACAGCAACAGCGCCAGCGTCGTACTCAGTAAGGCAACTAACAGCCAGGCTAACGGGCCAAGCAACCAGCCTCCAATACGTTGTGGCGTTGTGGTGGTCATAAGTTCTCCAGAATAGCGACAGCAAACGGGCAAATCTAATTTTAGGGGCGTCATTATAAAGCTTTTATAACCGATCGCTACTTTCTTTATTGAACGTAGTGCCAGACCGATTTCGGAACCTGCCCGAGGTCAAACAAACGCCCGCCAGAAACCAGCTCTGCTCGGCGGTGATCGGCTGCACGATACATATTTATAATATCCTGATCGTCCGTCAGGGTGTAATTAAGATGATCGTAGAGTTTTTCCAGGCTTTCGAGTGAATTGATTTTACGAAATTTTAATAAGTATTCCTGAGCTGTCATAAAAGATCCATTAAATAACTAATACCAAAGTGGTAGGCATTATATGTAATGATAAAATCTCACCATAGGTGAACGTTAAAGCAATAATAAGAATGTGCTGATGGCAAATAATTCTGGGATGAAATACTGCTAATAAAAGAGTAACGCGCTTTACTATCCCTGACAATCGTCAACAACACCGTGCAAAATAATAAATTCCTGGTTTAAATACCCGACAAGTCAAAACATGCACCCGGACGGGCTGCATGTTGCCCTGCAAACGCAGAGATTACTTGTGTTGTACCGGGGTACTCTGTTCAGGCGGCTGGTAGTTGTCAATGTGACTCGCCACGCCAAGAAGAATGACTGAAACGATAAGAACGATCCAACCTGTTAATTCAATAAGACGATTCATTACTGCCCACATCTATGTTGATTGATCCATTAACTAAGGCCGTAAATGTTACTTAGCAATAATTGCTCCAGCAAGATTTTTACTGATGTTTTTGCGATATTTATCTTTTGCCTTCAGAAAATTCGCTCTTTTTTTGACTTAAGTTAAATAACCCCCCGTATTGCAGGCAGGTTATTAAACTGTTGAGAGAGGGTAAAGGATAGTGTCAAATAGCATCATACTTCAATGAGAGGCAATGACATGAGCGACAACATCCGTGTTGGGTTGATTGGGTACGGTTATGCGAGCAAAACCTTCCATGCTCCCCTGATTGCGGGCACGCCCGGGCTGGAGCTGGCGGTGATCTCCAGCAGTGACGAAACAAAAGTGAAGGCTGATTGGCCAACAGTTACGGTTGTCTCTGAACCGAAGCATCTCTTTAATGATCCTAATATTGACCTGATTGTCATTCCTACGCCCAACGATACCCATTTTCCGTTAGCAAAAGCGGCACTGGAAGCGGGTAAACATGTGGTTGTTGATAAGCCTTTCACCGTGACACTGTCACAAGCACGGGAGCTGGATGCTCTGGCAAAGAGTCTTGGGCGCGTGTTGTCAGTGTTTCATAACCGTCGCTGGGATAGCGATTTCCTGACGCTAAAAGGTTTGCTCGCGGAAGGCTTGCTGGGGGAAGTGGCTTACTTTGAGTCTCATTTCGACCGCTTCCGTCCACAGGTGCGCGATCGCTGGCGTGAACAGGGCGGCCCCGGTAGCGGTATCTGGTACGATTTAGCGCCGCATTTGCTCGATCAGGCTATTACGCTGTTTGGCTTACCCGTCAGCATGACCGTAGATTTAGCACAGTTACGCCCGGGAGCGCAGTCGACAGATTATTTCCACGCCATTTTGTCCTACCCACAGCGGCGGGTCATTTTACACGGCACTATGTTGGCGGCAGCAGAGTCGGCACGCTATATCGTTCATGGTTCTCGCGGCAGCTACGTTAAGTATGGACTCGATCCACAGGAAGAGCGGCTGAAAAATGGCGAACGTTTGCCGCAGGAAGATTGGGGCTATGATATGCGTGACGGCGTACTTACCCGTGTTGAAGGTGAGGAACGCGTCGAAGAAACACTGCTGACGGTGCCGGGAAATTATCCGGCTTACTACGCTGCTATTCGTGATGCGTTGAATGGTGACGGAGAAAATCCGGTGCCGGCAAGTCAGGCGATTCAGGTGATGGAACTCATTGAACTTGGTATCGAATCCGCCAAACATCGCGCGACGCTGTGCCTGGCGTGATAATCGATTTTTGGAGCCGGATAAAGCGACTACACTGCATCCGGCGATGAATTCAAATGCCTGATACGACGCTTACGCGCCTTATCAGGCATGTTCTTACTTCGCAGTCACTTTTTCTCTCAGAGCACGTTTCTCATCGGCGCTCAAAAACGCCATTTCCAGACCGTTAATCTGCGCCTGGTGAATTTGCTCGCGAGATAAACCCGCAGCGGGTGCGGCGACGGTATATTCGTGAATGATATCTACGCCCTGAACCCCCGGATCATCAGTGTTAATGCTGGCGCAAATACCATGCTCAAGGAATGTTTTCAGTGGATGTGCCACCAGAGAGGCTACGGTACTGGTCTGAATATTTGAGGTCAGACAGGATTCAATACCAATTTGCTGTTCGGCAAGAAAATCCATCAGCGCCCGATCTTCAATGGCTTTTACGCCATGTCCAATACGTTCCGCCCCCAGTTCACGAATAGCCTGCCAGATGCTTTCCGAGCCAGCAGCTTCACCTGCATGAACAGTAATATGCCAACCCGCATCACGTGCGCGATTGAAGTGAGAAAGGAACAGACTCCCCGGGAAACCAAGTTCATCACCGGCTAAATCCAGCGCGGTAATCTGGTCACGGTGGGCTAAAAATGCCTCCAGTTCTTGCTGGCAGGCGGCTTCGCCAAAGGTTCGACTCATAATGCCGATAAGATTCGCCTGCACACCAAAAGTGCGGCAACCTTCACGCACGCCATCAATGACGGCTTCGACCACGCCCGCAACAGGCAACTGATGCGTCATCGCCATGTAGCCTGGCGAAAAACGTAGTTCGACATAGTGCAGGCCGTTTCGAGCGGCATCTTCAATATTTTCAAATGCCACGCGACGGCAGGCATCAAGAGAAGCGAGAACTTTAACGCCCCAGTCAAGTTTGCTCAGGAAGCTGACCAGATCGGGTTCGTTGGCGATGACCTGAACGTGGGGGATCAGCGTTTCCAGCGATTGTGCAGGAAGTGAAATATTATACTGGCGGCCAAGTTCAAGGATGGTCTGGGGACGAATGTTGCCATCAAGGTGGCGATGGATATCAGTTAATGGCAGGGTGGTATCAATCATGGTCGCACTCTTTTTCTGGATATAAAAGTGCGCACCATTATAAAAACAAAGCAGGGTAAAAATCTACGATTGCGCAACGATTATTTGCGTTGCGCAATCGCAATCAACGTACAGTGCGGATGGCGTTAATTAATCCGGCGACACCTTTTTCCAGTTTCGAACGAGGGCATCCGGCATTGAGACGAACAAAGCCACGGCCTTCTTCGCCGTAGGTATATCCCGGCATGATCGCCACTTTTTCTTGCTCAATCAGGACTTTTTTCAGTGCATTGTCATCAATGTTCAGAGGCCGTAAATCAAGCCAGGCGAGATAAGTGGATTGTGGGGGCTGCCAGTTGAGTTCCGGGAACGCGGCGTTCATTGTATTGGCGATATACCTCAGATTGTCTTTCAGATAGACACGTAAGGCATCCAGCCACGCTGCGCCTTGCTGATAGGCGGCGATATGTGCTGTTAATGCCAGTACAGAAGGGGAGGAAAGCCCATCACGACCTTTCAGTGCTGATAAATACGTCTCGCGGCTCTCGCTGTTTTCAATGATACCGTAAGCTCCGGTCAGGGCAGGAATATTGAAACTTTTCGAACCAGAGGTCAGCAGCGCCCAGTCTCCGCGCGCCACGTTGCTCCAGGGAATATGTGGTTGCTCATCCCATACCATATCCATATGGATTTCATCGGAGATAACGCGTACACCATAGCGTTCGCAAAGGTCTGCCATTATCTCCAGTTCATCGCAAGTCCAGACTTTACCCGTGGGGTTCTGCGGGCTACACAGGAGCATAATTTTACATTCTGGTTTCGCCAGTACAGCTTCCAGTTTTGCCATATTGCAAAACCAACCGTCCTCCCGCTTCTCTAAAGCAACGGGCATCACGGTGCGCTGATTACCTTCAATGGCTTTGTAAAATGCGTCGTAAGCGGGGGTATGGATCATCACGCCTTCACCGACGGCAGACCACTGGCGAATCAATTCCGACACCATATAGATAACAGAAGGGCCATAAACCACCGACTGCGTATCAATGGCGGTGTTATGTTGGGTGGAAAACCAGTGGGCAATTGCCGCGAGAAACTCATCGTTTTTCCAGCGGCTGTAGCCAAACACACCGTGCATCAGGCGCTGATTCAGCGCCTCGATAATGCAGGGTGCGGTGGCAAAATCCATGTCTGAAATCGTGAACGGCAGCAGATCCGCAGAGCCGAAACGGTCAGCGACATAGTCCCATTGTGTACACCATGTTCCATGACGATCCACGACCTTTGAAAAATCGAACATATTTTATCCTTATGCCTGAACAGTGCGCATCAAACCGGCCATTTCATCTTTTACCGATTGAACTTGCGGCCCAATAACAACCTGCAGGTTATGTTGATTCAATTGAACTACGCCAATTGCCCGATTGTCCTTCAGCGCCTGCACATTCACAAGCGACATATCTTTCACAGACAAACGCAGGCGAGTAATACAGTTATCAAGGCTGACAATATTGTCGGCACCACCCAGGGCTTCGAGGATTGCCGGAACGTTGTAACCTGATTTACCCGGCGTACCGACAACGGCTTTTTCGATTGAGCTGGCGATTTCACTGTCGCGCCCCGGTGTTTTCAGATTGAAGCGGGTGATAGCGAAACGGAAGATGACGTAGTAAACAACAAACCAAATTGCCGCCACCACTGGCACCATGTACCACTTAGTCGACAGACCATGCAAAATACCGAATACCACAAAGTCGATGATATTACCGTCGGTATTACCGATGGTGACACCGAGAACGGACATGACAGTGAAGCCGAGGCCGGTTAACAGTGCGTGGATGACATACAGGACTGGCGCAACGAACAGGAACAGGAACTCCAGCGGTTCTGTGGTGCCGCCAACGACACAGGCGATCAGGCCAGAAATCAGCAGCCCTTTAATTTTATGGCGATTTTCCGGGCGTGCGCAGTGATACATGGCTAATGCCGCACCAGGCAGGCCGCCGAGGAAGGCAGGCATTTTTCCCTGGGAGAGGAAACGCGTAGCGCTTTCAGAGAAACCGTGTGTGGTCGGGCAGCTTAATTGCGCCTGGAAGATAGTCAGCGCGCCGCTTACGGTTTGACCGCAGACTTCCTGCGTGCCGCCCGCATCAGTAAAGCGAATTAATGCCACCAGAATGTGATGCAGACCAAACGGCAACAGCAGACGTTCGCCAGTACCAAACAGCATCGGTCCGAAATCGCCTGCGCTATTGATCATATGACCTAATCCACTAATGCCCATAGCAAATATCGGCCAGACTAACGGAATTACCAGACCGACAAGTCCCATCACCAGTGAGGAGATAATGGGCACGAAGCGGGTGCCGCCGAAGAACGCCAGCGCATCTGGCAGGCGGATATTATGGAAACGCTCATGCAGCATCCAGACAATGATACCGGCGATCACTGCACCGAGGATCCCGGTGTCGATCGACTGGATCCCAAGAATACTCTGGATATTATTGGCTTTCAGAACGGCTGCATCGGTGGTTGGTAGAATGCCTTTATTGGTCAACCAGAAGTTAACCGCAAGGTTCATGACCGCGTAACCGACAAAACCCGCGAATGCTGCAACACCTTTGTTTTCACGCGCCAGCCCGAGTGGGATCGCAATACAGAACATCACTGGCAGAAAGCTAAAAGCAAACGAGCCAACCTTACTCATCCAGGTAAAGATGGCCTGCAACACGGGGTTACCCAATGCCGGGATTAGGGTGATGACATCGTGGCTGCTAAGGGAACTGCCAATTCCGAGCATAATGCCGCAGAACGACAATAACGCCACGGGTAACATAAAGGTTTTGCCTAACTGCTGGAAGAATTCCCACAGCGTGACTTTCGGTGCTGCTTTCGCCGTCATAAAACGACTCCTTGTTGAGAACAGTCTGGATTCAATAAATTGCGCGAGAAGATAAAACGTTTTATCAAATTTTAGTGAGGCATAAATCACATTACGCAACGATAATAGCGGGTATAAGATAAATTAAAGGTAAAACGTTTTATCTGTCACATAATCAGGGAGTAGGTCATCTGCATGGCTACCGCCAAAAAAATCACCATTCATGATGTTGCGCTGGCTGCGGGCGTGTCAGTCAGTACCGTTTCGCTGGTGCTTAGTGGCAAAGGGCGAATATCTGCCGCCACGGGAGAACGGGTTAACGCGGCCATTGAAGAGTTAGGCTTTGTGCGAAATCGCCAGGCATCTGCGCTGCGCGGCGGGCAGAGTGGCGTAATTGGCTTAATTGTGCGCGACTTATCTTCGCCGTTTTACGCTGAATTAACGGCCGGGCTGACAGAGGTACTGGAAGCACAGGGGCGGATGGTTTTTTTGCTCCACGGCGGTAAAGATGGCGAGCAACTGGCCCAGCGATTTTCACTGCTACTGAATCAGGGTGTCGATGGTGTGGTGATTGCCGGTGCGGCAGGAAGCAGTGATGACCTGCGGCGCATGGCAGAAGAAAAAGACATCCCGGTGATTTTTGCATCTCGTGCCAGCTATCTTGAAGATGTGGATACTGTTCGCCCGGATAACATGCAGGCAGCGCAGTTATTGACGGAACACCTTATTCGCAATGGGCATCAGCGTATCGCCTGGCTGGGAGGGCAAAGTTCCTCTTTAACCCGCGCGGAACGAGTGGGTGGATATTGCGCAACACTATTAAAATTTGGTCTGCCGTTTCACAGCGATTGGGTACTGGAATGTTCTTCCAGCCAGAAGCTGGCTGCGGAAGCTATAACGGCGCTTTTGCGCCATAACCCGACCATCAGCGCGGTGGTGTGCTACAACGAAACCATTGCGATGGGCGCGTGGTTTGGTTTACTGAAAGCAGGGCGGCAAAGCGGCGAAAGCGGGGTCGATCGTTATTTTGAGCAACAGGTTTCATTAGCGGCATTTACTGATGTAACGCAAACTGCTCTTGATGATTTTCCGATTGTCTGGGCCTGCACACCTGCGCGGGAACTGGGCTTTACGCTTGCCGATCGCATGATGCAAAAAATCAGTCACGAAGAGAATCACTCTCGAAATCTGATTATCCCCGCGCGGCTCATTACGGCGAAATAATCTCTCTTTATCTGCTATACCTGGTAGTGTCTTTTCCCCGAGGTTAATGATAAAAAATGTGGCACACAGGCGGTGCCTTTTAATTTATTTACTGAAGTTCACAGGAGGTTTATGTGTTTAATTCTGACAACCTGAGACTCGACGGAAAATGCGCCATCATCACCGGTGCGGGTGCTGGTATTGGTAAAGAAATTGCCATTACATTCGCGACAGCAGGTGCATCTGTGGTGGTCAGTGATATTAATGCCGATGCAGCAAATCATGTTGTTGATGAGATTCAACAGCTTGGTGGACAGGCATTTGCCTGGCGTTGTGATATTACTTCCGAACAGGAATTATCTGCTCTGGCAGACTTTGCCATCAGTAAGTTGGGCAAAGTGGATATTCTGGTTAACAACGCGGGTGGCGGTGGTCCTAAACCGTTTGATATGCCAATGGCGGATTTCCGCCGCGCTTATGAACTGAATGTGTTTTCTTTTTTCCATCTGTCACAACTCATTGCGCCAGAAATGGAAAAAAATGGCGGAGGCGTTATTCTGACTATCACTTCTATGGCTGCAGAAAATAAAAATAAAAACATGACTTCCTATGCGTCATCTAAAGCTGCGGCCAGTCATCTGGTGAGAAATATGGCATTTGATCTGGGTGAAAAAAATATTCGGGTGAATGGCATTGCGCCGGGGGCAATATTAACTGATGCTCTAAAATCCGTTATTACGCCAGAAATTGAACAAAAAATGTTGCAGCACACGCCAATCAGACGTCTGGGTCAACCGCAAGATATTGCTAATGCGGCGCTGTTTCTGTGTTCACCTGCTGCCAGTTGGATAAGCGGGCAAATACTCACCGTATCCGGCGGTGGGGTACAGGAGCTTAATTAATCGCTAGCAGGCCGGTAAACAACTGAGTGAGTGTTGTTTACCGGTACAGCGAGTTCAGCAGTGAAAAAACGCCAGAAAACTGGTAACCAGGTTATGTTCATTGGTTGACCAATTATCGTGTAAATAGTAAACGAATCGGGTGTGCCTTCGCACTATTCAACAGCAATGATAGGCGCTCACCTGACAACGCGGTAAACTAGTTATTCATGCTAACTATATTGGTTTAACGATGGATAACATGCAGACTGAAGCACAACCGACACGGACCCGGATCCTCAATGCTGCCAGAGAGATTTTTTCAGAAAATGGATTTCACAGTGCCTCGATGAAAGCCATCTGTAAATCCTGCGGTATAAGTCCCGGGACGCTTTACCACCATTTCATTTCTAAAGAAGCCTTGATTCAGGCAATTATCCTCCAGGATCAGGAGAGGGCGCTGGCCCGCTTCCGGGACCCTATCGAAGGGATTCATTTTGTAGAATATATGGTCGAGTCGATAGTCTCCCTGACGCATGAAGCCTTTGCCCAGCGGGCGCTGGTGGTAGAGATTATGGCGGAAGGAATGCGCAATCCGCAGGTTGCCGCTATGCTCAGGAATAAGCATCTGACAATCACCGAATACATCGCCCAGCGTATGCGCGATGCCCAGCAAAAAGGTGAGATAAGTCCTGACATTAACACGGCGATGACCTCTCGTTTATTGCTGGATCTGACCTATGGCGTACTGGCCGACATCGAAGCCGAAGACCTGGCGGGTGACGCGTCATTTGCCCAGGGATTACGTGCGATGATTGGCGGTATTTTAACCGCATCCTGATATCTTCTTGCCGCGGGCCGGTGACCACTGCGCCCGCATTTAATGTCCTTAACAGCACCATACCAAAACGTTCTCGCCTGATCGCAAAATCCCGTTAACACATACACCACAACCATATGTCACGGATATTTAGCTTTTTAAATCACTCGAACGAACGTTCGGTTGCTTATTTTGTAGCTTCTGTCAACGTTGTTTTAGAGATTAATGCGATCCATGTCACGCTCTGGGTATTGCAGTTTTTGGTTTTTTGATCGCGGTGTCAGTTCTTTTTATTTCCATTTCTCTTCCGTGGGTTTCTCACAGATAACTGTTTGCATTGCTTAATTGGTTAACTAATCAAATTAAAGGTTGACCAGTATTTTTATCTTAATGAGGAGTCCCTTATGTTACGTCCTGTAGAAACCCCAACCCGTGAAATCAAAAAACTCGACGGTCTGTGGGCATTCAGCCTGGATCGCGAAAACTGTGGAAATGATCAGCGTTGGTGGGAAAGCACGTTGCAAGAGAGTCGGGCGATTGCCGTACCAGGCAGTTTTAACGATCAGTTTGCTGATGCGGATATTCGTAATTATGTGGGCAATGTCTGGTATCAGCGCGAAGTCTTTATACCCAAAGGTTGGGCGGGCCAGCGTATCGTGCTGCGTTTCGATGCGGTCACTCATTACGGCAAAGTGTGGGTTAATAATCAGGAAGTGATGGAGCATCAGGGCGGCTATACGCCGTTTGAAGCCGATGTTACTCCATATGTGATTGCCGGAAAAAGTGTGCGTATCACCGTTTGTGTGAACAATGAGCTGAACTGGCAGACTATCCCGCCGGGAATGGTGATTACCGACGAAAACGGCAAGAAAAAGCAGTCTTATTTCCATGATTTCTTTAACTACGCCGGGATCCACCGCAGCGTAATGCTCTATACCACGCCGAACACCTGGGGGGACGATATCACCGTGGTGACGCATGTAGCGCAAGACTGCAACCACGCTTCCATTGACTGGCAGGTGGTGGCCAATGGTGATATCAGCGTCGAACTGCGTGATGCTGATCAGCAGGTTGTCGCAGCCGGACAAGGTCACAGCGGAACCTTGCAAGTGGTGAACCCGAATCTCTGGCAACCCGGTGATGGGTATCTCTATGAACTGTGCGTCACCGCAAAAAGCCAGACAGAGTGCGACATCTATCCACTGCGCGTCGGTATCCGCTCGGTGGCAGTAAAGGGTGAACAGTTCCTGATCAACCACAAACCGTTCTACTTCACTGGCTTTGGTCGTCATGAAGATGCGGATTTGCGTGGCAAGGGATTCGATAACGTGCTGATGGTGCACGATCACGCATTGATGGACTGGATTGGTGCCAACTCTTACCGCACCTCGCATTACCCTTACGCTGAAGAGATGCTCGACTGGGCTGACGAACATGGCATTGTGGTGATTGATGAAACTGCCGCCGTCGGCTTTAACCTTTCTTTAGGAATTGGTTTCGAAGCGGGCAACAAACCGAAAGAACTGTACAGCGAAGAGGCGGTCAATGGGGAAACCCAGCAGGCGCACTTACAGGCGATTAAAGAACTGATTGCGCGTGACAAAAACCACCCAAGCGTGGTGATGTGGAGCATTGCCAATGAACCAGATACCCGCCCGCAAGGTGCCCGGGAATATTTCGCGCCACTGGCAGAAGCAACGCGTAAACTCGACCCGACACGACCGATCACCTGCGTCAATGTGATGTTCTGCGACGCTCACACCGATACCATCAGCGATCTCTTTGATGTGCTGTGTCTGAACCGTTATTACGGCTGGTATGTCCAAAGCGGCGATCTGGAGACGGCAGAAAAGGTACTGGAAAAAGAACTGCTTGCGTGGCAGGAGAAACTGCATCAGCCGATTATCATCACCGAATACGGGGTGGATACGTTAGCCGGTCTGCACTCGATGTACACCGATATGTGGAGTGAAGAGTATCAGTGCGCGTGGCTGGATATGTATCACCGCGTCTTTGACCGCGTTAGTGCTGTCGTTGGTGAACAGGTATGGAACTTCGCTGATTTTGCGACTTCGCAGGGCATTCTGCGCGTTGGCGGTAACAAGAAAGGGATTTTCACTCGTGACCGCAAACCAAAATCGGCGGCTTTCTCGCTGCAAAAACGCTGGACTGGCATGAATTTCGGTGAAAAACCGCAGCAGGGAGGCAAAAAATGAATCAACAACTCTCATGGCGCACCATCGTCGGCTACAGCCTCGGTGACGTTGCCAATAACTTCGCCTTCGCCATGGGGGCGCTCTTCCTGTTGAGTTACTACACCGACGTCGCTGGCGTCGGTGCCGCTGCGGCGGGCACCATGCTATTACTGGTGCGGGTATTCGATGCTTTTGCTGACGTCTTTGCCGGACGGGTGGTAGACAGCGTAAATACCCGTTGGGGCAAATTCCGCCCCTTCTTGCTGTTCGGCACTGCACCGTTAATGATCTTCAGCGTGCTGGTTTTCTGGGTGCCGACCGACTGGAGTCATAGCAGCAAAGTGGTGTATGCATATTTGACTTATATGGGGCTGGGGCTTTGTTACAGCCTGGTCAATATACCTTATGGCTCACTGGCAACTGCCATGACCCAACAACCACAATCCCGCGCCCGTCTGGGCGCGGCTCGCGGGATTGCCGCTTCGCTGACCTTTGTCTGCCTGGCTTTTCTGATTGGCCCGAGCATTAAGCACTCCAGCCCGGAGGAGATGGTGTCGGTATACCATTTCTGGACGATTACCCTGGCGATTGCCGGGATGGTGCTTTACTTCATTTGCTTTAAATCGACGCGCGAGAATGTAGTGCGTATCGTGGCGCAGCCGTCATTGAAGATCAGCCTGCAAACGCTGAAACGGAATCGCCCGCTGTTTATGTTGTGCATTGGCGCGCTATGCGTGCTGATCTCGACCTTCGCGGTCAGTGCTTCGTCGTTGTTCTACGTGCGCTATGTACTGAATGATGCCGGGTTGTTTACTGTGCTGGTGTTGGTGCAAAACCTGGTCGGCACAGTGGCATCGGCACCGCTGGTGCCGGGAATGGTTGCCAGAATCGGTAAAAAGAATACCTTCCTGATTGGCGCTCTGCTGGGAACTTGTGGTTATTTGCTGTTCTTCTGGGTTTCAGTCTGGTCGCTGCCGGTGGCACTGATCGCGTTAGCCATCGCTTCAGTTGGTCAGGGCGTTACCATGACGGTGATGTGGGCGCTGGAGGCCGATACTGTAGAATATGGTGAATACCTGACCGGTGTACGCATTGAAGGGCTTACCTATTCATTATTCTCATTTACCCGAAAATGTGGACAGGCAATAGGGGGTTCAATTCCCGCCTTTATTTTGGGATTAAGCGGATATATTGCGAATCAGGCACAACCGCCGGAAGTTATTATGGGGATCCGCACATCAATTGCCTTAGTCCCTTGCGGATTTATGCTACTGGCATTCGTTATAATTTGGTTTTATCCGCTGACTGATAAAAAATTCAAAGAAATTGTGGTCGAAATTGATAATCGTAAAAAAATGCAGCAGCAATTAATCAGCGATATCATTAATTAATATCTTATAAAAATAATCAGAACATCAAAGGTGCAACTATGAGAAAAATAGTGGCCATGGCCGTTATTTCCCTGACGGCTGCCTCTGGCCTTACCTCCGCTTACGCTGCACAACTGGCTGACGATGAAGCGGGACTACGAATCAGACTGAAAAATGAATTGCGCCGGGCTGACAAAGCCCAGTGCTGGCGCGGGAAGAGATATTTACGCATGGGTGCAAGGAGGATTGCTCGATTTTAATAGCGGTTATTACGCTAATATTATTGGCGTCGAAGGTGGAGCCTATTATGTTTATAAATTAGGTGCTCGTGCTGATATGAGTACCCGATGGTATCTTGATGGCGATAAAAGTTTTGGCTATGCATTGGGTGCGGTAAAAATAAAACCGAGTGAAAAGAGTTTACTTAAATTAGGTCGTTTCGGGACAGATTATAGTTATGGTAGTTTACCTTATCGTATTCCGTTAATTGCTGGCAGTTCGCAACGTACATTACCGACCGTTTCTGAAGGAGCATTAGGTTATTGGGCTTTAACGCCCAATATTGAACTGTGGGGAATGTGGCGCTCCCGGGTATTTTTATGGACTGATTCAACAACCGGTATCCGTGATGAAGGTGTTTATAACAGCCAGACCGGAAAATACGATAAACATCGCGCTCGTTCTTTTTTAGCTGCCAGTTGGCATGATGATACCAGCCGTTATTCTTTGGGGGCATCGGCACAGAAAGATGTTTCTAATCAGCTACAAACTATTTTTGAGAAAAGCATTTCGCTCGCCCGGGATTATGCGCTGAAAGGGGAGTTGCTCGGCTTTTATGCGCAACTGGAAGGCTTAAGTCGTAACACCAACCAGCCCAATGAAACGGCGCTGGTTAGCGGCCAACTGACGTGGAGCGCGCCGTGGGGAAGCGTGTTTGGTAGCGGTGGTTATCTGCGTCATGCGATGAACGGAGCCGTGGTGGACACCGATATTGGTTATCCTTTCTCGTTAAGTCTTGATCGTAACCGGGAAGGTATGCAGTCCTGGCAATTGGGTGTCAATTATCGTTTAACCCCGCAATTTACGCTGACATTGGCACCGATTGTGACTCGCGGCTATGAATCCAGTAAACGAGATGTGCGGATTGAAGGCGCAGGTATCTTAGGCGGTATGAACTATCGGGTCAGCGAAGGGCCGCTACAAGGGATGAATTTCTTTCTTGCAGCCGATAAAGGACGGGAAAAGCGCGATGGTAGTACGCTGGGCAATCGCCTGAATTACTGGGATGTGAAAATGAGTA
Organism: Escherichia marmotae; assembly: GCF_002900365.1. Classification (NCBI taxonomy): domain Bacteria; kingdom Pseudomonadati; phylum Pseudomonadota; class Gammaproteobacteria; order Enterobacterales; family Enterobacteriaceae; genus Escherichia; species Escherichia marmotae. The sequence goes on from NZ_CP025979.1 coordinate 777,651, forward strand.
TTCAGTATGACTTTATGTTGAAGTGAAAAAACGCCGGAGAGAAAACTCTCCGGCGTTTTGGCTGTGAATTACTGTTGCGGGATGGCCGGTACAGCCGGAACGGTAAGTGCTGGCATCGCAAACATACCGACAAAATCTTCCAGCGACATTTTCTGACCATTCAACGTGATCTGACCGTTAGCATATTGCAGGCTGGTGGTGATGGCATTGTCCTGCAAGGTGGTCAGACGGAACATCTGGCCCATTGCTGATGCACCTTCAACTTGCTGTTTCGCCAGCTTTTTAGCTTGATCTTCCTGATAGCCTTCCAGCTTCGCCACCTGAGTCATCAGTTCGGTTGCCATATCGACCGGAATGGTCAGTTTTGCATCCAGAGATTTAACCGAGCGATCAACTTCCTGCGCCAGTGTTTGCGGCGCTTCTTTAGTCGCTGCCGGATCTTTCAGGAACAGCGACAAATTCAGCGCGCTTTCACCCTGACTGTTTTTCCAGCTTAACGGCGCAATCGTAATTACCGGATCGCCTTTTAACATCAGCGGCAGGGCGCTAAAGAAGGCTTCCGTCACTTTCTCCTGATAAAGTTCGGCATTGTTGGCAATCTCTGGCTGTGCCAGTAACGCCTGTGTTTGCGCGTTATATTGCTGGCTAAACTGATGCCAGGCTTCACCGTCAATCTGACCGACTTTTAAAGTCAGCTTGCCGCTGCCCAGATCCTGATTCTGTACCTTCAGGCTGTTTAGCGAGTAATCCAGTTGGCTATTGATCGTTTTACCGTCATTAACCAGGTCTGATTTACCACTGATCTCCATGCCTTCCAACAGAGCCAGTTCTTTGCCTTCCACTGAAATGGTCATTTTTTCCAGCGACAGTTTTTGGTTACCCACGCGCTCACCGAAACTTGCCAGCGTGCTGGAACCATCGGTTTTCAGATTATTAAAGGTCAACTGCACTTTCTGGTTGTATTCGTTAACTGCATCGACCCGACCGCTTTGCGCCTCCCCGGAAAGGAAGATGGCTTTACCGTCTCGGTCAGCATTTAACTGGAACTCACCGCCGCTAAAGGCGACTTTTTCATCTTTTTGCTCGTAATTCAGTGGCTTGAGCGAGATATCTGAACTGGAATCGCCGCTGTAACCGATGCGAGAGTTAATCTCAAAAGGTGTATCTCCTTTTGCCATATCAAACAGTGGCTTGCTCACAGCGTTATTGACCAGCGTGGTTTGAATCGACGCCATCGACGGGATCAAATTCAGTTTTTTAAGCTGGGCCAGAGGGAAGGGACCGTGGTCAACAGATTCATTGAAGATGACGCTCTGGCCACTTTTAATCCACGGATTTTCTTTCCCGGCGATGGGCTTCACCACTAATTGCAACTGGCTGCTGAACACGCCGCGATGATAGTTTTGATAACTCACTTCCAGGTTGGATTCAGGAGCTGTCAGTTTGAGTTGCGCGTTCGCCTGTGCGACCATGTCTTCGAGATGGGTTTCAATCTTCTTGCCTGTGTACCATGCGCCGCCTGTCCAGACTACGCCGAGCGCAACAATGACGCCTACCGCTACCAGCGATTTATTCATAATGATTATCCATAAATGAAATCAGGCGGACTGGCCGCCTGAAGTGTTATAAGCCTTTAATAAGCTTAGCAAGAGATGTTAATTATTTCAGTAAGCTCTTACAACTTGTTGTAAACACGCGCTAAACATCCGTGGCCTTTCACCGTCACCGGCGACTCATTGGCGGCAATAAATGCGGACTCACCCGGTTTAAGCGCTAACTGTTGAGAACCTTTACCCAGTGTTGCTTCGCCTTCAACGCAGAACAAAATGGCGGCACTTTGCTGGCTGATGGTAGTTTCTTCATCGCTAAGGTCATGCAGCGAGAAAGCAAAATCATCAACCGGAATCGGGAAGTCCAGCTCTGCACCTTGTTTCACCGGCTGGGTCAGCAACTGGCTGGCCGGTTTGGCTTCAAACTTAACGTTGGCAACCAGCTCCGGAATATCAATATATTTTGGCGTCAGACCCGCACGCAGCACGTTATCGGAGTTCGCCATCACTTCCAGCGCCACGCCTTGCAGGTAGGCGTGTGGTGTTTCTGCGAACAGGAACATCGCTTCACCAGGGTTCAGTTTTACCACATTCAGTAACAGTGGGGAGAACAGGCCGCTGTCATCCGGGTAAAATTCAGCAATTAAACGAATCGTTTGCCACGGCTCACCCTGTTGGCTGTCGAGCGCCGATTTCAAAATCGCCAGCGCGCGGGATTTCTCTTCACCCTGCATATTCAACAGGCTGGCGAACAGTTCGCTTAAACGTTCGGCATTGGGCTGCTGTAAAAAATGAGCAATCGCCGGATGCGCGCCCGCGACGGGCTGGAGCAGGGAAACAATCTCGGAAAACTCACGAAACGCGTTCATCGCGAGGAAAGGGGTCAGGGCAAAAACCAGCTCTGGCTTGTGGTTAGGATCTTTATAGTTACGCTCGGCGGCATCCATTGGAATGCCGGCGGCATTTTCTTTGGCAAAACCGATTTCAGAATTGCGTTTATTTGGATGAACCTGAATGGAGAGCGGCTGGGCTGCGCATAACACTTTGAACAGGAAAGGCAGTTCGCCAAAGCGCCTGGCAACGGCATCTCCCAGCAGAGTTGATTTATCACCCTCAATCACATCACGCAGTGAAACGATATCTCCGGCGGCATTGTGCACACGTGAACTGCTCTTCGGATGTGCTCCCATCCACAATTCAGCCATCGGCTGGTTGGATGGATTTTCCATGCCATAAAGTTCAGTCAGTGCCGTTTTGCTTCCCCAGGCATAGTTTTGCACTGAGTTAATAAGTTTTTGCATGATCAATCCCTGTTTGAATATGGAAATTAATCCCGCTATTAAAGCAAGAATCCTACGGGAAGTAACCTGGAGCCGCAAAAAGTCGTACTAGTCTCAGTTTTTGTTAAAAAAGTGTGTAGGATAATGTAACTCGCTTTTAACAGGGCAATGGAACACCCGCCCAGAGCATAACCAAACCAGGCAGTAAGTGAGAGAACAATGTCAAACAAACCCTTTCATTATCAGGCTCCTTTCCCACTCAAAAAAGATGATACCGAGTACTACCTGCTGACCAGCGAACACGTTAGCGTATCTGAATTTGAAGGGCAGGAGATTTTGAAAGTCGCGCCAGAAGCGTTAACTTTGTTGGCGCGTCAGGCGTTTCATGATGCGTCATTTATGCTGCGTCCAGCTCACCAGCAGCAAGTGGCCGATATCCTGCGCGACCCGGAAGCCAGCGAAAACGACAAATATGTGGCGCTGCAACTCCTGCGCAACTCCGACATCGCCGCAAAAGGCGTTCTGCCAACCTGCCAGGATACCGGCACCGCGATAATCGTCGGTAAAAAAGGGCAGCGTGTATGGACCGGTGGTGGTGATGAAGCGGCGCTGGCGCGCGGTGTCTATAACACCTATATCGAAGATAACCTGCGCTACTCGCAAAACGCAGCGCTGGATATGTATAAAGAGGTGAATACTGGCACCAACCTGCCAGCGCAGATCGATCTTTATGCTGTTGATGGCGACGAGTATAAATTCCTCTGTATCGCCAAAGGTGGCGGTTCAGCAAACAAGACGTATCTCTATCAGGAAACCAAAGCGTTACTGACGCCAGGGAAACTGAAAAATTATCTGGTTGAGAAAATGCGTACGCTGGGCACGGCGGCGTGTCCTCCGTATCACATTGCCTTTGTGATCGGTGGTACATCTGCGGAAACTAACCTTAAAACAGTAAAACTGGCTTCCGCTAAATACTATGACGAGCTGCCAACGGAAGGGAATGAGCACGGTCAGGCGTTCCGTGATGTGGAGCTGGAAAAAGAGTTGCTGATTGAAGCGCAAAATCTTGGTCTGGGGGCGCAGTTTGGCGGTAAATATTTTGCCCATGATATCCGCGTGATTCGTCTGCCACGCCACGGCGCATCCTGTCCGGTTGGTATGGGCGTTTCCTGTTCTGCTGACCGTAATATCAAAGCGAAAATCAATCGTCAGGGGATCTGGATCGAAAAACTGGAACATAATCCAGGCAAATATATCCCGGAAGAATTGCGTAAAGCAGGGGAAGGCGAAGCGGTGCGCGTTGACCTTAATCGTCCGATGAAAGAGATCCTCGCACAGTTGTCGCAGTATCCCGTTTCTACCCGCTTGTCGCTGAACGGCACGATTATTGTCGGTCGTGATATTGCCCACGCCAAACTGAAAGAGCGCATGGACAACGGCGAAGGGTTACCGCAATACATCAAAGATCACCCGATTTACTATGCTGGTCCGGCAAAAACGCCAGAAGGTTATGCCTCCGGCTCTCTTGGCCCAACGACCGCCGGACGGATGGATTCTTACGTCGATCAACTGCAAGCGCAGGGCGGCAGTATGATCATGCTGGCGAAGGGTAATCGCAGTCAGCAGGTGACCGATGCTTGTAAAAAACATGGTGGCTTTTACCTTGGCAGTATCGGCGGCCCGGCAGCAGTGCTGGCGCAGGGCAGTATTAAGAGCCTGGAATGTGTTGAATATCCGGAACTGGGTATGGAAGCTATCTGGAAAATTGAAGTGGAAGATTTCCCGGCATTTATCCTTGTTGATGATAAAGGGAATGACTTCTTCCAGCAGATTCAACTCACGCAGTGTACCCGCTGCGTGAAATAAGCGGGCGGATAAGGCGTTCACGCCGTATCCGGCATGAACAAAGCGTACTTTGCAAACAATCTGAGCCGCCCTTTACTTCGGGGCGGCTTTTTTACATGGCACGAAAGACCAAACATTTGTTACCAAATAGTAAATAATGAGTGAGCTAAAAGTTGCTTAACGAAAGCAAAACAGAAAGAAAAAATTAATCAGGTGAGGAGCAGGCCATGAATACAGTACGCAGCGAAAAAGATTCGATGGGTGCGATCGATGTCCCGGCAGATAAGCTGTGGGGCGCACAAACTCAACGCTCGCTGGAGCATTTCCGTATTTCCACGGAGAAAATGCCCACCTCACTGATTCATGCGCTGGCGCTGACTAAGCGTGCAGCGGCAAAAGTTAACGAAGATTTAGGTTTACTCTCTGAAGAGAAAGCGAGTGCTATCCGTCAGGCAGCGGATGAAGTGCTGGCGGGACAGCATGACGATGAATTTCCGCTGGCTATCTGGCAGACGGGTTCCGGCACGCAAAGCAACATGAATATGAACGAAGTGCTGGCCAATCGGGCGAGCGAACTGCTCGGTGGCGTGCGCGGAATGGAACGTAAAATTCACCCTAACGACGACGTGAACAAAAGCCAAAGTTCAAATGATGTCTTTCCGACAGCAATGCACGTTGCGGCGCTGCTGGCGCTACGCAAGCAACTCATCCCGCAGCTTAAAACACTGACACAAACGCTGAATAAGAAATCGCGCGCATTTGCCGATATCGTCAAAATTGGTCGTACCCACTTGCAGGACGCCACGCCGCTGACACTGGGCCAGGAGATTTCCGGCTGGGTAGCGATGCTGGAGCATAATCTCAAACATATTGAATACAGCCTGCCGCATGTGGCGGAACTGGCGCTGGGCGGTACAGCGGTAGGGACGGGGCTGAATACCCATCCGGAATATGCCCGTCGCGTAGCGGATGAGCTTTCGGTAATTACCTGTGCGCCGTTTGTTACTGCTCCGAACAAATTTGAAGCACTGGCGACCTGCGATGCACTGGTTCAGGCTCATGGCGCGTTGAAAGGGCTGGCGGCGTCACTGATGAAAATTGCGAACGATGTCCGCTGGCTGGCTTCAGGCCCTCGCTGTGGCATTGGCGAAATCTCAATTCCGGAAAACGAGCCGGGCAGCTCAATCATGCCAGGGAAAGTGAACCCAACGCAGTGTGAAGCGTTAACCATGCTTTGCTGTCAGGTGATGGGAAACGACGTGGCGATCAACATCGGTGGCGCTTCCGGTAATTTCGAACTGAACGTCTTCCGCCCGATGGTGATCCACAATTTCCTGCAATCGGTGCGCTTACTGGCGGATGGCATGGAAAGTTTTAACAAACATTGTGCAGTGGGAATTGAGCCGAATCGTGAGCGAATCAATCAATTGCTCAATGAGTCGCTAATGCTGGTGACTGCGCTCAACACCCACATTGGCTATGACAAAGCCGCTGAGATCGCTAAAAAAGCACACAAAGAAGGGCTGACTTTAAAAGCCGCAGCCCTTGCGTTGGGGTATCTTAACGAAGCCGAGTTTGATAGTTGGGTACGACCAGAACAGATGGTCGGCAGTATGAAAGTCGGGCGTTAATCTGCAACATACAGGTGCAGCCGTGGAATGATTAAGCGAAGCGGCTGCGCCTGGGGTTTGTAACGGTGCTGCACATTGTCGGCATCATAATTTAGCAGCTCGCCAACGTCCGGCACACCAGCACCATTATCCCGATTAACCAACGCGATAAGCGGCGTAGGGCAGGCATGTTGTACCTGTTTTTGATCTCCCTTATACCAGACACGGGCAATTGGCTGCACCTTCACCGGACGTTTGATTTTTAATTTCGCATCCTGCGGCAGGGCGGCGATATCCTGATACTCACGCTCCAGTTTTCCTTGCCACTCCTCGCGCGTCCACGGCGCGACGCTGCGTGGTGATTTCAGGCTTTTTTCCAGTTGAGCCAGTACTTCATCACGATGCAAATTCTTAATGATATGCTTATTCGCCCAGCCAAAACGTAAAGTGGCAGGATCGTGAAGAACAGTGAGCGTGCGGTAAGCGTTAAGGGTAATCAGTCCCGGCAAATGACGATGTACCCATTCAAAACGCGCCGCCGTGGGGAGTTCTGACTCAACCGTGACGATATGTTCAAAAGTGGTTTTGAGTTGATTGATACGCTGAATATGACTTGCCAGCGCCGCTTGTGAAAGATTATCGACCTGATAACACAACACGCCAGGCAGACGAACAGCGGCCTTGCTGCTGCGGTTTTCGGACTGTTGCTGAATAAACAAATGGCGGAAATGACGTAGTGCCAGCGCCTGCGCCTCTTTGCCGAGATGTTGCTTAACTTCAATGCAATTCAGCGGATTATGCTCATCCGCTTTTTTGACTTCCGGTAAAGAGAACACGCGGGCAACCAGCAACTTGTGCTGCTCAAGCTCAGCGGCAAACGCGGCCAGTTCTTGCTCCATCTGACGAAAGGTAGTATTGAGTCGGTCAACGAGATCGTAACGAGCCATAAAATCACCACTTTAGTTACAACATACTTATTATATAACACAACGGCGGTAACTTGACCACCGTGCACGTAGTGTCAGGCAGAGGTAAATTGCGGGATGTTATGCCATAACGGCCAGCTAAACGAGAAGCGGGCACCACCCAGTTCGCTGGAGTCACAGTTAACCGTGCCGCCCATTGCCAGTGCAATAGAGTGGACAATCGCCAGTCCCAACCCACAACCGCCGGTTGAACGGTCACGGCTAGGATCGAGACGCACAAAGGGTTCAAAGACATGCTCGCGATCCTGTGGGGCTATTCCTGGCCCATCATCTTCGACAATTAATGTCGCTCTGTTTCCTGCCAGTAGCAGGCTGGTTTCTACGGTTGAATGGCAGTAGCGCAGGGCGTTATTGATCAAGTTATCCAACACGCGCGCCATTAAGCGCATATCCAGCGCCGCATAATGACCTTGCATGAGCGTTTTTATCCGTACCGTTTTGTCGGGGTTAACAGCCTGGATATCGGCCAGATGTGTTGACAGCCATAACGGTAGGTCTGGCTCGCTAAGATGCAACTCATTTTGCGGGCGGTCTAATCGGGCATAGGTCAGCAGTTCTTCGATCAAGGCTTCCAGTTGGCTGATATCACGATTCAGAGCCTGAGACTCTGTTTCACTCAGGTTATCGCTCATCTCCAGCCGATAACGCAGGCGCACTAACGGCGTTCGCAGTTCGTGAGCAATCCCGTCGATAAGCTGTTTTTTGCTGGCAATTAATGCATTGATATTGTCCGCCATCTGGTTAAATGCTACGCCCAGTCGTTCAAAGCTCGAACCATCATCAAAGTGAATGCGTTCATTGAGATGGCCATCGCCAAATCGTTGCGCCGCTGCTTCCAGTTTTAACATGTCCTGCCAGTGCGGACGCATCCAGATAAACACTGGAAAGGCGAGAGAGATGGCAATAAAGGCAATCAGCGCGATATCCAACAAACGCATTTGATGGAGGTAATAGAGATAAGGAACGGGACCGACGGCCGCATGGGGCGCAAAAAGATAGCCTTTGTTACGCACAGTTTTAATACGATACGGTTCAGCAGCGTTATCGAGCAGTTTTTTTCTTAACCGCGAAATAGCCACGTCCACGCTACGATCCAGACCGTCATAACTGACGCCGCGTAAATTTCGCAACAACGCATCGCGATCCATAATTTGCCCCGCATGAGTGGCTAATTCCCAGAGCAGTTCGAAATCGGCGGTAGAGAGTGAAATCTCAGTGTTAGCAAGGGTGACTACGCGGTTAATAGGGTCGATGGTCAACGTGCCGAAATGCAATGCTTTGTAGGGCGTCAGAGGCGTTTCCTGAATGCCTTTGGTCAGCGTCGCTTGCTCATTCTGACGCAAATGTAAACGTAGCCGAGCCAGCAGAACTGCAGGAGGAGTCGTTTTGAGAATATAGTCGCAGGCACCCATTTCCAGCGCCAGAATGTGGTTCATATCACTGTCGAGGGAGGTCAGCAGAACGATTGGTCCGGACCACTTAGAACCTAAATCGCGACAGATAGTCATGCCGTCTTTGCCAGGTAGCATGATATCGAGTAGCACCAGATCCGGATTTTCCCGCAGGATCGTTTCTTCTGCATGGTCGCCGCGAGGTTCTATGGTTACCTGCATATCATGTTTCGCCAGGTATGCGGCAATCAGTGAACCAACTTCTGCGTCATCTTCCACAAATACGATAGTGTTCATATTATTCACGGTAGATATAAAAACGTCACAATACACTGCACCGTTTTTACTTACTATCAATCGTTTCTAAACAAGTTTGCATCAGGTATTCTACTAAGGACTTGTTATGGAAGTGTTAAGGTAAAAAGATGGGGCTGGTAATCAAAGCCGCGCTTGGTGCGCTGGTGGTGGTGTTGATTGGTGTATTAGCAAAAACGAAAAATTACTACATAGCCGGGCTGATCCCGCTTTTCCCAACCTTTGCGCTCATCGCGCATTATATTGTTGCCAGCGAACGCGGCATTGAAGCCTTACGCGCAACCATCATTTTCAGTATGTGGTCGATCATTCCTTATTTTATTTATCTGGCGTCGCTGTGGTATTTCACTGGAATCATGCGCTTGCCCGCGGCTTTTGTAGGTTCTGTGGTGTGCTGGGGACTAAGCGCATGGGTGCTGATTATTTGCTGGATGAAACTGCATTAACGCAGATGTCGACCTCCATCAAGCGGGAAACTGCGCCCGGTAACAAAGCAACTGGTGAGCAAGTAATCGACCAGTTCGATCACCTCTTTCTCGCCAGGCGCGGTTTTCATCAGCGATTTATTCAGCGCCTGTTGGCGATATTCAGCATCATCATGTTCATTAAACAGGATCAGCGACGGTGCAATAGAATTCACTTTCACTTCCGGTGCCAGCTTGCGGGCAAATGAGCGGGTCATATTATCCAGGGCTGCTTTGCTTGCTGCATAGGCGATATGGTTGTCGCTGCCTCGTTCCACCACATAATCGGTGAAGTGAATAATATCGCTGGCGGCGTGCCCGTGACCACGCAGTAATCTTTCCAGAGCGTGGTTAAGAAGGTATGGGGTATTAACGTGGATTTGCATCATGCAGGCCAGCACGTCAGCCAGTGGCGTACCTGGTTTTTCTGCCATCCACGCGCTGGCATTGTGCAAAATGGCACGCAGGCCGTGGGTGCTTTTTAATACTTTATCGGCAAACGCCATCACGCCATCATTCGTCGAAAAATCAGCCTGAATACACTGTGCTCCCGCCTGAATCAGGCTATCAATGGCAGGATAGTGCGTCCGATAGCTGACAATCACCGGTTGCTTTTGATTAATAAAATGCCAGGCGAGGGCGAGGCCGATGCGACGGCCTCCGCCAGTGATTAATATTGGCAAGGGCTGGGTATTACCCATCGTTATCTCCTTTGCTATCCAACGATGGGACGAACGTTATCCCACCAGCATCCAGGTCGCCGGAACTGCGGCAATTAACAGCATGCCAATCAGTACCATTTCCTGACGATTCAGAACATTATCATGTGTATGCGTTTTACGCGCGTACAGGAATACCAGCAACCCCGGCGCATACAGAACGACGGACAACAACAGGTGCATTGGACCAGAGGCGTACAATAACCATAAGCCATAAATGCAGGCACCGACACCTACCGCTTTATGCAGCGGGCGGGTTGCGATTTTCAGCAAGAACGCGCCAACAAGGAAATAGGGCACCAGAATCATTTCTGAGGCAATGGTTAGCAACGTGTTGTAATCGGAACCGGTCAGCCAGATTAGCACCAGACAAATTTGCACGCAGATGTTGGTCAGCCACAGCGAGGCGGATGGCGCAGCCTGTGCGTTCTGGCGGGCAAAAATGCGCGGGAATGCTTTATGGGTCGCTGCCAGGAAGGGGACTTCTGCCGCCATAATGGTCCAACTTAAATATGCGCCACAAACGGAAACGATCAATCCGGCAGCGATGATAATCTCGCCCCACGGCCCCATCATTTTCACCATCAGGCCCGCCATAGACGGGTTACGAATTTCCGCCAGTTCAGGACGCGCAACCACGCCCAGCGAAAGCAGAGTGACCAGTAAATAAACGCCCAGCGCGGAAAGTACCGCCAGGAGTGTCGCTTTGCCGACATCATGTTTATTACGCGCACGCGCAGAAACCACCACCGCACCTTCCACACCAATGAATACCCACAGGGTGATCAGCATGGTGTTTTTCACCTGTTCCCACACCGGTACACCAAGTGCAAGGCCAGAGAAGTCGAGTCTGAAGGTGTCCAGTTTGAACATCATCAGCGCCAGTACAATAAACAGTCCCAATGGCAACAATTTTGCCAGCGTTGCCACCAGGTTAATGCTGGCAGCGGTCTGTACACCGCGCAGGATCAAAAAGTGAACAATCCACAAAAGTGCGGATGCACCGACGATCGATTGCCAGGTGTTGCCATCGCCAAACAGGCGCAGTTCCGGCGTATCGGTGAAGAAACTCAATGCAGAAAAGACGATCACCAGATAGGAGACGTTAGCGATAACCGCGCACAGCCAATATCCCCATGCGGAGCAGAAACCAATGAGTTCGCCAAAACCTTCACGAGCATAGGTAAAGATGCCGCCGTCAAGATCGGGACGAATGCGTGTCAGGATCAGCATGGCAAAGGCGAGTAATAAAATGCCAGCGCCAGTAATGCCCCAACCGATGAGCAGTGCTGCCGGGCTGGCAACCGCGGCCATATTTTGTGGCAGACTGAAAACACCTGCGCCCAGCATTGAGCTTAATACCAGCGCGGTGAGTGCGCTCAGTCCCAGTTTCTTTTCCATCGATATCCAGTGTTTAAAAGGTGTTCAAAAGAATAAATATTAGGGCAGGACGCATAAAAATGGTGTTTGCCACTGAAGCGCGGGATTTTACGAAGAGATGTGTCTGCATGCAATGGTCACGGGGAAATTTGTGACTAAAAATGCTAAAGGCGGCATAAAGCCGCCTCATTGGGATACTGAATAGTTATTTATACAGGTCTGCGCTGATGGTCAGATTATTACCACGTTCCTGCCACTGGCGGGTGATGTGGTAATACTTCGCACCTTTCTTCGCGGCACGTTTAGCAACCTGGTAGGAGACTTCGGTCATGTTACCGTAGTTACCTGAGAACTTAATGCTGTCGAACGGCACCATCATCGCTGCGGTTGCCTTGTTCAGTTCTTCGACTTTAGTGCCGTCAGGAAGCGTGACAGTGTAACGTCCGCCTTTTGAGGACTGAGTTTCGAAGAAACGACCAACTTCGGAACTTGGTGATGCGGTAGTGGCAACACCCGGGATTTCAACTTTCTTCGCGGCTTCGCCACCGGCAGCCAGGGCTGCACGTCCGGCTTCGGAGTCTGCCGGGATCACATCCGGGCTTTGGACTACACGTTTCTTAGCATCTTTTTTATAGATGAACGCTGTAATGCGTTGGTTACCGCCCTGGTTGGCATCGATTTGGCGAACGATGTAGAAAGAGTATGCGCCTTTTGCTTTCGCCGCTTTGGTGATGGCGTCATTCACTTCCGGTTGGCTACGGTAGAAGCCCTGGACGGTGACAGTGTCAAACGGCTCAATCAGAACGGCCTGGTCTTTTGGCAGTTCAACCACACCGTTAATCACGCGATTTTTTTCGGTTTCTGCTTTTTCAGCATCAGACTTATAGAGATCGGCAACCACTCGCCAGTTACCGCTGTTACCGAAATCTGACGTGTCGACAACATAAAAGGAGGCTGCACCTTCTTTATCAGCACGACGGGAAACGGCTTTCACCGCCTCGCCAATGGCATTGAAACGTCCGGTAACCACTACACGATCAAAAGGTTTAACCGCTGCCGCTTGCTCCGGTGTCAGTTCTGTTGCTGCGTTAACGGAGAATGCCGTAGCAGAAAGCAGTGCCGACGCCAGGAGGGTGTTCTTAAGCTTCATAAAAATAATCCTTCGCCTTGCGCAAACCAGGTACTGGTATTGTTATTAACGAGAAACGTGGCTGATTATTGCATTTAAACGGTGTAACTGTCTGCGTGATTTTTCATATCAGACTTCCTGATTTGATTTTAAACCTGATCGAATAACCATCTGTGATTAAAAAGTAACCGTAGCAACATACAACGGCTGAAACGGCTGAATTGTATAAGTTAATTTAATGTTAAGTGACAGTTTGCACCGGGGTGATCTCATGTTTTACCTGGCTATCGGAGACAATTATCGCCCTTTATCCGTTGTTCTATGGTGTTTATCTCACTATCAAGGCTGAATCGTTAATATTTTTCGAGTTAACGCCGAAATAGTGATTTTTGGCGCTAGATCGCAAGCATTATTTTCAGTACGTTATAGGGCGTTTGTTACTAATTTATTTTAACGGAGTAACATTTAGCTCGTATATGAGCGGCTTGTGTGGTTCCTGACACAGGCAAACCATCATCAATAAAACCGATGGAAGGGAATATCATGCGAATTGGAATACCAAGAGAACGGTTAACCAATGAAACCCGTGTTGCAGCAACGCCCAAAACAGTGGAGCAGTTGCTGAAACTGGGTTTTACCGTCGCGGTAGAGAGCGGCGCGGGTCAACTGGCAAGTTTTGACGATAAAGCGTTTGTGCAAGCGGGCGCTGAAATAGTAGAAGGGAATAACGTCTGGCAGTCAGATATCATTCTGAAGGTCAATGCGCCGTTAGATGATGAAATTGCGTTACTGAATCCAGGAACAACGCTGGTGAGTTTTATCTGGCCTGCGCTGAATCCGGAGCTAATGCAAAAGCTTGCGGAACGTAACGTCACCGTGATGGCGATGGACTCCGTACCGCGTATCTCACGCGCGCAATCACTGGACGCGTTAAGTTCGATGGCGAACATCGCCGGCTATCGCGCCATTGTTGAGGCGGCGCATGAGTTTGGGCGTTTCTTTACCGGGCAAATCACCGCGGCAGGTAAAGTGCCTCCGGCAAAAGTGATGGTGATTGGTGCGGGTGTTGCGGGTCTCGCGGCCATTGGTGCGGCAAACAGTCTCGGTGCGATTGTGCGTGCGTTTGATACCCGCCCGGAAGTGAAAGAACAAGTTCAAAGTATGGGCGCGGAATTCCTCGAACTGGATTTCAAAGAAGAAGCAGGCAGCGGCGATGGCTATGCCAAAGTGATGTCGGAAGCGTTCATCAAGGCAGAAATGGAACTCTTTGCTGCGCAGGCAAAAGAGGTCGATATCATTGTGACCACCGCGCTTATTCCAGGTAAACCGGCACCGAAACTGATTACCCGCGAAATGGTTGACTCCATGAAGTCGGGCAGTGTGATTGTCGATCTGGCCGCACAAAACGGCGGTAACTGTGAATACACCGTGCCGGGTGAAATCTTCACTACGGAAAATGGCGTCAAAGTGATTGGTTATACCGATCTTCCGGGGCGTCTGCCAACACAATCCTCACAGCTTTACGGCACCAACCTTGTCAATCTGCTGAAGCTGTTGTGCAAGGAGAAAGACGGCAACATTACTGTTGATTTTGATGATGTAGTGATTCGCGGCGTGACCGTGATTCGTGCTGGCGAAATTACCTGGCCGGCACCGCCGATTCAGGTTTCAGCCCAGCCACAGGCGACACAGAAAGCCGCACCGGAAGTCAAAGCTGAGGAAAAATGCACCTGTTCACCGTGGCGTAAATACGCCCTGATGGCGTTGGCAATCATCCTCTTCGGTTGGCTGGCAAATGTTGCACCAAAAGAGTTCCTCGGGCATTTCACCGTGTTCGCGCTGGCGTGCGTTGTGGGCTATTACGTGGTGTGGAATGTATCGCACGCGCTACATACGCCGCTGATGTCGGTCACCAACGCGATTTCAGGGATTATTGTTGTCGGAGCACTGTTGCAGATTGGCCAGGGCGGCTGGGTTAGCTTCCTTAGTTTTATCGCGGTGCTTATAGCCAGCATTAATATTTTCGGTGGCTTCACCGTGACTCAGCGTATGCTGAAAATGTTCCGCAAAAACTAAGGGGTAACATATGTCTGGAGGATTAGTTACAGCTGCATACATTGTTGCCGCGATCCTGTTTATCTTCAGCCTGGCCGGGCTTTCGAAACATGAAACCTCTCGCCAGGGTAACAACTTCGGTATCGCCGGGATGGCGATTGCGTTAATCGCTACTATTTTGGGGCCGGATAATGGCAATGTTGGTTGGATCTTGCTGGCGATGGTCATCGGTGGCGCAATTGGTATCCGCTTGGCGAAGAAGGTCGAAATGACTGAAATGCCGGAACTGGTGGCGATCCTGCATAGTTTTGTGGGGCTGGCGGCGGTGCTGGTTGGTTTTAATAGCTATCTGCATCACGATGCGGATATGGCTCCGATTCTGGCCAACATTCACCTGACGGAAGTATTCCTCGGTATCTTCATTGGTGCGGTGACCTTCACCGGCTCGGTCGTGGCATTCGGTAAGTTGTGCGGCAAAATTTCGTCTAAACCGCTGATGCTGCCAAACCGTCACAAAATGAATCTGGCTGCTCTGGTCGTTTCCTTCCTGCTGCTGATTGTGTTTGTCCGCACCGAAAGCGTTGGCCTGCAAGTTCTGGCATTGCTGATAATGACCGCCATTGCACTGGTCTTCGGCTGGCATTTAGTGGCTTCCATCGGTGGCGCAGATATGCCAGTGGTGGTGTCGATGCTGAACTCTTACTCTGGTTGGGCGGCAGCGGCCGCGGGCTTTATGCTCAGCAACGACTTGCTGATTGTGACCGGTGCGCTGGTCGGTTCTTCGGGGGCAATCCTTTCTTACATCATGTGTAAGGCGATGAACCGTTCCTTTATCAGCGTCATTGCGGGTGGTTTCGGCACCGATGGTTCCTCTACCGGCGACGATCAGGAAGTGGGTGAACATCGCGAAATTACGGCGGAAGAGACGGCGGAACTGCTGAAAAATTCGCATTCAGTGATCATCACCCCTGGTTACGGCATGGCAGTCGCGCAGGCGCAATATCCGGTGGCAGAAATCACCGAGAAACTGCGTGCCCGCGGTATCAACGTGCGTTTCGGTATTCACCCGGTTGCGGGGCGTTTGCCTGGGCATATGAACGTATTGCTGGCAGAAGCGAAAGTGCCGTATGACATCGTGCTGGAAATGGACGAGATCAACGATGACTTTGCTGATACCGATACCGTGCTGGTAATTGGTGCGAACGATACGGTTAACCCGGCGGCGCAGGACGATCCGAAAAGCCCAATTGCCGGTATGCCTGTGCTGGAAGTGTGGAAAGCGCAGAACGTGATTGTCTTTAAACGTTCGATGAACACCGGCTATGCTGGTGTGCAAAACCCGCTGTTTTTCAAGGAAAACACCCACATGCTGTTTGGTGACGCCAAAGCCAGCGTGGATGCGATTCTGAAAGCACTGTAACCTCAACGGCCTCTGCGGAGGCCGTTACTCTTTCTTGAGATCGCTTAACAGCACGGCGATGCTTTGACCTCCCGCTGTTTGTTCAAGCGCAATTTTGACAATAATCGTCAACGGCACCGAAAGCAGCATCCCCACCGGTCCTAACAACCATCCCCAAAAAATTAACGACAAAAAGACCACCAGTGTGGAAAGCCCCAATCCGCGTCCCATAATGCGTGGTTCCAGAATATTACCGAAGACCAGATTAATCAGCAGATATCCCGCCAGCACCAACAACGCTTCGTAGAAACCATTAAACACCAGTACCTGGGCGATAGGGGGAATAGCCGCAAGGACCGAACCAATATTAGGAATGTAATTAAGCGCAAAGGCCAGCAATCCCCAGACAAAAGCAAAGCGAACGTCCAGTGCTGCGAGCATCGCCCAGGCGACCAGTCCGGTGATGATGCTGATGGCCGTTTTCAGCACCAGGTAATGCGACACACTGTCAATCGCGCGCTGAATCGCCGCCATTCCTTCGACCGGACGTGCCATCATTTGCTGGAGTTTGCCGGGCAGTTGCGGAACTTCGAGCAGCATAAACAGCACCGTCAACAGCAATAAAAATATTGATGACATGGCGTTAGATAACTGCGTCAGTAAGTTGGTCAGTAACGTCATCGCCGCGTTCGGGTCAATGTAATGCGCCAGTTGGTCAACTGAGACATCAATACCCACGCGCTGTAATAAAGGCTCCAGAGCTTGCAGAGGCTTTATGATTGAGCTGCGATACTGTGGCAAAGTGCGGGTCAGTTCATTGAGTGTTGAGCCGAGATAGGCCAGCATAAGCACCATCGCCATTACGATGATGGTCATTAAAATCGACACCGCCAGTACGCGCGGTACTCGCCAGCGAACCATGCGTTGTACCAGCGGGTTAAGAATGACTGCGATAAATAGGGCGAGGATAAAGGGGACGATGATATCGGCGGCAAACCGGATACCGCAGAGAATAATGACCAGCATTCCCAACATAATGACGATTTTTAGGCCATTGAGCGTGATGATCGGCTTTGCCATGTTTATCCCCGTTTTTTTCTTCGCTAATAATATTTTTTCTGCGGCATTATAACGAAAATCAAACTACTCAGGTAAAGATATGAAAATGTTTTGAGTTAATTCTTAAGCTATGATACAAATCAGGCGTGTACAACTACCGAGGACAATTATCATCCGCGATGACGAGAAGCAACACTGCGGATAATTGTAATATTATGGACAATTTGTTCAGGACGTTATTTTCTACATTTACCCATCTTCGTACCTCATCCAGCATCTTGCTCGCAGGCGAGCAACACTGGCGCAACGCGCTTTAGTCCTTTCTTCTGTCAAAGCTGGCGCTCTGCGCTGGACTGAATACTTTTCTTTGGTTTCGCTGAATTCAGCGAACATTAAAATAATTCTCTTGCAGGGGAAGGACGATGTATATTTATTGGGTTTTATTAGGTCTGGCTATTGCCACAGAAATTACCGGAACGCTGTCAATGAAATGGGCGAGCGTCAGTAACGGTAACGGTGGATTTATTTTAATGCTGGTGATGATTTCACTGTCATATATTTTTCTTTCATTCGCCGTGAAAAAAATAGCGCTTGGTGTGGCTTATGCTCTGTGGGAAGGCATCGGTATTTTATTTATTACGCTATTTAGCGTTCTGTTATTCGATGAAAGCTTATCGCTGCTAAAAATTGCCGGGTTAACAACCCTGGTTGTCGGGATTGTGTTGATTAAATCTGGTACACGCAAAGTACGTAAACCCTCGCTGGAGGTGAACCGTGGCGCAGTTTGAATGGGTTCATGCCGCCTGGTTGGCACTGGCAACTGTGCTGGAAATCATGGCTAACGTCTTTTTGAAATTTTCTGACGGCTTTCGCCGCAAAGTTTATGGCTTGCTCTCGCTGGCGGCGGTGCTTGCTGCCTTTAGCGCGCTTTCGCAGGCCGTTAAAGGGATCGACTTGTCTGTAGCCTATGCATTGTGGGGTGGGTTTGGTATTACCGCCACTTTAGCTGCGGGGTGGATCTTGTTTGGTCAACGTTTAAATCGCAAAGGCTGGGTTGGCCTGATCTTGCTATTGGCCGGAATGATCATGGTGAAACTCGCCTGATGACCACGCTGCCCGACAATGCGGGCAGCGTTTGAACATTATTGCCGGGTCAGTTCTTCTAACTTGTCGCGAAAACCGGTGACAGAAATGGCCCGGTTATCGGCGCGCCAGCGATCTTTCGCTGCAGGAGCTGAACTTTGCACACCAATTAACTGCCAGCCGTCATCAGTATGCAGCATTAGTGGCGAACCGCTGTCACCCGGTAGGGTATCGCACTGATGCGACATCACTGAGGTTTGCGCCCAGCCAGTCACTTCGCAATTTTGATGGCTGTATAAGGTATCAAGATGATCTTCGGGATACCCCGCTTGAGTCACTTTACGACCAGCCGCTTTTAATGCGGCGGTAAGCGCGGCTTTATCTCCCTCAAATAATGGCAACGGCGTAATACCAGAAGGGGGATTGCGCAGCACAATCAAACCGAAATCCCACGGCGCGGCTGCGGGCGGGACAATCCAGCCATCACCATCAGCCTTTAACCGTTTCCCTAGCGTCGGATCAACACGACCTTCAATATCGTGGATCTCATAGCGCCATAGCCCTTTATTCGAAACAAAACGCAGCGCAATTGCTTTGTCTGGTTTACCTTTTGGTGGCGTTAATAAACAGTGGCCCGCAGTTAATGCGAGATTAGGCGCAATCAGCGTCGCCGTACATAAATTGCCGCTGGCCGTTTCCAGTTGCCCAACCGCATCCCACGGCGATTGGGTCGTGTTATTTACCGGTACACGATCATCATGACCAAAAAATAGGGTGCTGACCTCATCATGAGCCGATTTAGGATCGTCCGGTTTATCCGCAAACACAAATGCAGATGTCAGACTAATTGCACCCAGTACTACAGCAATGGTTGTACGCATATCACACTCTGGCGAGTAATTATGATTATTAAAAGCAAACCCTCGTAAATACTATAGACGGGACGGGATGAAAGTGGGAGTAAAATCAGATAACTACGCTCAGGAAAGATAAAAACGGGCGGCAATCAGCGCACATAAAATAAGGATGATAAGAATGAACTCAAAGCGATAACGGCCCACCATAGTACCCTCCGCTAAAGGCGGTGCTAAACGTTACCCGCTTAGCACCGTAATTTTCAGGCGCGAGGGGGCGCGCCACTATTGCTGTCGAAAACTTATGCGGCTGGCTGTGCTGCAGGTTTTGTCGGTTGTTGCTGGCTGTGTTTTTTGCTGTGCTTTTTGGCGGCCTGTGCTTTTTGCTCAGGTGCTTTCTGTTCAGTTTTTGCTTTTTTATGATGTTTTTTAGCCGCTTGCGCTTTCTGGGCGGGCGCTGCTTTATGCTGTTTTTTATGATGAATGGTTTTTGCAGGCGCTGCTTTGGTAGCAGCAGTCGGAGCAGGCGTGGTCGCAGTCTCTGCGGCAAAGGCAGCAGAAGAGAGACCCATAGCAGCGGCAACAACCAGAGCTAATACTTTTTTCATTGTCATACCCTCAATTTGGTTTTTTATGCAACCCCACTGCGGGGCCGATGTAATGACTATATCTCTGGAAATAGCAGGCTTCCGTGAGTGGTTGGTTTCGGCATGTAACGATATGTACAAAGCGAGTAGCGATGACGTGAGAAATAATAACGCATTGTGACTTAAGGAGATTTTCCCACCAATATCGGTAGTATTGATTGACTTAACTTTTTCATTACCTATAAATTGGTAGAATCACCGTGTATTAACAATAAATGACACACAGAAAAATGAATCCGTTTATTTGGGGGTGCTTATTATCCTGATGGCGTTAGATGCACTGCGGGAAATGGCCGGCACTTCGTCTATTTTGGGATGGTTATTAACGTTGAGTTGAGCAGACAATAAGCCCGGACAGGTTTTAACTCAGTCCGGGCTTATTTTTCAGGCGTGCAGGCGATGATGTAAACGTGTTCCGACCAGAATAGAGACCACCAACATCACGGCAATAAATGCACCGACGCCGTTCCAGCCATAGTTATGCCAGAAGACGCCACCTAATGTCCCTGCAATACTTGAACCCAGATAGTAACAAAATAGATACAGCGAGGAAGCCTGGCCTCTGGCGCGTTTAGCACGTGGGCCAATCCAGCTACTGGCGACAGAGTGAGCGGCAAAGAATCCTGTAGAGAAAAGCATCATACCGGCAAAATCAACCACAGTGGGTTGAACAATGTCAGGAGAAGGCCAAAAAGCATGACACCTGTCGAAAATAACATCACCGGACCACGACCGAAGCGGGTAGTCATGGTGCCTGCTTTTGGCGAACTCCAGGTGCCAGTCAAATAGACTAGCGATAATAAGCCAACCACGGCCTGACTGACATGCCAGGGGGGAAGCATCAACCGATAACCAATGTAATTAAACAGAGTGACGAACGACCCCATCAGCAAAAAACCTTCGACGAATAATAAGGGTAATCCCTGATCACGGCAGTGCAGACGGAAGTTAATAAACAGCGTTTTTGGGCGCAACGAGGATGGGCGGAAATGGCGTGACTCCGGGAGGATTTTCCAGAACATTAACGCTGAGGTCAGAGCGAAACAGCCAATAACCGCCAGAGCAATTCGCCAGTTAAAGAAGTCAGTAAATACCCCGCTGATTAAGCGCCCACTCATACCGCCAATTGAGTTGCCGCTGATGTACAGCCCCATTGAAAATGCCACAAAACTGGGGTGGATCTCTTCGCTAAGGTAGGTCATGCCAACGGCAGCTACACCGCTTAACGACAGACCAATCAAGGCGCGCATAATCAAAATACCGAGCCAGCTAGTCATCATCGTCGAAAGTAACGTGCAGATGGAGGCCAACAGTAGTGCCGTCACCATCACCGGCTTGCGACCTATGGCATCGGAAAGTGGGCCAGTAAATAGTAAACCAATGGCAAGCATGATCGTTGAAATTGACAGTGAAATACTACTGTTAGCAGGCGTTAAGCCAAATTCTTGCGAAAGCACCGGAAGAATAGGCTGCACACAATAAAGAAGCGCAAAGGTTGCCAGCCCGGCCGAGAATAGAGCCAGAGTGACACGCATAAATTGCGGCGTACCGCGTTTAATGAATTCGTTTGTCCGGGAAAGGTTTTTCTTGTCAGTGTCACTTGCCGGAGTGCCATCAACAGTTGTAGTACGACTCACTTGAAATCCTTGCTAAATATGCCCGTGATGTGGGATTAGGAATAGATTAGGAAAATCGAATTGTTATGTCTAATATATTAATAGTCTCAAATAAGATGTTTAAAGTATGAATATTGAATTGCGCCACCTTCGTTACTTCATTGCTGTTGCGGAAGAGCTGCATTTTGGTCGCGCTGCTGCCCGACTGAATATTTCACAACCGCCGCTAAGCCAGCAGATTCAGATACTGGAGCAACAAATTGGCGCGCGACTGCTGGCACGAACCAATCGCAGCGTAATGCTGACGGCAGCAGGGAAGCAGTTCCTTGCTGATAGTCGGCAAATCCTGTCTATGGTGGATGACGCTGCCGCTCGCGCTGAACGCCTGCATCAGGGAGAGGCGGGAGAGTTACGCATTGGCTTTACCTCATCAGCGCCATTTATTCGCGCAGTATCTGATACCTTATCGCTGTTTCGTCGCGAATTTCCTGATGTTCATTTGCAGACACGCGAGATGAACACCCGCGAGCAAATAGCACCCCTTATCGAAGGGACGCTGGATATGGGGTTGCTACGAAATACTGTGTTGCCGGAGACGCTGGACCACGCGGTCATTGTGCATGAACCACTTATGGCGATGATCCCGCATGATCATCCTTTGGCCAATAAATCGAATGTAACGCTGGCAGAACTGGCAAAAGAACCCTTTGTTTTTTTTGATCCGCACGTAGGGACGGGGCTGTATGATGACATTCTCGGCCTGATGCGACGTTACAATCTCACCCCAGTCATCACCCAGGAAGTCGGCGAGGCGATGACTATCATCGGCCTGGTTTCCGCGGGTCTTGGCGTTTCGATTTTGCCCGCTTCTTTCAAACGCGTACAACTCAATGAAATGCGTTGGGTATCTATTGCGGAAGAGGATGCGGTTTCTGAGATGTGGCTGGTTTGGCCAAAACATCATGAACAAAGCCCGGCAGCACGTAACTTTCGTATTCAGCTACTGAATGCTCTCTGATGAGGAAAAATTCAGCAAAAAATCCCGAAAAATGTGCTGTCAATCACATGGCTAAGTAAAAATTTGACGTTACGCATTGAAGTGCTTCACCATAGCCTACAGATTATTTCGGAGCGCGAAAATATAGGGAGTATGAGGTGGTTGCTGAAAACCAGCCGGGGCACATTGATCAAATAAAGCAGACCAACGCAGGTGCTGTATATCGCCTGATTGATCAGCTTGGTCCCATTTCGCGTATCGACCTTTCTCGCATGGCGCAGCTCGCGCCAGCCAGTATTACCAAAATTGTCCGCGAAATGCTTGAAGCGCACCTGGTGCAAGAGCTGGAAATTAAAGAGGCTGGAAACCGTGGCCGTCCGGCGGTGGGGTTGGTAGTAGAAACGGAAGCCTGGCACTATCTTTCTTTGCGTATTAGTCGTGGCGAGATTTTTCTTGCACTGCGTGATTTAAGCAGCAAGTTGGTGGTGGAAGACTCGCTGGAGTTGGCGCTGCAGGATGAATTACCGCTGTTGGATCGCATCATTACTCATATTGATCAGTTTTTTATTCGCCATCAGAAAAAACTCGAGCGCCTGACTTCTATTGCCATTACCATGCCGGGAATTATTGATACGGAAAATGGTATTGTACATCGTATGCCGTTCTACGAGGACGTAAAAGAGATGCCGCTCGGTGAAGCGCTTGAGCAGCATACCGGTGTACCGGTTTATATTCAGCATGATATCAGCGCGTGGACGATGGCCGAGGCCTTGTTCGGCGCATCCCGCGGAGCGCGCGATGTGATTCAGGTGGTTATCGATCACAATGTGGGAGCGGGTGTGATTACCGATGGTCATCTGTTACACGCAGGAAGCAGTAGCCTTGTGGAGATAGGCCACACTCAGGTCGACCCCTATGGAAAACGCTGTTATTGCGGTAACCACGGCTGCCTGGAAACCATCGCCAGTGTTGACAGCATTCTTGAACTGGCGCAATTACGTTTGAATCAATCCATGAGTTCGATGTTACACGGACAGCCGTTAACCGTGGACTCATTGTGCCAGGCGGCACTGCGGGGCGATCTGCTGGCAAAAGATATTATTACCGGTGTGGGGGCGCATGTTGGGCGCATTCTTGCCATCATGGTGAATTTATTTAACCCACAAAAAATACTGATTGGTTCGCCGTTAAGCAAAGCGGCAGAAATCCTGTTCCCTGTCATTTCTGACAGCATCCGTCAGCAGGCGCTTCCTGCCTACAGCCAGCACATTAGCGTCGAAAGCACTCAGTTTTCTAATCAGGGGACGATGGCGGGAGCCGCATTGGTAAAAGACGCTATGTATAACGGTTCTTTGTTGATTCGTCTGTTGCAGGGTTAACATTTTTTAACTGTTCTACCAAAATTTGCGCTATCTCAAATTGGGGCAGGAAAGCATAACTTAGACTTCCAAAGTTGAATTATTTTCCTGGCTTATATTTGTGAAGCATAACGGTGGAGTTAGTGATGCTGAAGCGTTTCTTTATAACAGGTACAGACACTTCTGTAGGGAAAACGGTGGTTTCCCGCGCATTGCTACAAGCGTTAGCCTCCCAGGGAAAAACGGTTGCGGGGTATAAACCCGTAGCGAAGGGGAGCAAAGAGACACCCGATGGGCTACGTAATAAAGATGCTCTGGTGTTGCAGAGTGTTTCATCTATTGAACTGCCTTATGAAGCAGTCAATCCCATTGCGTTAAGCGAAGAAGAAAGTAGTGTGGCGCACAGTTGCCCGATCAATTACACCCTCATTTCAAATGGTCTGGCTAACCTGACGAATAAAGTCGACCATGTGGTGGTCGAAGGCACTGGCGGCTGGCGTAGTCTGATGAATGACCTGCGTCCGCTCTCTGAATGGGTGGTTCAGGAGCAGCTACCGGTGTTGATGGTGGTGGGCATTCAGGAAGGCTGTATTAACCATGCGCTTCTGACCGCACAGGCGATTGCGAACGATGGTCTTCCGCTCATTGGCTGGGTGGCTAACCGTATCAACCCAGGGTTAGCACATTACGCTGAAATCATAGATGTATTGGGTAAAAAACTCCCGGCACCGCTCATTGGCGAACTGCCTTATTTGCCGCGCGCAGAACAGCGTGAACTGGGGCAATACATCCGCTTACCCATGCTGCGCAGTGTGTTGGCGGTAGATAGAGTCACGGTGTAACGTCCGCGACGTTACTGACGCAATCACACAAGCAATTAATAAACCGGGGAGTAGCTGATACTCCCCGGTCATTTCGCATATCATCAATGTCGACATAATTGGCGCATGCGTGGTTGCAGCCAGTAGTGTTGCCATCCCGGTTAGCCCGAGTAACAGCGTAATTTCTTCTCCGCCAGGAAGCCATAACCCCAGGCTACGACCATACAGCATACCAATAGCCAGTCCGATAAATAGTGTTGGCGTAAACACACCGCCTGGCGCGCCGGAACCACTGCTGGCCAGCACGGCAAAAAGTTTGCAAAGAAAGATCCCTGCAATGACCGTAAGCAGTGGCGGGGCAGTTAAAAAGGATTGTACCGTACTATAGCCGTTGCCCCACACAGCCGGTGTGAGCAGGGAAAGCAGTCCCACGATCAAACCTCCCAATGCCAGTTGCCAGGGGGGCGCAAGTTTGAGATTAACAAAGCCCCGATGACTGGCGTTCATTAGCTTTAAAAACAGTGGACCGCACAGTCCCATCAGTACACCAGTACTAATAATCAGCGCATAGTCACGGGTCTTAACTATTACTGAGAGTTGCACGCTGTAGAGCAAAGCATCGCTATTATTAAGAAGATGGCTGACAAGCAGTGCCACTACGGCGGAAATTACCACCGGACCGAGAGAGGCCAGCATCATGGTGCCAAACAGCACTTCAGCAATAAACAAACTTCCGGCAAGCGGGGCGCGATAGGCCGCAGCCATCCCCGCAGCAGCGCCACAGGCAATCCACAATTTCCACTCTTCACGCGGTGTAAGACGTTGTGCAAACCAGGAGGCGGCAAGCGCTGCCAACAGGATCATCGCACCTTCACGTCCAATGGCACTGCCGCTCGTCACCACCAGCAAAGACACGAAAGATTTGACCAGACTGGTGGCATAATCAAACTGCCCATCGGTTTGTAATGCCTCCATATAATCGGTAGGCGCGTGAGGGCGTTGTTGCGTGAATTTCTGCCATCCCATCAGCAATAGACCTGCTGCCAGTCCGCCAAGTGCCGGAGTTAGCAGGCGACGCCACGGCGAAAGGTTCATGGCAGCATTAACCAGACTTCCGGAATCATTGTTCAGGAACAACCACTCCAGCAACAGCATCGCATGATGAAACCCTGCGACGGCAAGAGCCGCGAGAATACCGATCACCGTCGCAATAAACAGACGGCGGAACATGGTGCGTAGATCCGGGTAGATGTGTAGATGATGCATGAGCAGAAATGGCAAATTAAACACAGGCATCTATTTTGCGGGAAAAGGGGTCTGGAGCAAAAGCTGTATGTGCTTTATGAGAAATTAATCGTGACGTTGTCACTTATTTTATCCGAAAGGCGTGCAGTTACCGCCTTTCGGTCATACTAACGATTATTCAACGAAACAGAGGCTTAACCGCGACAGGAATTAACAATTGTGACTGCCATTGTGCCAGTGTTAAACGGGCCAGCTCACCGAGTGAGCGATAAAAAGGGTGTTCTGCTTTTTCGATAAACACCTCAAGAAAACGTGTCGACCACGGTAAAAGGTGCCACGCCAGCAATTCTTCGCACTCGGTCTGGCGACCGTTCTCTGCCAGCCATGCCGCCATCAATAGCAGTGAACCAAAATGATCTTCCGGTTCGTTTTGTTTCATTTCAAACTGAATGCCTTTTTCGCGCATCCATTGACGGAGCGCCAATGTAGAATCGCCAAACAGCACCGATTCGCGATCCAGCCAGACAGATCCCCACGGCGGTGACGGTAGCGCATACGGGCCGACAAACAGCCGTTGCCAGGCCTGATTACGCGACTCTTCACACTCTTCCTTAAAAGTCGTTACCAGCGGTGCTAATGACGTTTGTGACAAGGGCCACTGGGTATCCCAGCCGTCGCCGGTTAACGCAGAAACCAACGGAGAGGCTTCTGCACTCTCTGGAGCGTAATAAAACAGCGCGCCCAGCACGCGCGCCGCGACAGAAAAATTATCTTGTTGTGAAAAATGCGTCATTCTTATCATCCTGAAACGTGCGGGGTCACCCGCACTAATTTGTTAACCTGCGACGGCCATTCCGACGGTCATATGCAGGCCATAAAAGAGCGCACGCCCGATCATCTCGCCGCTAAGTATGAGGATTAACCCCAGCACAAGCCCGATAACGTGAGGTTCATGGCGACGGATTAACGGACACAGCCAGCATCCCAGACCAGCGCATAACAATACCACACGCCAGACCTGTAATGAGGCGTAATCTGGCACCAACGTGCTGGCTTGTTGTACAGATGAGTGAATGGATGCCAGAGACAAACCTTGCAGCACAATCACTCCGACACAGGCGATCAGCGCCAGAACGTTAATGATGGCAAACGGCGTGGTATTAAACGTAACGCGGGCGGCCCGCAGAATAGCGGCCGCAAGTATCGGTCCACTCAGCAAGACCGTCAGGAAAAAAGCCAGTGTAGTGTAACCGTTATACCAGGTTGGTATGGTGTCGATTTGATAAACACAGGTCATCATCCAAATGAAAACAACGCCGAGCACCATACTGGCAAGTAACCAGAGTTTTCCCAACGCTTGCGGCATCTTACCGATGACCGCCACCAGCCACCATAACCCGCCAACGGCAAAGAACAATGAACCGGCAGCAATCTCGTTACTCAAGCCCGAAGATCCGATTCGATTCAGTGAGTTAAACGCACGTAGTGGCGATCCCAGGTGCATGACAGAGGCGATAAAACCGATGCTCATCAGCAACCAGAGGAAAAACATGCCACGGACAATACGCTGACGGTCTGCGTCATTTTTGGCAGCGTACCAGCCAATTCCGCTAACAATCAGCGCGCCCACAACACATTGGCCCAATACGGTAAAGACCATTAGTGGCCATTCATGCCATCCATTTCCCATTTTAAACTTCCTCCGGATTAGCCAGATAACCAGTGGTATCGCCGGTTGGGCGGCTGTTGGCGTTAGGTTTGATAACGATATTGGGTTTTGTGAAATGTGCGCGCGGCAGTGGCGCGACGGCAGCCAGAGTGCCGTGCTTCCGGCGTAGCTCTTCAATCGAACCGAACTCAAGGGCGCGCAGCGGGCATGATTCGACGCATATTGGCTGTTTCCCTTCGGCGACGCGTGAATAACAACCATCGCACTTAGTCATGTGTCCTTTTTCCGCATTGTACTGTGGCGCGCCGTAGGGGCAGGCCATATGGCAGTAGCGACAGCCGATACAAATATCCTCATCAACCACCACAAAGCCATCTTCACGCTTATGCATTGCGCCGCTGGGGCATACTTTTGTACAGGCAGGATCATCGCAATGGTTACAGGAAATCGAGAGATAATAGGCGAACACGTTCTGATGCCAGACACCGTTATCTTCCTGCCAGTCGCCACCCGCGTATTCATAAATACGGCGGAAACTTACCTCGGTGCCAAGATCTTTAAAGTCTTTGCACGCCAGTTCGCAGGTTTTACAACCGGTGCAGCGACTGGAATCAATAAAAAATCCATATTGCGTTGTCATGGGCTACTCCTTAAACCTTCTCGATCTCAACCAGATTGGTGTGCTGCGGGTTGCCTTTCGCCAGTGGTGAAGGGCGCAGAGTGGTCAGGGTATTAATACAACCGCCGTGATCGATTTTATCACCAGACATATCGGCTTCGTGCCATGCCCCCTGACCCATAGCGCTAACGCCGGGGATAATACGAGGTGTCACTTTCGCTGGCAGACGGACTTCGCCACGATGGTTAAACACCCGTACCATATCGCCGTTGGCAATACCTCGCTTCTGCGCATCGATAGGGTTGATCCATACTTCCTGACGGCAGGCCGCCTTCAGCACATCAATGTTGCCGTAGGTGGAGTGAGTACGGGATTTATAATGGAAACCAAACAGTTGTAGTGGGAAGGTGCTGCGTTCAGGGGAATCCCATCCTTCAAAGGTTGAGGCGTAAACCGGCAGTGGGCTTATCACTTCATCGTTTTCCAGCTCCCAGGTACGGGCAATTTCCGCCAATTGGCTGGAATATATTTCAATCTTACCGGATGGTGTTTTTAGTGGATTCGCTTCGGGGTCGTCACGAAATGCTTTGTAGGCGACAAAATGACCATTGGGATCTTTACGCTTATAGATACCCATTTTTTTCAGTTCGTCGTAAGGCGGTAACGCCGGATCTTTGGCAAGCATTTTGGCGTACAGATGTTGTAACCATTGTTCCTGAGTACGTCCTTCAGTGAACTTCTGATAGACATCAGGCCCAAGCCGTTTTGCGACTTCGCTCAGGATCCAGTAAATCGGTTTGCGCTCGAATTTTTCGCTGGTGGCTGGCTGGAGGAAAATGAGGTATCCCATGTTACCGGCGTAATCGTTAGGAATAATATCTTCCTGCTCAACGGTCATCAGGTCTGGCAGCAGAATGTCGGCGTATTTTGCCGAAGAGGTCATAAAGTTTTCGATGACCACAATCATTTCGCATTTCGATTCGTCCTGAAGAATTTCATGCGTTTTGTTGATGTCCGAATGCTGATTTACCAGGGTATTGCCCGCATAGTTCCAGATGAACTTAATAGGCACATCCAGCTTCTCTTTACCGCGAACGCCGTCACGTGTAGCCGTCATTTGCGGACCATGATTAATAGCATCCGTCCAGCTAAAGCAGGAGATTGACGTCTTGACCGGGTTATCCAGTACCGGCAGACGTTCAATGGTAATAGTGTAGGTTGATTCACGCGCGCCACTATTCCCGCCGTTGATGCCAATATTGCCCGTCAGAATAGGTAACATAGCAATAGCGCGTGCGGTCAACTCGCCGTTGGCCTGGCGTTGCGGCCCCCAGCCCTGACAGATATAGGCTGGTTTTGCTGTGCCGATCTCACGCGCCAGTTTGATGATACGGTCTACAGGGATGCCGGTGATTTGCGAAGCCCACTGCGGCGTTTTCGCTGTTTTATCGTCACCTTCGCCGAGAATATACGCTTTGTAGTGACCATTTCTCGGCGCATCTGCGGGTAAGGTTTTTTCGTCATAACCTACGCAGTATTTATCGAGGAATGGCTGGTCAACGAGATTTTCGTTAATCAATACCCAGGCGATACCCGCCACCAGCGCAGCATCAGTTCCTGGACGAATAGGTATCCATTCGTCTTCACGACCGGCGGCGGTATCGGTATAACGCGGATCGATAACAATCATTTTGGCGTTTGATTTCTCACGCGCTTTTTCAAGAAAGTAAGTGATTCCGCCGCCGCTCATTCGCGTTTCCGCCGGGTTATTACCAAACATCACCACCAGCTTACTGTTTTCGATATCTGAGGTACTGTTGCCATCGTTACTGCCGTAGGTATAGGGCATAGCGCAGGAAATTTGTGCAGTACTGTAAGAGCCATACTGGTTAAGCGAACCACCGTAACAGTTCATCAGGCGTTTGACCGCAGAAGCTGATGGGGAAGAGCGGGTTATATTGCCGCCGACGATCCCCGAAGAGTACTGAATATAAACAGCTTCGTTGCCATATTGCTCGACGGTTTTTTTCAGGCTAGTGGCGATAGTGTCAAGCGCCTCATCCCAGCTAATCTTTTTCAAATTTTCCTTCGCCGCGTTTGCCTACGCGTTTCATCGGATAATTCAATCGATCGGGATGATTAATGCGTCGACGGATAGAGCGACCGCGTAAACAGGCGCGCACCTGATGATTGCCATATTCGTCGTCGCCGGTGTTATCGGTTTCCACCCAGGTAACTTCATTATCTTTAACATGTAGCCGAAGTGCGCAGCGGCTACCACAGTTGACGGAACAGGCCCCCCAGACTACTTTTTCGCTGGTCTGTTGCACTGCCGCCGCCGCACTACGCATCGTAAAAGGTAATGAAAAACCGCCTGCTGCCAATGCCAACGAACCAATAGCGGTAGATTTAACTAATGTTCTGCGGCTAATGCCCACCGGTTGTTCTTTTTTGGACATAACTCACTCCCTGATATCTATCGTTATATATTTGCTTATATATTGAATATTTAGCGTGCTAACAATAGATGAAGTCTACCCATTTGGAGTTAAGAGTTATTAATCCATATCAATAGAAAAGGATGTCAGAAGGTGAGCTAATGTCGCTTTAGAAGCAGATTTTTGTGGCTGTCTGATCACATCAGGCAGCCACAGGTTTATTGCTGCGGTTCGGCAGGGCCACTATCATGGGTTGGTTGAGAGTGGGCAGAAACATTACCGCTGGTGGTGCGGGTATAGAGAATTTTATGCGTGTCGTTGGCACAATGCCCGACGACCTGTGAATCAGGCTGATCAACCTGATCATTCGGCACAATACTTAAAGTGAAGCTGCTTTCCGGGACGCCGTTATTGATAATGCGCTGTGAAATATCGCTTTTTATACGCTCACAAGAATCCGACGCGGCGAGCACTGTGGATGAGGCCAGGGCGAGCAGAAGTGCGGCACTACAGGCGACGTTTTTCATCATTGGCTCCTTACATGAATATTACTACCTAAGCATAGCATTTCACGTGTAAATTACTGTATTTGCTACTATGATTGAGAATCATCTTTACTGTCAGGTGACTGATGTGAATGCCAAATTACTGCCATGTTTGCTCGCGATAACGCTTACAGGATGTGACCGCACAGAAGTAACGCTCTCTTTTACGCCAGAGATGGCCAGTTTCTCTAATGAATTCGATTTTGATCCGCTGCGTGGTCCGGTTAAGGATTTCACTCAGACATTAATAAATGAGCAAGGGGAAGTAACGAAGCGCGTTTCAGGTACTTTATCGGAAGAAGGCTGTTTTGATTCTCTCGAATTGCTGGATCTGGAGAATAATACTGTAGTTGCCCTGGTGTTAGACGCAAATTATTACCGTGATGCACAGACGCTGGAGAAGCGAGTACGTTTACAGGGGAAATGTCAGTTAGCGGAATTACCTTCCGCAGGGGTGAGTTGGGAAACCGATGATAATGGCTTCGTGGTTAAAGCCAGCAGTAAACAGATGAAGATGGAGTATCGGTATGATGGCCAGGGGTATCCGCTGGGTAAAACGACAATAAGCAACGACAAAACGTTATCTGTCACCGCGACACCGTCAAAGGATCCGATCAAAAAACTCGATTATACGGCCATTACTTTGCTGAATAATCAACAGGTTGGTAATATCAGGCAGACCTGTGAATATGACAGCCACGCCAATCCGGTGGACTGCCAATTAATCATTGTGGATGAGGGGGAAAAACCCGCTGTCGAACGGGTTTACACCAGAGCCTGTACATAGATTTGTGTAATTGCCTGATTTTGATATGTTCAATCCAGCATCAAATGAAGGTTAATTTATGGACGAAAAACAGTTACAGGCTCTGGCTAACGAACTGGCCAAAAACCTCAAAACCCCTGAAGACCTCAGTCAGTTTGATCGGCTGCTGAAAAAGCTCAGCGTTGAAGCCGCTCTCAATGCAGAGATGACACACCATCCTGGGTATGAGAAAAATCAGTCCAGACCAGGAGCTAACTCCCGCAACGGTTTTTCCACAAAGACCGTTATCACAGGCGACGGTCCACTGGAACTGCGTACTCCGCGCGATCGTGACGGTACCTTCGAACCACAACTGGTAAAGAAAAATCAGACCCGTATTACCGGGATGGATAACCAGATCCTCTCGTTGTATGCCAAAGGGATGACCACCCGTGAGATAGCTGCTGCGTTCAAAGAACTGTATGACGCAGATGTTTCACCGGCACTGATATCAAAGGTTACCGATGCCGTGATGGAGCAGGTTGTAGAATGGCAAAACCGACCACTGGATGCTGTTTACCCCATTGTTTATCTTGACTGTATCGTCCTGAAAGTTCGGCAGGACAGTCGCGTCATCAACAAATCGGTGTTCCTGGCACTGGGCATCAATATCGAAGGTCAGAAAGAACTGCTGGGTATGTGGCTGGCCGAAAATGAAGGGGCGAAGTTCTGGCTCAATGTGCTGACTGAACTGAAAAACCGCGGTCTGAACGATATCCTCATCGCCTGTGTGGATGGCCTGAAAGGCTTCCCGGATGCCATCAACACAGTATATCCGAAGGCCCGCATCCAGTTATGCATCGTGCATATGGTGCGCAACAGCCTGCGCTTCGTGTCATGGAAGGACTACAAAGCCGTCACTCGCGACCTGAAAGCGATTTATCAGGCTCCCACGGAAGAGGCAGGCCAGCAGGCACTGGAAGCGTTCGCTGCGGCCTGGGACTGTCGCTATCCTCAGATAAGCCGAAGCTGGCAGGCTAACTGGCCGAATCTTGCCACGTTCTTCGCTTATCCAACGGACATCCGCAAAGTGATCTATACGACGAATGCCATCGAGTCGCTAAACAGCGTGATCCGCCATGCGCTCAAAAAGCGTAAAGTGTTCCCGACAGACGACTCGGTGAAAAAAGTGGTGTGGCTGGCAATCCAGTCTGCGTCCCAGAAATGGACGATGCCGTTGAAGGACTGGCGAATGGCAATGAGCCGCTTTATTATCGAGTTCGGTGACCGCCTGGACGGTCACTTCTGAGAAAAGGCATTTACACAGAATCTTAAACAGGCTCTCAAAAATACCATTGATTATTATTAATGCTATTGCGCGGTCGGTTTCAGTAGAGTCTGCCCCTGCGTTTTATGTTCCGCCAGATACTGATGCTGGAATATGCACATGCGAATGGCATTGCGATATTGACCGTTAATAAAGAATTCATGCATCAGTTCACCTTCGACCGTAAAACCGAGCTTACGGTAAATATGAATCGCTTTTTCATTCTCTTTATCGACGATCAGATAAAGTTTATAGAGATTAAGAACAGTGAAGCCATAATCCATCGCTAATGTCGCGGCGCGGGTTGCCAGACCTTTACCCTGGTATTCCGGGGAGATGATTATCTGAAATTCAGCGCGGCGATGGACGTGGTTAATTTCCACCAGCTCTACCAGACCGGCTTTTTCGCCATCACATTCCACGACGAAACGGCGTTCACTCTGATCGTGAATATGTTTATCGTACAGATCAGAGAGTTCAACGAAGGCTTCGTAGGGTTCCTCAAACCAGTAACGCATTACGCTGGCGTTATTGTCGAGTTGATGCACATAGCGTAAATCTTCACGCTCCAGCGGACGTAGCTTAACACTGTGGGCGCTTGTCATAACGTGTCCTTACATTCCTTATATCAATAACAGGTTAGGGGATGATTACGCGGCCAGTACGACGGTCCAGACAGCGTAAAGTATTCGGCTCCCAGTAGGCATTAATGTTGGCACTCTGCTCACATTTATCGCGGTTATCGAATGCGGCGTCAGCTTTATCCCATTCTTTCTCGGTGCGTTTGTTGACTTTCTGACGCAGATTACGCGTGTCATTCCATTGCTCTTTTTCCATCGCCGCCTGCTGGCGACTCTGTGCGCTGTCGCCAGATTCAATCACCAGTTTGTTAGTTTCTGCATGAGTAGTTGCGCTAAATGCCAGTGCGCAAGGCAGCAGAAAAGCGAGCAGGCTGAGTTTTTTGCAGAGAGTGATATTCATGATTCATTCCTTGTATGAATGATTAAAGGCGATTTTACACGATCCACTGTGAACACGAAACGTAACAGAAGGATGTATATGTTGATGATATTATGTCGCCCTATAAATATACATGATGTCAATAAGTGACAAAGATGATTAAAACAACATTACTGTTTTTTGTTACTGCCCTGTGTGAAATCATGGGTTGCTTTTTACCCTGGTTATGGCTGAAACGAAATGCCAGCGTCTGGCTGTTGGTTCCGGCGGGGATTTCCCTGGCGCTGTTTGTCTGGCTGTTAACGTTACATCCCGCAGCAAGTGGGCGAGTTTATGCGGCTTATGGTGGCGTTTATGTCTGTACGGCGTTGATTTGGCTGCGTGTGGTGGATGGGGTGAAGCTCAGTCTCTACGACTGGACAGGCGCGATAATTGCGCTTTGCGGTATGTTGATTATTGTTGCTGGCTGGGGACGTGCCTGATTTTTCTGGTCTATAAGATATTTTATTATCAATGACATACGCGTTTTCAGGGCACTGAAAAACAATAAGCTTTGACTATTTTTAGAACTATTCATGGCGCAAATATGCGCTTTTTTTTGTGATCGTTCTGGCTTTTTTTGATCTTCATACTTGTATGGTAGTAGCTCAGTTGCGTAGATTTCATGCATCACGATAAGCGATGCAAGGAATAGAACATGAAGATTGTAGGGGCTGAAGTTTTTGTTACCTGTCCGGGGCGTAATTTCGTCACCTTAAAAATCACCACCGAGGACGGTATTACCGGTCTTGGTGATGCCACTCTCAACGGACGCGAGCTTTCCGTTGCGTCCTATTTGCAGGATCACCTGTGTCCGCAACTTATAGGCCGCGATGCCCACCGTATCGAAGATATCTGGCAGTTTTTCTATAAAGGTGCTTACTGGCGTCGCGGCCCGGTGACTATGTCGGCCATTTCAGCCGTTGATATGGCGCTATGGGACATTAAAGCCAAAGCTGCCAACATGCCGCTTTACCAGTTACTCGGCGGCGCGTCTCGCGAAGGGGTGATGGTCTATTGCCATACCACCGGTCACAGTATTGATGAGGCACTGGATGATTATGCCCGTCATCAGGAACTGGGATTCAAGGCCATCCGCGTGCAGTGCGGTATTCCTGGCATGAAAACGACTTACGGTATGTCCAAAGGAAAAGGGCAGGCCTATGAACCTGCGACCAAAGGGCAGTGGCCAGAAGAGCAGTTGTGGTCAACGGAAAAATATCTCGACTTCATGCCAAAACTGTTCGACGCGGTACGTAACAAGTTTGGTTTTGATGAACATTTGCTGCATGACATGCATCATCGCTTAACGCCTATTGAAGCGGCGCGCTTTGGTAAAAGCATTGAAGATTTTCGCATGTTCTGGATGGAAGATCCGACCCCCGCAGAAAACCAGGAGTGTTTCCGTCTGATTCGCCAACATACCGTCACGCCAATTGCGGTGGGTGAAGTCTTCAATAGCATTTGGGACTGTAAACAGCTCATTGAAGAGCAACTTATCGACTATATCCGTACCACGCTGACCCATGCAGGCGGCATTACCGGTATGCGTCGGATTGCGGATTTTGCTTCGCTTTATCAGGTGCGCACATGCTCACACGGCCCTTCCGATTTGTCACCAGTCTGCATGGCTGCGGCTTTGCACTTTGACCTGTGGGTGCCGAATTTTGGCGTACAAGAATACATGGGCTACTCAGAACAAATGCTCGAAGTGTTCCCGCACAACTGGAGCTTCGATAACGGCTATATGCATCCGGGTGACAAGCCAGGTATTGGCATCGAGTTCGATGAAAAGCTGGCGGCGAAATATCCCTACGAACCTGCTTATCTGCCAGTCGCACGTCTGGAAGATGGCACGTTATGGAACTGGTAAGGAGTAAAATAATGAAAAGCATCTTAATTGAAAAACCGAATCAACTGGCGATTATCGAACGGGAAATACCTACCCCATCAGCGGGTGAAGTGCGAGTAAAAGTGAAACTCGCCGGGATTTGTGGATCGGATAGTCATATTTATCGCGGTCATAATCCATTTGCGAAATATCCGCGCGTCATTGGGCACGAGTTTTTTGGCGTGATTGATGCCGTAGGTGAAGGCGTAGTGAACACCAGAGTTGGCGAACGTGTTGCGGTAGATCCGGTAGTCAGTTGCGGACATTGTTATCCGTGTTCAATTGGTAAGCCGAACGTCTGCACAACGCTAGCAGTATTAGGTGTTCACACCGACGGCGGTTTTAGCGAATATGCGGTAGTTCCGGCAAAAAACGCGTGGAAAATTCCCGATGCAGTGGCTGATAAATTCGCGGTAATGATCGAACCCTTTACCATTGCGGCGAACGTTACCGGACACGGTCAACCGACTGAAGATGACACCGTGCTGGTTTATGGCGCAGGTCCAATTGGTCTGACTATTGTTCAGGTATTAAAGGGGGTCTATAACGTTAAAAATGTGATTGTTGCCGATCGCATTGATGAACGACTGGACAAAGCGAAAGAGAGCGGAGCAGATTGGGCGATTAATAACAGCCAGACACCGCTTGGCGAAATATTCGCTGAAAAGGGTATTAAACCAACATTAATTATTGATGCCGCTTGTCATCCATCAATTCTGAAAGAAGCGGTTATGCTGGCATCTCCTGCGGCACGAATTGTGTTAATGGGATTCTCCAGTGAGCCGTCTGAAGTTATTCAACAGGGAATTACCGGCAAGGAACTCTCTATTTTTTCTTCTCGGTTAAATGCCAATAAATTTCCGGTGGTTATCGACTGGCTAAGCAAAGGTTTAATTAACCCTGATAAATTAATTATTCATACCTTTGATTATCAACATGTCGCTGATGCTATTTCATTATTTGAAAATGATCAAAAGCATTGCTGCAAAGTTTTACTCACTTTTTCTGAATAATATCAATAACAGCGGATAAGCAGTACGCATCTTACCTCTTATTTAGAGATAATAATTATGACAATAGAAAAACATGAAAGAAGCACTAAGGATTTAGTGAAGGCAGCGGTATCAGGATGGTTAGGTACGGCACTTGAATTTATGGATTTCAAGAGCCATGCGTGTTAACTATTTGATAAATATTAAATTAATTTTTCATTGCTTCGTTATGGGGCATGGTTGGGGCAAACTCGCTTAACTGTGTATTTAACAAAGCTACCTGTGCATTATTGTTTTCAGACATCCATTTTCCGTATACCTGAAATACCATTTGCGCATCTGCATGGCCCATCTGGTTTGCTATAAATGCCGGGTTAGCACCAGCTGTCAGCGACCAGCAGGCATAAGTATGTCTCGACTGATATGATTTTCGATGGCGGAGTCCGGCACGTTTTATCGCTGCGTCCCACATCTGCCTTATTGAGTCAACGGTAAAATGGTCACCATAATTTTTTACTCTCGCTGACACTTCAGGTTGAAAAACAAAGGTGCATTTATGTTTTTCTGTTCTGCCATACTCTCTGAGGTGAACATCAATGATATGCTCTTTGCTCAGTCTCGTTAATGTCATCTGACTCCGGAGAGCGTCGATTGCTGGCTTAATAAGATGAATGACCCGATTGGTTCCCGCCTGTGTTTTTGGTACCGTGAAACGGTCTTTTGCTAAATTTCTCCTGATCATCATTGTTCCATTTTTCAGATCTATGTCCTCCCATCCAAGTGCACACAGCTCACCAGGGCGAACGCCAGTATAAACAGAAACACACCATAAATTTTTGGCTTGCTGATTTCTGCACGCATCGATAAGACGGATGAATTCCTCCCGCGAAAGAGGATCCGGAATGGTTCTTGATTCCTTTAATGGCGAGATCCCCTTAAACGGGTTATCTGCCAGGTAACCGTTATCAACACCAAACTGGAACACGGCGTTAAGATTTGTCATGTAATTATTTACAGTTACAGCCGATCTCCCTGGTTGTGTAACAATATAGTTACTTTTGGGGATCTGGTATCCAGTCAGTAGCTCTTTACGAACCTCCAGTAATTTTTCTTTATTAATCGATGAGGCAAGATTTTTTTCACCGATTATGCTCAGGATATTTTTGATGACGGCACGGTATGTGTTGAGTGATGTTTTTGCGACTTCAGTTTCTTTCAGTGCCAGAAATTTTTCAGCCAGTTCTTTTATGGTTAAATCTTGTCGGGTCTCACCAAATTTTTCCAGATTGCGTGAGGAGGGAAACTGTTTTGCATAGTCGAAAACACCAGTTTTTATTGCGTAACAAACAGAGGCGCGTAGCTCACCTGCAACGCGCCTGTTTTTTGCTGTGTCAGGAACCCCCAGGTTTTCCCTGACTCTTACGCCTTTATAAACAAACCAGATACGTAATTTCCCTCCATGGTTTTCCACGCCTGTCGGATATTTCATTTCAACTTCTCTCATTAGTTAGTGTGGCTTTTAGTCAAGTAAGATGACGTCTTGGTCTTGCTGATGCCTGGCGCTCAATCCAGCGATCAATTTCTTCCAGGTTGTAAAAGCATGGACTGTTATCCCATGGCATACCGTCATGAGCGACATGCTTATATTCCCTTCCTTCCATAAACGATTTTTCCCGGGCCTTTTTTAACGTACCTTTTTTTATTCCTTTCAGCGCAATTAACTGCTCTTCGGATACCCATTTGCCGGGAGAGACAATCATGATTACTTCGCTCATCGATTTCTTTATCTCTTACATCAGACGAGCGCCGGTTGCAGAATACCAGTCACAACCGGCGACAGTTGAACATTAAGAATCAGCCTGACTCGGGATCAGTTTTTGCCAGATAACTGAAACGTATTTTGCCTGGTAACGGGCGTCATCAAGTGCATTATGGCGCTCACCTTCGAATGGAATAGCCGTTCTGGCATCGAAGTCTATGGCTTTCCCCAGCTCAACGATTGTGCGTACATCGCGATCGTTGTAGTAACGCCACGGGCAGGGGATCCCCTGCCGTTCGTATGAACGGCGCAAAATCGTGTTGTCGAAGTTGGCTCCATTTCCCCAGACCTGAACAAAAAATTCACCGGAGTTTTCGTCGATAAATTCCCGCAATTGTAACAGTGCATCATCTAACGGGATTTCATCGGTCATAATGGCAGATTGCGCTTCGCGTGATTGCTTAAGCCACCATTTAATGGTGTCCCGATCAATGACTCCGCCAGCAGTTTCCAGATCGATAGTCTTACTAAATTCGGGTCCCATATCTCCGGTTTGCGGATCGAAAAATATTGCACCTATTGAGATGATCGGGGCATCAGGATTTTTTCCCATGGTTTCAAGGTCGATCATTAGATGGTCACACGTCCTGCTGGTGGATGTGATTTCGTGATGACCGTTCACCTTAATTGAGTGATCTGCCGTCTCGCCAGTTTCATTATCGCTATTGTGATGCTGATTGCCGCCAGTGTTCTCCTTGTGTGGATGTTCAGCGCCTTCCATTTCCTCCGGATCATCTTCCTGAACTTCAACCTGATACTCTTCATCGAATGTTTCTTGGTATGTTGCGTCGCCCATCACCGCGCCACAATCAGGGCAGTTGCCGCCGCCGGTCTGACCGCAGGCGGTGCAGACTTTTTCCACTTCCTGTTGCGCCACTGGTTCAGGCTGTTTCGTTTCTGGCTCGTTTTGTAACGCATTTGGGCTGTTTTGTTCCGCTTTTTGGTAGTTCCGTTCCGATTCATGCTGGTTCTGGTTCACAGAATCGCGGGTCTGGATCCCCTTAACCCATTTCGGATCATTCGGGTCACTAATCCCTTCAACAAATTCACCACGTGATGCAGCAAGCAACTTATCGGCGTCAGGCTGGCTGATATTGGCTGCCTGCATAATTTTGTTTACTTCGTCAGCGGTAACTTTTATCGGCTCTGGTTGTTCTGAATCTTCAGCGGTATCTACATTTTGCGGTAAGCCCGTGTATGTGCCATTTTTTCGGGCAAAATATTCTTCTTTTGTGATTTCAGTGGCGCCAGCAGCCAGTGCCTTATCCAGACCAGAAAGTTTGTTTGCGCGACCGTATTTTTCTCCGTCCTTATCTGCGAAGAGGAAATAGAACGGCCCCTCACGCTCTACAGATGGTTCAGCTTCCGGCGCGGTTTCATTTTTTGGGATATCAGATACCTCAGTTTCCACTGCATCAGTTTGTGTTTCTGATGACTGGAGAACATCAACAGTGCCTAGGTCTGTTTCTTCATTCTCAAACACGCCCTTTGTCGTCAGGTATTCGCAGATATATTTGTTCAGTGCTACGGGATCTTTGTGAATGTCGATCGGACGCTCACGGACAAGGCCAAAAATAGTTTGGCGGTCGTAGCGAAGGGCATCAGGCTGTTTGCGCATTGATGCCGAGATACGCTTCCAGTCTTCGCGGTCGTTGTCGATAACTTCTTTTTTTGCCCAGCGATGGATGCTGCCGTCAATGTTTCCGGCATCCACATCACCAGGCCAGAGAGCGTAGGCCAGTTCGTCATCCAGTGTTTTCCATGTCTGCTTGTATTCGCGATGAATGGCAGCAATGACCGGGCTGATTTTTCCTGTTGAATTTTCAGTGTACTGTTGATTGGCTCTGGCGCGGGCGAGATCAACAACAGACGTGTATTTTCCGGTTTCCTTGCGTTCACCTTCGCGACGTTTTTTCCAGATGCGCATCTCTGCCTGAATTTCGGGCCATTTAGCACCAGGAATACATTTATGCTTAACCCACCCAATGGCGTGCAACTTAAGCTCCGGATACATGGCGTTAACTTCTGGCATTTTCATCAACGCTTCAACGATATGTCCGTCGAATGTTGCCATGTCTTCCTGCAACAATTCCTGTGCGCTAATAACCATATCAACGGTGATGTTTTCACATGTGTCGAACTTAACCATGACAGCGTTCTGTACTTCAGGGGCCAGCTTGTCAAAAGTGACGTTCATCGGATCGGATTCAGTCTCAACCGGGACAAAAGAAGCAGACTCCTCATCCCAGCGGTTTTCCTGCATATATTCAGCATCCCATGAATCGAGGGCAGGGCGGGGTATGCCAGGTTTATCCTCGCAGACAATAAATTTATAAGCGCAGTCCTGAGCAGCCGGATAATGTTCCAGGAACTGCCAGTGAAATTTTGCTCGAGCACGGCGTTCGTCGCCAGCTTCAATGGCTGTGGCTACAGCCACAGCGCCTTCTTCCCTTGTTGCCAGTTCGTCAGGAATAGCGGCGCAAATAAAGACTTTACTCATTTTGTTTTAACCTCATGACAGATTTAAGGATGAACAAATCCCTGCCATTGCTGGCATATAAGAATGAAACCGGATATTTATTACGGAACTGTTTTAAAGACCTGCCGGGATTTCGATATTATCCAGGTGAATAACTTTATCGACCGGGTAACAGTTACCGGGAATTTTCTGTTCGGTTGCTGCAGTCATACACTCCTGCATTGTCCTGTGAACACTGACTGCAATATCAACTGGCTCTCCGGAAACAAGAAAAACTGTCAGAACAAGCGCAAATGCTGAATTCATTGTGCACATCCTTTTGGCATCAGACGTAAACGAGCCAGCATTGAAACAATGCATATTTTATTTAATAGCTCCCGTTCTTGTTTTCTCTTGTTAATGGCATCTTCAGTAAATACAGGGTTACTGATAGTGACACCAATTTCAAAACAACCTTCAGACGTATTAACGTTTGGTAATAACGTTTTCATTATCGCGTCCTCAACAATGAATTTTGTGATGCAGTGCCTGGTGCCTCCAGGTGACGTTAACCAGTTAACAATTAACGCCGGATACAGAGAATCCACCCATAACACTGTTTTTGGTTTTAACTGTTCCGCGTGCGCTTAGCCGCATTCACCGCATCACAAAATTCACTTTAAAAACGGCGGCAGAGCAGTCACGGAGTAAAACTGATACCGCCAAACGTCACCAGAAAATTGATAACAGAGGGCGTTGCAGCGGGGTTGTCACTTAAGCGTATGGTCAACCTGACAACTCGGTGTCCTCAACGGGGAAGGAATAACCCCGCCATACTTACCGCCGCGCCATTTCGCGGGTTGCCACAACCGGAAGCGCACGGTCGAATTAAATTTAACGACACCGTACAGTGAGACGAACTTCGCCGTGCGCTTTCGTGTTGTGTGCCTGCTTTTAACCACGTCAGGCGAGGTGGTATCCTTCTTATCCCGAATAACCAAGAAGGAAATCTATATGACTAAAGAAGAATTTGTCTCTTATATTTTTGATAAAACGGTTGAAATGTATGCCGCTACTTACGGGTCCTGTAATCCTCTGAATAAACCAGAGGGGAAAGATGATTTCGACAAAATTTACCGCTTCTTGGAGGACCGCTATATCAAAAGGTTAGAGGACGCAGGGATCAAATCCCCAGTGAAGTCACCATTGTCCTGAGAACTTGCAGGACGTCATGATCGTAACTTCCATCCAAACCGCGACGGCAAATTGCTTCTCGTATTACCGGAAGCAGTTCGCTGGAAATCTCGGTGATATTTCACCTGATAATACGCCTGGCTCAAGTGAGAATATTGGTGAACTTACGCTCTTGGTCTCGACAGTTTCAGAGTCAGTGCCAACATTATAAAGCTCAACGAAAGCGGTCTTGATTTTCCGGGCCAGATCTTTTGCTGGCTCGCTTGCAATATCTTTCCCGATTTCTCGCAGCACAGAATGCAATGTATGAGCTGCTGTTTTCTGTACATCAGACGGTAAATCTTTAAATTCCATCGTCAGCCTCATCAGTCAGTGTTTCTGGCTAACCAGCAACGCGCGCCAGATTCGGTTTTAAACGTTTTGCTTTTGGTATATGTCATCGCGGTGAACGTACCGTCCTGGTTGGGGAACACGCCACATACCAGAGATTCGCTGTTGCCAAGATCGATAGTATCCATGCTGACCTCATTTCCCCTTAACGCCGGGGTAGCGGAACTGTTTGCTGAGAACACCGTGCGGTGTGTTGATGCAAACAAGATTAGCTATGACTAACATATTGGTCAAGTGATTTTGTATGTTATGACTAACATAATTAATGTAGTAAAAGATAACTCATTGATGATGTTATCTTTTATTTGTCCGCTGACGGGCTTTTAGTAATTCTTCAAAGAGTTTATTGAAGTTTTTTACTCGAGCTCGCATTTCGGCGAGCTGGGTATCCTGTTCTGATTCTGGCAGTGCATTAAACAGCTCAAGGAGCTCTAGTTCTTTGGGAGATAAGGCAACTGGCTTCTCAACAGGTGGTGTTGGTTGCTTGTCTTCATCGCCAAATAGAATCCATGTTGGTGAGCATTGCAATACTTTGCTGAGGGCAAAAAGGTTCTTCCCTGTAGGTTCACTATCATCCCGTTCCCATTGTGATACAGACACATGGGAGATTTTCAGGGCTTTAGCAAGAGACCTTTGGGTGTGTTTGAGGTTTTTCCGACGATACCTAATGCGTTCGCCGATAGTTAAATTTTTTGTATCCATAGTTAGCTAATGCTAAATCGTATTGACTATGTTTTTGTTAACATCTATTTTGTTAGTTATAACT
Source organism: Escherichia marmotae (assembly GCF_002900365.1). Taxonomy (NCBI): domain Bacteria; kingdom Pseudomonadati; phylum Pseudomonadota; class Gammaproteobacteria; order Enterobacterales; family Enterobacteriaceae; genus Escherichia; species Escherichia marmotae. The sequence continues at coordinate 821,306 of NZ_CP025979.1, forward strand.
AACAATCAAGGTGTTTTAAATGCTTAAAACTGACGCTCTTTTGTATTTCGGTTCAAAAACAAAACTTGCACAAGCAGCTGGTATTCGTTTGGCTTCGCTTTATAGCTGGAAAGGGGATTTAGTTCCCGAAGGTCGCGCGATGCGTCTACAGGAGGCATCTGGCGGGGAGCTTCAGTATGACCCCAAAGTTTATGACGAATATCGTAAGACGAAGCGGGCGGGGCGGTTGAACAATGAAAATCACTCCTGAACAGGCTCGTGAGGCTCTGGATGCCTGGATATGTCGACCAGGAATGACACAGGAGCAGGCGACGATATTAATCACTGAAGCATTCTGGGCTTTGAAAGAGCGCCCGAACATCGATGTTAAGCGTGTCACAGATGAAGGTGGCGCGGTTGATCAGCGAGCGCTTGGCGTTAATCGAGTGAAGATATTCGAACGCTGGAAGGCTATCGACACCAGGGATAAGCGTGAAAAGTTCATGGCGCTAGTGCCTGCAATTATGGAGGCTATCCGGATTAATGATTTCAGGTTATATCGTGAAATTAGTGACGGAAAAAGCATCACGTATATGATCGCCGGGTTAAACAAAGAATATGGCGATGTGGTGGAGTCCGGACTGCTTTTTGCTGATCCTGCCGTAGTGGATCGTGAAACTGACGAACTTATAGAAAAAGCAATTGCTTTCAAGCTTGCGTATCGACAGCAATACCAACAAAAAGCTGGATGGAATTATGAGTCTTCTTTTTGCTGAACGCCCACTGGTTATAAACACACAGCTTGCGATGAAGATTGGCTTAAACGAGGCCATTGTGTTGCAGCAGTTGCATTACTGGTTGAGAGATACTAATTCCGGTATGGAATGTGATGGTGTCCGCTGGATTTATAACACAACGGAACAATGGCTGGAACAGTTCCCATTCTGGTCAGAGTCAACGTTAAAGCGCGCGTTTGCAAGTCTGAAAACGCTGGGGCTTTTGCGTTGCGAAAAGCTCAATAAATCAAAGCGCGACATGACCAATTTCTACACGATCAACTATGGGTGCGAGCTTTTAGATGGTGGTAAATTGAGCGTATCCATCGGTTCAAAATGCGCTGCTCCATCAGGTCTAAATGATACGATGGAAGAGGTCAAAATGAAACGCTCCATTGGTTCAAAACGACCCAATGTCATCGGGTCAAAATGGCCTGATGATCTTACAGAGAATACAACAGAGATTACTACAGAGAATAAAAACACTTTTCGTCCGGAAGCTTCGCAACCGGACCCGCAGACGACTGAACAGGATTTTTTAACCCGGAACTCCGACGCGGTTGTGTTTAGTGCGAAAAAACGCCAGTGGGGTAGCAGGGAGGATTTGGCGTGTGCGCAGTGGATCTGGGGGCGGATCGTGGGTCTCTACGAACAGGCAGCCAGTGATGATGGCGAGATCATGCGACCAAAAGAGCCTAACTGGACTGCCTGGGCCAATGACGTGCGCACAATGCGGATGCTGGATGGCAGAAGCCACAGACAAATTTGCGAAATGTTTGGTCGGGTTCAGCGAGATCCATTCTGGGTAAAAAACATCATGAGCCCGTCAAAGCTCCGCGAAAAATGGGACGAACTGGTCATCCGCCTGGGACGTTCACCTGTACAGCGTTGTGTTAATCATATTTCTGAACCGGATACAGAAATTCCGCCTGGTTTCAGAGGATAAGTGTTGATTTCAGGTCATGAGGTAATTTTAAGGGGGACTTGTGGCAAAAGTTTTTACACAAGAAGAGCGGGAAAAAATTAAAGGGCAGGTGGTGGAACTCGTGCGCCAGAGCGGTCGTGAGACGTTACGGCAACTGGAAGCTAAAACAGGTGCGACTAGATATCTGATGAGCGTTCTTGCCAGAGAGCTGGTAGCCAGTGGCGATGTATACAACTCCGGCTACGGGTTATTCCCGTCTGAACAGGCGCGTAAGGACTGGCAAAACGCCCGCAAAAAACTCTCGAGGGCAAAGGTGAAGAAACCTGCTGTGGTTGATCCGGACCTTATCTGGTCATTACCTGACGGAGAAATACGCCGCTACGACAGTCGTCTAAACATAATCTGTCGCGAGTGCCGGAAGAGCGAAGTTATGCAGCGTGTTCTGACGTTTTATCAGGGGAATTATCGGGAGGTGATGCTGTGAGTACATCGGCTACCATTCTCGACATGTGCTGTGGCAGTCGCATGCTCTGGTTCGATAAGAATGACGAATGGTCGATATTTAGCGATATCAGGAAAGAGGAACATTCGCTATGTGATGGACGTCACCCGATTATTAATCCCGACATTATCGCTGATTTTCGTGCGCTGCCGTGGTTGTCTGCTTTGCATCAAAAGCAGACATTACCAGATTTAGACATCTGTTTCCGATAGCCCGTTCTGATGCTACACTTTTTGCTATTTTCATGAACCTCATAAACACATTTATGACTGTTGCTGATTTCAAACGCCCCAAATTGGAGCTCCCAAACGGGGCAAAAAAACTATTACTGCACTCTTGCTGTGCTCCATGTTCCGGTGAAGTGATGGAGGCGCTTCAGGCCTCGGGAATCGACTACACCATCTTTTTCTACAACCCGAACATTCATCCTCAGAAAGAGTATTTAATTCGTAAGGATGAGAATATTCGCTTTGCTAAACAACACGGCGTGCCATTTATTGATGCTGATTACGACACAGACAACTGGTTTGAGCGAGCCAAAGGAATGGAATGGGAGCCTGAACGAGGGATCCGTTGTACCATGTGTTTTGACATGCGTTTTGAGCGGACTGCACTGTATGCCGCTGAAAATGGTTTCAGTGTGATCAGTAGCTCACTGGGCATTTCACGCTGGAAAAATATGCAGCAGGTTAACGACTGTGGACGGCGAGCCGTCGCGCATTATCCGGGCATGGTGTACTGGGATTATAACTGGCGAAAACAGGGCGGCTCTTCCCGCATGATTGAAATCAGCAAGCGCGAACAATTCTATCAGCAGGAATATTGTGGCTGCGTGTATTCACTGCGCGATACCAATCTACACCGCAAATCTCAGGGACGCCCTCTAATCAAAATTGGTCAACTGCACTACGGTAAAGAAGGACAGGAATGATTTTATATTATGCCAACGGAGCGTAGCAGTGTTTCTATATATAGTACGCCTACCTTAATTTTCAAATAATCATGATTAATGAGCAGGTCATCAGTGCAAGCAATGACCTGCTCATCTTGTTGAAATTAGAGGAAATCTTGCAGCCATGATATGGCTTAAAATAACGTTTGATTATTTTACCTGCTGTTTGTCCCTGGTTTAAAGTCGGTTGTCTGATTTGATTACGCGCAACTGACGCTTACGTATTGAAGTAACGAGCACGAAGACACATATTTATCAGTGCCTGTATACGTCAAGAGCAGGAGATTTATGTGCTGGTTCTCAAATGCACGCTGGCTATTGTGGCTGTAATGGCAATTTATTGTCTTGTTATTGTTCTTATGGATCACCTTTCTGATTGATTTCATATTGGCGAGGTAACGGTAGTTAAGTAGAATGGCTGCGGGTGCTTGAGGCTATCTGCCTCGGGCATGAACACCAACGGCAGATAGAGAAAAGCCCCAGTTAACATTACGCGTCCTGCAAGACGCTTAACATTAATCTGAGGCCAATTTCATGCTAGACACATGTAGGTTAGCCTCTTACGTGCCGAAAGGCAAGGAGAAGCAGGCTATGAAGCAGCAAAAGGCGATGTTAATCGCCCTGATCGTCATCTGTTTAACCGTCATAGTGACGGCACTGGTAACGAGGAAAGACCTCTGCGAGGTACGAATCCGAACCGGCCAGACGGAGGTCGCTGTCTTCACAGCTTACGAACCTGAGGAGTAAGAGACCCGGCGAGGGAGAAATCCCTCGCCACCTCTGATGTGGCAGGCATCCTCAACGCACCCGCACTTAACCCGCTTCGGCGGGTTTTTGTTTTTATTTTCAACGCGTTTGAAGTTCTGGACGGTGCCGGAATAGAATCAAAAATACTTAAGTAGCGCGCAGGGATAAGAGGGATGGTCCCTTAAAGGGGAGAGCTAATTATCCGGAAGGATTCTGATGATGAACATCGAAGAACTGCGTAAAATTTTTTGTGAAGATGGCCTCTATGCTGTGTGCGTTGAAAATGGAAATCTTGTTAGTCATTACCGCATTATGTGTTTGCGAAAGAATGGGGCTGCGTTAATTAATTTTGTGGATGGTCGAGTGACAGACGGATTTATCTTGCGCGAAGGTGAGTTTGTCACTTCATTACAGGCACTGAAAGAGATCGGAATAAAAGCAGGCTTTTCGTAACCGGCTCATTTAAACCGTCTGGTCTGTTTCCTCCGGCTCTACAAAAATAATGTCCATCATTTTTAATGGACACTATCGTATGAAACACCGGACCTGGATCACTGAAGCTTTACGTCTTCACTTTGAAGAACATTTACCCCGGGTTGTGGCCGGGCGTCGCCTGGGTGTACCAAAATCAACAGTTTGTAGTATGTTCGTGCGCTTTCGGAGAGCTGGCCTTTCGTGGCCTTTGCCCGCAGGCATGTCGGAGCAGGAACTTGATGCCTGCCTTTACGGACAATTTTCCACGGTACCAGTCGTACGTCCTGAAAGCACCGTTATATCCGAAGCCCCCGTGGTAAAAAAACGTCCCCGGCGGCCCTAATGCCAGTCAGTTAAGCAACTGACTGGCTCTTTTTCGGGGCTGTGGGGTATTTCCAGGGCCTCTCCTTTACCACTCTCGGGAAGGCCCTTTCCCTTCTTGTCGGTAATTTCACAAGTTGTCCCATACTTGCAAGATCGCGCATCAGCTCCGGTATACGTCCCGGTGAAGCGCCCTGCAATGTCATCAGCATTCTCATCACCATTCCGCATGATTCTGAGAAACTCAGTTGATTCGGCCAGTAACCTTTCAGATGTTCTGCCATTTTAATCATCTGATATCTCACCAGATTATAAGCCAGTAAGACACCCCACAGCTCTTGCTCCACAAGCTCCGGCTTTTTACTTCTCAGCGTCAGCCTGCTCAGTTGCATCGTCTGTTTTATCTCCCTGTATCCCAGTTCGATTTCCCAGCGATGACTGTACAGATCCGCCATTTCTCCTCCGGGGAAGCGCATGGCGTCCGTCATCGACGTCAGCAGATGGCAGACTTTTCCTTTGCGCGTCACGGTCAGCAGGCGGGCTGTCACCTCATTTCCCAGCCCCGGCCACTTTTTTCGTGCCTGCGGGCTGGTTTTCAGCTTCACCAGATGATCGCCTTTACCCAGTTTTCTGATCTCTTCATATTGCGCTCCCTTTCTGAGAGGGATCATCCAGTGGCGGTGTTCTCCCGCCTGGCTCCAGGCATTTAACAGTCCCAGTGAGTAATAACCTTTATCCATTAACGTCAGGGTGTTATCGCCGGTTTGTTCTATAAGTTGCTCAGCAAGCTCATTTTCGCTGTTCTTCATCGTGCCGAAGGCTGCAGCCGTCAGCAGATGGCTGGTCAGTTCCATCTGGCAGACCATTTTGACCTGCGGGTAGAGCGCCGGGTTCCCGGCATGTGTCTGGCGGGGGAAGGCTGCATCGTTCTCTGGTGTATCCGGTGTGCGCCAGAACACACCATCGATGGCCAGCAGGGTCAGGCCGCACCAGTGCGGATGCGGCGTGGCGTTATGCCAGAGCTGCGCTGTTTTCGTGAACACGCGGCGGACAGCCTCACTTCCCAGACGCTGGCGGGCCTGAATAACGGCACTGGGGGCAACGAAGGGGCGATTGCCCGGCAGCATGATGTCCAGGCGATTCACAATCTGGTGAAGAGGTTCTTTACGCTCAAGCGCCATGCCAACAATACACCAGACCATCATTTCGAGGGGAAGACGGCGCTTGCGTAGCGTTACAGTACCTGATTCGGCAAGGCAACGAGAGATGAGTTCGGGGTCGAGGTAATCCCCCAGAGAAGTCAGTGGGTTACGCAGAGAATCGTAACGGGATACCAAATCAAGGGCCTGTCCAATGAGCATAAAAAAATCCGGAAACGAGTGAGCGTTTCCGGATTCTTACACAGCCACTGGATCGGTCAACTGATCCTTAACTGATCGGCATTACCCCGGCGGCCCAACTTCCCTTATGAGTTTAAAATCGCCTTAGTGGAGCAGTCACTGCAGCCCGGAGCCTGTGTGGCGCAGATCGCCCGGGAAAACGGAATCAACGATAACCTGCTCTTCAACTGGCGCCATCAATACCGGAAAGGTGGCCTGCTGCCTTCCGGAAAAAATATGCCGGCACTGCTTCCCGTGACGTTAACGCCGGAGCCGGATAATAAAATCCCGGCCCCCGCACAGGAACCAGAGCAGATAAATACACCGTCCGACAGTCTGTGTTGTGAGCTGGTTCTGCCGGCCGGAACTCTCAGGCTTAAAGGTAAACTGACGCCGGCGTTATTACAGACACTTATCCGCGAAATAAAAGGGAGCAGCCACTGATGATATCTCTCCCTGCCGGTTCGCGTATCTGGCTGGTTGCAGGTATCACCGATATGCGAAATGGCTTTAACGGCCTGGCATCAAAAGTTCAGAACGTCCTGAAGGATGACCCGTTCTCCGGACACCTGTTCATCTTCCGCGGACGCCGGGGTGACCAGATAAAAGTGTTGTGGGCTGACAGTGACGGACTGTGCCTCTTCACCAAACGCCTGGAGCGGGGCCGCTTCGTCTGGCCAGTCACCCGTGACGGCAAGGTGCACCTTACTCCGGCTCAGTTATCCATGCTTCCTGAAGGTATCAACTGGAAGCACCCGAAACGAACGGAACGCGCTGGAATCCGCATATAACCCGTTGTAAAGTGAGGATATGGACACCTCACTTGCTCATGAGAACGCCCGCCTGCGGGCACTGTTGCAGACGCAACAGGACACCATCCGCCAGATGGCTGAATACAACCGCCTGCTCTCACAGCGGGTGGCGGCTTATGCTTCCGAAATCAACCGGCTGAAGGCGCTGGTTGCGAAACTGCAACGTATGCAGTTCGGTAAAAGCTCAGAAAAACTTCGTGCAAAAACCGAACGGCAGATACAGGAAGCTCAGGAGCGAATCAGCGCACTTCAGGAAGAAATGGCGGAAACGCTGGGTGAGCAATATGACCCGGTACTGCCATCCGCCCTGCGCCAGTCTTCAGCCCGTAAACCGTTACCGGCCTCACTTCCCCGTGAAACCCGGGTTATCCGGCCGGAAGAGGAATGCTGTCCTGCCTGTGGTGGTGAACTCAGTTCTCTGGGATGTGATGTGTCAGAGCAACTGGAGCTTATCAGCAGCGCCTTTAAGGTTATCGAAACACAACGTCCGAAACTGGCCTGTTGCCGGTGCGACCATATCGTGCAGGCACCAGTACCTTCAAAACCCATTGCACGCAGTTATGCCGGAGCGGGGCTTCTGGCCCATGTTGTCACCGGGAAATATGCAGACCATCTGCCGTTATACCGCCAGTCAGAAATATACCGTCGTCAGGGAGTGGAGCTGAGCCGTGCCACACTGGGGCGCTGGACCGGTGCCGTTGCTGAACTGCTGGAGCCGCTGTATGACGTCCTGCGCCAGTATGTGCTGATGCCCGGTAAAGTCCATGCCGATGATATCCCCGTCCCGGTCCAGGAGCCGGGCAGCGGTAAAACCCGGACAGCCCGGCTGTGGGTCTACGTCCGTGATGACCGCAACGCCGGTTCACAGATGCCCCCGGCGGTCTGGTTCGCGTACAGTCCGGACCGGAAAGGTATCCATCCACAAAATCACCTGGCCGGTTACAGCGGTGTGCTTCAGGCCGATGCTTACGGTGGTTACCGGGCGTTATACGAATCCGGCAGAATAACGGAAGCCGCGTGTATGGCTCATGCCCGGAGAAAAATCCACGATGTGCATGCAAGAGCGCCCACCGACATCACCACGGAAGCCCTGCAGCGTATCGGTGAACTGTATGCTATCGAGGCAGAGGTCCGGGGCTGTTCAGCAGAACAGCGTCTGGCGGCAAGAAAAGCCAGAGCCGCGCCACTGATGCAGTCACTGTATGACTGGATACAGCAACAGATGAAAACACTGTCGCGTCACTCAGATACGGCAAAAGCGTTCGCATACCTGCTGAAACAGTGGGATGCACTGAACGTGTACTGCAGTAATGGCTGGGTGGAAATCGACAACAACATCGCAGAGAACGCCTTACGGGGAGTGGCCGTAGGCCGGAAAAACTGGATGTTCGCGGGTTCCGACAGCGGTGGTGAACATGCGGCGGTGTTGTACTCGCTGATCGGCACATGCCGTCTGAACAATGTGGAGCCAGAAAAGTGGCTGCGTTACGTCATTGAACATATCCAGGACTGGCCGGCAAACCGGGTACGCGATCTGTTGCCCTGGAAAGTTGATCTGAGCTCTCAGTAAATATCAATACGGTTCTGACGAGCCGCTTACGGCTTTTCAGCTTTTGCAGAAGAATAAACTCATCTACAATCTTGCGCGGGGCTGAACTCCCGCTGAGTAACACCGTGCCACCGGAGAAAACCGATGGCACGCAACGTAAAATATTACAATTCTGATAATTCGCCCGTTCTTGCCTGCACGCACGAGCGGTATTCTCACGCATTCAAGTCTGAATGGTTCCAGCACCCTCCATGCACTGAAGAGCAGGCTGAATGGATAATTCAGTGTTACCGCAGGCGCGGATACGAGGTTAAGAAAGCCCTTAGTCTCGACTACCGTCACTGGATAATCTCAGTCAGATTGCCTTACTCCGAACGCCCACCGCGTCCGTCCCGTACATTCCAGCAACGCATCTGGAGGTAACGTGCGGGTATTACTTCGACCTGTTCTGGTACCGGAACTCGGGCTGGTGGTCGTTAAGCCGGGCCGTGAATCCATGCCGGTATTCCACAATACCCGGGTACTGGTGGAGCCGGAACCGAAAAGCATGCGTAATCTGCCGTCCGGGGTCGTTCCTGCCGTTCGCCAGCCGCTGGTGGAAGACAAAACATTGCTGCCGTTTTTCAGTAACGCACGGGTAATTCGTGCTGCTGGTGGTGCTGGTGCATTGTCTGACTGGCTGTTGCGCCATATTAAATCCTGCCAGTGGCCACACGGCGATTATCATCACAGCGAAACCGTTATTCACCGTTATGGTACCGGCGCAATGGTGTTGTGCTGGCACTGCGACAACCAGCTGCGTGACCAGACATCCGAATCACTCGAGCAACTTGCTCATCAAAACCTGTCAGCATGGATGATTGACGTCATCGGTCACGCAATAAGCGGTACGCAGGAGCGTGAATTATCTCTGGCTGAATTATCCTGGTGGGCGGTCCGCAATCAGGTGGCGGACGCGCTACCGGAAGCGGTATTACGTCGCTCGCTGGGATTACCAGCGGAAAAAAACTGCTCGGTGTACCGCGAAAGCGACATCGTACCGGGAGAGCAGACCGCCACCAGCATATTGAAACAGCGCACAAAAAATCTTGCACCGTTGCCTCACGCCCACCAGCAACAAAACCCATCACAGGAAAAGACGGTGGTAAGCATCACCGTTGATCCAGAGTCTCCGGAATCTTTCATGAAGCTGCCTAAACGTCACCGTTGGGTTAAGGAGAAATACACACGCTGGGTTAAGACACAGCCGTGTGCTTGCTGCGGTATGCCAGCCGACGATCCGCATCATCTGATTGGTCACGGGCAGGGCGGAATGGGAACCAAAGCACATGATCTCTTTGTGTTGCCTTTGTGCAGAAAGCATCACGACGAGCTGCATGCGAATACCGTGGCATTTGAAGAGAAGTATGGCTCCCAGCTGGAGCTGATATTTCGTTTTATCGATCGTGCGCTGGCAATAGGCGTACTGGCGTAAGTGGAGAACGAGCATGAACCTTGAAGCTTTACCAAAATATTACTCCCCAAAATCTCCAAAATTGAGTGATGACGCACCGGCGACAGGCTCGGGTGGTTTAACAATAACAGATGTGATGGCTGCGCAGGGGATGGTGCAGTCGAAAGCTCCGCTTGGTTTTGCCTTATTCCTGGCAAAAGTTGGTGTTCAGGATCCTCAGTTTGCGATTGAAGGTCTGCTCAATTACGCGATGGCAATGGATAATCCGACATTGAACAAATTGAGTGAAGAAATCCGGTTACAGATCATCCCTTACCTTGTGAATTTTGCCTTTGCTGATTATTCCAGGTCTGCGGCAAGTAAGGCTCGCTGTGAGTATTGTGCTGGTACTGGATTTCATAATGTATTGCGCGAAGTGGTGAAACACTCCAGAAGTGGGGAATCTGTTATCAAGGAAGAGTGGGTGAAGGAACTATGTCAGCATTGCCATGGTAAGGGAGAAGTCAGCACAGCGTGCAGAGGGTGTAAGGGGAAAGGTATTGTCCTGGATGAAAAAAGAACCCAGCTTCATAGCACGCCTGTTTATAAGGTTTGTGGGCGTTGCAATGGAAACCGGTTTAGTCGTTTACCAACGACACTGGCGCGGTGTCATGTCCAGAAGCTGGTACCAGACCTGACGGATTATCAGTGGTACAAAGGATATGCAGATGTCATTGATAAACTGGTTACAAAGTGCTGGCAGGAAGAAGCATATGCTGAGGTGCAATTAAGAAAAGTGACGAGATAAATGATTTTCACCGAACGATGGCGACATAACGATTGTATTTTCTAAGGAAACGTGCAAAGAGTTTTCCAATGATGAGCCTTATATGCATACCGGTGGAAAATATCAATAAGCCGCGCAGAGTGGTTTTTTTGTGGACATAAACTTTGTGCAGAACGGTAACCATTATGGTTGCCGTGAATGCAGTTTTTTTACATTGCTGGCTTTTTTAGATTTGTGTTAGTTATTGATATTAACAAGAAGGGGAAAAGACATGCTAAAACGGCAGGATATGAAGGAAACGGTTATGCGTGAATGTTCCAGTGTGATTAACCATATCATCTGGAGAAGCCATCCTGATGCAGGGAAGAGGTAACAGTAACGCGCATCAATCAGGCTGCAAATAAATGGCTTACGCCGGAAATCTGGCTATCGATGTATTACCGGTTTGTTACCCATGAAGAAAATTAAGGTGATAACGAAACTGATTTTATTGGTGTCTTGTCAGAGTGTTGCGATGAAACTTGTGTTGGCAGTGCAGGGAAAACAGTAGGATGAAAATTATAAATTGCTTTAAATGAGCTTGATTTTCCTCATGTTATGAGATATTTGTCTTATATTGCTGGTTAATTATGAAAATTTTTGTAAATCTACAGCAATAAAATCCATATTAATTAAAGCACTAGATGCGTTTCTGATTTGTGCATGAAACATACATATCATAATGATTAATTGCATCTATAATTACAGATACAGCATTGTGCTGTTAAAAAACTGGAGTCCCCATGAATACATTATATGTAAGTGATTCAAATGAAAAATCTCATGACAGGAATAAAAACAATGAGGATAGTAAGGGTAAGGATAATAAAAAAGACAACCGGAAAGAGTAAATAATCTTTCCTGCATAAAAATACTAGGGTGGAATATGTCAGAACATCCAGATTTTGATGACCGTAAGCCTGATGATGAGCCCGTTGAGCGTCCTGATGAGGGGCAACCATTGAACCCTTTTTCACCGGATGATAAAAGAGATCCTATTATTTAGATATAGCAGAATATAGCCGTTTAAAGTAGGTTGTGTTTTGTTGCTATCCTTAAACCACCTCCACAGGAGGTGGTTTTTTACTAATGGAACATTAATTGGCAGATGTGATTGTGTACGACTTATGGGAGGCTTAAGATTATTTTCTGCCAATAATAAAACCAAGCGTTAACCCTATGCTTAGAGCAACCACCACGCTAGTCAGTGGATAATTTCTAAATTTATCTTTAACGTTTTCTTTGTCTCCCTGCAAAGCATCGTCAGCACATGATGCATATTTTTTGACAGTATTAACTATTTCGTTTTCAGATTGATTTGAAGTCATGTTTGAAGTCCTGATGTTAAGTGGCTTTTTAATTATAGCAGATATGCTTTCAATGATAGGGCGGAGAGTTGTTATTGAGGTGATACTATGACCACTCAATCAACATTACATAAAATGACGTTTACTCCTGTTTGGCACAGTAGCAGAATTTTGCTTCTGCTACTGAAGTCGCTTTAGCACTAGAATATGCAGATGGATAAAGCAGTTCAGCGTATGTACTGCGTCATGCATATCGGTCTTGCAGATATGACGAGAAGGGGAGACAAGGTGTGTGTAATGTAGAAGTCTTTAAAGTGCTGTCTGGGATAACTCTATGCTGAAGTGCAATTGATAAAAGTAACACGATAAAGGTTTTTCAATGAAGATGGTAACCTGATGCTTGCATTTTTCAAAAAATATGGATAAAATTTTTTCAACGATGGGCTTTGTATACCCGACGTTAAGAAAAAGTAGAAAACCCGCTGATGAGCGGGTTTTGTGCTTTAAATGGGGCAATGGTAATGTTGAATCTCATCCCGGGACTCATGTCTGTTAACTTATTATTTAGCTGGTGACTTGGTTATTTGCCTGATGTTTAAAATGTTTTCTTCCAGTACAATGTCCCTAAACACAATGAGTCTGCTTATTATATTATTAGCAGAGCTATTACGGCCAAAGTACAGCATAAGCTTTTAAAGCCAATCAACCAGTCATCAAGACAGACGGGGTTATTCATAAAAACTCTCCATGTGTGATCCGATGGGGCCTGAAATTAAAGCTTTAATATAGCTCATGAAAGGTAAACATTGGCAGCTGAAGGGCCACGCAGACCATTTATCCGGCAAAATTCCACGCGTAATCCGGTGGTAATTTCTTCTGCATCGCGGAGATTGAGCGCTGAAACATGAAGCTGGACATCGATACGACCATCGGATGGGGTGATAAGACCCTTGCCGCTTTTGCCGTCAAAGGTTTTGACAATTCCTGTCATTTTACGGGACAAAAAAATTCCTTAATACTGATAACTTGGCGCACTATACACACGTTCCTGAAGAAAGCTATAGTTTTTTGATGGGGTTGAAGATGGCTGGATGTCTAAAATAAACATTGCTTCATATGTTCAACTATGCGTTAATGATTGCGTCGGTTTGAAGAACAGACGATATACGAAGTAGTTTACTAAAGCAGTTCTCATTTCAGGTGTTATTCACTTATTCCTTCTTTGAGTCTCTCCAATTAAGTACGAAGTCGTTTCTGTTATACAAGCCATTTATGCCGAAAGGCTCAAGTTAAGGAATGTAGAATGTCAAATAAAATGACTGGTTTAGTAAAATGGTTTAACGCTGATAAAGGTTTTGGCTTTATTTCTCCTGTTGATGGTAGTAAAGATGTGTTTGTGCATTTTTCTGCGATTCAGAATGATAATTTTCGAACCTTATTTGAAGGTCAAAAGGTTACCTTCTCTGTAGAGAGTGGTGCTAAAGGTCCTGCAGCAGCAAATGTCATAATTACTGATTAAAATTAATAGTTTGTCTGTATACGATAACGAAGAAGGCTGATGCCTGAGTGGAGATACAGACAGAGTGGTGAATATTGGATCTCTTTAATAAATAGTAAGGAGATCCAATACATGAAACAATGACCAGCATATTTGGCAATAACTTAATCAGGAAAAGTATGCTAACCATTGTGGTGAAGTGCAGGTTTGCTGCATGAATAGTTTTACAGCAGAAGCTAACTGCTAGCATAGCAAAACAAAGTGCGTAAGTGGATGACTCCCACAAAAAGCACCACAATATTAAACCCGCTCAGGCGGGTTTTTTATTGTCTGCTTTAAATATGTTATTAAAATATAAAAAATACTTGTTACGAATAAAATCAATCAAGCTACAGCTTTAAGATTTGTCTGGAATACTTTGTTGCAATGAGGGCAGATCAAAAGAGCACCTTTTTGTACTCTTGAAAAACTGTGTTCTGACTCTTGGGTGCAGTTTGGGCAGGAACATTTAACGAGATAATTACGGCGTGATTTTGAGTCTTTACGTTCTGACATAGGCTTTTCCTGTATAAATGGCCGTATACAGTACACTAAATATGAAAACATATCTCGTATTATTATTTAATATATGATTTTCTTTTAAAATAATTACCCACATTTTTAATGTGTCTGTTTTTTAGCGCCGTTGAGAACAACGTTTGCTATAAAAACTAACCCATAGACTCCGATCTTTTCAAACATATTGCACCATCTGTGTACATCGGGGTGAGGATATGAAATCAATGGATAAGTTAACAACAGGTATCGCCTATGGCACATCGGCTGGTAATGCTGGTTTCTGGGCATTGCAGTTACTCGATAAAGTAACTCCGTCACAGTGGGCTGCAATCGGTGTGCTGGGTAGTCTGGTTTTTGGCCTGCTGACATATCTGACAAACCTTTATTTCAAGATTAAAGAAGACAGGCGTAAGGTTGCGAGAAGAGAGTAATCCAATGACACAAGTCTATGAACTGGTTGTGAAAGGAGTCCGCAATTTTGAGAATAAAGTGGCGGTAACTGTAGCCTTACGGGACAAAAAACGCTTTGACGGTGAAATTTTTGACCTGGACATCTCGCTGGACCGTGTTGAAGGTGCCGCGCTGGAGTTTTATGAGGCAGCAGCGAGAAGGAGCATTAGACAGTTCTTCCTGGATGTTGCTGCCGGGTTATGTGAAGGGGATGAGCAGTCGCCGGAAAAGCGCCCCATAATTTTAGAGGCGCAGAATGTGTGGATAACCTACAAAGGAAAGCTACCGGGAAGAATTACTGGTTCTCTGAAGACGCCACCGACGGCATTGCGGTCAGAAAAAGATGATATTGAATCGCCCATTGAAAAACTGGAGGGCAGCGTCGCTGATCTGAATAAAAAATTGTCGGTGCTGATTCCTTCTGAAGATGAAAAAAAACGCCGCGATGAGCAGTTTGCGGCGTTTTACGATTATTGCATTGAAGTTACTCGCAGGAATTTTGTGAAGATTTTTGAGGAGGGTAAATCTCTTCAGTAAGCTTAATGGCAGACGCTGCAATTAATTCAGGAAGGTCCGCAAGGTCATCTGTCAGTGGATATGATGAAAAATCGGCGGCAGTTCTGTTAAGAAGCGCTTTAACTAATTCCTTTTCCTTCTCCGGCAACAAGTTGATTAGAGCTACGACTGCTTGCCTGAGTGCGATTAAATCAGCAAAAGTTTGTTTTGGTAGATTTGTGTAATCCATAGTCACCTCTGTGTTTATCAGATTGACATCCTCCTCCCGCCAGTGCCCATCACTGGCGAGGTAAGATTTAACATATCCGGGGATTTGAAGCCGATAAATCCTGATAAATATCCATGAACGTAAAAATCAGATACAGCCTGTCGGCTGCTGTTCTGGCACTGATTGCCGCCAGTGCTCCTGCCCCTGACATTCTCGATCAGTTTCTGGATGAAAAAGAGGGGAATCACACCACTGCATACCGCGATGGCTCCGGCATATGGACCATCTGTCGGGGAGCAACGATGGTGGACGGTAAACCTGTTATTCCGGGAATGAAACTGTCGAAGGAAAAATGCGCCCAGGTTAACGCCATTGAGCGGGATAAGGCGCTGGCATGGGTGGAGCGCAATATAAAAGTTCCACTGACCGAGCCACAGAAAGCCGGTATCGCGTCATTCTGTCCCTATAACATTGGCCCTGGTAAGTGTTTTCCGTCGACGTTTTATAAGCGGCTTAATGCCGGTGATCGTAAAGGCGCATGCGAGGCGATTCGCTGGTGGATAAAGGACGGTGGACGTGATTGCCGCATTCGTTCAAATAATTGTTACGGTCAGGTTATTCGTCGTGACCAGGAGAGTGCATTAACCTGCTGGGGGATAGAACAGTGAATCAGATATTCACGGTGATTTTGCTCGTGTTGGTAGGATTTGTCGTAGGTAATGTCTGGAGCGACAGAGGATGGCAAAAAAAATGGGCGGAGCGTGATGCTGCCGAATTATCTCAAGAGGTAAATGTCCAATTTGCTGCTCGAATAATTGAACAGGGGCGAACTATATCCCGTGATGAGGCTGTTAAAGATGCACAACAGAAAGCCGCTGAAATTTCTGCCAGGGCTGCTGATCTGTCTGATAGTGTTAACCAGCTGCGTGCCGAAGCAACAAAATATGCCATACGCCTTGACGCAGCGCAGCATACCGCAAATCTTGCCGCTGCCGTCAGAGGCAAAACAACCAAAGCCGCCGAAGGAATGCTCACCAACATGCTCGGAGATATTGCAGCAGAAGCTCAGCTTTATGCTGAAATTGCTGACAAACGCTACATCGCAGGAGTGACTTGTCAACGGATTTATGAATCTTTAAGAGATAAAAAATATCAGATGTAGATTAATATTAAATCGGATTATTTTTAGCGCTGAATGTGAAATTTAAATAAAAAGGACTCTTCCATGAGTCAAAATCCTTGAAATCTTAAGGGTAAGATAAAAGGTCATTAGACAGAATGACACGTTTTATTAATAAATAAAGCTATTGTTTCATTCGTGTGTTTTTCTTTACAAAAGTAATCCTTGCTATGGTTGGTTAATCATGCGTTAATGGTGTTCTGGTTTGTTACAAAATTATCTGAAGCAGTCATTGTTATAATTTTATTATTTGTACCTCTTGAGATTTCCTTGTTGGTTTTTCTCTCTGATATTTTTTTTCGGACCATTCTGCCCAAGGGCTAACTTCTTCAAAAGGTAATAATGATGTCTAACAAAATGACTGGTTTAGTGAAATGGTTTAACCCTGAAAAAGGTTTTGGTTTCATCACGCCGAAAGATGGTAGCAAAGATGTGTTTGTCCATTTCTCAGCTATTCAGAGCAACGATTTCAAAACGTTAACTGAGAATCAGGAAGTCGAATTTGGTATTGAGAACGGACCTAAAGGCCCCGCGGCTGTTCATGTTGTGGCACTTTGAGGTAGAAAATATTACAAACCATATTCACTTTAGATGCCCGTGTTGCCATGGTTCTCAGTATAGAACATCATCTTTTGATGTTTCTGACAGGAATCCTTTCGGGGCAAAATGTATCTTTTGTAAATCAATGATGATTACATTTGATAATATTTCACAATACTTAAATGTTAGCCGTCTGTCGTTAGATTTAAGAAAGTGAAAATGAAGGCTCCTTCGGGAGCTTTTTTGCTTAGTGTCTAGTCGATGGATACTCACATATTACGGTAACATTATGAAAAAAATAATAGTTTTTTTTAACTCTGAACCAGCAATGGTAGTGCCAGTGATGACCGGAGTTAACACCATCATGCGTGAATATCCAAATGGCGAAACAACACACCTCACTGTAATGGCTGCAGGGTTTCCATCTCTGACCGGAGATCATAAAGTCATTTATGTAGCAGCGGATCGACATGTAACTTCAGAAGAAATTCTGGAAGCAGCAATGAGACTCTTGAATTGATTTGATTCTAATGCATTGATAATAAATGATAGTCATCTTTATCTGTTTGTGTGAAATTTAGACCGTCGTATGTTGATTATTGCGATGTTTCATCTTATCTTTTATACGTTTGCTCCATATAATTGACACTACTGTGTACCAGGAAAGTCATAACAGACTAAAAGAGGAAATGATGAACATTGAAGAGTTAAAAACAAAAACAGAAGCAGATATTTCTGAATATATAACAAAAAAATCATTGAGCTTAAGAAAAAGACCGGGAAAGAAGTTACCAGTATCCAGTTTACTGCACGGGAAAAAATGACTGGTCTTGAAAGCTATGATATCAAGATTGATTTAATCTAGTATGTTTATAGTATTAGCATCAATTTCTCATCAGATGCTATTCAACAATACAAATTACCCATAAACCTCGTTTTTACGGGGTTTTGTTATATTTAAACATTACCGAATAGGTATAAATCTCGATTGTCGATGGTATTGGTTGTGTGACAATACCTAGTCTTTCCGGTATGCCTGAAGAGAATACAAACGACAGATTATGTAAGGGAAACGCGCTGAAACTTTCACTCTTTCATGCTGAGTGATTTGACGTTATATTTTTAGCCGCAAGTGAAGAGCAAACGCATGGAGCGACAAAATGCATAAAGATCAATACACTGATGCCCCCTCCCAGGAGCAGGTTCGTGTAAAAACTATGCTTAATAGCACCATTTCGATGGGTTACCCGGATGTTGTAATTGCATGTATAGAACATCAAGTGTCTCTGGAAGCATTCAGGGCAATTGAGGCCGCGTTAGTAAAGCACGATAAGAATACGAAGGATTATTCCCTGGTGGTTGACTGATCACCATAACTGCTAACCATTCTGACCATTTCACAAGTGACAGAGTCAATATCGTATTCTGTCACTGTCAGGCTAATACAGTACTGCAATTCAACTACAGCAATGCCTCGTATTTAGGTGAATTTACAATATCGTCCAGTTCGGATGCCGGCTGCATTTCTGAAGATAAGGCATTTCGGTTCTCGTATTTTCCCCTCATGCTCGTCAGTCCTGCGCGTAGTAAGAAACAGGACACTCACACTAATTTGTGTGGGCATGCTGTGATGTCCTTCTGAATTATCCCCATGCCATTATGTAAAGCTCTGTTACAGATGCTCGTCACGGTTGTCAGGCTGTCGGGTCCTCCCAGTGGGGGGCCCTGCCACGGGGCGGGAGCGTCGCGGAAAAAGGCTAGTTTTTGCATTTCCATGGCGGCGGCAGCATGTTTGGTAATTTATTGATAATTAAAAGTTATTTCTCTTTTCACCTGTACAATATTTTTTTCTCCCTGTCATTAGACCAGTTTACAATTAATTGAAATATATAAATAAACATGATTTTCACCTGCCAGATGGAGTTGCTTATGTCAAATGTGAGCGGGATCGGTGATGCTTATTACTGGAGTGTTTTTAAAATCGCTGAGGCCTTTGGGCTTCACCGGGACACAGTAAAAAAACGGCTTCTCGCGGCCAACACTCCTGTGGCTGCGACTGTCAGGGGGAACCCCGTTTACGCCCTGCAGCATGTCGGGCCAGCCCTGTTTAGTGTGAAGCATGAGGCAGCAGACTCTGTTCATGATCCATCCCGTATGGAGCCGAAAGAGAGAAAGGACTGGTACCAGTCTGAAAATGAAAGGATCAAGCTGGAAAAGGAGCAGCGAAAACTCATCCCCGTTGATGAAGTAGTCATCGTCTATTCGTCCATGAGAAAGGCTGTCGTCCAGGTTCTGGAGACAATTCCGGATGTTCTTGAACGCGATTGCGCCCTGACTCCTCAGGCCGTCGGCGTTGTACAGCAGGCAATTGATGACCTGCGATACACTCTTCAGGAAAAATCCTACGAGGCTTGTGCTGCTGAATTAATTCCTGATGAGGAAGGAGAGAGTCTCTAGGAGGAATAATGGGTTTTTCATCAGCCCGAAATTTGGGAAGGGACATATCGGCAGGATTTTCCCCACCACGTCGCATGCCGATTTCGGAGGCTGTAAAAAAATTCATGCGTGTTCCCAAGGGGGCTGGTAACTCGGTGCCATGGGATCCTGAACTGACACCCTACATCATTGAGCCCATGAACTGCCTGGCATCGCGTGAATACGATGCGGTGATTTTTGTTGGTCCTGCGCGAACAGGGAAGACCATTGGTCTGATCGATGGATGGATTGTCTATACCATCGTTTGCGATCCTTCGGACATGCTCGTTGTGCAGATGACCGAAGATAAGGCCCGCGAGCATTCTAAAAAGCGCCTCGACAGAACGTTCAGAAGCAGTGCGGCGGTAAAGAAAAGAATGAGTCCACGTCGTAACGACAATAATGTCCATGATAAGACGTTCAGGGATGGCTCGTTCCTTAAAATTGGTTGGCCCTCGGTCAACATTATGTCGTCGTCGGATTACCGGTTTGTCGCCTTAACCGATTACGACCGTTTTCCGGAGAATATCGACAGCGAGGGTGATGGTTTCTCCCTGGCCTCAAAACGTACCACCACATTTATGTCCGCCGGGATGACTCTGGTGGAGAGCTCGCCGGGACGTGACATCTGCGACAGCAAATGGCGACGTAAGTCGCCTCATGAAGCGCCACCGACGACTGGTATTCTTTCCCTTTACAATCGTGGTGACCGCCGCCGCTGGTACTGGTCATGTCCGCACTGCGGTGAATATTTTCAGCCAGCCATGGATGCCATGACCGGCTACCGTAATGAACCGGATCCCTTTAAAGCCAGTGAGGCGGCGTATCTACTTTGCCCGCACTGCAGCGGCATTATCACTGCGGAGAAAAAGCGTGAGCTCAATAGTGCAGGAGTCTGGTTGCGTGAAGGTCAGGTCATTGATCGTAACGGCAACGTTTCCGGTGAACCGCGCCGCTCCCGTATCGCCAGTTTCTGGATGGAAGGGCCAGCTGCTGCGTATCAGACCTGGGCGCAACTGGTTTACAAATTACTGACTGCAGAACAGGAGTATGAAGCGACAGGAAGCGAAGAAACACTCAGGGCGGTTATCAACACCGACTGGGGATTGCCTTATCTTCCTCGTGCCAGCATGGAGCAACGAAAAAGTGAACTGCTTGAGCAGCGGGCAGAGCCAGTTCCTTCCCGCAGTGTGCCGGATGGCATTAATTTCCTTGTGGCGACAGTGGATGTGCAGGCGGGACGTCATCGCCGTTTTGTGGTTCAGGTAACGGGCTATGGCAGTCGTGGCGAACGCTGGATTATTGATCGTTACAACATCACGCAGTCATTGCGCAGTGACTGCGACGGGGAGAGCCAGCGAATTGATCCGGCCAGCTATCCAGAAGACTGGGATGTCCTGCTGACGGATGTTTTTCATAAAAGCTGGCCGCTGGCCTCCGATCCTTCTCAACAAATGCGACTGATGGCAATGGCGGTGGACTCCGGCGGTGAAGACGGGGTCACTGATAATGCCTATAAATTCTGGCGTCGTTGCCGTCGTGATGGCCTTGGTAAACGTATTTACCTGTTTAAGGGTGACAGCATCCGGCGCGCAAAACTGATCAGCCGTACATTCCCTGATAACACCGGACGAACGGGCCGCCGGGCGCAGGCCGCAGGTGATGTGCCGCTCTGGCTTCTTCAGACGGATGCCCTGAAAGACCGGGTGAATAACGCGTTATGGCGTGACTCGCCAGGTCCAGGCTATGTGCATTTCCCTGACTGGCTGGGGAGCTGGTTTTACGACGAACTGACGTATGAAGAGCGGAGCAGTGACGGGAAATGGAGTAAGCCGGGTCGCGGTGCCAACGAAGCTTTTGACCTGATGGTGTATGCCGAGGCTCTGGTCATTCTGCATGGATACGAAAAGATCCGCTGGCCGGATGCACCGGAGTGGGCGAGCCGGGAAACCTGGCTGGAGTGTGTCCAGGACAGTACCGAACCGTCATCCTCACCGGAACCGGTATCCACGCCTATTAAAAAACAAAAACGGAAGAAAACAGTAACTGACGATGTTAACCCCTGGCTGACTTCCGGAGGATGGTTATGAACCAGAATGATATCGAAGCCATGATTCAGCGTTATACGGAAGCTGAAATGGCGGTGCTGGACGGAAAATCCGTCACTTTTAATGGTCAGCAGATGACCATGGAAAACTTATCTGAGATCCGGCAGGGGCGGCAGGAGTGGGAGCGCCGCCTTGCGGCTCTGATTACACGACGACGGGGGCATCCCGGGTACCGGCTGGCGAGGTTCTGATGGCAATTCTTGATGATGTGATTGGCGTTTTTTCACCAGGATGGAAAGCGGCAAGGCTGCGTTCCCGTGCGGTGATCCAGGCTTATGAGGCCGTAAAAACGACGCGGACACACAAAGCCCGACGGGAGAACCGAACTGCCGACCAGTTAAGCCAGTACGGGGCCGTGTCGTTACGTGAGCAGGCCCGTTACCTTGATAACAACCACGATCTGGTCATTGGTGTATTTGACAAGCTGGAAGAACGGGTGGTGGGGAAAAGACCGGTGATGCCGTGGATTGACCCTGTTAAGGAGGCTGAGGCCTGGAAAATTCAGATTCGTGGTGGAGCGGCGACAGAATCAGACTGGGTACGTGCAGGTGGTCGTAATCCAGATGATGTCAAACGTCGGCGCAAGGCCGAAATTGATGAAAACCGCAAGCTGGATCTGGTATTTGATACCGATCCGGCCAGTGATAAAGGAGGCAGCAGTGCCGCAACGAAACGACAGGAGCCGCAGCACACCGACGACCAGTCCGAAGAATAATTCCTGGTTCAGGATGCAGGCAGGTCACCAGAGTGACGCGGATATTTATATTTATGACGAGATTGGTTTCTGGGGTGTTACGGCGAAGCAGTTTATCAGTGATCTGAATGCACTGGGCGATATCACCCACATTAATCTCCATATTAATTCACCGGGTGGCGATGTCTTTGAAGGCATCGCCATTTTTAATGCACTGAAAACACATGGTGCGT
This sequence comes from Escherichia marmotae, assembly GCF_002900365.1. Taxonomy (NCBI): domain Bacteria; kingdom Pseudomonadati; phylum Pseudomonadota; class Gammaproteobacteria; order Enterobacterales; family Enterobacteriaceae; genus Escherichia; species Escherichia marmotae. Next base: position 843,747 of record NZ_CP025979.1, read on the forward strand.
CCATTACCGTTTATGTCGACGGTGTGGCGGCGTCAATGGCGTCGGTCATTGCGATGGTGGGAAACCCGGTCATTATGCCGGAAAACTCCTTCATGATGATTCATAAACCATTTGGATTTACGGGCGGTGATGCGGAGGACATGCGCACCTATGCCGACCTGCTCGATAAAGTTGAGGCGGTTCTGTTACCCGCTTATGCACAGAAAACCGGGAAAACCACCGATGAAATTGCTGCCATGCTGGCGGATGAGACCTGGATGTCCGGTGCCGAATGTCTGGCACAGGGATTTGCTGATCAGGTGACACCAGCCGTTAAGGCAATGGCATGTATTCAGTCAAAACGTACAGAGGAATTTAAAAAGATGCCGGAATCCATTCGAAACATGATTACTCCGCCACGCAACAGTGCTCCACGCGTACAGGATGATGAACCTGCAGCCTCCCGGACGCCAGTGCAGGCAGCAGCACCCGTGGTGGATGAAAACAGTATCCGTGCGCAGGTACTGGCAGAGCAAAAAGCGCGTGTAAACGGTATTAATGATCTGTTTGCCATGTTTGGCGGGCGTTATCAGACGCTGCAGGCCCAGTGTCTTGCCGATCCTGAATGTTCGCTGGAGCAGGCCCGTGAAAAGCTGTTGAACGAGATGGGGCGCGAGTCCACGCCATCCAATAAAAATACCCCGGCTCATATTTATGCCGGTAACGGTAATTTTGTGGGGGACGGGATTCGCCAGGCGCTGATGGCGCGTGCCGGATTTGAAAAAACCGAACGTGATAATGTCTACAACGGGATGACCCTGCGTGAATATGCCCGTATGTCACTAACTGAACGGGGTATTGGGGTTTCCGGTTATAACCCGATGCAGATGGTCGGTGCGGCGTTCACACACAGTACGTCTGACTTCGGTAATATTCTGCTGGATGTTGCGAACAAAGCCATTCTGCAGGGCTGGGAAGATGCCCCTGAAACCTATGAACAGTGGACGCGGAAAGGTCAGTTGTCTGATTTTAAAATTGCCCATCGTGTGGGTATGGGGGGCTTCAGTGCTCTGCGTCAGGTGCGTGAAGGGGCGGAATATAAATACGTCACCACCGGAGATAAACAGGCCACTATTGCACTGGCGACCTATGGCGAGCTGTTCAGTATCACCCGTCAGGCCATTATCAATGATGATCTGAATATGCTGACCGATGTCCCGATGAAACTGGGCCGTGCGGCGAAATCCACTATTGCCGATCTGGTTTATGCCATTCTGACGTCTAACCCGAAAATCTCCACAGATAATGTAAGTCTGTTCGATAAAGCGAAACATGCAAACGTACTGGAGAGCGCTGCAATGGACGTGGCATCGCTGGATAAAGCCCGCCAGTTGATGCGCGTTCAGAAAGAGGGGGAGCGTCATCTGAATATTCGTCCTGCGTTCGTACTGGTACCGACGGCGATGGAGTCTGTTGCTAACCAGGTCATTCGCTCCTCAAGTGTCAAGGGGGCTGACATTAACGCCGGTATTATTAACCCGGTGAAAGATTTTGCGACCGTTATTGCAGAGCCTCGTCTTGATGATAACAGCCAGACCACCTTCTACCTGGCTGCGTCAAAAGGCTCCGATACGATTGAAGTGGCTTATCTCAACGGTGTGGATACGCTATATATTGATCAGATGGAGGGCTTCAGTGTGGATGGCGTGACAACGAAAGTGCGTATTGACGCCGGTGTCGCGCCAGTTGATCACCGCGGTCTGGTGAAATGTACGGCGTAAACGTCGCAGACAACAACTCTGATGGCCCGTAAGGGCTTTTTTTGTACCTGAAATCAGCCCCTGAACGGGGCTGTGCGGAGACAGTTATGGCAAAGAATTTTGTAGAAGAAGGAAAAACGGTGGCGATTGTTGCCAGTGCAGCCATCAGCAGCGGAGATCTGGTGCAGGTGGGCGATGTTTTTGCGGTGGCGCTGACCGATATTCCACAGGGTGAAACAGGCGACGGCATGACCGAAGGTGTGTTTATGCTGCCTAAGCTGAAAACGGATGACATGAAAACGGGTAAGAAGGTTTATCTGAAGTCCGGAAAAGTTCAGCTGACTAACAGCGGCTCTGATCCGCTGGTCGGGGTTGTCTGGGCAGATGCCGGAACCAGTGCAGAAGAAGTGCCGGTAAAACTCAATGTCTGATCCCTTTTCCCGGCTGGCAGCGCGTATGGATGCTATCACGGTTAGAAAGATGGGAAAGACAGCCTCGATTAATGATGTCGATATGACTGTGATCCCGGGAGAAACACTGGCAGAGCTGAATGCTCTGTCCGGACCTGCGGTCTCTCTGGTGGTGTTTTCTTCGGGATACCGCCCACGGCGCGGGGATCGCGTTGTTTATGACGGACAACAATGGACGGTCACACGGAATGAACGCTTTAACGGTAAGCCAATGATCTTTATTGAGTAAAGAGGTGTGGGATGAAGGGGCTTGAGAATGCCATCCGCAATCTGAACAGCCTTGATACCCGTATGGTGCCACAGGCCAGCGCATGGGCGATAAACCGTGTGGCACAGAAAGCGGTCTCGGTTACCACCCGGCAGGTTGCCGGGAATACCGTTGCGGGAGATAACCAGGTGAAAGGGATCCCCCTGAAACTGGTACGTCAGCGTGTCCGGGTGTTTAAAGCCAGTCCGTCAGGAAAAATGACGGCCAGGATCCGCGTTAACCGGGGCAATCTGCCTGCCATTAAGCTGGGGACAGCCCGGGTCAGACTGGCCCGGCGTGGTGGAAAACTGCAGTACCGTGGCAGTGTGCTGAAGGTGGGTAAATATCTTTTCCGGGATGCGTTTATTCAGCAACTGGCGAATGGTCGCTGGCATGTGATGCGGCGTATTGATGGCAAAAATCGTTACCCCATTGATGTGGTGAAAATCCCGCTGTCCGGACAGCTGACACAGGCATTTGAAGATGCCCGCGACCGCATCATTGCTGCGGAAATGCCGAAACAGCTGGGGTATGCACTGAAACAACAACTGAGGTTATGGCTGGCCCGATGAACCGACATACACAAATCCGCCAGGTCGTACTGGCACGCCTTCGAGAACAGTGTGGAGACAGCGCCACGTTTTTTGACGGGCTTCCGGCATTTGTTGATGCGCAGGAACTGCCTGCCGTGGCGGTGTGGCTGAGTGATGCTCAGTACACCGGAAAAATGACGGATGAAGATGACTGGCAGGCTGTTCTGCATATTGCTGTCTTCATCCGGGCACAGGCACCGGATTCAGAGCTGGATATGTGGATGGAGAGCACCATTTTCCCGGCCCTGAATGATGTACCAGCACTTTCCGGACTCATCGACACCCTGATCCCACTCGGTTTTAACTATCAACGTGATAATGAGATGGCCACCTGGGCGATGGCGGAAATCACGTACCAGATCACGTACACGAATTAAGGAGGTGGTAATGACCACACCAAATCCACTGGCAAAAACGAAAGGTGCGGGAACGACGTTCTGGATGTATACCGGCAAGGGCGATGCGTTTGCGAACCCTTTATCGGACACTGACTGGCTGCGTCTTGCGATGGTGAAGGATCTGCAACCTGGCGAAATGACCGCTGATGCAGAAGATGACACTTATCTCGATGATGAAGATGCAGACTGGAAAACGACAACCCAGGGGCAGAAATCCGTTGGTGATACTTCGGCGACGCTGGCCTGGCGTCCGGGTGACAGCGGGCAGAAAAAACTGGTTCAGTTGTTCGACTCCGGTGAAGTCTGCGCGTTTCGTATCAAATATCCCAACAGCACTGTTGATGTTTTCCGTGGCTGGCTGAGCTCACTGGGTAAAACCATTGCCTCAAAAGACGTGATGACCCGCACTGTGAAAATCAGCGGTGTGGGGCGTCCGTATCTGGCAGAGGAAGGCACTGAAACCGTGAGCGTTACCGGGCTGACAGTATCACCGGCATCTGCCAGTGTAAAAGTGGGAGCAACCACCACGCTGACCTTTACAGTAAAACCTGACGGAGCCAGTGACAAAGCGATCAGTGTGCATTCGTCAGATCCACAGACTGCCACGGTTACCCTGAACGGACTTGTGGCCACGGTAAAAGGCGTGAAGCAGGGCAGTGTCAGCATTGTGGGCATGACCGCTGACGGGAATTTTGTGGCTGTGGCTGCGGTGACTGTCAGCGCAGCAGGTTAACAGGACGATACTCATCATTTGCCCCGGTTATTCGGGGCTTTTTTGCAGGTGGAGAACATGATGTTTCTGAAACAGGACACGTTTAATTATGAAAAACAGTCCGTGGTGCTCAGTGAGCTGTCCGGGCTGCAGAGAATTGAATATCTGACGTTTGTTCAGCAGCGAACGGCAAAGTTTGATGCCGGGGAGGGAGAACTGCCGGAGGCTGAACGACAGATTGCTTTTCTGCGGATGGGGATGGATATCAATGCCTGGCTGGTTTCCCGCTCACTGTGGAATGCGGAACAGTCTCAGGATGTTGAGACGCTTTACGCATCCGTTATTACAACATGGTCGTATGATGCCCTGGGTGCGGGGGCGGAGATGGTTCTGTCGCTGAGCGGTATGGGGGCCATTGATAATGCCGGGGATTTGGAGCATGAGGTGCTGACGCCGGAAAAGTCCTGACGCGGGAAATGCAGTTTGTCATGCGGCTTGCCCGGGAGTTCCGGCGGGCAGACTGGCGGCGGATGCTGTCGGAAATGTCGGCCACTGAGCTTGGTGAGTGGGGCGATTATTTCCGGATGCAGAGCTTCAGTGATGTGTGGATGGATGCGCAGTTTGCCTCGCTGAAGGCATTGATCGTGAGAATGGTGTCCGGCAGCAGTGATGCTGCGGTGGCTGATTTCAGCCTTTTACCGGAAGAGAACGGGATACCGGAGCGAACGGACGAAGAACTGATGCATCTTGGGGAAGGTATTTCCGGAGGTGTGCGTTATGGACCAGATAGCCAACCTGGTCATTGATTTGGGGATTGATGCGGCAGAGTTTAAAAATGAAATTCCCCGTATCAAAAACCTTCTGAATGGTGCAGCCAGCGATGCAGAACGGTCTTCTGCCCGTATGCAGCGTTTTATGGAGCGTCAGACTCAGGCCGCCCGGCAGACAACGCAGGCGGCGTCTTCGGCTGCAACAGCCGCATCCGTCCATGCGCAGACGGTGGAGAAGAACGCACAGGCTCATGAACGCATGGCCCGCGAGGTGGAGAAAACCCGCCAGCGTATGGAGGCACTGAGCCAGAAAATGCGCGAGGAACAGGCGCAGGCCATGGCTCTGGCGGAGGCTCAGGATAAAGCAGCTGCTGCGTTTTATCGTCAGATTGACAGTGTGAAACAGGCCAGTGCGGGGCTGCAGGAATTACAGCGTATTCAGCAGCAGATCCGACAGGCCAGAAACAGTGGCGGGATTGGTCAGCAGGATTATCTGGCGCTGATTTCTGAGGTTACGGCGAAAACCCGTGTTCTTACGCAGGCTGAGGAAGAGGCTACCCGACAGAAAGTGGCGTTTATCCGTCAGCTTAAAGAGCAGGCAACCCGCCAGAATCTTTCTTCTTCTGAGTTGCTTCGTGCTAAGGCTGCCCAGCTGGGGGTAAGCAGTGCTGCAGAAGTGTATATCCGCAAAATGGAGCAGGCAGGAAAAGCCACGCATTCGCTGGGTCTGAAAAGTGCAGCGGCCCGCCAGGAGATAGGCGTTCTGATAGGTGAACTGGCCCGCGGCAATTTAGGGGCGCTGAGGGGATCCGGGATAACGCTGGCTAACCGTGCCGGATGGATAGACACTCTGATGTCACCGAAAGGCATGATGCTTGGCGGGGTTATTGGCGGTATTGCCGCGTCCGTCTATGGTCTGGGTAAAGCCTGGTATGACGGTCAGAAGGAGGGGGAAGAATTTAACCGCCAGTTGTCGCTGACGGGGCATTATGCCGGAGTCACTGCCGGGCAGCTGTGGACGCTCAGTCGTGCTATTTCCGGGAATGGTATCACGCAACATGCTGCAGCCGGTGCGCTGGCTCAGGTGGTGGGGAGTGGTGCATTTCGTGGAAACGATATCGGTATGGTGGCGAGAGCTGCCGCACAGATGGAGCGATCGGTTGGCCAGTCGGTCAGCGATACCATAAATCAGTTTAAGCGGCTGAAGGATGATCCTGTAAATGCCGCGAAGGCTCTGGACAATGAGCTGCATTTTCTTACTGCCACTCAGCTTGAGCAGATACGTGTCCTTGGGGATCAGGGACGGTCCAGTGATGCTGCACGGATAGCCATGTCTGCACTGGCAGAGGAAACCGGTCGGCGTACTGCGGATATTGATAATAACCTCAATGCGCTTGGCAGTACGCTGAAGTATCTGTCTGATTTGTGGAGTCGTTTCTGGGATGCGGCCATGAATATTGGTCGTGAAGACTCGCTGGATGAACAGATTGCCGCTTTACAGGAGAAAGTGTCGCGGGCGAAAAGACTCCCCTGGACGGCATCATCTTCTCAGGTTGAATACGATCAGCAGCGTCTTAACGATCTTCAGGAGAAAAAACGCCAGAAGGATTTGCAGGATGCAAAAGAGCAGGCAGAGCGGAATTATCAGGAGCAACAGAAACGACGTAATGCTGAAAATGCTGCACTGAACCGGATGAATGAAACGGAAGCAGCACGACATCAGCGTGAAATTGCGCGTATTAATTCCATGCAGTACGCCGATCAGGCTGTCAGGGATGCAGCGATACAACGTGAAAATGAACGTTACGAGAAAGCCCTGGCATCCGGTAAGAAAAAAACACGCGAAACCCGTAATGATGAGGCCACCCGGTTATTGCTGCAGTACAGTCAGCAACAGGCACAGGTGGAAGGACAGATTGCTGCTGCAAGACAGTCAGCAGGCATTGCCACTGAAAAGATGACAGAAGCGCATAAACAGCTTCTGGCTCTGCAGCAGCGCATCAGCGATCTGGACGGGAAAAAACTGACGGCAGATGAAAAGAGTGTGCTGGCCCGTAAAGATGAACTGATTCAGGCACTGACGCTGCTGGATGTAAAACAGCAGGAGCTTCAGAAACAGACGGCACTCAACGATCTGAAGAAAAAAACAATTCAGCTGACCAGTCAACTGGCTGAAGAAGAGCGCGCTCAGCGTCAGCAACATGACCTGGATATCGCCACGGTGGGTATGGGTGATCAGCAGCGGCAGCGATATCAGGTACAACTGAGTCTTCGCCAGAAATACCAGCAACAGCTGGAGCAGTTGAGGCGGGATAGTGAGCAGAAAGGGACATATAACACGGATGACTACAGAAAGGCCGAGCAGGCGCTGACGGAGAGCCTGAACCGACAACTGAATGAGAATCGCCGTTACTGGCAACAGCTTGAAGTTGTGCAGGGTAACTGGAAAAACGGAGTCCTGCGTGCATTTCAGGATTTTACCGTGGATGCAGACAATACGGCAGGAACAGCAGAACAGGTGTTCTCGTCAGCCTTCAGCAACATGGGAAATGGCCTGGCAACTTTTGTCACTACCGGCAAACTCAACTTCAAATCCTTCACCTCTTCGGTGCTGTCAGATATGGCGAAAATCCTGGCGCAGGCAACCATGATGAAATCGATAAAAGGGATTGGCAGTGTACTGGGATTTGATCTCAGCAGCCTTTCCCTGAATGCCAATGGGGGGATTTATCAGTCTGCTGATTTGAGTCGTTACAGTGGCACGGTGGTTAACCGTCCGACGTTTTTTGCTTTTGCAAAAGGCGCGGGTGTGATGGGGGAAGCTGGACCTGAAGCCATTCTGCCACTGCGTCGTGGTGCTGACGGTAAGCTGGGGGTTGTGGCGGATATTGGTGGTTCAGGTATGGCGATGTTTGCCCCGCAGTACAACATCGAGATCAATAACGATGGCACGAACGGGCAGATAGGTCCGGCTGCCCTGAAGGTGGTTTATGACCTTGGGAAAAAAGCGGCAGCGGACTTTATGCAACAGCAGGCCCGTGATGGTGGTCGGTTAAGTGGAGCATATCGGTAATGGAGACGTTTCACTGGAAAGTGCGCCCGGATATGAATGTGGTATCAGAGCCGAAAGTGGTGACAGTGAAGCTGGGCGATGGTTATGAACAGCGTCGTGCGGCGGGACTGAATAACCAGTTGTCGACTTACAGCGTGACGATACGTGTTCGTAAATGTGAACACCCATCTTTAAAAGCCTTTCTGGAACGGCACGGTGGCGTCCGCGCATTTCAGTGGACGCCACCTTATGACTGGAAGCCGATCAGGGTGGTTTGTCGTAAATGGTCGGCAAGCGTGGGGGCGTTGTGGGTAACCATAACGGCAGATTTTGAACAGGTCGTGGCATAGGAGTCTCTGATGCAGGATATTCCACAGGAAACACATCATGAGACGACACGCCTCACTCAGTCAGCCCAGGTGGTGCTCTGGGAAATCGATCTGACAGTGGTCGGTGGAGAACGTTATTTTTTCTGTAATGAGCAGAACGAAAAAGGTGAGCCGGTCACCTGGCAGGGGCGACAGTATCAGGCGTATCCCATTCAGGGGACGGGATTTGAACTGAACGGCAAGGGCAGTGCTGCCCGTCCGACACTGACGGTTTCTAACCTGCACGGCATGGTCACCGGGATGGCGGAAGACCTGCAGAGTCTGGTCGGCGGAACGGTGGTCCGGCGTAAGGTTTACGCCCGTTTTCTGGATGCGGTGAACTTCGTCAACGGAAACAGTGACGCCGATCCGGAGCAGGAGGTGATCAGCCGCTGGCGCATTGAGCAGTGCAGCGAACTGAGCGCGGTGAGTGCCTCCTTTGTACTGTCCACGCCGACGGAAACGGATGGCGCTGTTTTTCCGGGACGTATCATGCTGGCCAACACCTGCACCTGGACCTATCGCGGTGACGAGTGCGGTTATAGCGGTCCGGCTGTCGCGGATGAATATGACCAGCCAACGTCCGATATCACGAAGGATAAATGCAGCAAATGCCTGAGCGGTTGTAAGTTCCGCAATAACGTCGGCAACTTTGGCGGCTTCCTTTCCATTAACAAACTTTCGCAGTAAATCCCATGACACAGACAGAATCAGAGATTCTGGCGCACGCCCGGCGATGTGCGCCAGCGGAGTCGTGCGGCTTCGTGGTAAGCACGCCGGAGGGGGAAAGATATTTCCCCTGCGTGAATATCTCCGGTGAGCCGGAGGCGTATTTCCGTATGTCGCCGGAAGACTGGCTGCAGGCAGAAATGCAGGGTGAGATTGTGGCGCTGGTCCACAGCCACCCCGGTGGTCTGCCCTGGCTGAGTGAGGCCGACCGGCGGCTGCAGGTGCAGAGTGATTTGCCGTGGTGGCTGGTCTGCCGGGGGGCGATTCACAAGTTCCGCTGTGTGCCACATCTTTCCGGGCGGCGCTTTGAGCACGGGGTGACGGACTGTTACACGCTGTTCCGGGATGCTTACCATCTGGCGGGGATTGAGATGCCGGATTTTCATCGCGAGGATGACTGGTGGCGTAACGGTCAGAATCTCTATCTGGATAATCTGGAGGCCACAGGGCTGTATCAGGTGCCGTTGTCAGCGGCGCAGCCGGGCGATGTGCTGCTGTGCTGTTTTGGTTCATCGGTGCCGAATCATGCCGCCATTTACTGTGGTGACAGCGAGCTGCTGCACCATATTCCTGAACAACTGAGCAAACGAGAGAGGTACACCGACAAATGGCAGCGACGCACACACTCCCTCTGGCGTCACCGGGCATGGCACGCATCTGCCTTTACGGGGATTTACAACGATTTGGCCGCCGCATCGACCTTCGAGTGAAAACGGGGTCCGAAGCCATCCGGGCGCTGGCCATGCAGAACCCGGCGTTTCGTCAGAAACTGAGCGACGGCTGGTACCAGGTACGCATTGCCGGGCGTGATGCAGGTGAAACCGAATTGTCTGCCCGTCTTAATGAGCCGCTGGCAAATGGTGCCGTGATCCACATCGTGCCGCGTCTGGCGGGAGCTAAAAGTGGCGGTGTGTTTCAGGTGGTGCTGGGGGCGGCGCTGATTGCGGTGGCATGGTGGAACCCTGTGGGCTGGCTGGGTGCCGCGGCTGTATCGGGCATGTATGCGGCAGGGGCCAGTATGATCCTGGGCGGAGTGGCGCAGATGCTGGCACCGAAAGCCAGGACGCCCACGGCAGCAAGTACAGATAACGGCAAACAGAACACCTATTTCTCGTCACTGGATAACATGGTTGCCCAGGGCAATGTTCTGCCCGTTCTGTACGGTGAAATGCGCGTGGGGTCGCGGGTGGTCTCTCAGGAGATCAGCACGGCAGACGAAGGGGATGGTGGTCAGGTTGTGGTGATTGGTCGCTGATGCAAAACATTTTATGTGAAACCGCCTGCGGGCGGTTTTGTCGTTTATGGAGCGTGACGAATGGGTAAAGGCAGCAGTAAGGGGCATACCCCGCGCGAAGCGAAGGACAACCTGAAATCCACGCAGTTGCTGAGTGTGATTGATGCCATCAGTGAAGGGCCGGTTGAAGGTCCGGTGGATGGATTAAAAAGCGTGCTGCTGAACAGTACGCCGGTGCTGGACAGTGAGGGGAATACCAACATCGTCGGTGTCACGGTGGTGTTCCGGGCTGGTGAGCAGGAGCAGACTCCGCCGGAGGGATTTGAATCCTCCGGCTCCGAGACGGTGCTGGGTACGGAAGTGAAATACGACACGCCGATCACCCGCACCATCACGTCGGCAAACATCGACCGACTGCGCTTTACCTTCGGTGTGCAGGCACTGGTGGAAACCACCTCAAAGGGGGACCGGAATCCGTCGGAAGTTCGCCTGCTGGTTCAGATACAGCGTAATGGTGGCTGGGTGACGGAAAAAGACATCACCATTAAGGGCAAAACCACCTCGCAGTATCTGGCCTCGGTGGTGGTGGATAACCTGCCGCCGCGCCCGTTTAATATCCGGATGCGCAGAATGACGCCGGACAGCACCACAGACCAGCTGCAGAACAAAACGCTCTGGTCGTCATACACCGAAATCATCGATGTGAAACAGTGCTACCCGAACACGGCACTGGTCGGCGTGCAGGTGGATTCGGAGCAGTTCGGCAGCCAGCAGGTGAGCCGTAATTATCATCTTCGCGGGCGCATTCTGCAGGTGCCGTCGAATTATAACCCGCAGACGCGGCAATACAGCGGTATCTGGGACGGAACGTTAAAACCGGCATACAGCAACAACATGGCCTGGTGTCTGTGGGATATGCTGACCCACCCGCGCTACGGCATGGGGAAACGTCTTGGTGCGGCAGATGTGGATAAATGGGCGCTGTATGTCATCGGCCAGAATTGCGACCAGTCGGTGCCGGACGGCTTTGGCGGCACGGAGCCGCGCATCGCCTGTAATGCGTACCTGACCACACAGCGCAAGGCCTGGGATGTGCTCAGTGATTTCTGCTCGGCGATGCGCTGTATGCCGGTATGGAACGGGCAGACGCTGACGTTCGTGCAGGACCGACCGTCGGATAAGGTGTGGACCTATAACCGCAGTAATGTGGTGATGCCGGATGATGGCGCGCCGTTCCGCTACAGCTTCAGCGCCCTGAAGGACCGCCATAATGCCGTTGAGGTGAACTGGATTGACCCGGATAACGGCCAGGAGACGGCGACAGAGCTTGTGGAGGACACGCAGGCCATTGCCCGTTACGGTCGTAACGTCACGAAGATGGATGCCTTTGGCTGTACCAGCCGGGGGCAGGCACACCGCGCCGGGCTGTGGCTGATTAAAACAGAACTGCTGGAAACGCAGACCGTGGATTTCAGCGTCGGCGCAGAAGGGCTTCGCCATGTACCGGGCGATGTTATTGAAATCTGTGATGATGACTATGCCGGTATCAGCACCGGTGGTCGTGTGCTGGCAGTGAACAGCCAGACCCGGACGCTGACGCTCGACCGTGAAATCACGCTGCCATCCTCCGGTACCACGCTGATAAGCCTGGTTGACGGAAGTGGCAATCCGGTCAGCGTGGAGGTTCAGTCCGTCACCGACGGCGTGAAGGTAAAAGTGAGCCGTGTTCCTGACGGTGTTGCTGAATACAGCGTATGGGGGCTGAAGCTGCCGACGCTGCGCCAGCGACTGTTCCGCTGCGTGAGTATCCGTGAGAACGATGACGGCACGTATGCCATCACCGCCGTGCAGCATGTGCCGGAAAAAGAGGCCATCGTGGATAACGGGGCGCACTTTGACGGCGAACAGAGTGGCACGGTGAACGGTGTCACGCCGCCAGCGGTGCAGCACCTGACCGCCGAAGTCACTGCAGACAGCGGGGAATATCAGGTGCTGGCGCGCTGGGACACACCGAAGGTGGTGAAGGGCGTGAGCTTCCTGCTCCGTCTGACCGTAACAGCGGACGACGGCAGTGAGCGGCTGGTCAGCACGGCCCGGACGACGGAAACCACATACCGCTTCACGCAACTGGCGCTGGGGAACTACAGGCTGACAGTCCGGGCGGTAAATGCGTGGGGGCAGCAGGGCGATCCGGCGTCGGTATCGTTCCTGATTGCCGCACCGGCAGCACCGTCGAGGATTGAGCTGACGCCGGGCTATTTTCAGATAACCGCCACGCCGCATCTTGCCGTTTATGACCCGACGGTACAGTTTGAGTTCTGGTTCTCGGAAAAGCGGATTACCGATATCAGGCAGGTTGAAACCACAGCCCGCTATCTTGGTACGGCGCTGTACTGGATAGCCGCCAGTATCAATATCAAACCGGGCCATGATTATTACTTTTATATCCGCAGTGTGAACACCGTTGGCAAATCGGCATTCGTGGAGGCCGTCGGTCGGGCGAGCGATGATGCGGAAGGTTACCTGGATTTTTTCAAAGGCAAGATAACCGAATCCCATCTCGGCAAGGAGCTGCTGGAAAAAGTCGAGCTGACGGAGGATAACGCCAGCAGACTGGAGGAGTTTTCGAAAGAGTGGAAGGACGCCAACGATAAGTGGAATGCCATGTGGGCTGTCAAAATTGAGCAGACCAAAGACGGCAAACATTATGTCGCGGGTATTGGCCTCAGCATGGAGGACACGGAGGAAGGCAAACTGAGTCAGTTTCTGGTTGCCGCTAACCGTATCGCATTTATTGACCCGGCAAACGGGAATGAAACGCCGATGTTTGTGGCGCAGGGCAATCAGATATTCATGAACGACGTGTTCCTGAAGCGCCTGACGGCCCCCACCATTACCAGTGGTGGCAGTCCTCCGGTATTTTCCCTGACATCAGACGGAAAGCTGACCGCTAAAAATGCGGATATCAGTGGCAGTGTGAATGCGAACGCCGGGACGCTCAACAATGTCACGGTAAATGAAAACTGTACGATTAAGGGCATGCTGGAGGCGACTCAGGTCAGAGGTGACTTCGTTAAAGCTGTATCCAAATCATTTCCGAAACAGGCTGGTACGTGGGGTAACACGGAAACACCAAACGGGACGGTTACAGTCACCATCAGCGATGATCATAACTTTGACCGTCAAATCATTATTCCGCCCATTATCTTTAACGGAATAGCGTATAGCGATCCGGGAAGTGGTAATAACCCGGGAGGTACAAGATACACGGGTTATGGTTTTGAAGTTCGCAAAAACGGTGTATTAATCGCATCCAGAGAAACTAAAGGGGCCATTCCCGGTAGCTACAGTGCGGTTATTGATATGCCGAGTGGCAGGGGAAGCGTCACTCTGGAGTTTAAGGTTTTCCATAAAGGCAATCAGTGGGCAGGTAATATCACCGACTGTACGGTGATTGTGACCAAAAAAGCCGCTTCCTGCATCAGTATTCGTTGAAATTGTTATAACCCATATAAGGGCACCAGAAATGGTGTAATGCCGATCAGTTAAGGATCAGTTGACCGATCCAGTGGCTGTGTAAGAATCCGGAAAGAGCCTGTTTAAGATTCTGTGTAAATGCCTTTTCTCAGAAGTGACCGTCCAGGCGGTCACCGAACTCGATAATAAAGCGGCTCATTGCCATTCGCCAGTCCTTCAACGGCATCGTCCATTTCTGGGACGCAGACTGGATTGCCAGCCACACCACTTTTTTCACCGAGTCGTCTGTCGGGAACACTTTACGCTTTTTGAGCGCATGGCGGATCACGCTGTTTAGCGACTCGATGGCATTCGTCGTATAGATCACTTTGCGGATGTCCGTTGGATAAGCGAAGAACGTGGCAAGATTCGGCCAGTTAGCCTGCCAGCTTCGGCTTATCTGAGGATAGCGACAGTCCCAGGCCGCAGCGAACGCTTCCAGTGCCTGCTGGCCTGCCTCTTCCGTGGGAGCCTGATAAATCGCTTTCAGGTCGCGAGTGACGGCTTTGTAGTCCTTCCATGACACGAAGCGCAGGCTGTTGCGCACCATATGCACGATGCATAACTGGATGCGGGCCTTCGGATATACTGTGTTGATGGCATCCGGGAAGCCTTTCAGGCCATCCACACAGGCGATGAGGATATCGTTCAGACCGCGGTTTTTCAGTTCAGTCAGCACATTGAGCCAGAACTTCGCCCCTTCATTTTCGGCCAGCCACATACCCAGCAGTTCTTTCTGACCTTCGATATTGATGCCCAGTGCCAGGAACACCGATTTGTTGATGACGCGACTGTCCTGCCGAACTTTCAGGACGATACAGTCAAGATAAACAATGGGGTAAACAGCATCCAGTGGTCGGTTTTGCCATTCTACAACCTGCTCCATCACGGCATCGGTAACCTTTGATATCAGTGCCGGTGAAACATCTGCGTCATACAGTTCTTTGAACGCAGCAGCTATCTCACGGGTGGTCATCCCTTTGGCATACAACGAGAGGATCTGGTTATCCATCCCGGTAATACGGGTCTGATTTTTCTTTACCAGTTGTGGTTCGAAGGTACCGTCACGATCGCGCGGAGTACGCAGTTCCAGTGGACCGTCGCCTGTGATAACGGTCTTTGTGGAAAAACCGTTGCGGGAGTTAGCTCCTGGTCTGGACTGATTTTTCTCATACCCAGGATGGTGTGTCATCTCTGCATTGAGAGCGGCTTCAACGCTGAGCTTTTTCAGCAGCCGATCAAACTGACTGAGGTCTTCAGGGGTTTTGAGGTTTTTGGCCAGTTCGTTAGCCAGAGCCTGTAACTGTTTTTCGTCCATAAATTAACCTTCATTTGATGCTGGATTGAACATATCAAAATCAGGCAATTACACAAATCTATGTACAGGCTCACATTCCACGAATAACCATATCCTGTCGTTTTTTCCACGAATAATGAGAGTGTTTTCTTTTATCAAAAATCATTTCTTATAACCAGAAAAGGGCAGGAAGCCTGCCCAATTTATGCTGAACTTATGGCGTCACAATATTGAACCAGAATTCAAAATTATCCATATAGCCTAACATTTCGTTGAGTTTCTCTGCATTGCCACTGATTTTGACTTCGCCTTTATCTATCGCTTCTTTCAATGTCTCTTCCTTCAGAACGATTTTATTCAAGACATCGCGGGAGAGAGTGATTGTCGCGTCAGCATCAGATGCTTGCGTACCTGCAGTGTGATTGAGCACACCATTTTCAAGCTCTACTTTATAAGTGCCGCCATCTTCACCGAAATCAAAATTCAATACAGTTTTAGCGTCTGCTGCTTTCTCGCCATTAATGTGCACCGCAAGATAATCAAAGAACATTTCCGGCGTCATTGCGCGTACAGTGTCAGGGCTGGCAGTATTTGGCGTTGGCAGTTTTTGCACGCTGTTACGTAATTCCTGTGCGCCAGTAAGATAGAAATTACGCCACGGCCCGGATTCTGCCTGGTAGCCTAACTGTTCAAGCGCATCGGCTTCCAGATTTCTCGCAGCCTGGTTATTTGGATCGGCAAATACCACCTTGCTGACAACCTGGGCAACCCAGCGGAAATTACCCTGGTCATAATCCTGTTTGGCTTTTTGTAAAATGGCATCAGCACCGCCCATATATTCGACAAATTTCTTCGCAGCGTCTTCTGGCGGCAATTCATCAAGCGTTGCCGGGTTACCATCAAACCAACCGAGATAAAGCACATAAGTTGCTTTCACATCATGACTCACCGAACCGTAATACCCGCGATTCGCCCAGGTGTTAGCAAGCGAGGAGGGTAATTTAAAGTTTGCGGCGATCTCATCGCGGGTCTGCCCCTGATTCGCCATGCGCAGCGTTTGATCGTTGATGTAACGATACAAATCGCGTTGGGTTTTTAGCAGTTTAACGACGTTGTCATTGCCCCAGGTTGGCCAGTGATGCTGAGCGAGAATTATCTCCGCTTTATCACCCCACAAATTGAGTGCCTCGTTGATGTATTTGGACCAGGGAAGAGGTTGACGAATTTTGGCACCACGCAGTGAATAGGTGTTGTGGAGGGTGTGCGTGACATCTTCTGCAGTTTCGATCAGTTTCTTTTCTTCGATAAACCACAACATTTCAGAAGGTGCTTCGGAACCGGGCGCCATCAGAAAATCGTAGGTCAACCCATCGATCGTCTCTTTTTGCCCGGTTTTGGTGATGTAGTTGGTAGGGGCAATCAATGTAACTGTTCCTGCTGACGTTGTTGTTCCCAGCCCGGCTCCAACCTGGCCTTTAGCATCAGGTTTCAATAAGTTGCCGTACATATAACTGGCTCTTCGGCTCATCACATTGCCAGCCATAATATTTTCTGAAACGGCCTCCTCTAAAAAACCGGCTGGTGCATAAATTTTTGTTTTACCTGATTTAACGTCAGCTTCATCAACCACGCCGCGAACGCCACCGTAGTGATCGACATGGCTGTGCGTGTAGATAACTGCCACTACCGGTTTTTGACCACGATTTTTGTAATAAAGATCCATACCCACTTTGGCTGTTTCTGCAGAAACCAGTGGGTCAACGACGGTAATACCTTCTTTACCTTCGATGATGGTCATATTTGATAAATCGAGATTGCGAATTTGATAGACGCCGTCGGTTACTTCAAATAAACCACTGATATTTATCAGTTGCGCCTGACGCCATAAACTTGGGTTAACCGTATCAGGTGCTTTATCGCCTTCTTTTATAAAAGTATATTGCTGTGGATTCCAGATGACGTTCCCTTGTTCACCCTTAATCACCTCCTGAGGTATGGGGGCAATGAATCCTTTATGAGCATCAGTGAAATCGGTGTTATCGGAAAAAGGTAATTGACTATAAAGTGCATTATTCGCTTGTTGGGTGGCTGAGGTGGCCTCTTTTGGTGCTTCCGCGGCAATGAGAGGAAGTGAACTGGTGGTGAATAATCCCATGACTAGCAGACTTTTAGCAATATGATTAAGCTGCATCGCAAGTGTCTCCAGAAAGACTTTATAAAAGAAAGGATATTCCGAGCGAAAATTCTTAGTGAGGGCAAGAATAACTATAATTGGCATTAATAAATCAGCAAGCTGGATGTCGTGAATTTTCTTAATATGATAAGAAATAAAGAATAGATTCTGTATATTACAAGGCAGGTGTTTATTATTGTGGAAGCTAATAGTATATATGCGTTATTAAAATGGCGACGTAAATATCGCTATCTCTTTGCACATCATTTCGCATCAAAGAACACATGACGTTTTCGGCTTGTGCTAATTTTGCTGGCAGTCTTTAAAAAGGAGCATAACAATGCCACATATTGATATTAAGTGTTTTCCCCGTGAACTGGACGAGCAACAAAAAGCGGAACTGGCCGCGGAGATTACCGACGTCATTATTCGCCATCTGAACAGTAAAGAGAGTTCGATCAGCATCGCACTACAGCAGATCCAACCGGAAGCATGGCAAGCTGTCTGGGACAGCGAAATCGCGCCCCAGATGGCGACATTGATCAAAAAACCGGGTTACAGCATGTAGCGCGCTATCCTGCCGTGACGCGTTTACCGCTGGTAACGAAAGTGCCAGCGCCTAAATGGTGAAGGGTGTTGAGTTTATCATCATCAAATTGCCAGCGACCTTCGACAAATACCCGCGCGTCTGCCGCTGCCGACACAACTTCGCCAAATAGAGTATCGTATTTTTCTTGCGCAGAAGTCGCGGGCAGCAGGCGGCATTCCATCCACGCCAGACATTTCTCTTCGACCAACGGTAAACCCAGCACCGGACCTTTCACGACAGGAATGCCGTAACAGTTAAACTTATCTTCATCGCGCCCTGAAACGCTACCTACCGCCCAGGTCCAGTTAGTTGCCGCTACGCCGGGGATCACAATGCCAAACATGCCGCTACGTTCTATCAACTCCCGTGACCAGGTGGATTTATCCACCACAATTGCCACCCGCGGCGGCTCAAATTCTACAGGCATCGACCAGGCTGCGGCCATTACGTTTCGTAACTGGGACAGTTTATCGTGACTGGTAATCAAAATAGTCGGGCCGTGGTTTAACAGACGGCTGGCATGATGCAACTCGACGGGAATAAATCGGCTCACGGTATCGCCTCGCTATGAAGGGGGTTTTAAAAGCGTAGCTCGTAACGCAATAAGCAACGAAATTAACGGGATTGGCGATTTACGAACGTGATGGATGTCCACGAACGCACAAAATAGCCGGTGCTACGTCTAATCCAGGTTATAAGTTGATAAAACCACTTAGGGAAACGCCTGATGACGCCCATTCTGAATCACTATTTTGCCCGCATTAACTGGTCGGGAGCCGTTGCGGTCAACATCGACACGCTGCGCGCATTACACCTGAAACACAATTGCACCATTCCGTTTGAAAACCTCGACGTCTTGCTGCCGAGGGAAATGCAGTTGGATGATCAATCGCTGGAAGATAAGCTGGTCATCGCCCGTCGTGGTGGTTACTGCTTTGAGCAGAATGGCGTGTTTGAGCGGGTGTTACGCGAGTTAGGTTTCAACGTTCGTAGTCTGTTAGGACGCGTGGTGTTATCTAATCCACCATCGTTGCCGCCGCGCACGCACCGTTTGCTGTTGGTGGAGCTGGAAGATGAACGCTGGATTGCCGATGTCGGTTTTGGTGGGCAGACGTTAACCGCGCCGATTCGTTTAGTGCCTGACATCGTGCAAGCCACGCCGCACGGAGAGTATCGCCTGCGACAGGAAAATGACGACTGGATTTTGCAGTTTAATCATCATCAGCACTGGCAGTCGATGTACCGTTTTGATCTCTGTGAACAGCAGCAAAGCGATTATGTGATGGGCAACTTCTGGTCGGCGCACTGGCCGCAATCGCATTTTCGCCATCATTTGCTGATGTGCCGTCATTTGCCAGATGGCGGCAAGCTGACGTTGACCAATTTCCATTTTACCCGTTATGAAAATGGTCACGTAGCAGAGCAGCAGAATTTGCCAGATGTAGCGTCGTTATATGCCGTGATGCAGGAGCAGTTTGGTCTGGGCGTGGATGATGCAAAACATGGTTTCACTGAGGATGAGCTGGCGCAGGTGATGGCAGCATTTGATACGCATCCGGAGGCAGGTAAATAGTTTGTGTCAGAGTGCCGGATGCGGCGTAAACGTCTTATCCGGCCTACATTAGCCAACAGATTCAATAAATTATGATGCGGTTGTAGGCCTGATAAGCGAAGCACATCAGGCAATTTGTTTTTCTGCCATTTATGGCAACGGTTTTAAAGATCAATTGCCCACTCGGCATGAAATAAAATCACCGCCGTACCAGAAATAGTCACTTTCTCCGGCTGGTTATCGCGAATTGTCACCGTCACATCAATCACTCCATCACGACCCAATGCGCGCCCCTGATGGCCTTTAACACGCAATACATTGCCATCGTGGGGTAACACGTTGTGATGCACCAGCCATGCGCCCATCGGGCCGTTGGCATTGCCGGTAACCGGATCTTCCACAATGCCAATTGCAGGCGAGAACATGCGTCCATCGGTTTCATTTTTACCAGGGCGGATCTGGAAGGGGAAAAAACCATTACAGCCAATCTGTTTACTGATGGCAGTCAGCGCAGCAAGGTCTGGTGAAAGGGCATCGATATCCACTTCCGGCTTCAACGGGATCATCACTTTTGAGTGTCCGGTAGTCGCCACCTGGATCGGCAAACCGGGCAGAATGTCGTCTTCAGTGAGATGAAGCGCGTTGATAATCGCCGCACGTGTTTCGCCTTCCAGCGGTGGCTCAAAGCCAGGGGAACCTTGTTCCAGCGAAATACGATAATCATCGTTATGTTTTTCGATAGTCACGCGGTGCTTTCCCGCCAGTGACGTTTGCCAGACGGTGCAATTCCCCAAACCTGATACCTTCGAACGCACATAGTGCGCCGCCACGGTCGCGTGACCGCAAATCGGCACTTCAACCGTTGGCGTAAAGTAGCGAATGCGCACATCGCTGTCGTCGCTGTGCAGCAGAAAAGCGGTTTCAGAATGGCCTAATTCGCGGGCGATAAGCTGCATTTGCGCTTCGCTGAGATCATCGGCAGGGAAAACAACACCGGCAGAATTGCCGCGAAACGGTTGAGAGGTAAAAGCATCGACGTGGTAAACCTGCGGTTTCATTAACGTTCTCCTGTGGCTGGAGAACTAGCATAGCCTGCAAGTGGCCGGAGAGCGAAGGGCTAATCCGGCCAACGTGAGAATCAACGCCGCGAGCGCACAATCTGATACCGACGGGTAAAGTACTCAAACGGCGCACTCCACACATGCACCAGTCGGGTGAACGGGAAGAGCAGGAAGATGGTCATTCCTAACACCAGATGAACGCGGAAGATATAAGCCACACCATCAAGATGTGTCGATGCACCGCCCTGGAAAGTGACGATGCTTTGCGCCCAGCCCACCAGCTTCATCATTTCGCTGCCGTCCGGATGTTGTGCTGAAAAGGGAATGGTGGTTAACCCCAGAATGCACTGAATTAACAAAATGGCGAGGATCAGGATATCCGCACCAGAAGACGTCGCCCTGATACGCGGATTCGTTAAACGGCGTACCAGCAACCCCGCTCCGCCAATCAGTGTCAGCACACCGCAAATACCACCGAGGATCATCGCCATCTGCTGTTTTACCGCCACTGGCAGAAACCATGCGTACATCCAGTGTGGCGTTAGCATGCCAAACAAATGGCCGAAGAAGATCCCCAGAATGCCGATATGGAACAAGTTCGACCACAGCACCATTCCACGTTTATCCAACATCTGGCTGGAGGAGGCACGCCAGGTGTACTGTCCGTAATCGTAGCGCAGCCAGCTTCCGAGGATAAAAACCGTGCCACACAAGTACGGGTAGATATCGTAAAAAAAGACGTTCAGATACTGAATCATTTCCCACCTCCCGCACTGATGTCGACATACTGCGGTGCGACATCCTGGCTAAAGCGTCGCTGATATTGATTAAGCGGCGAGCTGTCACACGCCGTGGCGTTATCTTCAATAAACTTCACCTGTTCCTCTTCCCACACTGCATCCAGCGCCTGACGGGTGTCGTCGCGCTCCTCGCTGCGTATCTGTTTTGTGACACTGTCACTTGAAAGAGTACTTCCCGCCAGATGCAGCAGGGCGTCAAACAACGGATACCACGGTGCCTCGCGTTGTTTTAAGCGTCCGCCAAGCAGGGCGAGGATTGGCGCAACGTTGAGCAAACCTTCTTTAGCCTGGTCATCCGGCAGCACACTTAAATACTCCAGATACAGCGGCAGATAATCAGGCAGCTCGCGACAATTTAGTTGCAGGCCGACTTTTTCATACTCCGCCAGCAGATCTACCATTGCCTGACCGCGATTGCGGGACTCGGCATGAACATGTTCGAATAGCAGCAGCGAAGTGGTACGTCCACGGTCAAACACTTCACACCATTCAGCCTGTTTATCCAACAGCGGTGCATTGAGCAGGTCGCAGGTGAAATCGGTGAGCATCGGCGCGTTACGGTGAATCAGCGCCAGTGCGTCGTCTTTGTTCTCCCATAGCAGCTCGTCCGGATACTCCATCAACAAGCCGATCACTTTGAGGATTTGCATTATTCCCCCTCCGCTTTATTGCGTACTTCGGTAATGTCGATGGCATCGATCCGGCTACTGTTGAACAGGTTGAATTTGGTATCAGAGCCGTGGCAACCGTCGCCAAAGGTAAAGCCACAGCCGTTACGCTCTCCAAACGCATCACCCGCCATTTCCCGATGACTGGTTGGGATGACAAACCGATCTTCATAGTTGGCGATAGCGAGATAGCGATACATATCTTCGACCTGGGCGACGCTCAAACCCACTTCGTCAATTGCGCGGGTATCAGTTACGCCTTCTACGGTTTGCGAACGCATATAGTGGCGCATCGCCATCATCCGTTTCAGTGCCCGTAGTACAGGGCCGGTATCACCCGCACTTAACATATTGGCGAGGTATTGCACCGGAATACGCAGGCTTTCGATGGCCGGCAGCACGCCTTCGCTTTTGGGCAGTCCGCCCGCGTCGGCGTAAGACTGAATGGGTGACAGCGGTGGCACATACCAGACCATCGGCAGGGTGCGATATTCAGGGTGCAGCGGCAGCGCCAGTTTCCAGTCCATTGCCATTTTGTAAACCGGCGAACGCTGGGCGGCGTCAATCACGTTGTGTGGGATACCTTGCTTCAGGGCTTCTTCGATCACCGAGGGATCGTGCGGATCGAGGAACACTTCGCACTGGCGCTCATAGAGATCAACTTCACGTTCCGTGCTCGCCGCTTCTTCGATGCGGTCGGCGTCGTAGAGCAGCACACCAAGATATCGAATGCGACCTACGCAGGTCTCGGAGCAGACCGTTGGCTGTCCGGACTCAATTCGCGGATAACAGAAGATGCATTTTTCTGACTTGCCGCTTTTCCAGTTAAAGTAGATTTTTTTGTACGGACAACCGCTGATGCATAAGCGCCAGCCACGACATTTGTCCTGGTCGATCAGCACAATGCCGTCTTCTTCGCGTTTATAGATAGCGCCGCTGGGGCAGGTCGCCACACAGCTTGGGTTAAGGCAGTGTTCGCACAAGCGCGGCAAATACATCATGAAGGTATTTTCAAACTGACCGTACATCTCCTTTTGCATGGCGTCGAAGTTGCGGTCGCGGGCGCGTTTTTCGAACTCTCCGCCCAGCAGTTCTTCCCAGTTTGGCCCCCAGATCACTTTGTCCATCCGTTTGCCGTCGATCAGCGAACGTGGACGCGCAGTGGGAATGTGTTTACCTTCCGGCGCGCTATGCAAATGTTCATAGTCGAAGGTAAAAGGTTCGTAGTAGTCGTCGATCTGCGGTATCACCGGATTGGCAAAGATTTTGGTTATCACGCCCATTTTGCTGCCCAGCCGCGGGCGGATCTTGCCATTGACATCGCGAACCCAGCCGCCTTGCCACTCTTCCTGATCTTCCCAGTTTTTCGGGTAACCAATGCCCGGTTTGGTTTCGACGTTATTAAACCACGCGTACTCCATACCTTCGCGTCCAGTCCAGACGTTTTTACAGGTCACCGAACAGGTGTGACAGCCGATACATTTATCGAGGTTAAGCACCATGCCGACTTGCGAACGTATTTTCATTTTTTCGCCTCCTGTACCTGATCGCGACCTTCATCATCCAGCCAGTTCACGTTCTTCATCTTGCGGATCATGATGAACTCGTCGCGGTTCGAGCCGACGGTGCCGTAGTAGTTAAAGCCCCAGGCCAGTTGCGCGTAACCGCCAATCATATGCGTCGGTTTCGGACAAACGCGGGTGACCGAGTTGTGAATACCGCCGCGCATTCCGGTCACTTCCGAGCCGGGGATATTCATAATCCGTTCCTGAGCGTGATACATCATGGTCATGCCCGGCGGTACACGCTGGCTGACTACCGCGCGGGCAGTCAGCGCACCGTTGGCGTTAAAGACCTCCACCCAGTCGTTATCAACAATAGTCAGTTCACGGGCATCGGTTTCGCTGATCCAGATAATCGGTCCACCGCGTGAGAGCGTCAGCATCAACAGGTTTTCACTATAAGTGGAGTGAATGCCCCATTTCTGATGCGGTGTCAGGAAGTTAAGGGCTTTTTCCGGAAAGCCGTTTGGTGGGATCTGGCGCATTTCGCTAACGCTACGGGTGTCGATAGGTGGGCGATAAGCCACCAGACTTTCGCCAAAGGCACGCATCCACGGGTGATCCTGATAGAGCTGCTGACGGCCAGATAACGTGCGCCACGGAATTAACTCGTGAACGTTGGTGTATCCCGCATTGTAGGAGACGTGATCGCTTTCCAGGCCAGACCAGGTCGGGCTGGAGATGATTTTACGCGGCTGCGCCTGAATATCGCGGAAGCGAATCTTTTCATCTTCTTTATGCCGCGCCAGATGAGTATGTTCGCGTCCGGTGATCTCACCCAGCGCCTGCCAGGCTTTTACCGCAACATGGCCGTTGGTTTCCGGTGCCAGCGCCAGAATCACTTCCGATGCATCAATGGCGGT
Source organism: Escherichia marmotae (assembly GCF_002900365.1). Classification (NCBI taxonomy): domain Bacteria; kingdom Pseudomonadati; phylum Pseudomonadota; class Gammaproteobacteria; order Enterobacterales; family Enterobacteriaceae; genus Escherichia; species Escherichia marmotae. The sequence continues at coordinate 868,140 of NZ_CP025979.1, forward strand.
ATCAATCAGCGGACGCCCCTGAGCCGGGCCATCGCGTTTGGTGTAATTGAGTTTGCCGAGGAAATCGATTTCATCCTGGGTATTCCATGAAATACCTTTACCACCGTTGCCGAGTTTGTCCATCAACGGCCCCAGCGAGGTAAAGCGTTCGTAGGTAGCAGGGTAGTCGCGCTCCACCGCCACAATATTAGGCGCAGTCTTGCCGGGGATCAGATCGCATTCACCTTTGCGCCAGTCGAGCACTTCGCAAGGTTGGGATAGCTCTGCCGGAGAGTCGTGTAACAATGGCTGAAGTACCACGTCAGTTTCTTTGCCGAGATGGCCCACGCACACTTGCGAGAACGCTTTGGCGATACCCTTGTAGATTTCCCAGTCGCTGCGTGATTCCCAGGCGGGATCGACCGCTGCAGAAAGTGGATGAATAAACGGATGCATATCCGAGGTATTCATATCGTCTTTCTCATACCACGTGGCGGTAGGCAGGACGATATCGGAAAACAGGCAGGTGCTGGACATACGGAAATCGAGCGTTACCAGCAGGTCGAGCTTTCCCTCTATCGCGGCGGTTTGCCACTCTACTTCTTCCGGTTGAATTCCCTCCGTCGGCCCAAGTTCTTGCCCCTGAATGCCACTTTCCGTACCCAGCAGATATTTCTGCATATACTCGTGACCCTTGCCGGAGGAGCCAAGCAGGTTAGAGCGCCAGACAAACAGGTTACGCGGATGATTGCTGCCGTTGTCCGACTGTTCGCAGGCCATGCGTAACTCGCCTGACTTCAACGCCTGAGCGGTAAATTCGGCGGGTGATAATCCGGCCTTATCGGCTTCGGCTTTCAGCCCGAGCGGGTTACGCCCCAGTTGCGGCGCGGAAGGTAGCCAACCCATGCGTTCAGCGCGAACGTTGAAATCAATCAGATGACCGCTGTATTTACTGGCATCGGCCAGCGGTGAGAGCAGTTCCTGGGCGGTGACTTTTTCATAGCGCCATTGGCTGGAGTGATTGTAGAAAAACGAAGTGCTGTTCATCTGGCGCGGTGGCCGGTTCCAGTCCAGCGCAAATGCCAGCGGCAGCCAGCCGGTTTGCGGGCGCAGTTTTTCCTGACCAACGTAATGCGCCCAGCCGCCGCCGCTTTGCCCGACACAACCGCAGAAAATCAACATATTGATCATCCCACGGTAGTTCATATCCATGTGATACCAGTGGTTAACGCCAGCACCGAGGATAATCATCGAGCGCCCGTGGGTTTTATGGGCGGTATCGGCAAATTCACGGGCTATGGTTTCAATATACTGGCGCGGTACACCGGTAATTTGCTCACCCCAGGCCGGGGTGTAGGCTTTGATTTCATCGTAATCTTTCGCGCTGTTTTCGTCCTCCAGCCCGCGATCGAGGCCGTAGTTTGCCAGCACCAGATCATAAACGCTGACGACCGGACAGGTGTTGCCATCGGCTAATGTCAGGTTTTTAACAGGTAACTGACGCACCAGGACGGGTTCGTGTTTTACGCTGCGAAAATGCGGATTTTCAATGCCGCCAAAGTAGGGGAAAGCCACGCCAGCGACAGCGTCGTGTTGGCCGAGCAGGGTTAATGACAAATCGGTTTCTGCACCTGCGGCAATGGATTCCAGATTCCATTTGCCTTTTTCGCCCCAGCGAAAGCCAATCGAACCGTTGGGCACGACCAGTTCACCTGCGGTATTAAATGCCACAGTTTTCCACTGCGGGTTATTGCTTTCACCCAGTCCATCCACCAGATCGGACGCGCGAATCATTCGTCCGGGAACGTAGCTGCCATCGTCACGCGGTTCCAGCATCACCAGCATCGGCATATCGCTGTAGCGGCGGCAGTAGTTGATAAAGTAATCGCTGGGATTATCGAGATGAAACTCTTTTAAAATCACATGCCCCATCGCCATCGCCAGCGCGCTATCGGTGCCTTGCTTCGGAGCCAGCCACTGGTCGCACAGTTTCGCCACCTCCGAGTAGTCAGGAGTAATGGCGATAGTTTTGGTGCCTTTGTAGCGTACTTCAGTAAAGAAGTGGGCGTCTGGCGTGCGTGTCTGCGGTACGTTAGACCCCCAGGCGATGATATAGCTGGAGTTATACCAGTCGGCAGATTCAGGGACGTCGGTTTGCTCGCCCCAGGTCATCGGTGAGGCGGGTGGCAGGTCGCAATACCAGTCATAGAAACTTAAGCAGGTGCCGCCGAGTAGTGACAGATAGCGTGTTCCTGCGGCGTAAGAGACCATCGACATTGCCGGAATCGGAGAGAATCCGGCAACACGATCCGGCCCGTAAGTTTTGATAGTCCAGACGTTAGCAGCGGCAATCAGTTGATTCAGCTCCTGCCAGTTAGAGCGGATAAACCCGCCGCGTCCGCGCACCTGTTTGTAGCTTAAGCACTTTTGCGGGTCATGCATAATTGATTCCCACGCCAGCACCGGATCGCTGTGCTGTTTAAGTGCTTCGCGCCACAATTCGATTAACCGCTTACGAATTAGTGGGTATTTCAGGCGATTGGCGCTGTAGAGATACCATGAGTAGCTTGCGCCGCGTGGGCAGCCGCGGGGTTCATGATTAGGCAGGTCAGGGCGGGTACGCGGGTAGTCGGTCTGCTGGATTTCCCACGTTACCAGGCCGTTTTTGACATAGATTTTCCAGCTACAGGAGCCAGTACAGTTAACGCCGTGGGTGGAGCGCACGATTTTGTCGAATTGCCAACGTTGTCGATAGCTGTCCTCCCAGTCGCGGTTGCTATGCATCACCTGTCCGTGGCCATCGGCAAAGGTTTCGCCCTTTTGTTTGAAGTAGCGAAAGCGATCCAAAAGTTTACTCATGACATGACTCCTGCTCCAGGAATGATTTGGGATCTGATGCCCTGTCGGATGCGGCGTAAACGTCTTATCCGACCCCGACCTACGGGTGCGACACGGTTGTAGGACTGATAAGACGCGTCAGTGTTGCATCAGGCATCGATCTCTTATTTTTGGCTAAACTGCCGCCGACCATAGACCAGCCAGGTCAGCAGCACACAGATGATGTAAAAGATTAAAAACACTTTCATCGCGCCAACCGGCGAGCCGGTCATATTCAGCGACATGCCAAACGCCTGTGGAATAAAAAAGCCGCCAACTGCACCAATTGCCGAGATAAAGCCAAGTGCGGCGGCGGTTTCGGTGATTGCTTCTCGCTGTGCTTCTTCATCGCTACCGCCTTTCATCTTCACCCGATAAATGGTTATCTGGCGGAAGATGACGGCAATCATCTGGAAAGTAGAGCCACTTCCCAGACCCGCCGTCAGGAACAACCCCATAAATACGGCGTAAAACGCAATGAAATTACCTGAACCCGTGCCGGGTAACGTCAGAAACAGCAACGCACTGAACAGAGCCATAAAAATAAAGTTGATAAGCGTAACGCGAACGCCGCCGAACTTATCGGAGATAGCGCCGCCAACCGATCGCGCAATGGCACCGATAAACGGGCCAAAAAACGCCAGTTGCAGAATATTCACATCCGGGAACTGCGTTTTTGCCAGCATGGCAAAACCCGCGGAAAAGCCGATGAACGAGCCAAAAGTGGCGAGGTAGAGCAGACTCAACAGCCAGAGATGCAGGCGTTGTAACACAGGTAACTGGTCGGCAATTGATGCACGTGAACTGGCAATATCATTCATCCCTGACCAGGCCGCAATGGTGGCAATGACCAACAATGGCACCCAAATCCAGGCAGCATTAGCCAGTGACATCTCAGAACCATCGGCCTGCGGTACGCCATTAACACCAAGAAAGGCAAATACCGGAACAAAAATCACCAGCGGCGCAACCAGTTGCATCACGCTGACGCCTAAATTACCCAGTCCGCCATTAATGCCAAGTGCGCTACCTTGTTTGGCTTTCGGGAAGAAAAAACTGATATTTCCCATACTTGAAGCAAAGTTTGCGCCCGCAAAACCGCACAGCAGAGCAATTACAATAAATACACCGAAGGGAGTAGCTGTATTTTGCACGGCAAAACCGAGCCAGATGCAGGGAATAATCAGGATAGCGGTACTAAAAACGGTCCAGCGACGTCCACCAAATATTGGCACCATAAAGGAGTAGGGAACACGTAATAATGCGCCCGAAACGGAGGGTAATGCGGTTAATAAAAAAAGTTGATCGGTAGTAAAATTAAAGCCGATTTTGTTGAGATTAACGGCGACAGCGCTAAATAACATCCAGACACAGAACGCAAGAAGTAAACAACTGACTGATATCCAGAGATTTCTTCGTGCTATATGCTTTCCTTTATTTTCCCAGAATGCCGGATTTTCTGGCTTCCAGTCGCGCAAAAGATAACGATTGTTTTTCTCATTTTGCAGTGCCATATTCTTCCTCGCATGCACACATTGTTAATGAAAAAAAGAAAAGACAGGACGTTGGGCGCAACCGCCCGTTTTTAGAATTAAGGATGAATAGAGTGAAGTGCTGAATGAAAGAATAGATAAGAAAGCACAGCCGCGCGGTGAGAAAGCGGATTATCTGAAGGCTTATGTGTTACTGAATGTAACAAAAATATATCATTGCCTTCACTAATTTTTAAATCCGCATATCCCTGAACGTGTTTTGTTGCTGTATGAAGCGTTGGCCTCATCTTGTCATCTTTATTTATCGGTGACGTGTCGCCAGCCAGCAGAGCAGAGAACCGCCACAGACCATCAGTGCGCCTTGCCAGAATGAGAGCGACAGCGGTGCGCTGAGCAGCACGGCAGCAAGCGCTGACGAAAGTACGGGGGTAAAATAAGACCCTACTGCCATAATAGTGACATTGCCATGTAAAATACCGACATTCCAGGCGGCATAAGCAAATCCTAAAGTAAAAGCCGCAGAAATGAGTTTGACGATGACAGGGGTGCTAAAAACCATCTCTGGTTGTGGCGACAGAAAATAGTAAACCCATAGGCTTGCACCCGTCAGAAGAACGAAAACGGTAATGCCGTTAAATCCACGGGCATATTTATTGGTTACCGTGCAATAAGCCGCCCAGATAAAGGCACCAATAAACGCCAGAAAATAACTTAATGGGCTGGTAGTGATATTATTGATTATTTCATTATATTTCAGGCCATTCTCACCGCCCAGCACCCAACAAACACCCATCAACGCGAAAAGCAATCCTGGAATAATCAGCCAATTTGTTTTTTGTCCGTTAAAAAGAATGGCAAAAAGAATCGTCAGGCTGGGCCATAGATAGTTCACCATACCGACTTCAATGGCCTGATGGCGGGTGGCCGCGTATCCCAAAGAAAGCGCGAGGCAAATTTCATAGCTGACAAACAATACGCTGCCAGCAAGTAAATAGCCTTTTGGGATCTGCCGAAGACGTGGGAATCCAACAGTGAATATTAATAGTAGTCCGCTTAATGAATAGATCGCCGCCGCTCCTCCTACCGGACCGAGCCCCTCACTGACCCCACGAATCAACCCAACCATCGTGCTCCACAAGATGATCGCAATCAGGCCAATGAGTGTTGCTTTTTGTTTTGTCATATTTGCTCTTTTTTCTCTCTTGCCATTAAAAATCGCGCTGAAATTTATAGCATTTTTTTAACCTGCCTGTCAGGACGTGGTGACTTTTTCTACCGCTATTGAGGTAGGTCAATTTGTAAAGGCGAACTATTTTGTGGCAAACAGGCGTTCTTTTTGATTTGGCGCAAAAAGATTCGGAATTTTACTGTTAGTTTCCTCGCGCAGTTACACCCGTGTAAAAAGAGGAAAGCAATGGACGTCAGTCGCAGACAATTTTTTAAAATCTACGCGGGCGGTATGGCTGGAACAACAGTAGCAGCATTGGGCTTTGCCCCGAAGCAAGCACTGGCTCAGGCGCGAAACTATAAATTATTACGCGCAAAAGAGATCCGTAACACCTGCACATACTGTTCCGTAGGTTGCGGGCTATTGATGTATAGCCTGGGTGATGGAGCTAAAAACGCCAGAGAAGCGATTTATCACATTGAGGGTGATCCGGATCATCCGGTAAGCCGCGGTGCGCTGTGCCCGAAAGGGGCCGGTTTGCTGGACTACGTGAACAGTGAAAACCGTCTGCGTTACCCGGAATATCGCGCTCCAGGTTCAGATAAATGGCAGCGTATTAGCTGGGATGAAGCATTTTCCCGTATTGCGAAGCTGATGAAAGCTGACCGTGATGCCAACTTTATTGAGAAGAACGAGCAGGGCGTAACGGTTAACCGTTGGCTTTCTACCGGTATGCTGTGTGCTTCCGGTGCCAGCAACGAAACCGGGATGCTGACCCAAAAATTTGCTCGCTCCCTCGGGATGCTGGCGGTAGACAACCAGGCACGCGTCTGACACGGACCAACGGTAGCAAGTCTTGCTCCAACATTTGGTCGCGGTGCGATGACCAACCACTGGGTGGATATCAAAAACGCTAACGTCGTGATGGTGATGGGCGGTAACGCTGCTGAAGCGCATCCCGTCGGTTTCCGCTGGGCGATGGAAGCGAAAAACAACAACGATGCAACCTTGATCGTTGTCGATCCCCGTTTTACGCGTACCGCTTCTGTCGCGGATATCTACGCGCCTATTCGTTCCGGTACGGACATTACGTTCCTGTCTGGCGTTTTGCGCTACCTGATCGAAAACAACAAAATCAACGCTGAATACGTTAAGCATTACACCAACGCCAGCTTGCTGGTGCGTGATGATTTTGCTTTCGAAGACGGCCTGTTCAGCGGCTATGACGCTGAAAAACGCCAGTACGATAAGTCGTCCTGGAACTATCAGTTCGATGAAAATGGCTATGCGAAACGCGATGATACGCTGACTCATCCGCGCTGCGTGTGGAACCTGCTGAAAGAGCACGTTTCCCGCTACACGCCGGATGTTGTAGAAAACATCTGTGGTACGCCAAAAGCCGACTTCCTGAAAGTGTGTGAAGTGCTGGCCTCCACCAGCGCGCCGGATCGCACAACCACCTTCCTGTACGCCCTGGGCTGGACGCAGCACACTGTCGGTGCGCAGAACATTCGTACTATGGCGATGATCCAGTTGCTGCTCGGCAACATGGGTATGGCTGGTGGTGGCGTGAACGCGCTGCGCGGCCACTCCAACATTCAGGGTCTGACCGACTTAGGTCTGCTCTCTACCAGCTTACCGGGTTATCTGACGCTGCCGTCAGAAAAACAGGTTGATCTGCAGTCGTATCTGGAAGCGAATACGCCGAAAGCGACGCTGGCTGATCAGGTGAACTACTGGAGCAATTATCCGAAGTTCTTCGTTAGCCTGATGAAATCTTTCTACGGCGATGCCGCACAGAAAGAAAACAACTGGGGTTACGACTGGCTGCCGAAGTGGGATCAGACCTACGACGTCATCAAGTATTTCAACATGATGGACGAAGGCAAGGTCAGCGGTTATTTCTGCCAGGGCTTTAACCCGGTTGCGTCCTTCCCGGACAAAAACAAAGTAGTTAGCTGCCTGAGTAAGCTGAAATACATGGTGGTTATCGATCCGCTGGTGACTGAAACCTCCACCTTCTGGCAGAACCACGGCGAGTCGAACGATGTCGATCAGGCGTCTATCCAGACCGAGGTATTCCGTCTGCCTTCGACCTGCTTTGCTGAAGAAGATGGCTCTATCGCCAACTCCGGTCGCTGGTTGCAGTGGCACTGGAAAGGTCAGGACGCTCCGGGCGAAGCGCGTAACGACGGTGAAATTCTGGCGGGTATCTACCACCATCTGCGCGAGCTGTATAAAGCCGAAGGTGGTAAAGGCGTAGAACCGCTGATGAAGATGAGCTGGAACTACAAGCAGCCGCACGAGCCGCAATCTGACGAAGTGGCAAAAGAGAACAACGGCTATGCGCTGGAAGATCTCTATGATGCCAATGGCGTGCTGATTGCGAAGAAAGGTCAGTTGCTGAGTAGCTTTGCGCATCTGCGTGATGACGGTACGACTGCATCTTCTTGCTGGATCTACACCGGTAGCTGGACCGAGCAGGGCAACCAGATGGCCAACCGCGATAACTCCGACCCGTCAGGTCTGGGGAATACGCTGGGATGGGCATGGGCGTGGCCGCTCAACCGTCGCGTGCTGTACAACCGTGCTTCAGCGGATATCAACGGTAAACCGTGGGATCCGAAACGGATGCTGATCCAGTGGAACGGCAGCAAGTGGACGGGCAATGATATTCCGGACTTCGGCAATGCCGCACCGGGTACGCCAACCGGGCCGTTTATCATGCAGCCGGAAGGGATGGGACGCTTGTTTGCCATCAACAAAATGGCAGAAGGTCCATTCCCGGAACACTACGAGCCGATTGAAACGCCGCTGGGTACGAACCCGCTGCATCCAAACGTGGTGTCTAACCCGGTCGTGCGTCTGTATGAACAAGATGCGCTGCGGATGGGTAAAAAAGAGCAGTTCCCTTACGTGGGTACGACCTACCGTCTGACCGAGCACTTCCACACCTGGACCAAGCACGCATTGCTCAACGCAATCGCCCAGCCGGAACAGTTTGTGGAAATCAGCGAAACGCTGGCGGCGGCGAAAGGCATTGCCAATGGCGATCGTGTCACTGTCTCCAGTAAGCGTGGCTTTATCCGCGCGGTGGCCGTGGTAACGCGCCGTCTGAAGCCGCTGAACGTTAACGGTCAACAGGTAGAAACGGTGGGTATTCCAATCCACTGGGGCTTTGAGGGTGTCGCGCGTAAAGGCTATATCGCTAACACTCTGACGCCGAATGTCGGTGATGCAAACTCGCAAACGCCGGAATATAAAGCGTTCTTAGTCAACATCGAGAAGGCGTAAGGGGGCGAACAGATGGCTATGGAAACGCAGGACATTATCAAAAGGTCCGCAACTAACTCCATCACGCCGCCTTCGCAGGTGCGTGATTACAAAGCAGAAGTCGCGAAACTTATCGACGTTTCCACCTGTATCGGCTGTAAAGCCTGCCAGGTGGCATGTTCGGAGTGGAACGACATCCGTGATGAAGTGGGGCACTGCGTCGGGGTCTACGATAACCCCGCCGATCTGAGCGCCAAATCCTGGACGGTGATGCGCTTTAGCGAAACCGAACAGAACGGTAAGCTGGAGTGGCTGATCCGTAAAGACGGCTGTATGCACTGTGAAGATCCGGGCTGCCTGAAGGCGTGTCCGTCTGCCGGTGCAATCATTCAGTACGCTAACGGCATTGTCGATTTCCAGTCGGAAAACTGCATCGGCTGTGGTTACTGCATTGCCGGGTGTCCGTTTAATATTCCGCGCCTCAACAAAGAGGATAACCGGGTATATAAATGCACCCTCTGCGTCGATCGCGTCAGCGTCGGCCAGGAACCGGCTTGTGTGAAAACCTGTCCGACCGGGGCGATCCACTTCGGCACCAAGAAGGAGATGCTGGAGCTGGCGGAACAGCGGGTGGCGAAACTGAAAGCGCGTGGCTACGAACATGCTGGCGTCTACAACCCGGAAGGGGTTGGTGGCACGCACGTCATGTATGTGTTGCATCACGCCGATCAGCCGGAGCTGTATCACGGTCTACCGAAGGAGCCGAAGATTGATACTTCGGTGAACTTGTGGAAAGGCGCGTTGAAACCGCTGGCAGCCGCTGGCTTTATCGCCACCTTTGCCGGGTTGATTTTCCACTACATCGGTATTGGCCCGAATAAGGAAGTGGACGATGACGAGGAGGGAAATCATGAGTAAGTCGAAAATGATTGTGCGCACCAAGTTTATTGATCGCGCCTGTCACTGGACCGTGGTGATTTGCTTCTTCCTGGTGGCACTTTCCGGGATTTCGTTCTTCTTCCCGACGCTGCAATGGCTGACGCAAACCTTCGGTACGCCGCAGATGGGACGCATTTTGCACCCATTCTTCGGCATTGCGATTTTTGTTGCGCTGATGTTTATGTTCTTCCGCTTTGTGCATCACAACATCCCGGATAAGAAAGATATTCCGTGGCTGTTGAACATTGTCGAAGTATTGAAAGGCAATGAGCACAAAGTGGCGGATGTCGGTAAGTACAACGCCGGGCAGAAGATGATGTTCTGGTCGATCATGAGCATGATTTTCGTGCTGCTGGTGACCGGGGTGATTATCTGGCGTCCGTACTTTGCGCAGTACTTCCCGATTCAGGTTGTCCGCTACAGTCTGCTGATCCACGCAGCCGCGGGTATCATCCTGATCCACGCCATCCTGATCCATATGTATATGGCATTCTGGGTGAAAGGGTCGATTAAAGGGATGGTCGAAGGAAAGGTGAGCCGTCGTTGGGCGAAGAAACACCATCCGCGCTGGTATCGTGAAATCGAGAAGGCCGAAGCGAAAAAAGAGAGTGAAGAAGGGATATAATCTCTTTTGAGCTTTAAGCTGAAAATGGCGCTGTAAAAGGCGCCATTTTTTATTGTAGATAACGTGCACTTTGTTCATGCCGGATGCGGCGTGAACGCCTTATCCGGCCTACAAACCGTTCAAATCCAATAGATTGCAGTGAAAGTGTAGGCCTGATAAGCGTAGCGCATCGGGCAATGTTGCGTTTGTCATCAGTTTCAAATGGCGCTTTATAAGGTGCCATTTTTTTATTGCGTAACCAGACGGCGCAGTCGCGACACATCCACCGTTTTTTCAGCCTCTGCCAGGCTCCAGGCGTTTTGCAGATTCAGCCACATTTGCGGCGAACTGCCGATCACCACGGAAAGTTTAATCGCCATTTCTGGTGTCAAAGCTGCTTTTCCGGTCAGCAATCGGCTTGCCGTTGAGGGCGCAATTTCCATTGCTCTGGCAAACTCGCGCAGGCTGACATTAAGTTCGTCCAGTGATTCCTGAATAATGTCCCCCGGGCGGGGATGATTGGCCATTTTCATCAGTGATAGTCCTCGTAATCCAGTATGTATGCATCGCCATTGACGAATTCAAATGTGATTCGCCAGTTGCCCGAGACAGATATCGTCCAAATTTCATCGCGATCGCCGCTTAACGGGTGTAGTCGGTAACCGGGCATATCGATATCAGCAAGACAGCTTGCTGCATCAATTACAGCGAGTCGGTGGCGTAATCGTTTGACTTGCGTCGGTATAACGCCGGAGGTTTTGCCGAGAAGAAACAAGTCACGCAATCCCTTGTGTCTGAAATTCATTATCATCACTTCATCCTTGTTCCTTTCGAAGGAACACTATCACTATTGTTCCGTGCAGCGCAACAAATTTCGCTACGTTTTCGCGAATTGTGAGGGGAAAGATCGGGGAGGAAAAGAAGAAGAGTGAAATTGCGGAAAGCGTCTCGCAAAACAGGCTGCGACCCGAACATGGCAGTCGCAGCAAAGGACTCTTAGCGACGGAAATCAATCACCATACGGCCACGGATTTTACCTTCTTCCATCTCGGTAAAGATGGTGTTGATGTCCGCTAACGGACGCAGGGCGACTTTTGGCACCACTTTACCTTCGGCGGCAAACTGGAAGGCTTCGGTTAAATCCTGGCGCGTGCCGACCAGCGAACCTACGACTTCAATGCCATCCAGCACCAGCCGTGGAATATCAAGACTCATAGATTCCGGCGGTAGACCTACAGCCACGACACGCCCACCTGCGCGAACGGCGTCGACCGCCGAGTTAAATGCGGCTTTTGCTACCGCCGTCACCACCGCGGCATGAGCGCCACCGGTTTTCTCTTGCACAATTTTGGCAGCATCTTCAGAGCGTGAGTTAATTGCTAAATCAGCGCCCATCTCGGTCGCCAGTTTCAGTTGCTCATCATTGACATCAATGGCGATCACTTTGGCGTTAAAGACATTCTTCGCATATTGCAGGGCGAGGTTGCCCAGACCGCCAAGACCGTAGATAGCAATCCACTGCCCGGGGCGAATTTTTGACAGTTTCACCGCTTTATAGGTGGTGACGCCCGCGCAGGTAATGCTGCTGGCGGCAGCCGAGTCCAGGCCATCCGGCACTTTGACCGCGTAATCAGCGACCACGATGCACTCTTCAGCCATCCCGCCATCAACGCTGTATCCGGCATTTTTAACTGAACGGCAGAGGGTTTCGTTGCCGCTGTTACAGTATTCGCAATGACCGCATCCTTCAAAGAACCATGCTACGCTTGCGCGATCGCCTGGTTTCAATGAAGTTACTCCAGGGCCAACTTCCGCCACCACACCAATGCCTTCGTGCCCCAGAATTACGCCGGTCTTATCACCAAAATCGCCATTCTTAACATGAAGATCGGTATGACATACACCACAACACTCCATTTTTAACAGAGCTTCACCGTGTTTCAGTGAGCGCAGCGTTTTATCCGTAACGTCAACATGATGATCCTTCGTAACAACCGCAGCCTTCATAGTTCCTCCTTTTCGGATGATGTTCTGCATAGCAGGTGAGGCAAATGAGATTTATTCGCCACTACCCAGTATGGATGAGATCTGAAAAAGGGAGAGAAAAATTGCCCGGCAGTGTTCACTACCGGGCAGAGACTTAGATGGAAGTACGACGGTAGTCGCGGTATTCGGCTTGCCAGAAATTATCGTCAATGGCTTGTTGCAAAGCTTCAGCGGAGGTTTTCACCGCCACGCCTTGTTGCTGAGCCATTTTGCCGACCGCAAAAGCTATAGCCCGGGAGACTTTCTGAATATCTTTTAGTTCCGGCAATACCAGACCTTCGCCGTTCAGCACCAGAGGAGAATACTGCGCCAGGGTTTCACTTGCCGACATCAACATCTCATCGGTGATGCGTGACGCGCCGGAAGCAATAACGCCCAGCCCGATCCCCGGGAAGATAAAGGCGTTGTTACACTGGGCGATAGGGTAGATTTTATCTTTCCATACCACGGGATTAAACGGGCTGCCAGTGGCGACCAGCGCATTACCTTCGGTCCAGGCAATAATGTCCTGCGGCGTGGCTTCGACGCGTGATGTCGGGTTAGAGAGAGGCATCACGATTGGGCGTGGGCAATGCTTGTGCATTTCGCGGATGATCTCTTCCGTAAACAGCCCGGCCTGTCCGGAGACGCCAATCAGAATATCCGGTTTGACATTGCGCACCACATCGAGCAGTGACAGCACATCGCTGTCGGTATCCCAGCCGCTGAGATTGTCCCGCTTCTGCACCAGTTTGGTCTGGAAAGGCAGCAGATTTGGCATCTTGTCGGTCAGCAGGCCAAAGCGATCGACCATAAACACTTTCTGCCGCGCCGCTTCCTCGCTTAATCCTTCGCGCTGGGTCTGGGCGATGATCATCTCCGCAATGCCGCATCCCGCAGAGCCAGCGCCGAGGAAGACGATTTTTTTCTCGCTTAACTGACCACCCGCCGCGCGACTGGCTGCTATCAGCGTTCCGACCGTTACCGCGGCGGTCCCCTGAATGTCATCATTAAAGGAACATATTTCATTGCGATAACGGTTCAGCAGCGGCATCGCGTTTTTCTGTGCGAAATCTTCAAACTGCAGCAACACGTCAGGCCAGCGTTGCTTCACGGCCTGGATAAATTCATCAACAAATTCATAGTATTCGTCGTCGGTGATACGCGGGTTCCGCCAGCCCATATACAGCGGGTCGTTAAGCAGTTGCTGATTGTTGGTGCCAACGTCCAATACTACCGGCAGCGTATACGCCGGGCTGATGCCGCCACAGGCGGTATAGAGCGACAGTTTACCGATTGGAATGCCCATCCCGCCGATACCCTGATCACCCAGGCCCAGGATACGTTCGCCATCCGTCACCACAATCACTTTAATGTTGTGATTCGGCACGTTTTGCAGGATGTCGTCCATATTGTGGCGGTTCTGGTAAGAGATAAACACGCCGCGCGAACGACGGTAGATCTCGGAGAAACGTTCACAGGCCGCGCCGACGGTTGGGGTATAAATGACGGGCATCATCTCATCAAGATGATTGTTCACCAGGCGGTAGAAGAGGGTTTCGTTGGTGTCCTGGATGTTACGCAGGTAGATGTGTTTGTCGATTTCGGTTTTGAATCCCTGATACTGGATCCACGCACGTTCCGCTTGTTCTTCGATGGTTTCGACCACTTCCGGCAGTAACCCCAGCAGGTTGAAGTTACGGCGTTCTTCCATGCTGAAGGCACTGCCTTTATTCAACAACGGAAATTCCAGCAGTACAGGGCCAGCGTAAGGAATATAAAGCGAACGCTGTTTTTTTGTTTTTGGTTCCATGTCACTCACTCTTTTTTGAATATCCATCCCTGGGGCGCTTTTATCGTCTTTGCTTTACCGCCAGGGCGTCGGCCCAAGTATAAAGCAGATAAAAACAAAAACACCATTGCGCTGGCAATGGTGTTTAATCGTCATTGAGGACGGATTGTTAAAACTTACTTTTCAGCGGGGCGTTTTCTGCCTGTTGGGTTATTTACCACGCTGGATTTGTCACCTTCGGTAACTATTTTGCGCTGGTTAGATATTTTATGATCCAGTCCAAGAATATGACGGGCCTGACGGTTCGATTTCATTTTAACTCCTCAATCCTGTTACTAGTTTTAAGGACAATTCGCCAAAGCGAAGAAACGTAACCCCTAAGGTTGCGGATCAAGCATAGCAGCTTAAAGTGTAGGGTGCTGGCCACTGACCACATAATTAATAGTTTGCTGGTAGATATCACTGAGGATGTCGTTATCAGAAGCTTCCAGCCATTTGGTCAGCTCCATGAGAATATCATCTTCAGTGACAACACCGTGCTCTGCCCGAAGGCCTTGCTCAATGGCGTTAACCAGAGCGGGTTCTGCGGTGGAATTTGCTGCCTGATAATAAGTAAACATAGTGATCCTCCTTGTCTGTGTATTTATGGTGTCTGCTACGCCTCGCAGATTTATAAAGCACATTCAGCATGGCAAATATTTATTGTCTCGTTACCAGGAATAATCCTGGTTGGTGATTTTTATATTTTAAATGCATGATGTTATTGGTTTTTATTTGTTGGGGTATCGTTTTAATCCTATATTTCCAGACATCCGGTGCGGTCATTCCATTTAAATGCGCAGGTGATTTTTTTAGCCGGTTTAATTCGGAATATCCTGCTTATCCTCTTGCTGTTTCTCCCGTAGTCTATAATTTCCTTTTTAAGCCCACAGGAGAGCAACAATGACAATCCATAAGAAAGGTCAGGCACACTGGGAAGGCGATATCAAACGCGGGAAGGGAACAGTATCTACCGAGAGCGGTGTGCTGAACCAACAACCGTATGGGTTTAACACGCGTTTTGAAGGCGCAAAAGGAACCAACCCGGAAGAGCTGATTGGTGCAGCACATGCCGCTTGTTTCTCGATGGCGCTTTCATTAATGCTGGGGGAAGCGGGATTCACACCAACATCGATTGATACCACTGCCGATGTATCACTGGATAAAGTGGATGCTGGTTTTGCGATTACTAAAATTGCACTGAAAAGCGAAGTCGCCGTTCCGGGCATTGATGCTTCCACCTTTGACGGTATTATCCAGAAAGCAAAAGCAGGATGTCCGGTTTCTCAGGTACTGAAAGCGGAAATTACGCTGGATTACCAGGTGAAAGCATAAATTCTCGCCGGATGATGCGTCATCCGGCAAGTTATCTACACAAATACTTTGTCCTTATCCCAATGAGATCTCGTATTTAAACCGCATCTTTATTCTGCTCATTATCCCCTCTGCTCATAAAAAATCATTATTGCATCAGGTTGTGAATTTATACTTCGTTCAGAATATCAGTAAATATTGGGTTATTTATGTTTTCTGTTTGATGGTGCGAATCATATGTGCCATTGTAAGACTTAGTTAATTTTAACCAATTCAAATCTATTTAAATTAATTCAATTCAATTAATTTGCTAATTGATATTGTTCAATAAGGATGAAGCCATGTCGGTGAAAAAGGTCTCTTTTTTTATTGTGTTAATTTATCTAAGCCAGTATGCAAGTGCATCTTCAGAATTTAATTTCTCACCTGACAGTGTTTTTGTTGATGCTTCTCTTTCATTTCTGAATGGTGAGTCAGGTGAGTTTGTCTATAGTAATGGTGGCACACTTAGCCAACTGGACTGGAAAATTCAAAATACGCCCATTGTTAAAATGGGCGTAACCTGGGATGCAGTCTCATGGCTGACTCTTAATGCCAACGGCTGGACGACGCTTGCCTCTGCCGGTGCGCTAATGGATGATTATGACTGGCTGGAACCGGGGCAACAACACTGGAGCGATTGGTCACATCATCCTGCAACACGGTTAAATTTTGCAAATCAGTTTGATCTCAATATAACAGGTTGGTTTTTAAAGGAACAAAACTACCAATTAGGCGCTGTGTTAGGCTATCAGGAGACGCGTTTCAGTTGGTTGGCGAAAGGCGGTTACTATAGTTATGACAATGGTGCCGACATTAGTGATATTCCTCATGACCAAAAAGTTATTGGTTACCAACAAAAATTCAGCGCTCCCTATTTAGGTCTTTCTGGTAAATATATCTACCATGATTTTGATATTATAACGCAATTTAAATATAGCGCCAGGGGAGAAGGGAAAGGCACAGATCAGCATTACTTGAGCAACATTACATTTAAAGATAAAGTATCTAACCAAAAATATTACTCAGGTCTTATTAACGTGGGGTATAACATTAATCCACAGGCGCGTATTTTTACAGAAATATCATGGAGTAGATTCTCTAATGATGTTGGTAACACAACAATTTATCATAAAGAAAATGGTGAACGTGTAAAAGATAAAGATTCACCAGGGATGCAGAATTATAATTACATTATTGGTGCGGGTATTATGTACAGATTTTAATATAGCGGCGCGCAAATAGCTTAATACGAATACATGAAATCTTGCCCGCCAGTGCGGGCAAGATTTACTAAACGTCGATTTGAAGCGGTAGTGCAGTAGACATCCAGACAGAGATCTCTTCGGCGGGTAAAGGGCGTGAGAAGAAATAGCCCTGAATAACGGGGCAGTGGATCTTGCGTAACATCTCAAACTGTTCTTTTGTTTCTACACCTTCAGCCACTACGGTTAAGTTCAGGCTTTGTCCAATGCCGGTAATGGCTTCTAACAAGGCGCGAATGCGTTTTTCAGTCAGACAACGATCGACAAAACTTTTATCAATTTTGATTTCTGTTACCGGCAGGCTGACTAAGCGTGATAAACCAGAAAAGCCGGTGCCGAAATCATCGACGGATAAACCTACACCCATATCCCGCAGGATCTGGATGCGTTTAAAGATCTCCGTATCGTGTTCCATCATCATGCTTTCGGTGATTTCCACTGTTAGCTGGTGGCCGTCAATCGCCCAGGCTTCCATCGCGTCGGAAACCTGATTGGGTAGTTGATTACTGCGAAAATGCAGCGCAGACAAGTTAACGGATAACGCCGGGATGTGAATATTCTGGCTATGCCATTCTGCTAACTGGCGACAGGCTTCAGCGATGACCCAGCGACCAATGTTTTCAATTTCACCAATCTCTTCCGCGAGGGGAATAAACCGGGAAGGGGGAACATGACCATGCTGTGGATCGTACCAGCGAGCAAGTGCTTCAAGACCGTACAGTTCACCCGTTTCCGCGAAGATCTGCGGCTGGTAAACCAGTTTCAACTGGTTGTTGCTGATCGCTTCTTTCAGCGCCGCACCTAATACCAGCCGCTCTTTAACCATTTCGTTCATTGTCGGACTAAAGAACTGCCAGCCGTTGCCGCCATTTTTGCGAATGAAATCCATCGCATTGTGGGCGGTAGAAAGCAGGTAGTCACGGTTTTTGCCAACGTCGTAACTGATACCAATGCTTAAGGTTAAAGGAAAAGGTTGATCGTCAATGATGACCGGCTTTCTAATGATGTTGCGTAGCTCATCAGCGATTTGGGTAATGTTGCTTACTTCATCCTCCAGGCTAATGAGGACAAACTGTGCACCTTCAACGCGGCAGAGATACTGATCGGGTTTGAGTTTTTCGCGAAAACGATTAACGACCTCTAACAATGCCTGATCGGCCCACGCGTAGCCGAGGCTGTCGATCACATCCTGAATATGGTCGACGCCAATAAGATACACCACCGGAGAGACGGCTCTATCGACCAGGTCATCAAGATAATTGTGCAGATTATTGCGATTTGGCAGACCGGTCATCGGATCAAACTGAATTAGCTGTTCGATGTGCTGGCGGCTTTTCTCCTGTTCCAGCGCCAGTGCGGCCATATGCTGGCTGATATCTGCCACACGTTCGACAAATGCACTGGTTTCTGTTCCTGCCGCGGTCTTGATTTGCAGTATCCCCGCAGGCGCACCATCACGCTGGCGAATGGTGACAGCCCAGCTTTGTGCATTCTTTACATCTACCTCATGAGAGGACGATGCCCAATGCACTGGCATCCCATTACGCAATGCATACAGCGATACGTGTGATTCATGAAGAATGGATTCAATATTACGGCAAATGATTTCACCCATTTCGTGAAACGGTGGGCTACTGCACATGGCAGCGAGGATGTTGGTTTGGTTTTTTCTACCCGACTGCGTATACGTTCTGCGGTACGTAAAGTGTCAGTTTCTGAGGCTTCAGTCAGTACAATGATAAATTCATCGCCACCGTAGCGGAAAACATAATCACTGCTGCGAACATTGTCGTAAAACGCTTGCGAGACTTTACGTAAGATCTCGTCACCGGTGTTATGTCCCCATGTGTCGTTGATCTCTTTGAATTTATCAACATCGATGATTAGCACAGACAACAGCGTGCCGGTTCTATTGGCATGGGCAATTTCACGTTTGAAGATAGTCGGCAGGAAACGGCGGTTGAGTAGCTTGGTTAACACATCCATTCCCACTTCATGGCGAGAAACTTCTTCAAACAGTTCTCGTAGTAAAGTGATAATTTGCGATACGGTATTTCGTATCTGTAATAAAAATTTCACTCGCAGGCTTTTGTTACTCAGATTTTTGGCATGGAGTATTGTCTGATTGAAAATTCCGTCGAAATCCTGAACCAGGCGGGAGATATGGCCTACTTCAGCAATACCACTAAAATAATGGCGGCCTTTATGGTTAAACCACAGGCCAAAATCAGCCTGGCTTAACGGTAGGCTACTGCCTAAATCAGAATCCAACAGAACTTTATAAATAATATCTATTTCCCATGAAAGTAATGAGGCTATTTGCCGTTCTTTTTCTTCTTCAGCATTTTCCAGTAATGAGAATATACGATAGTTCTCATCTTCTTTAGCGGCGCTACTGTCGCTAAAGGTAAACGCCCTGGTCATAACTTCCATGGCTATATCGATACTGCTAATCGAAAAATGATAAACCTGAAGTTTTTCCGCAGGCGAATAATCAGAGGAAAATATCACTGGATAGAGGATTTTTTTCAGCACGCGAAAACCCATCTCGACAATTTCCACGGGAATGCCAATACGAGCATGGACTTCAGCCACGGTATGTTGGATTTGTATCAGTCTTTCAACCTGTTCGTTACTCAAAAACTCTTCGGCGTGCGGGTCAGTGCGTACAATACGATAAAACTCATTGCTCAGGTAATGGGCATGGGTAACGGCAATTTCTGCGGCTTTTGTGCGAATGATGGGAGCGGCCTGGGCAACTAATCCGGTCCACTCATCTTTCATTCTTTTAAAGTACATCTCCATAATTCAGCCCCTTATACGACTGGAAAGGCAAATGAGATCGAAAAAACGAAATGCAACACACTGGACAGGCTTATTGCACCATATTCTCCTGAAATATGAAGATGTAATGAAGAGAAATAAACGAGTTAGACAGTTTTAATCTACGCTACTGTTCTTCTGAAGAGTATAGCCCATCGTGATTATTTTTCGGTGGCGACGAACATCACTTTGTTTTTCATATTAATACTAATTAATCAGGAGATTATGGCCATTTGCTTATACGCAAATAATTTAACATTAAGAGAATGTGACTTTTTTGAAAGGTAACAGGCCGGTGCTTTAATCACCGGCGATGGCACAGTAAAAAAGGGGATTAGCTTCCCCAGCGACTTTGCAGATAACTAACGGCTTGCTGGGTCTGTGGTTTATTCAGGTAATCTTCGCGGAACAAAATAGTACCGCTAATTTCTGGAACAGCGTCGTTAAGATCGAGCTG
Source organism: Escherichia marmotae (assembly GCF_002900365.1). Lineage (NCBI taxonomy): Bacteria > Pseudomonadati > Pseudomonadota > Gammaproteobacteria > Enterobacterales > Enterobacteriaceae > Escherichia > Escherichia marmotae. The sequence goes on from NZ_CP025979.1 coordinate 888,227, forward strand.
CTTTTTCAGTTCTGGCACGCCGCCGTTAACTGTCCAGTCAGGTTCTATCTTCGAGGGTTCTCCAACTTTATAGAAGGCGACACCGATATAGAGACGGGTTTTGGTCGGTTTGACGACATCTGCCCACCATTTAGCCAATACGTCATAGCGTGCGGCGCTACGAGAGAAAGGCCAGTAAATTTGTGGGGCAATATAATCCAGTAAACCTTGTTCGACCCAACGGCGGGTATCCGCATAGGATTCATCATAGGCAGCAGCTCCACGGGTATCTGAACCGAGTGGATCATGTGAGCGATTACGCCAGACGCCTGCCGGGCTAACGCCAAATTCGACCTCAGGCTTCAGGCTTTTTATGGTATGCGATACTTTCGCGATTAACTGCTGGGTATTGTTGCGTCGCCAGTCTGCTTTCGAGGCAAAAGCGCCCCCATATTTGCGGTACGTCTCGTTATCGTTAAGCAGTGAACCTGGTGATTCGGTGTAGAAATAGTCGTCGAACTGCACACCATCAACCGGATAACGGGAAACGACTTCTGCAACTATCGATGTGATCCAGTCCTGAACTTCAGGGATGCCCGGGTCGAGAACAAAACGGTCGCCCGATGTCCTGATCCAGTCGCGATGCTGCACATAGACGCTGGCAGGTTGCTGCGACAGGGTGTTATTCAATTCCCTGATTGTTCCGGGTTTAGTATTAACCGACACGCGATAGGGGTTAAACCAGGCGTGTACTTTCATCCCACGCTTGTGGGCTTCATCGAGTATAAATTGCAGCGGATCGTAACCGGGGTCTTCACCCATCTTGCCGGTCATAAGATCTGACCACGGCAAAATTTTTGATGGCCAAAGGGCAGTGCCATCGGGCTTTACCTGGAAAAAGACCGTATTTATGCCGAGACGTTGCAGATGATCCAGCTTGTCGATCATCGCCTGTTGTTGCACGCTGGCTCGGGTGGTGGGGTTACTAATGTTAACCGAGGAAACCGGGGGCCAGTCGAGGCGAGACACAGTGGCCAGCCAGATACCACGCATGGGTTGCGACGATTGTTGCGCTGTTGCTGGTGGTTTTAAGCCTGCTGGTGGTGTAACTATTGTGGTTGGCGGTGTTGTCTTACAACTACACGGTACAAGAGCCAGTGCAACGAGCGCCGCTGGCCTTTTGAGCGCGAATTTCACGTTTCGGGAGCAGATATCCATATATGCTGGTTTCCGGTAAACAGATGTGTTGCTCATTCTCGTACTTATCTGGGGCAAGTCAATACGATAACTGGTACGAAAAAGGGAGCGATTAACTATCGCTCCCTTATACTGTTACCACTCAGATAGGGTTAGTGTTTCTTGTCGTTTATCACAATATAGTGCGGTGAACGTGCACGTGGATGCAGGAAGAAGTGGCCTTTCGGCGCGTTCTGGCTGTTAATTGGCTCCAGTGTTACACCGGTATTCGCTTTGCCTCTACGATCATGGATGGCATAGAGAATAAAGGGCAGGGCGAGTACTACCAGGAAACTCACCACCAGTAATTCAACATACATATCGGTAGAGTCACCCTGGATATTATCCGGCGGCAGGAAGGAGACGATAAACGCCATAATTGAGGTCAGCAGACCGACAATAGCTACCACCAGTTTTACGCCTTTACCGCCAGGGATATTAAATGTGCGTTTTAAATCAGGATGTTTAAGGACTAATACAATGTAGCCAATAAACAGCATGAAATAAGCACACAGATAAATCACCACTGTCAGTGCCAGTGCAATCAGGAAGGACATGTTGTTACCACCACCGGTATTGGTGAGGATAATCAACGCAATTGAAGTGATCACCAATTGGGAAATCACCAGCGTTACCGGCACGCCATTTTTGTTCATTTTGGCGAAGCTGGCGGGCAGCAGGTTTTTCTGTGCAGTGACATACATACCGCGAGAAGGGCCGACAATCCAGGATGCTATTTCTGCCAGTACCCCCAACAGCAGCAGGGCGGAGATCACGCGTACCGTCCACTCAATTTCCGGTGCCACATGGGACATCAGAACGGTAAAGGTTTGCATCACCCCTGCGGAGAGGTTGATTTCATTACCCGGAATGACCATCGCAATGGACAAACCACCAACCGAGCTTAAGCAGATTGCCGCCACCATCAATAGCAGCATGGCTAATGGATAATCGCGCCCTGGATTACTCATTTCATTGACGTGCGTTGCGGATGCTTCCACCCCCATATAACTCAGGATGAAGGCAACAAACACAACCAGCGTGCCAATTTTTGAGAAATCAGGAAAGAAGGTTTTTGCATCCATTTCGATAGCAACCGGCGCACCGGAGTGCAGGTAAATAGCCGCTAATGCGATCAAAATAAATGCAGGCAGCAGGATCCCGGCGAAGAAGCCGACTTTAGCAATTCGCGCCGTATATTTCGTGCCGCCGAACTGCGTTAATGCCAGTGCCCAAAGAATGATGAGTGCTGCAATGGTTTTCGTTACCGGGTCTTCATTCAGTGCAGGCCATTTAAGGATGTAGGAGAGCGCTCCTAACACGAAATAGAGCATTGGAATAAAGCCGATAGCGATTTGCAGATAGCCAAATGAGATAGCTGCAAATCCCCATTTCAACCCCAGGGTATTCGATACCCAGGCGAAAACACCACCTTCCTCCCAGCCGTCCACGGTAGCCATTTCCGCAGCACAGAGGCCCACGGGAATAAACCATAAAATCCCGCCTAATAGCAGGAAGAAGACTAATGAAAAACCAGATGTTGCGAATGTCGGGTATTCATAAACAGCCATTACCATCGACGCCGTAATGGCGAAGAATCCAAGTAATGTTAGCTGCTTAGCTTTACCTGTCTGTACCGATGTAGCCATATTATCCCCCTAAAACGGTATTCCTGTCGGAACCGCACCTGTCTTGTTCTGAAGCGTGTTCAGAGCAATATTTTCCGTTGCTAATGCCAGTGAACAGACTTTGGAATTTGTCCCGAAACAGGAGCGTTCCGGGACAGCATTACCACTTAAACGTTATCAGGTATGTTTAAAGCTGTTCTGCTGGGCAATACCCTGCAGTTTCGGGTGATCGCTGAGGTATTTCAGGGAGGCTTTGTAGTCTTCCAGCAACAGTTCAGCGAAGTCCATTTCGAAGCCACGACGACACATAATACGCATCACCACGATGTCAGTGGCTTCACCGCCAAGGGTGAAGGCTGGAACCTGCCAGCCGCACAGGCGCAGACGTTCAGAGAGGTCATACAGGGTGTATCCCGGATCTTCCCCGTCTTTCAGTTTGAAGCAAACCGCCGGGATACCTTCGTCCGGGCGACCGGTGCAGATGAACTCATACGGTCCCAGTTTAGCGATTTCATCCGCCAGGTAAGTGGCGACCTGATAAGAGGCGTTCTGCACTTTGGTGTAGCCTTCACGACCGAGGCGCAGGAATTCATAGTACTGGGCAATCACCTGACCCGCCGGACGCGAGAAGTTGATGGCAAAAGTCCCGATTTGCCCACCGAGATAGTCAACGTTAAACACCAGCTCTTTCGGCAGTGCTTCTTCGTCACGCCAGATAACCCAGCCGCAGCCCAGCGGAGCCAGACCAAATTTATGACCAGAAGCACTGATCGATTTCACGCGTGGCAGGCGGAAGTCCCAGACGATATCCGGGGCGACGAACGGTGCCAGGAAGCCACCGCTGGCAGCGTCGATATGCATATCGATGTCGATACCGGTGTCGGCCTGGAACTTATCCAGCGCATCGTGCAGCGGTTGCGGAAACTCATAGTTACCGGTGTAGGTCACGCCGAAAGTCGGCACCACGCCGATGGTGTTTTCGTCGCAGGCCTCAATCATCCGTTTCGGATCCATAAACAACTGACCGGGGCGCATAGGGATCTCGCGCAATTCCACATCCCAGTAGCGGGCGAATTTATGCCAACAGATTTGCACCGGACCGCACACCAGGTTTGGTTTATCGGTCGGTTTACCTGCGGCTTCCATACGCTTGCGCCAACGCCATTTCATCGCCATCCCGCCGAGCATACAGGCCTCGGAAGAACCAATGGTGTTGGTGCCAACGGCCTGACCGTTTTTCGGCGCAGGCGCGTGCCACAGATCAGCAACCATGTTTACGCAACGCAGATCAATTGCTGCGGACTGCGGATATTCTTCTTTATCGATCCAGTTTTTATTGATCGACAGATCCATCAACTTATGAACATTTTCATCGTCCCAGGTCTGACAAAATGTGGCGAGGTTTTGTCGGGCATTGCCATCCAGGTATAATTCATCATTGATAATCTGGAAGGCGATATCATCGCGCATTTCATGCAGCGGAAAACGTTTCGATTCCGCGATAGTGGAAATAGATTTCGCGCCAAAACGTGAATCGAGTAGTTCAGACCTTAAATCCGTTACTTGCTTCTTATCCATTTCAAACTCCTTAAAATGATTGGAACGCATTAAAAAAAGTAGGATTTATTGATAAAGTAAGCAAGCGTAAAGGCCTCGGTTTCAAATAACAAAATCCTAATTTTATTTTGTTGTTTGAAAATGGGTTTTTTATTTTGACAAGTAAAAACAATAAGATAGGAAGATAATCAATGATAATATCACTCTTTTTATTGTTATTTTAGTCCGTTCTATTACCCTCCGAAATTATCACATAAAAATTGGCCTTTAAAATATCATTATTAGTTCGCGGTTAATTTTTTGAAAAACTTTCAAAGGTTGTCAAACAAACACGTTAATTATACAGAATACCCCGCCAACAAAGTTGGCGGGGGTAAGTTATTATTTTGGCAGCAATACTCCAGTGTGGGAATTCGCGGGTTTACTCAGATATTCTTTAACTGTAGCATTAACATTTTCCACAGTCATATTCTTTAACACTTTCTCCTGCGTCATCCACACAGCAGGATCATCATATTGAATAATACTATTCACAATAGTGTTCGCTAATTGCTGAACGCTATTTTGCTGAATATCGAGGCTGCGTTGAATATTTTGCTGATATTCGTCCAGCTCTTGCTGACTGATCCCTTTAGTCAGACGTTTAGTCATTACCTCATTCGCCAATGTTAACAGTTCGCTATGACGTTCAGGTTGACAGGTGAAAGCCAGCAAATGGCTGATATCTTTGGCCTTAGGATCAACCGAGAGACGAGAAGAAACGCTGTATGCTCCGGATGCCTGTTCACGAATATTTATCCGCAGATCTTTTGCCAATGCGACGTTGAATGCATCCAGTGCCATGCGTGTCGCCAGGTTAATAGGTGTCCGGGGATCATACCGCGTCCACTGTGAAACTTGTGCTACAGGTTCATTTTGTTCTTTTACAGTAACAGCCGCGTTATCCGTCGCGCGGGTTAATGGTTTACCTGCTGCCAATGCTGAATCAGAACGTTTGATTGATCCTAAGTAACGCGTAATTAACGGCAGGAGTTTGTCTTCTGCCACATTACCGACAATCACAAAAGTGATATCTGCTGGGGAAGAAAACAACTGACGATCGGCAGCCAATGCGTCTGCGGCAGAAAACTGTGCAATCTGTTTTTCTTGCAGTAATTTCGTGCGCTCATCGGCATAGCGTGTTTCGTACATCTGCTGAGCGAATTTCTCTGCCGGGCGTTGATCGAGCGTTCTCAACGCTTGAATTTGAGCATTTTGTAACGATGACCAAATGTTGTCGTTAATTGTGCTGCGGGTGATCCGCTGGTTAATTAACTGAAAACCGGGTTCAGGATTATTAGCCCGTGCGCTAACAGACAGTAGTGTATTCAAGCCACTGACTTTACTGCTCATGGTCACTGAGTTTTCTGCGCTCCAGCGTTTCAGGCTGGAAGAGGAGAGATCGCCAACTCCGCTACCGCTAACGGCTTTATTTGCCAGCGCAATAAGTGATTTTTGTCCCGCAGGGAAACTCAAATCGCCTTTATCAGAGACGGCAATAATTTGCAGCTTTTCTTCTTCGCCCGTAGATTTTGCCAGAATGACGTTTGCGCCATTAGAAAGGGTCAGTGACGTCAGATTTTCAGCCAGTCTTTTTTGGCTGGTTATTTTTGCTTGCGGATCAGCGTTTACCGTTAAAGATAAATTTCTGCCAGGGAAGACATAAGCCGCCAGTTTCTTGTTGGCATATTCATTTTCCAGCGCCGTAATGGCTGAAGGAGATAATGCATTTTGGGCTGCAGTATCATTGTTGACCATTTGTTCCCAAAATGTGTCCTGGTTCTTTCTTAATTGCTGCCATTTTTTCGCCAGGCTTTGCACGGTAATTTGTGGCCACAGGCGTTTAGAAAGCTGGTATGTCTCTTCCGGTGAAAGGAATGGCGTATTATTTAACGAGCTGGATGCCAGGCGGCTGGTCAGCATCCGCAGATCGCGTTCAGCCTGTTGCTCAGCCGCATTTTTCAGCCAGGTCAGACGGGTGGCTTTTACATCATCAAGCTCTGCAACGGAAAAACCATGTTGGTCGATAGTTGCCAGTTCTGCCATTAATGCATTCGCAGCATCCTGCATATTATCGTCCCGCGCATTTACACGGAAAAACAGCGACTGATAATCAGGCGCAATTTTAATACTGCGCGCGGTGCCACCGGAAATAGTCTTCAACTCACCGGACTGGATCCGTTCCAGCAATCGGAACCAACATGCTCCATTCTGCCTGTTCGACAAAGCTTTGTTCATCGGTCACCTGAACCATTGGCATGCGATAATAGAGTGCGATACCGTTCACCCGATTTTCTTTATCATTAATGATATTAAAGCGCCGGCGGTTTTCTGCTTCCGTTGGCCATACGCGATTTTCAGCCGCTTTGTTTGCCGGAAGTTTACCTAAATTTTCCTTTATCAACGCCAGCGCTTCTTTACTGTCGATATCACCAACGACGATAAAGGTCATATTATTCGGCTGATACCAGCGTTGATAAAATTGGCGCAGTTGTTCCGGCGCGACCGTTGCGACAATATCCATCAAACCGATCGGTTCACGGTCTAAATTGCGTGTATTTGCCAACAGGAAAGGGCGACGTGCCTGAGATGTGCGCCATTTAACATCCTGATGCGCGCGCCATTCCTCGGTAATTACGCCACGTTCAGCGTCTACTTCGTGTTTTTCAAAGGTGGCGGCATTGCTCCATTCACTGAAGATTGCCATCACTTTTTGCAAATTTTGTTTCTGCGTTGTTGGCAAACTTACCTGATACACCGTTTCGTCATAGCTGGTATAGGCATTAACATCGCGGCCAAAACGCAGCCCCATCGATTCAAAAGTTTCGATGACTTTATTACCAGGCCAGCTTTTTGTACCGTTAAACATCATATGCTCAACAAAATGCGCCACGCCGCGCTCGTTGTCCTCTTCCTGCAATGAACCGGTATGAATTTGCAGCCACAAATTCACTTGATCCTTAGGGTGTGAATGTGGATAGATCATATATCGCAAGCCATTTTCCAGTTGCCCGGTAATTAACTTGTCATCCTGTGGTAATGCCGCGGCAATAAGTCGTCCAGGAAGCAACAACAGTGTTGCCACTAAAGTCAGTAAGAAACAGAGGTTTCTCATAATCATCTCCATGCGAAAACCAGGTGAATTTACCCGGTAAAGTAAAATTCGAAGTTTTAAAATTTCATGCTGACATCAAGCCAGAAAGTACGACCGCTGGCGTAAGTCGCCACACCGGCGGTTGTTGTATCAACAGCGGTTTTGCTATCCAGCACATTCAGAATGTCGGCGCTAATCGTCAGGTTTTGCTGCTTAAGAAATTGGGGTGTCCAGGATAAACGGGTATCCCAGGTCAGGCTGTTATCCAGTTTCTCGTCAACGTACTGCTTGTAATCTGAATATTCGCTGATGTATTGCGCGTTCGTCTTACTCAGAATGATGCGAGCTTTGCGTGCTTCTTGCCAGGCCAGTGTATTCGCCCACACCAGTCCGCTTGGTTGATGAGTGAAATCCATATTTAAGGAAATCTTTAACGGGTTATTAAAATCCGCCACCGGGACGCTGTCATAAGAGACAAGTTTACCGTTGTAAACTACCTTGTTATCATCGGTATTGCTCTCTTCATAACCATTATTCAATGACAAATTGCCTTTGCTCTTGATATAGCTGAAGACAATTTGCGGATTAATAGCCACCTGGCTGACATGCAGAGGTTCTGTCAGTTCAAAACTCACGTTGAACGAATGGGTTTTAGTTTTACCGTCATTGTTATACTCAGTAATCGTTGTTTTCGTTGCGCTGTCGGTACGACTACTTTTACTGATTTGATCATGCGCCTCACGGTAAACATAGTTTGCCCGCGCAATAACGTTATTACCGATCTTTTGCTGCAAACCTATTGCCAGTTCGTCTTTATAGGGTGTTTTCAAATCCTGATAACGGGTGAGCGTTTTATTGCCTGAAATTGATTCTGTCCAACTATTACGGATGTCTCGTAACCCCATATCGAGAATATTTCCGCCATAATAGCGGTTATATCCGGCGGTAATTATTGAGGTTTGATCAGCGAAAATATCCCATTCCGTCATAAAGCGGGGAGAGATATTGTGGTTTGACAGGTAGTTGTCATAGTCATAACGCACGCCTGGCATCAGCGACACATTGCGCCAGCTAATACGATCCGCGATGTACAGCGTGTAGTTGTCAATTCCAAGGCTACCTTTACCTTTATGGTAAATGGTATGGTTAGTTTTCTTTCCTGCGGCATTAATTACATAAGATTCAGACTGATTATGACGTTCAGTCCATGCATCGGAATAGATGTATTCCGCACCGAAGTAAGGCTGATGCGAGAAATTGCCCACTTCAACTTTTTGCCAGTCAAGTCGTGTTTTGAAGGTGTAATTATCAACAGCCTGCGAAATATGCCCCAGCCCGCCACGGGTGCAACGTCCTGTAATATCACCATATGTGCATGAGAGTTCGGTGTACCAAATGTCATGGTCGTGACGGGTATAGTCACTGATATGATCCCAGCCGACAGTGGTATGCAGTTTGGCCCATACGAGTTGTGTGTCCATATCCCATGCCAGGCCATAAGATTTGTTGCCCATTTCGCGGTCAGACTCGGGGAAGGTGCTGGTATTATAATCCCGGCGAGAACCGGTATATTTAAAGGTTAAATCGTGGGTAAAGCGCTCACTGGCAAACCAGGTAAATTTACTTAATGCTGTATCGATAACGTTTTTATACTGCGCCCGACCTGCAACAATACCGTCATTCGAAACATAATCTGCGCGGATAATGTCAGACTGGCGGCGAGAGAAACCAGCAGTCACGCCAAAGTTATCAGTGAGTTCCTGATTAAATGACAAGGTGTAAAAGTTCTTTTTAAAGTCGGGAGAATAATAAGTACTTCCTGAAGACCCCTGGTTAAATGCATTCTTGTTATTCTCATCGATATGAGACGTTAACCAGTCCGAACGCGTTGTGCGATAACTCAGCTTTACGCTGTCATCATCAGCATTAAAACGTTTGATCTTTGCATCTATCACCCCACCATTAAAGTGACCAAATTCAACCGGAACAAAACTGTCATAAAGCGTGACATTGTCCAGTAAGCTGACATCAAGATAATAACCCTGTGACATCCCGCTAATATTGGTTGCACTGCTGGCATCCGATTCATTCGCCGGGTTCAGGTTATTGGTGGCGCTAATACCATCAATCAAATAGGCATTCTGGTAGGGCGATGCACCGTGAATGGATATTTTCTCCGGGCGGATCTCCCCCTGATTCAACGAGGTGCTTTGCGTTGAATCCATACGCACCGCTGGGTTTGTTTTTAATAAATCGCTGATATTGCCATTACCTGTCGGTAAACGCTTGATGCTTTCACTGGTGTAATGCGTGTTACCGTTTACGGGCACAGGGACAGGGGCATAGACTGTCATCTCTTCAAAAACAGGCATATACTTGTCTTTGTCGTCGACGGCCTGCGCCATATCAGCGCCAGCGCCACATAAAATGACGCCAGAAATAAGAACTCGCTTCATTTATTTTTATCTCCGTATAGCAGGGCATTTATCGTTTTTATAAAACCGCGCTAATGTCACAAATATCATCCGCCAGATCCCAAACACCAGGCTGATGGGTCACCATAATCACACCGCTTTCAGGTAATTTTTCGCGCACTAAACGCAGTAAACGGATAGCCTCTTGCTCCTCCAGATGTGACGTTGTTTCGTCGAGAAATATCCATTTCGGACGTCGTAAAATTAACCGAGCCAGCGCAATACGTTGTTTTTCGCCGCTGGAAAGAATATCTCCCCAACGATCGTGGTTATTAATGCGCGTAGCCAATTTACCCAGCCCAACCTGATGCAACACCTCGCTCAACGGCTCATCGTCTATAGGGTGCGGAAGTGCTTTACAAATGTTCTCTTTCAGTAAGCCGGTTTTGATTAACGGCGTTTGTGACACATACCAACTGTCTGCAGGAGAAGAAATATCACCTTTAAACCACGGCCAGCAGTGGGATAATGTTTTAAGCAGCGTTGTTTTTCCCGCACCAGAGTATCCTTTCAGCAGTAGCCATTTACCTGGAGAAACATGAAAGTTCAGGTTTTCTAATATGACTTTATTATCGGGGGTACGGATACTGGCATCAGCAACCTGAACGGCATGATCGCAATTTTTGGGTTTATTTGTCGGGCGCTGTTCAGTAAGTTGATGAAATTCATACAACCGGTCGATAACCGCTGCCAGCTCTGCAAGTTCATCGTATTTATAAATAAACCAACTCAGATTGTTGGATACCAACATAAATGCCTGACGTGATTTCATCAGCCCACCTAAATCGATCTGCCCGCTGATAAACTGCGGTAGCAATAGAAAGTAGGGGAGAACACTAAGCGAGCGTGAATAAACATTCTGCCAATAGTCAAGCCAACGCTGACGATTCATTAAACGGTGCCAGTTGTCTTTTATTGTATGAAAATTGTCGCTCAACTCCTGACGTTGCAGCGTTTCAGCATTGCTTAATGCAATTAACTCCGCTTGCTTATTATGCTGCACAAGGTTAGTTCGAAAAGTCGCTTCGCTACGTTGCTTCTCCACATTAAGCGGGCGGATACGTTTACCCACTTTATGGGTAAACAACGTGCCACCAATAACAATGAGCACGACGGTATAAACCATATAACCCTGGATATTCCACTCCGTTCCACCAACCGTGAATGAGAGTGTCCCCGCGCTTTGCCACAGAATAACGGTGAAGGTAATCAGCATACTCAGTGACTGAATGAATCCGAATGAAAGGCTAAGTGTTTTGCTGATCAATAGAAGGATATCTTCAGCGATACGTTGGTCAGGATTATCGGTATTCTTATCCTCGCCGTAGATCTGTGTGAAGTAGTAGTTTTTATCTGTAAACCAACGATTGAGGTAGTAATCTGTAACCATTCGCGCCAGCGAATAGTCAGTAGTTTAATTAACCATGTTTTGTTAACGGATATTAATACGAAGATCCCCAGCAGAGCAGGAAACCACAGGACAAGCTGCCAAAGTTTATCGGTTTCTTTCTGGCTTAGCGCATTGAAAAAATCATTGTTCCAGTCATTCAACCAGACCTGAATTTTAACCACGCCAAGGATCATGGCGAGGATAATAATGATTAATAATACTGAAGTTTTATTATTCTTACGTAGCCAAAAAGGCTTCAGCAAGCAGAGGTACTTTGCAATTAGCATACAAATGGTAATGGGAACAATTATCATTAACGAAATTTGATTGTGCCACCCAATGATTGGCTATAGCAATGATTTACTGATGAAATTTACTTAAGTGTCTGTAACCATATGATATATATTGATAATTATTGTTGTACTGGTTACTTTCATGCCCTTGATTATCAAGAGTATTGCAAAAGCATGTCTGAAGACGCTCCTCCAGAACAACAGATAATGATGGCTGACCCCCCCGGCCTGAGTCTGTGCCGGGTGTTCTGCTGAAGTCGTAAGAAGGATGATATGACCGGAGTGAATGCAGGAGTATTATTTATTACTCTCCATTCGTTTTGCGACATCCATAATGTGATAAAGGGGGACTTTATTTTTAGCGAGTTCAACCATTGCATTCATATATGGCACCATAGTTGTAAATAGGATTTTATAACCTTCACAGAAGTACGATACTACCTCATTATTCACTTTTGTGATGCGATGTTTAGGACAACCACCATTACAAATTGGCTTGTAAACACATTGCTGGCATTTTTTTGATATCAAATTTTTTTGTGCAGTCAACTGCACGCTTTTCATCGTTTTTAGTGCAGCGTTATTGATGTTGCCAATTTTATACTGCGGGTAGACAAAATGATCGCATTCATAAATATCACCATTACTTTCCACTACCAGATTGTCTTTACATGACTCCTGGAAAATACAGCTAGTATGCCCATTTCCCAGAAAACGGCTGACAAAACTTTCAAACTGGCGGATGAATATTTCACCAACATCATTTTTAACCCACTGCATAAAAATAGCTGACATAAACTTGCCATAGGCGGTGGGTGGAACAGAAAAATCGATGATACTGAACGTATTCTCACCATTGCCCGTAAAATCTACATTCGGTGTCCCCGTCTCCAGTAGTTCTATAAACTGCATATGCTTACTACCGATAGATTTTAAAAAGTTATAAACCTCAAGAGGATGTTGGACGTTAATATTGTTAATGACAGTTAGCGTATTAAACTCAACCTTATACTTCTTCAGACGATCAATTGCCGTCATGACTTTTTCAAATGTCCCATTACCCGAATTACTGCGTCTGTAACGATCATGTAATTCTTGCGGGCCATCAATTGAAATACCGACCAGAAACTTATGCTCTTTGAGAAAGGCGCACCATTCATTATTCAATAAAATACCATTGGTTTGTAACGCATTATGAATACCTTTTCCCCCAGCATAGCGTTGTTGGTAGTGAATAACCTTACGAAAAAAATCAAGACCCGCGAGAGTAGGTTCGCCGCCTTGCCAGGTAAAATAGACCTGATCACCTGAGGCAGCAATGTATTGTTTAATGAACTCTTTCAGAGTGCTGTCATCCATCCATTTTTCATGACTAAATTGCGACTCTTTTTCAAGATAAAAACAGTAATCACATTTGAGATTACATTGAAAACTGGAGGGCTTGGCTGTCACGTGCATTGCTATCTCACTCAATAAGGCGGCGGAAAATCTCCGCCGCATAAGGGGTTAGTTATTTGGCATCGCTAAGTGCTTTCTTGATATTGTTAAACTTCTCCTGATTCACCTGACTAAGCGGCGGTTGGCTGCTGTTGATAAACTCGCTTACCACACCTTGCATCTCTTTAACAACTTGTGGTTTAGCAGCAGCGAGATTCTCTTTTTGTTGTAGATCGGTGAGTTTGTACAAACCTAACTGGTTATTTTCCACGGTATAGACAAGAGAGTAATCATTATTTCTCACCGTATAAGAGAACTGGCTTAAGTCCTCGGTATTCGGATTGTGAGGATAATCATCTGACTCATGGCGGACAAATTTATGGTAATTATCCCAGAATGGAATATTTTCCTCATCAAACCAGTGAGAGTAGGACGTTACCCAGGTCAGGTTTTTATGGGGTTCGCCTTGCTTCTTATCTTGCAACCACGGGAGTAATGAAACGCCGTCCAGTTTAAGATCTTTTGGAATGTTGATATCGGCAGCATCCAGAGCAGTAGGGTAGAAATCCATAGCAGAAATTAACTTGTCATAATTTCCTGGCTGAAGTTTTCCTTTCCACCACATGAACATCGGCGTATGCGTTCCGCCAGGATAAGTCTGACTCTTATAGCCTTTTTGCGCACCATTTAGCGGTAGTGGGCCATCGATGACCGCACCATTATCAGACGTAAAGAGAATAATGGTGTTGTCGTACTGACCATTTTTCTTCAACTGTTCGAGAATCCGTTTTACACCTTGATCGACGGAGTAAACCGATGCGTAGTAATTATCTGCAGTTTGGCTACCGGTATTGAATTGCTTCTGATATTGCTCCGGTGCTGGATTGTCATTCGGCAGATGCGGCGCGTTATAAGCCAGATAAAGCATAAATGGTTGGTCGAGTGCTTTAGCCCGGTCAACAACACCAATTGCTTCGTCCGTTAACTGATCGCTGATATAACCCTTTGCAGGTACGCGTTCACGATTTTTGAACAGCGAAGGTGAGTTGTAATAGGCTGTTCCCGCTGCATGGAACCCCATAAAGTAATCGAAGCCGCGGTTTTGTGGTTGCCATTCTTCCGCGGAGAATGTGGTGAAGTTGTCATGATAGTCACGGGTTTGTTTATCTTCCGGAACCGGGACATTACTGATTTTAGACAGATGCCATTTACCCACAGCCGCGGTGTAATAGCCATGATTCTGGAATAATTCGGGCAGGAAAGTTTCTGTCAGGGGAATACCATCCTGAGCATCGGTATTGGAGTAAACACCAAAACGGGCAGGCGCTCGGCCCGTCATAATTGCAGCACGGGATGGACCAGAAACACCGTGAGCGACATAACCATTAGTAAAACGTACACCTTCATCCATTAAAGAAAGAAGAGTTGGCGTTGATTTTTGAGCCGCTTCGATGGCTTTATCAATACCTATTTTGTAGGTATTGACAACTTCCCTGTTTTCCATTGTTTTTGGATCAAAAGACCCTTTATCAAACGGTAGTTGCCCATACCCAAGATCATCCATGGTCAGTACGATAATATTCGGCTTTCCTTCGGTACTGTATTCAGTCGGCGTAAAATCCGAAAAAGCCACGTTAGTTTTTGTTGCTTTCAGTTTTACATCTTCTGCTGCATGAGCCGCGAATCCGGCCATACCTGATGCCAGTATTAAGGATATGGATGTGCTCACAACACTTTTTTTTAGTGCAGACGTCATAAAATTTCCTCTTTTTATTGTACTTAATTCCAAAGTAATTTTACGAAGAAAAATAAGTGAATGTAAGTGAAGTAAGTCACATTAAGGGACAGTAGATTTGACTAAAAATAAGCAAACTAAAGGCCATAATTGGTTGACAAATGAAAGATGTTAACTAAGTAAATTCTGATTACCAAATAACTATCATCTTGAAAAGATTAGATATTTTTTGGTATTGAGCGCAATACAAACATTATTGCTTCATATTTTTTATTGCAACTTTCTACTCCGGTACATAAAGTTGTGATGTTCATCACAATATAAACTGATGCGTCGGGAAGATAAAAAGAGGGGCGCTTATAGATACTTTATTAATTAAGCGTTCTAATGCATGCTTTTATTTTATAATTTAAATGTTCTTGCTATTTTATCTCCTTATCACTGTAAAATATATTTCTATCAATAAAAGCAAAATTAGCTCTACCACAAAAAAATATTTCATCTCACGCTGTTTAAATAATGAAGTTGCTGCGATTTTTTAGCAAAAAATAGAACGGAAGAATCTATTTTACGGCTTGCACAAAAAGCTAAATTTGCACTCACAAACAAAAATATAATCCCGGCCCTGTCATCCGGCGAGTAGTCGCAACCACTGAATATTCAGGGTGACGATGCGCTTTCTTTCATAAAGGTATTTCCTTTTCTGCGGAAAAGGAAATCGGGAAATACCCGGTTTTTCTGACAAGCAAACGTTTTATTTGTGTTTGCTTATGTTCGTTAATTCGTTCATCAGGAAATTATCTCAATGTCACGTTTAAAAAAGGCTTATAAACAACCACGTTTTCGTTATTCAGCCCTGGCCCACTGCGTGGCGTGGGCAAACATCTCTATTCAGGTTCTTTTCCCACTGGCTGTTACCTTTACACCGACAATGACGGCGCGAGCGCATAATGCGGCTCTGCCACGTCTAAGTACGGAAAATACTGCGGTTGCTACTGACAATAATGCAGACAAAAACATCGCGTCGTTTGCCGCGACTCAGGAAATCCAGGAGTGGCTTGGCAAATATGGTACGGCTCGAGTCAAATTGAATGCCGATAAAGATTTCTCGCTGAAGGACTCTTCGCTGGAAATGCTTTATCCAATTTATGATACCCCGACAGATATGCTGTTCACTCAGGGGGCAATACATCGTACCGACGATCGTACTCAGTCAAATATTGGTTTCGGCTGGCGTCATTTTTCAGGCAATGACTGGATGGCGGGGCTGAACACATTTATCGATCATGATTTATCCCGTAGCCATACCCGCATTGGTGTTGGTGCGGAATACTGGCGCGATTATCTGAAACTGAGCGCCAACGGTTATATCCGGGCATCTGGCTGGAAAAAATCGCCGGATATTGAGGATTATCAGGAGCGTCCGGCTAATGGTTGGGATATCCGCGCCGAGGGCTATTTACCGGCCTGGCCGCAGCTTGGCGCAAGCCTGATGTATGAACAGTATTATGGCGATGAGGTAGGTCTGTTTGGTAAAGATAAACGCCAGAAAGATCCACATGCCATTTCTGCTGAGGTGAACTATACGCCAGTGCCTCTTCTGACACTGAGTGCAGAGCACAAACAGGGCAAGAGCGGTCAGAATGACACTCGCTTTGGCCTGGAAGTTAACTACCGGATTGGCGAACCTCTGGAGAAACAACTCGATACGGATAGCATTCGCGAGCGTCGGGTACTGGCAGGCAGCCGCTATGATCTGGTTGAACGTAATAACAATATCGTTCTTGAGTATCGCAAAGCTGAGGTGATCCGTATTGCCTTGCCAGACCGTATTGAAGGTAAGGGCGGGCAGACGGTGTCTCTTGGCCTCGTGGTCAGCAAAGCAACTCACGGCCTGAAAAATGTGCAATGGGAAGCGCCGTCTTTGCTGGCCGCAGGCGGTAAAATTACTGGTCAGGGTAACCAGTGGCAAGTGACGCTCCCGGCTTATCGTGCAGGCAAAGACAATTATTACGCGATCTCTGCGGTCGCATACGATAACAAAGGCAATGCCTCGAAACGCGTGCAGACAGCGGTGGTCATTACCGGAGCGGGTATGAGCGCTGATCGTACTACGTTAACGCTTGATGGCCAGAGCCGTATCCAAATGCTTGCTAACGGGAGTGCGCAAAAGCCGCTGGTTCTGTCTCTGCGAGACGCCGAGGGACAGCCAATCACGGGCATGAAAGATCAGATCAAAACTGAACTGACGTTTAAACCTGCCGGAAACATCGTAACGCGGGCCCTTAAGTCCGCTAAATCACAGGCACAGCCAACACTGGGTGAGATCACCGAAACAGAAGCCGGGGTGTACAAGTCTGTCTTATTGTTGTGCGTGCCTTTAGCGAGCAGTATCAGTTGGGCACGTTACAACAAACGCTGAAGTTTGTTGCCGGACCGCTTGATGCAGCGCGCTCAACCATCACTCTCAACCCGGATAAACTGGTGGTTGGCGGCACGCTTACGGTAACCTGGGCGGCAAAAGATGCCTATGACAACCCAGTGACCGGCCTTACTCCAGATACACCGTCATTAACGGGTGCAGCCGCTGCGGGTTCTTCAGTCTCAGGCTGGACGGATAATGGCGACGGGACGTGGATCGCGCAAATTTCTCTGGGTACTACGGCGGGTGAATTAATTGTTATGCCGAAGATCAACGGTCAGGATGCAGCAGCTAATGCGGCTAAAGTGACTATGGTAGCTGATGCTTTATCTTCAGGCCAGTCGAAAGTATCCGTTGCAGCGGATCGCATTAAAGCAGGGGAAAGCACGACAGTGACGCTTGTGGCAAAAGATGCGCATGGTAACGCTATCAGCGGTCTTTCCCTGTCAGCAAGTCTGACGGGTGCCGCGTCTGAAGGAGCGACCGTTTCCAGTTGGACTGAGAAAGGCGACGGTTCCTATGTTGCTACGCTGACTACCGGCGGAAAGACGGGTGATCTTCACATCATGCCGCTATTCAACGGCCAGCCAGCAGCCACCGACGCTGCGCAGTTGACCGTTGTTGCGGGGGATATGTCAGTAGCCAACAACACGCTTGTTGCAGGTAATGAGACCCCAACGGTCAAGGCGACGACAGAACTCACCTTCACCGCGAAGGATGCGTATGGGAACCCTGTTAGTGACCTGAAGCTCGATGCACCACTGTTTAGCGGTGCCGCCAGCACGGGGACAGAGCGTCCTTCAGCAGGAAACTGGACAGAGAAAAGTAATGGGGTCTACGTGGCGACCTTAACTCTGGGATCTGCCGCTGGTAAGTTGTCTGTGATGCCACGAGTGAATGGCCAAAATGCCGTTGCTCAGCCACTGGTGCTGAATGTTGCAGGCGACGCTTCCCAGGCAGTGATCAGTGATATGGCAGTGAAGGTTAATAACCAACTGGCTAATGGACAGTCTGCTAACCAGGTAACCCTGACTGTCGTGGATAACTATGGCAACCCGTTACAGGGGCAAAATGTAACGCTGACTTTACCGCAGGGTGTGACCAGCAAGACAGGGAATACGGTAACAACCAATACGGCAGGTAAAGCCGATATTGAGCTGATGTCAACGGTTGCCGGGGAACACAATATTACCGCTTCGGTGAATGGTGCCCAGAAGACGGTCACGGTGAAATTCACCGCGGATTTCAGTACCGGTCAGGCGAGCCTGCAGGTTGATGCCTCTGCTCCAAAAGTGGCAAACGGCAATGATGCCTTTACGCTGACGGCAACGGTTAAGGATCAATACGGCAACCTTGCTCCTGGAGCTCTGGTCGTCTTTAATCTGCCTCGGGGCGTCAAACCGCTTGCAGACGGTAATATCATGGTAAACGCCAACGAGGAGGGTAAAGCGGAACTGAAAGTGGTTTCCGTGACTGCCGGAACGTATGCGATCACGGCGTCGGCAGGAAATGACCAGCCTTCGGAAGCGCAGACTATAACGTTTGTGGCCGATAAGGATACCGCAACCGTCTCCGGTATTGAGGTGATTGGCAACTATGCACTGGCGAACGGCAAAGCCAAACAGACGTATAAAGTTAAGGTGACTGATGCCAATAACAACCTGTTGAAAGATAGCGACGTGACGCTGACTGCCAACTCAGAAAATTTAGTTCTGGATCCGAATGGCATAGTGAAGACCGATGAACAGGGACTGGCTGTTTTCACCGGCTCTACCACTATTGCAGCGACATATACACTCACGGCGAAAGTGAATCTACGTGTCTCAGGTAAATTGATTAATCTGCAATCAGTCTTTTGGTACTGACGCGTTAATAAAGGAGGCAAGATGTTGGTGAGATCCCAAAAGTCACGGAGCCGATATTCTCTGGGAGAACATCCAAACAACTTTTTAAATTCGCGGCTGAATGACTGCTGTGAATCAAAATGCAAAGATAGTGCAATATCAAGCATTGATTTAGCTGTAAGTCTGACAAGAATGGCTGCCCGACAAAGTCTTCGTTTGCGGATGTATGATCCCAGGGGCATGTGCATGAAGTTTCTGAACAGAAGTTGAATATTGCGTCTACTGTAGCCAGATTTCTGTGCGATATCTTCGATTGAGATAGGGTGATCGAGATTGCACTCAATCCACTCCAGGAGCTGCTGTAAAATCTTCTGCCTGATCATAACATTCTCCATTTATCTTTAGTCACTTTGCACATTTTCCTTGCGACAATGACTTTGAGTATATCAAAAACAGAAATGCCCGAGGCTAAACAAACGATTGATAGTGCATCTTCATTTTGCCGGGTAATCGTGAATGCCATAAAAGTGGTTTTGGCCAATAACATGGGGGAGGTGTCATGAACATCACGCTATGAGGTGGCCACAGTGGCTGAGTGCATTCTGATACTATTCATTTAACATAATATACATTATGTGCACCAAGGTTATAACTGCAATATTCTAATGTTGCGCGGCTAGGTTTCCCTGGGCTGTTATGTTGTAATCCCAGGATGCTGCCGGTACTTCACCGGACTCATTTTTCGCGGTCGAGATTGTCTTGCTCGCTAAAACCGGCCAAACCCCATATCTCACTTAATTCCATATTCTCGGCTTAACCGACCGTGCAACCTCAACACATTGGTTTCAATTGCCGTCAACACGTTCTCCGGAAAATCTGCCGGTAATGAAGCCTTCACGTTATCCAATGCTGCGGGAATCATTCTGGCAAAGTCACTCAGGATTTCATGCATCTGCACTTCCGGGAATTTCAGTGCCTTTGCTGTCGCCAAAAAATGTCGCGGATATATTTTATCGATTTCCGTTTTTCTGCCTTTGGATGCGTTAAGCCCCATTGCCAGTTTGAGATCGCTGATATGTATTCCCGGGCCACCCAATACCGGAAATGCTGAAATGATGTCGTAAAATGGCGTGAGTCGATAACTGCCACCGGCCTGGATAAACACTGAGAAATTTTTCGCATGGCCGTCTGTCGAGCCAATCAACCACTGGAATACCTGGAATTTCATAAAATCATAACGATCGCGAAGCGCCTCGCTGGACCCCATCAAAAAAGCCATGATCCGCGCGATGCCTGGGCCTCCGTCAGATTCATATTTCACCGATGAAGGTAAACCGAACGTCTGACACATATCCTCCTGCGGCAAGCGAAGTAAAACCGTTCGTTCAGTATTCCAGCGTCTGTCAAAGCGTTCGACCGCTAACGCGCGCACCCTTCCCGCTTTAATGATTTCTGCGTCGGGAACATTCAACCCGAATTCTTTTGCCAGCAGCAGACAGTAATACTCATTATCAACACTCTGACTGAGATCGAGCGTCGCATTGGGCTGTCTGATTTCACCAATCGGCAATTTAATGATATGCGTCGTCGGCGTTATTCCTTTCGGAATGCACCAGTCATTGCCCATTCTGATTGCGTTGGGCTATAGATCATCGGAAAGCTCATCATGCCATACATCCACAAGAATTTTATCCGCTTTAGGGGATATTTTCAGTTTTATCCTTTAGTGAGGATAAAGTCAATCTGTAAACGCATTTTATCCGCTCTACGGGATAAACACTGCGATATCCCCGATCGCGGATAAAATGGAGGATTTAAAAAACGGCGCTGACGTGCCATTTGAGGTTGCTGATTTAAGCTGCATTACAAGCCTCATCACAGCGATCTCACCATTCTTGATGTACACTCGCGGCAAGTCTGGTACTTCGGGATCAGGCACCTTTTCCCATGATTATATTTCTTTTCAATTTAATGGCATTCCTCAGTTCGATATTGAATTTAGCCTCGTCACTGAGGTTGTCCTTAAGATCAAGCGCAATGCGTTTTAATTCCGTAAATGCAAGCGGTCTTTGCCCATGTAAAAATTGAACGCCAGAACGTTCATAATACTTATCAATATGCTTTAACCTGTATTTTGCTAATTTTCTTATTTCACCTATAGACCCCTGCTGCCTATTGTCTATTAGGCGGTTGATTGTATACTCAACAAACTCTTTTTTATCTTCTCCGAAATAACTTAAAACTAACGGAAGTAAGAATCTTTGCATACAGATATCATATGAAAAAACCATAGAAAAATCGGAACCTAAAAGATCACAAGCCCCATCGAAATCGTTATATATAAAGATATAACGGTAAAAATCCTTAAACCTGCTAATAAAATGCCAAGAGTTTCACACAAAAAACTTCAAACCTAGTTCCTGTCCTAAGGATATCAAAAAAAAGTCACTTTGTGATTATTCACTATCCACAGATAGATATTAATTTTGAATATATTGCATGTTAATATATTTATATGAAATGAATAAAAACAACAAGAAGGAGGATTTATTTGTTTTAAATTAATTTTATGCGAAATTTACTCTTCCCTACCCCGTTAGGCTCTAATATTTTATTGATTAATAAATATCTCTGATGAATCTTGACCAGCACATAGTCAATCACTTTTGGGTATCCTTGATTTAATGCGCGTGTTCGGTGGATTGATGACGTGAGGCGAATTCATCAATTTTATCTACACTTGGGTTAACGCGCTGACGGGAGTAAAAAAATGGCTGACTGGAACCCCTCTTTATATTTGCACTTCACCGCCGAACGGT
Organism: Escherichia marmotae; assembly: GCF_002900365.1. Lineage (NCBI taxonomy): Bacteria > Pseudomonadati > Pseudomonadota > Gammaproteobacteria > Enterobacterales > Enterobacteriaceae > Escherichia > Escherichia marmotae. The sequence goes on from NZ_CP025979.1 coordinate 910,174, forward strand.
CGCGACCAGCGGTAGAACTGCTTGCCAGAGTTCCTCTGGAAAACGTCCGGCAAATAGCCGATCTCGGCTGCGGCCCAGGCAACAGCACCGCCCTGCTACATCAACGTTGGCCAACGGTAAAAATTACTGGCATTGATTCGTCTCCGGCGATGATTGCTGAAGCGCGTGCGGTGTTGCCAGAATGTCAGTTTGTTGAAGCAGATATCCGCAATTGGCAACCGGATCACGCATTCGATCTGATTTTCGCCAACGCCTCGTTGCAATGGTTGCCTGATCATTACGAACTGTTTCCACATCTTGTGTCGTTACTCAATCCGCATGGCGTACTGGCGGTACAAATGCCGGACAACTGGCTGGAGCCGACACATGTATTAATGCGCGAAGTCGCCTGGGAGCAGCATTATCCGGATCGTGGACGCGAACCACTGGCAGGCGTTCATGCTTACTACGATATTCTGAGTGAAACCGCATGTGAGGTTGATATCTGGCGAACTACCTACTATCACCAGATGCCATCTCACCAGGCGATTATTGACTGGGTGACCGCCACCGGATTACGCCCGTGGTTGCAGGATCTGACTGAGAGTGAACAGCAGCATTTTCTTACGCGCTACCATCAGATGCTGGAAGAGCAGTATCCACTGCAGGAGGATGGTCAAATACTGCTGGCATTTCCGCGCTTGTTCATTGTTGCCCGGCGAACAGAGTAATTGTTACGTCAACTGGTAATGGCGGTCGGGAAGAATCTTCGGCGGGATCTCCGTTTCATCGTTCATCTGCAACAGGTCAATTTCAATAGCGTTGCAGATGGCATCAAGCGGTAAATCATTGTTTTCTGTACCGAACGGGTCTTCTAACTCTTCCGCCAGACAATCAAGCGAAATGAAGGTGTAGGAAATCAGTACTGAGATAAAAGGCGTCATGTAATGCAGATCCACGACCAGCGCGAACGGTAGCATGATGCAAAACAGGTAAACGGTACGATGCAAAATGAGTGTGTAAGCAAAAGGAATTGGTGTATATGCGATGCGCTCACATCCTGCCAGCACCGCAGAAATATCATTGAGCCGATCGTTCAGACTAATAAATAGAATGTCAGAAAGTTGCCCATTCCGGCGCTGAACAGCTAACCACTTCCCCATCATCAGCAAAATATGATTAGCTGGGGAGTTTGTAGCCTGCACCCGCTGAAGATCTTCTTCATTGAGGTAATGTGCCAGCACTTTTGCCTGTGGCAGTTTGCGTAATGTCATGCGTAAACAGTGAGCAAAGGCAATTTGTAGCCGGACAAACTCCTTTACGCTTGCTGAATCGGGCAACGTCGTTTTTACTTCACGCAATAATGACCGTGAGGCAATCATCAACTGTCCCCACAGTTTGCGCGCTTCAACATAACGAGCGTACCCCGCGTTATTACGAAACCCCAGAAAAATGGCGATAGCAACACCGAGAATGCTGAACGGCGCGAGGGTAAATTTGATGCCCAGATGCGTATACCAGGGCAGCATGAAAATAACCGCGATAGAAAAAAGAAAGTTGAGTAGCAAGCGCGAGGATATTTTGGATAATACTGAACCGTGCCAGACAAAAATACGGCGCAACCAGTGTTGTTGTGGGCGAACAATCATGATTATCTTCAAACATGGAAAAGTCGCCCTATTAAACGTGATTGCGATCACGTTCTCAAGTATCAATTTACAAATTACCTACAAGACTACAACAATCACAGATGCGACATGTGGCACCTGGTTATGATAAGGGTGTATAGGATGTTGTAACTAATAATGCATAATAACAAACCCGGCCGAAACCGGGTTCAGAGATTGTGCCGTTAATTGCCTGATGCGCTGCGCTTATCAGCGCCTCCAACTAGCTATGTGATTTCAGTTAGTTGGAAAAGTGCGGCTGGATGCAGCATAAATGCCTTATCCGGCTTACAAAATAATGCAATTATTAGCACAACGGACGTACAGCTTCGCGCATCCCTTTTTCCAGAATCGCATCCAGATCATTGGCCACCTGCTCTACCAGACCAGGCACTTGCGTCAGATCCTGCTCCCAGTGGTCTTTTTCTGCCAACACAATAGCAACCAGCGCCTGGGTGTCGATGACACGATCACGATGCTGACTCCACAATTGCTGATAACACTCCAGCCAGTGAGCATCATCCTGCACCGGATAGGTTTCACCGTTACGCTCACCGCGATAGAATGCAATCAGTGCCGCTAACGCGAAAGTGAGACGAGCCGGGAGTTTACCATTCGCCTTCTGCCCTGCCAGCAACTGCGGCAGGATGCGGGTACGGAACTTGGTCATACCGTTGAGCGCAATGGACAGCAACTGATGCTTAATGTACGGGTTACGGAAACGCCCGGTGACTGCACTGGCGAAAGATTCCAGCTCATCTCGCGGCAGATCCAGTACCGGAATAATCTCTTCATAAATGGCTTTTTCAACGAATGCACAGATTTCTGCATCGTTCATCGCTTCGCCTACAGTATCCAACCCAGCCTGAAACGCCACCGGCACCAGCGCGGTGTGAGCACCATTAAGGATTGCTACTTTGCGCTCTTTATACGGTTTAATATCGTCAACAATCAGTACGTTGAGCGGATATTTATCCAGACGCAATTCAGACGCTAAGGATTTCGGTCCCTGAATCACAAACAGGTAAAAGTGTTCAGCGGTGTCGAGGAAACCATCGTGATAACCGAGTTCTTCTTCCAGTTTCGCTACTTCATCACGCGGATAACCGGTAACGATACGGTCCACCAGCGTAGAACAGAAGCTGTTAGCTTTATCCAGCCATTGAACAAACGCTTCCGGTAGCTGCCACTCTTGCGCATAACGCAGCACCAGTTCACGCAGCGCATCACCATTATAATCAATCAGTTCACACGGAATGATGATCCAACCTTTATCCAGCGCACCGTTGAAATGGCTAAAACGTTCGAACAGCAAACGCGTCAGTTTTGCCGGATAGCTTACCGCTGGCGCATCATCAAATTTGTCGCCTGCATGATAGCTGATGCCCGCTTCGGTGGTGTTAGAGAAGACGAAACGCATTTCCGGATTGTGCGCCAGCTTCAGGAATTCATCGTAGTCACCGTAGACGCTAATTTCACGGTTTACAGAACGAATCAAACGCGCATCGCTGACTGCTTCGCCCTTCTCATTCAGGCCACGAATAATGGTGGTGTACAAACCATCCTGAGTGCTAAGTGACGGCGGGAATGAAGTTTCAATCGGACGAACAACGACCACACCAGAATTCAGATCGGTGTGCTCATTCAGGAGATCAATTTGCCAGTCAACAAAGGCGCGCAGAAAGTTACCTTCACCAAACTGAATGATACGTTCTGGATACTGTGCACCGGGAAAGTCGCGACGATTTAGTGTTTTCACAATGGGTTCCCTTTTGATTAGTCATACAACCTGCTTGAATTGGTATAACAGATTAGCAAACTTTAATACGCTGCCCCCCTGTTTTGATCAACTCGTGGTGATTAATTAGCAGGTTTAAGAGAAAAATGTGGCGCAGATCATGGTTCTGACGGTATTTATTCAACCGCCAGAGTGGTAGAACACATTATTCTGAAACAGCGGAAAAATAATAAAGCTGTCAGACAACTTCCTCACCATAACGCATGGTGCTGGTGCGGTTACGCCCATCTTTTTTCGAGCGATAGAGACACGTATCAGCTTCAACCATCAATTTATTGAAGTCATCAGTTAGTGTACTGTATGAAGCACATCCACTACCGACACCGATGCTGACCGTAAGATAGAGCGTCTTTTGTTGCCAGGTAAAAGGTTGAAGTTCGACAGCTTTGCGGATTTTCTCCGCCATCAATAGACCATCGACGGGATTCACTGAAGGTACAGCAACGGCAAACTCTTCTCCCCCCATCCGCGCCACCAGCCCTTTATCGCCCACAATTTTCTGAATATGCTGAGCAAATACGCTTAAGACTTTATCGCCACATTCATGACCATAGTTGTCGTTAATGCTTTTGAAATAGTCGATATCAAGCAGCATGACGGTCAGATGTTGTGTCTGTTGCAGCGATGGACTTTTCAGCGCCTCATAAAGACCGGATCGTGAGTACACCTGTGTCAGAAAATCAAAGTCGGCACGCAGAGAAACTTGCTTCATCAGTGAATTAATCGCCGCCACGCTAAAAGAAACCATAATTGGGCAAATGGCCATCGTGGCAATGCCCAGACGAGCGGAAAACATTTGCGGAATCGAGAACGGCGAACCAACAGCGATATCAATCACCGAATTAGCCACCAGCACGATTTCTACCGCTCCGGTGATAAAGGTCAACAGACACGTAGCCTGTGGCGTATAGCGCACCGCACACCAGATTAATGCCGGCAGCGGAAATGCCAGACTCCCTGCACCGCCAATCGCCACTGAGGCAATGACCGACACGATCAGCGCAATGACAGGCATCATCTGCTCTGCTTTAAAACGCGGTAATACTCCCGGAATTGCCAGCGTCAGCATACAAGGAACAATCAACACGCCTGTTGAGAATTGTTCACTAAACCAGTCAGCAAGCAAAGGCCAGAAATCAAGACTATCAATACTGACCGAACCAATCGCGCCGACGATGGCACATAATAAAGCGGCAATCAGACAGTAATTAAATAACCGTAAGGCACTTACTGGTTCATATTTATTTTTCCCCAGACGCTTATCCCGTACCACCAACAGAGCAACGGTCACAATAAACATCATATTGGATAAATTAATAACCAGCGAGACCAGCCCCCATTCGGTGGTCATGGCATCATAAGCCAGCATTGCCACGTAACAGATAGCATAGTAATGCAGACGATTAAGCCAGACATAGCGGGCAAATACCCCCGCCATTACACCATTGAGCGGCCAGAAAAGAGAGAGTTCATGAACCAGGCGTAGCTCTGCACCAATAAAATAGAACAGCGTCGTTAGCGCAAAAATTGCAATGCTATTACGTAGCAGATGACCTTCCTGGAACAAACGGAAAGTGGATATGGGGTGTACATACATTAATTATCTGTCCATACAATTGCGGATGGCAATTATCTCAACGCAATAAGTAAATTCTCATAAAGGATAGCATGTTCGCTGACAGCGGCGACAAGGAAAGATATCAGTCAGATGATCTTTTAGCTTTTACCACCATTCTTATGGCTGATTCATCTGTATAACCAGCCAGTGGTAGATAACCGTCACGATATAACGTTGTTGTTCCTCACTTAACGAAACACCCTGCGGAATGTCATGCCACTTAGCCAGACAACCACGGCAACAGGTCGCGGTGGCGTGCTGAGCGATAAACACCGGATGCCCACGCATGGGGGTTTGCTTACCATCGTTCGCCGGTAATGCCGGAGCAAGACGCTTAGCGACAAAATCCGCCGCATGTTGTTCTATAACCGGCGCGCCCTTCTCCAGACAATACTGACGCTCTTTCACACCCAAACGAAAGCGGGAGCGAAATTTTGAACGGGATAAACGCGCGAAGAGTGGATCAAGTGACTGCATTAATAAACCGAGCGTCCTAATTGTTTCGTCAATTGTTCAAGTACTGCGATACCGGCAAGAGAGTTGCCCGCATCATCCAGTTCCGGGCTCCATACCGCGATAGCCATTTCATGCGGGACGATCGCAACAATACCGCCGCCAACGCCAGATTTCGCCGGAAGCCCCACTCGCCAGGCAAATTCACCCGCGTTCTGGTACATTCCGCTCGTTGCCATCAGCGCATTAATTTGCCGTGCCTGCATCGGCGTTACTACTGGCTCATCGATATGAAAAGCCTTCCCCTGATTCGCCAGAAAGACAAACGTCCGCGCCAGCTCAACACAACTCATTTTCAGTGCGCAGTAATGAAAGTAGTTTTGCAGAACGGTAGTTACATCATGATGGAAATTACCAAACGACTTCATCAGCCAGGCGATCGCCGCATTTCTCGCAGAATGTTCAAACTCGGAACGCGCCACCACCGTATCGTAGGCAATATCAGACACGCCGCTTAAGCCGCGCACCACTTCCAGCATACGCTGCCGCGGGGCGCTTAACCGCCCTTGCAGCATATCGCAGACGACCAACGCACCGGCATTAATAAACGGATTGCGTGGAATGCCCTGCTCCATTTCCAGTTGCACCAGGGAATTGAACGGCGATCCAGACGGATCTTTGCCGACGCGTTGCCAGATCTCCTCTTCGGAGTAATGACGCATAGCGACAACGAGACTGAGCACTTTGGAAATAGATTGAATGGAAAAACGTTCTTGCGCGTCTCCGGCCTGAAAAAGCTGCCCATCAACGGTACAAATGGCAATCCCCAGGCGGGAGCCATCGACGGTTGCCAGTGCCGGAATATAATCTGCGACTTTACCCTGACCAATTAGCGGCCGCACTTGCCGCAAGATGTTTTCTAAAATTACATTATCCATGGCGACAGCCACACTCTGCTCCTTGCTCGCAGGTCTGAAAAGACCTGCGAGTATAACAGAGCTAAATATGTGACGTCAGATCCGGTCTTTCCACACCGTCTGGATATTACAGAACTCATGTAAACCGAAATGGGAAAGCTCACGACCAAAACCACTCTTCTTCACACCACCAAAGGCGACTCGCGCATCGCTGGCGCAAAAACCATTGATAAACACGCCACCGCATTCCAGACGTGCTGCCATCTGTCTGGCTCGTGTTTCGTCAGCGGTAAAGATCGTCGCAGAAAGACCGAACTCGCTGTCATTAGCCAGTTTCAGCGCATGTTCCGCATTTTTTGCTATGGTGATTGCGGCAACGGGGCCAAAAAGCTCTTCACGAAACGCCGTCATTTCGGGGGTGACATTAGCCAGAACCGTTGGCGGATAGTAGTTACCTTCCCCTGCCATCTTTTCTCCGCCCAGTAACAAACGCGCCCCCTGCGCCAGTGTTTTTTCCACCTGATGATGTAGCTCATCACGCAAATCAAAACGTGCCATCGGGCCGAGATCGTTCTCTTCGTCACGTGGATCGCCCATTTTTAACGCCGCTGCAGCCGCTACGAAACGTTCGGTAAATGCCGAAGCAATTCCCTCTTCGATGATAAAGCGTTTTGCCGCCGCACATACCTGCCCGGTATTCTGATAACGTCCGATAACCGCAGCTTTCACGGCCAGCTCCAGATCGGCATCGTTAAGCACAATAAACGGATCCGAACCACCCAGTTCCAGTACGCATTTTTTTAGCGCTGCGCCGGCCTGTGCGCCAATAGCCGCTCCCGCACGGACACTGCCGGTCACCGTGACCGCTGCAATACGCGGGTCTTTAATCATCCGGCTGACACCATCGTTGTCAGCATTCAGCCAACCATATACGCCTTGTGGGATACCGGCATCTTGAAATACCTGGGCAATTAACTGTGCACAACCTGACACATTCGGCGCATGTTTAAGTAAGTAACTGTTACCCGCAAGAATGATAGGAACAGCACCGCGCATGACCTGCCATAACGGGAAGTTCCACGGCATAACCGCAAGGATTGTCCCCATTGGGCGATATTCAATGACCGCTTGCTGGTTCTCAACCAGTGTAGGTTCAGCTTTCAGCATTGCCGGGCCATGCTCTGCATACCAGTCGCACAAATTCGCTGATTTCACCACTTCGGCACGCGCCTGTTTGATGGGCTTACCCATTTCACGGGTGATCATTTGCGCCATCTCTTCGCTACGCGTACGCAGAGCCTTAGCGATATCACGCAGTTTCTTCGCCCGGTAATCTATGCTCGTCTCGCGCCAGTCGCGATAGCCTGTCGCCGCAAGCTGAAGAGCGTTTTCAATATCGTCAGCACCAGCCCACGGCAGTGAAGAAAGTTGTTCACCATTGGCTGGATTTATCGAAATGGCATGGGTCGCCGGAGTGATGGTCATCGGGGTATCTCCTTCATGAGTCAGGGTAAAAAGATACGCAGATTTACTCTTACTTTAAAATGAATAATATTAAGCCACTTATTCACGAATTGAGAATACTATGGATCTAACCCAACTGGAGATGTTTAACGCCGTTGCTGAGGCAGGCAGCATTACCCAGGCTGCGGCAAAAGTGCATCGTGTACCTTCTAATCTCACGACCCGTATACGCCAACTGGAAACAGAACTCGGCGTTGAACTGTTTATTCGCGAGAATCAGCGGTTACGGCTTTCTCCCGCCGGGCATAATTTTTTACGCTATAGCCAACAAATTCTCGCGCTGGTGGATGAGGCGCGGAACGTTGTAGCTGGCGATGAGCCGCAAGGTCTGTTTTCTCTCGGGTCGCTGGAAAGCACAGCCGCTGTGCGTATTCCGGCAACGCTGGCTGAATTTAACCGTCGCTACCCTAAAATTCAGTTTTCACTCTCTACCAGCCCATCCGGCACCATGCTGGACGGTGTACTGGAGGGGAAACTGAATGCGGCATTTATCGATGGGCCAATCAGCCATACTGCCATCGACGGGATACCGGTTTACCGCGAGGAGTTGATGATCGTCACGCCACAAGGGCATATGCCAGTAACCCGCGCCAGTCAGGTTAATGGCTGTAACATTTATGCCTTCCGTGCCAATTGCTCGTATCGCCGCCATTTTGAGCGCTGGTTTCATGCTGACGGCGCAGCGCCGGGGACTATTCATGAGATGGAGTCATATCACGGCATGCTGGCTTGTGTTATCGCGGGTGCAGGCATTGCGCTTATCCCTCGCTCTATGCTGGAAAGTATGCCAGGGCATCATCAGGTTGAAGCCTGGCCGTTAGGTGAGCAATGGCGTTGGTTAACAACCTGGCTGGTCTGGCGTCGCGGTGCGAAAACACGTCCGCTTGAGGCATTTATTGAGCTGCTGGATGTGCCAGACTAAGCATGATGAAAAAATTTTCTGCTCTGTATGTTGTACCTGCCACTCACGCAGTAGTTGGCACAACATGAAGCGGCAAAACGCGACACAGGTCACAAAGTCATTGTATTCAGATCATTAACCGTTTTAAGATCATTTCATTACCTTTTCGCAACTCACCCGATAATCTGTTATGACAACGAATATTGTTTCCCGCAAAGTGGCGTGGCTACGGGTAGTTACGCTGGCAGTCGCCGCCTTTATCTTCAATACCACTGAATTTGTTCCTGTTGGTCTGCTTTCTGACATTGCGCAAAGCTTCCATATGCAAACCGCACAAGTCGGTATCATGTTGACCATTTATGCGTGGGTAGTGGCGCTAATGTCACTGCCTTTTATGCTAATGACCAGTCAGGTCGAACGCCGCAAGTTGCTGATCTGCCTGTTTGTGGTGTTTATCGCCAGCCACATCCTGTCGTTTTTATCGTGGAGTTTTACTGTTCTGGTGATCAGCCGTATTGGCGTAGCTTTCGCTCATGCTATTTTCTGGTCGATTACGGCGTCACTGGCGATCCGTATGGCACCCGCCGGAAAGCGAGCGCAGGCATTGAGTTTAATTGCCACCGGCACAGCACTGGCAATGGTATTAGGTTTACCTATCGGGCGCATTGTGGGGCAATATTTCGGCTGGCGAACGACATTCCTCGCGATCGGTATCGGGGCGCTTCTTACCCTTCTGTGCCTCATCAAGCTACTGCCATTACTGCCCAGCGAACATTCCGGCTCATTAAAAAGCCTTCCGCAACTGTTCCGCCGCCCGGCATTGATAAGCATTTATTTGCTGACTGTGGTGGTCGTTACCGCCCATTACACGGCATACAGCTATATCGAACCTTTTGTGCAAAATGTTGCGGGATTCAGCGCCAACTTTGCCACGGCATTGCTGTTGATGCTCGGTGGCGCGGGCATTATTGGTAGCCTGATTTTCGGTAAGCTTGGTAACCAGTATGCATCTATTCTGGTCAGTGCTGCGATTGCGCTGTTGCTGGTGTGCCTGGCGTTACTGTTACCTTCGGCAAGTAGCGAGATACACCTCGGCGTACTGAGCATTTTCTGGGGGATCGCGATGATGATCATCGGGCTTGGGATGCAGGTTAAAGTGCTGGCGCTGGCACCGGATGCCACCGACGTTGCGATGGCGCTATTCTCCGGGATATTTAATATTGGCATTGGTGCCGGGGCGCTGGTGGGTAATCAGGTCAGTCTGCACTGGTCGATGTCGATGATTGGTTATGTGGGCGCAGTTCCGGCACTCGCCGCATTGATATGGTCGATCATAATATTCCGCCGCTGGCCTGTGGCACTCGAAGAACAGACACGATAATTGGAAGGCCCGAACGCGGTGCCGGATTCGGCGGGAACGCCTTATCCGGCCTACAAAACCACGCAAATTCAATACATTGCAGAGATCAGGCCTGATAAGTGTAGCGCATCAGGCAATTTTGCTTTTGTTATCAGTCTCAAAGGCCCATTCGGGCCTTTTTTAATGGTAAGTTTTAATAATTTCCAGGATGCCGTTAATAATAAACTGCACACCCATACAAACCAGTAAGAACCCCATCAGGCGGGAGATCGCTTCAATTCCTCCCTTGCCCACCAGCCGCATAATGGCACCAGAGCTACGCAGACTTCCCCATAAAATGACCGCCACCAGGAAAAAGATCAGCGGCGGCGCAACCATCAGTACCCAGTCCGCGAAAGTTGAACTCTGACGCACAGTGGACGCCGAGCTAATGATCATCGCAATGGTTCCCGGCCCGGCGGTACTTGGCATTGCCAGCGGCACAAAAGCAATATTGGTGCTGGGTTCATCTTCCAGTTCTTCCGATTTACTTTTTGCCTCCGGAGAGTCCGTTGCCTTTTGCTGTGGAAAGAGCATACGAAAACCGATAAACGCAACGATTAGTCCGCCTGCAATCCGCAGACCGGGAATCGAAATGCCGAAGGTATCCATCACCAGTTGCCCGGCGTAATACGCCACCATCATGATGGCAAATACATACACTGAGGCCATCAACGACTGGCGATTACGTTCGGCACTGTTCATGTTGCCCGCCAGACCGAGAAACAACGCTACGGTAGTAAGCGGGTTAGCTAACGGCAGTAACACCACCAGCCCCAGACCAATCGCTTTAAACAAATCTAACATTGGTGATTGTTATCCTGTGTCTCTTAGTTATCAGCGAAAAGTATAAAGGGTAAACAAGGAGAAAGTTTCATTCTTTAACTTTCCTTGCATTGCGCTGACCAAAACTTGAACCGATTTAGCAAAACGTGGCATCTGCCAACCCATTCATTTGACTTATACTTGCCTGGGCAATATTATCCCCCGCAACTAATTACTTGCCAGGGCAACTAATGTGAAAAGTACCAGCGACCTGTTCAATGAAATCATCCCATTGGGTCGCTTAATCTATATGGTTAATCAGAAGAAAGACCGTCTGCTTAACGATTATCTGTCACCGCTGGATATCACTGCGGCACAGTTTAAGGTGCTCTGCTCTATCCGCTGCGCAGCGTGCATTACACCGGTCGAGCTGAAAAAAGTGTTGTCGGTCGACCTGGGAGCACTGACCCGTATGCTGGATCGCCTGGTCTGTAAAGGTTGGGTGGAACGGTTGCCTAACCCGAATGACAAGCGCGGCGTGCTGGTAAAGCTCACCGCCAGCGGCGCGGCAATATGTGAACAATGCCATCAATTAGTTGGCCAGGACCTGCATCAAGAATTAACAAAAAACCTGACGGCGGACGAAGTGGCAACGCTTGAGCATTTGCTTAAGAAAGTCCTGCCGTAAACAAAAAAAGAGGTATGACGATGTCCAGACGCAATACTGACGCTATTACTATTCATAGCATTTTGGACTGGATCGAGGACAACCTGGAATCACCACTGTCACTGGAAAAAGTGTCAGAGCGTTCAGGTTACTCCAAATGGCACCTGCAACGGATGTTTAAAAAAGAAACTGGCCATTCATTAGGTCAATACATCCGCAGCCGTAAAATGACGGAAATCGCGCAAAAGCTGAAAGAAAGTAACGAGCCAATACTCTATCTGGCAGAACGTTATGGTTTCGAGTCCCAGCAAACCCTGACCCGCACCTTCAAAAACTATTTTGATGTTCCGCCGCATAAATATCGGATGGCGAATATACAGGGCGAATCGCGCTTTTTACATCCATTGAATCATTACAATAGTTAGTTAAAACGTGACAACGTCACTTGAGGCAATCATGAAACCACTTTTATCCGCAATAGCAACCGCGCTTATTCTCTTTTCCGCGCAGGGATTTGCGGAACAAACTACGCAGCCGGTCGTTACTCCCTGCGGCGATGAAGTGATTGTTCCTCCATCGCAGGAACAACCCCCTTTCGATTTAAATCACATGGGGACAGGCAGTGATAAGTCGGATGCGCTGGGCGTGCCTTATTATAATCAACACACCATGTAATTAATTCTGGCCCCGGGATATCGGGGCTTATTAGCCTCTCACCTTCACCGCTTTACGCCAGCGCAAACCAAACACATTGATATACAGCCCACCCATTATCAGCACCGCACCGAAAAATTGCAGACCCGTTAATCGTTCATCCAGCAATAATGCCGCACTTGCCAGACCAACTACCGGCACCAGTAACGATAACGGTGCAACACGCCAGGTTTCATAGCGACCCAGCAGCGTCCCCCAGATCCCATAACCGACAATTGTCGCCACAAACGCCAGATACATCAGAGACAAAATGGTGATCATGTCGATAGTGACCAGGCTGTGAATCATGGTTGCAGAACCATCGAGAATGAGTGAAGCGACAAAGAACGGAATAATGGGAATTAATGCACTCCATATCACCAGCGACATCACCGCCGGACGCGATGAATGCGACATGATCTTTTTATTGAAGATGTTGCCACACGCCCAGCTAAATGCTGCCGCCAGGGTCAACATAAAGCCGAGCATCGCTACATGCTGACCGTTCAGGCTATCTTCGATTAACACCAGTACACCAAAAATCGCTAAGGCGATCCCCGCCAGTTGTTTGCCATGCAGTCGCTCACCGAAAGTAAACGCCCCAAGCACGATAGTAAAAAACGCCTGAGCCTGTAATACCAGCGAGGCCAGTCCAGCCGGCATACCGAAGTTAATGGCGCAGAAGAGAAAGGCAAACTGCGCAAAACTGATGGTTAAACCATACCCCAGCAGTAAATTCAGCGGTACTTTCGGCCGTGCGACAAAAAAGATAGCCGGGAAAGCGACCAGCATAAAGCGCATACCGGCCAGCATCAGCGGTGGCATGTTGTGAAGTCCCACTTTGATGACCACAAAATTAAGCCCCCACACCACCACAACCAGTAGCGCCAATAACCCATCTTTTCGCGACATTCTACCGCCTCTGAATTTTCATCTTTTGTAAGCAATCAACTTAGCTGAATTTACTTTTCTTTAACAGTTGATTCGTTAGCCATCGTTTCCGACGGCATTAATGGCAAATAAGTCGCTATACTTCGGATTTTTGCCATGCTATTTCTTTACATCTCGAAAACAAAACATAACAAAATGCACCGCCGGACAGCCAAATGAACTTATCCCTGAGACGCTCTACCTGCGCCCTTCTCGCCTCATCGTTGTTATTAACCATCGGACGGGGTGCCACGCTACCGTTTATGACCATTTATTTGAGTCGCCAGTACGGTCTGGGAGTCGATCTGATCGGTTATGCGATGACAATTGCACTAACCATCGGCGTGGTTTTTAGCCTTGGATTTGGCATTCTGGCGGATAAGTTCGACAAGAAACGTTATATGTTACTGGCAATTACCGCCTTCGCCAGCGGTTTTATCGCCATTCCCCTGGTGGACAGCGTAACGCTGGTGGTGCTGTTCTTTGCTCTCATCAACTGCGCCTATTCCGTTTTTGCTACCGTGTTGAAAGCCTGGTTTGCCGATAATCTTTCATCCACCAGCAAAACGAAGATCTTCTCGATCAACTACACCATGCTCAACATTGGCTGGACCATCGGCCCACCGATCGGCACGCTATTGGTGATGCAAAGCATCAATCTGCCCTTTTGGCTGGCCGCCATCTGTTCCGCGTTCCCCATGCTTTTCATTCAAATTTGGGTAAAGCGCAGCGAGAAAATCATCGCCACAGAGGCGAGTAGCGTCTGGTCGCCAAAAGTTTTGTTACAGGATAAAGCTCTGCTGTGGTTCACCTGCTCTGCCTTTCTTGCTTCTTTCGTGAGCGGTGCTTTTGCCTCGTGCATTTCACAATATGTGATGGTGATTGCTGATGGCGATTTTGCCGAAAAGGTGGTCGCGGTTGTTCTTCCGGTTAATGCTGCGATGGTGGTTACGTTGCAATATTCCGTGGGTCGTCGCATTAATCCGACCAACATTCGCGCATTAATGACGGTGGGCACCCTCTGTTTTGTCGTCGGTCTGATCGGGTTTATCTTTTCCGGCAACAGCCTGCTACTTTGGGGAATTTCAGCCGCGGTATTTACCCTCGGTGAGATCATTTATGCCCCTGGTGAGTACATGTTGATTGACCATATTGCGCCGCCGGGGATGAAAGCCAGTTATTTTTCCGCCCAGTCATTAGGCTGGCTTGGCGCAGCGATAAATCCACTGGTGAGTGGTATCGTGCTCACTACCATGCCGCCTTCCTCGCTGTTTGTCATCTTAGCGTTGGTGATCATTGCGGCGTGGATGCTGATGTTAAAAGGTATTCGCACCAGAACGTGGGGGCAGCCGGTGCTTTGTTGACGGACGAGCCGTGCCAGTGTGATACGGCGCTGCGGATTATTTTCCTGCGACAACGGCGATTAATACGCGTACAGGATTATCTGCAAAATTCGGCTTTTAACATCGATAAAATTGCCGAGCTGACGGGGTTTGGTAATTCAGCGTTACTGCGTCATCATTTTCACCAGCGTTTTTTATTATCCCCTTCACAATATCGGAAAAACAACCGACCACCATCACATTAACCACCTAATTCAGCCTTCGTTTAGGTTACCTCTGCTAATATCTTCCTCATTGAGATGAAAATTAAGGTAAGCGAGGAAATACACCACACCATAAACGGAGGCAAATAATGCTGGGTAATATGAATGTTTTTATCGCCGTACTGGGAATAATTTTATTTTCTGGTTTTCTGGCCGCGTATTTCAGCCACAAATGGGATGACTAATGAACGGAGATAATCCCTCACCTAACCGGCCCCTTGTTACAGTTGTGTACAAGGGGCCTGATTTTTCTGACGGCGAAAAAAAACCGCCAGTAAACCGGCGGTGAATGCTTGCATGGATTGATTTGTGTTTTGCTTTTACGCTAACAGGCATTTTCCTGCACTGGTAGCGGATCGCTGACACAGTAGCATCACGTTTCTCAATGAATGTTAAACGGTGTTTAAACTCGAGTAATCACGCTCTGTTCATCAATAAACATGCAGCGGTTTCTTCCGGTCTGCTTACCTTCATACATTGCTCTGTCTGCTCTTCCGATTACCGCATCCAGCGACTCTTCAGGAAATGCCCGGCTGACTCCAGCGGTCACGGTTATGTTGATATGCCCGTCAGAATGTGCAATTGCGTGGTTATCGACTAACTGGCAAATACGAACTCCGGCACGGCATGCCTTTTCATCATTAGCAGCTTTGACGATGATGATAAATTCTTCGCCGCCATAGCGATAAACCGTTTCGTAATCACGCGTCCTGGTAGCTAAGTAAGTTGCCAGCGTGCGTAATACCACATCGCCTATTAAATGCCCGTAGGTATCATTAACCAATTTAAATCGGTCTATATCCAGCAATATTAAATAGAGATTCAACGGCTCAGCATTGCGTAATTGATGATCAAAGGACTCATCAAGAACCCGACGACCGGGTAAGCCAGTCAGAACATCCATATTGCTACGAATAGTTAAAAGGTAAATTTTGTAATCGGTTAATGCCGCGGTAAAAGAAAGTAACCCGTCCTGAAATGCGTCAAAATGCGCTTCCTGCCAGCGATTTTCAACAATAGCCAGCATTAACTCCCGTCCGCAGATATGCATATGCTGATGCGCAGAATCCATTAGCCGAACGTAAGGTAATTCATCGTTATCGAGTGGCCCCAGATGATCAATCCACTGACCAAACTGGCACAGCCCATAAGAATGGTTATCTGTAATTTCTGGCTTACTGGCATCTTTCGCTACCACGCTGTGAAACATACTCACCAGCCACTGGTAATGGGCATCAATAGCCTTATTGAGATCTAACAAGATGGCATCAATTTCCGTTGTCTTCTTGATCATTGCCACTCCTTTTTCACAGTTCCTTGTGCGTTCTATTGTAACGGGAGAAAAGAAAACTTATGTCAACAATTCCATAGAAAAATATTTACTAATGGATAAAAACATAACCGCGTGATTTAAAACAAAATACGCAGAAAAAAATAATTAAATCTGGCAAAACAGGTTCAATTTAAGCCAGAAGATATAATACTGATTATGCCGAAGGGGGAAAACAATGGCCAGATGGATTAGAGCATCTGGCAGTATTATAATTCTACAAATGTACGGAGATACCGAATAACAATTCCAGACATAGCAGTGGGAAACTAAAAACAGAAATGAATAACATAGTATATATTGCCCCGGGCAGGAATCAGTCCGGGGCAATATGGGAGAGTTAAACATCCAGCCCGCGATGTTGCAACATTGGTGCAATCTGTGGTGCCTTACCGCGCCATTGACGATACAGACGTTCTAAATCTTCGCTGTTGCCTTTGGAGAGGATTGCCTCGCGAAAATATTGCCCATTTTCACGCGTTAATCCGCCCTGCTCAACAAACCACTGATAACCATCGTCTGCCAGCATTTGCGTCCACAGATACGCGTAGTAACCCGCCGCATATCCTCCGCCAAAAATGTGGGCGAAATAACTGCTGCGATAACGTGGCGGTACAGCAGGAAGATCCATATTTTCCGCCACCAGCGCCCGCTGTTCGAAATCGTCCACATCCTGCATCGCCTCATTCTCTTGCAAACAGTGCCAACGCATATCGAGAAGCGCAGCACTAAGCAGTTCGCTCATCTCATAGCCTTTATTGAACAGGCTGGCATCGCGCATTTTCTGTTGCAGAGTTTCCGGCATGGCTTCTCTGGTTTGATAATGTCGGGCATAACGGGCGAACACCTGCGGATGCGTTGCCCAGTGTTCGTTGATTTGCGACGGAAATTCAACAAAATCACGCGGCGTATTGGTGCCGGAAAGCGTGGCATAACGCTGGCAGGCAAACAGACCATGCAATGTATGTCCAAACTCATGGAATAAGGTAATAACGTCATCCCACAGCAACAAGGCAGGCTCACCAGCAGCGGGTTTTTGATAATTGCAAACGTTATAAATTACCGGGCGCGTTTCATTGAGCGTAGATTGCTCGACAAAATTACCCATCCACGCGCCGCCACTTTTTGAATCACGGGCGAAGAAGTCACCGTAAAATAGCGCCAGTCCAACACCGTTATGATCAAAGATTTCCCAGACCCGCACATCCGGGTGATATACCGGTATATCAAACCGTTCGACAAACTTAATGCCGAAAAGCTGATTGGCGGTCCAGAATACCCCTTCATTCAGTACCGTGTTTAATTCAAAATAAGGTTTGAGTTGCGCCTCATCAAGATCGAATTTCTCACGACGTACCTGTTCGGCGTAAAACGCCCAGTCCCACGGCTGTGCGCTAAAACCGTCTTGCTGTTTTCCGATAACCGCCTGAATAGACGCTAATTCATCGCTCGCACGCTGACGCGCCGCCGGAACAATTTCCCGCATAAAGTTGAGTGCCGCTTCTGGCGTTTTTGCCATCTGGTCGGCTATTTTCCATGCGGCATAATGAGGGAAGCCAAGTAATGTTGCCTGTTGCGCGCGGATCTCCACCAGCCGTTGAATGATAGCGCGGGTATCGTTGGCATCGTTTTTTTCCGCACGCGTCCAGGCTACAGTGAACAGTTTTTCACGTGTGGAACGATCGCGGAGTTCCGCAAGCGCCGGTTGTTGCGTAGTATTCAGCAGCGGGATAAGCCATTTGTTATCCAGACCTTTCTCGCGAGCCGCCCCGGCCGCCAGGGCAATCTCTTGCTCACTCATGCCTGCCAGTTGCTGAATATCGTCAACCACCACTCCACCGGATTTGTTCGCAGCTAATAACCGCTGGTTAAACTGACTGGTCAGCGTCGCGGCTTCGGTGTTCAGCACTTTTAATTTTGCTTTATCCGCATCTTCAAGTTGGGCTCCGGCAAGGACAAAACGCTGATGAATAACGTCAACCAGTCTAATGGATTCACTATCAAGCCCCAGGGATCCGCGGCGCTGCCAGACTGCATCCACCCGCGCGAATAATTCGCCGTTCAGATAGATATCGTTAGCCAGTTCCGCCAGTTCGGCGGAAAACTGTTCATCAAGACGCTGTAACTCATCGTTGGTATGCGCCGCTGTCATGGCAAAAAAGACGCTGGTGACGCGGGTAAGCAATTCACCGCTCTGTTCCAGCGCCAAAATCGTGTTAGTGAAATCAGGTGTCTGCGGGTTGATCGCGATAGCGGTAATCTCAGCCCGCTTTTGCCGCATCCCCTCGTCGAAAGCCGGACGATAGTGATGATCTGCAATTTGATCAAAACGGGGAGCCAGATACGGCAGTGTGCTTTGCACAAAGAAAGGGTTCATTGTTGTCATTTTCTTCTCCTGAACGCGAGGTGTCCCATAGCGTAGGCTGACTGGTAACGGAGTGCAAACCAGTATTACCTGCTCTTAAGCATCACGTGCTATGTTAAGGGACACACAAAAGCGTTGAGGAACAGTGAGATGATCGTTTTAGTAACTGGAGCAACGGCAGGTTTTGGTGAATGCATTACTCGTCGTTTTATTCAACAAGGCCATAAAGTTATCGCTACGGGTCGACGCCAGGAGCGGTTGCAGGAGTTAAAAGACGAGCTGGGCGATAACCTTTATATCGCCCAGCTCGATGTTCGTAATCGCGCCGCTATTGAAGAGATGATGGAATCGCTTCCTGCCGATTGGCGTGACATTGATATTCTGGTGAATAACGCCGGGCTGGCGCTGGGTATGGAACCTGCACATAAAGCCAGTGTCGAAGACTGGGAAACAATGATTGATACCAACAATAAAGGCCTGGTGTATATGACGCGTGCCGTGCTGCCTGGCATGGTTGAGCGTAATCGAGGTCATATTATTAACATTGGTTCAACGGCAGGTAGCTGGCCATATGCTGGTGGCAACGTTTATGGCGCAACAAAAGCATTCGTTCGTCAATTCAGCCTGAATCTGCGTACTGACCTGCATGGCACTGCGGTTCGTGTCACTGACATCGAGCCAGGTCTGGTCGGCGGTACTGAATTTTCCAATGTCCGCTTTAAAGGCGATGACGGTAAAGCGGAAAAAACCTATCAAAACACCGTTGCGCTGACGCCAGAAGATGTCTGTGAAGCCGTCTGGTGGGTGGCGACTCTCCCGGCTCACGTTAACATCAATACTCTGGAAATGATGCCAGTTACCCAGAGCTATGCCGGACTGAATATCCATCGCCATTAATTTTTATACCCGGCCTAACCGCCGGGTTATTGTTTGTCACAAAAAAGTGGTAGACTTGCCAGTTAACCCACTCAAAAGCAAGAACGAATGACCGTCGAAACACAACTCAATCCCACGCAACCAGTCAATCAACAGATTTATCGTATTCTCCGTCGCGACATTGTGCATTGTCTGATTGCACCGGGTACGCCGTTATCGGAAAAAGAAGTTTCTGTTCGTTTCAATGTGTCGCGCCAGCCAGTTCGTGAAGCCTTCATTAAGCTGGCGGAAAATGGCCTGATTCAAATTCGCCCGCAACGTGGCAGCTACGTCAATAAAATCTCCATGACTCAGGTACGCAACGGTAGTTTTATCCGCCAGGCCATTGAGTGCGCCGTAGTCCGCAGAGCGGCGACCATGATTACCGATAGCCAGTGCTACCTGCTTGAGCAAAATCTCCACCAGCAACGTATAGCCATTGAACGCAAACAACTGGATGATTTTTTTGAACTTGATGATAACTTCCACCAAATCCTGACGCAGATTGCCGACTGTCAGCTCGCGTGGGACACCATTGAAAACCTGAAAGCGACCATTGACCGGGTACGCTATATGAGTTTTGACCACGTCTCGCCACCAGATATGTTGCTGCGCCAACACATGGATATTTTTACTGCGCTACAAAAGCATGATGTCACTGCGGTAGAAAAAGCAATGACACTGCATTTGCAGGAAATAAGTGAATCCGTGCAGCAAATCCGCCAGGAAAACAGCGACTGGTTTAGCGAAGAGTAATTCATGTCCTCTCATCCCACCCGGGATGAGACTCCATTCCCTTCTTCTGGTTCATGCAAGCATCAAAAAAGATGTGAACTTGATCATAAACAAAAAAATATTCACTCGACAGGAGTATTTATATTGCGCCCGTTACGTGGGCTTCGACTGTAAATCAGAAAGGAGAAAACACCTATGACGACCTACGATCGTAACCGTAACGCAATCACCACTGGCAGCCGTGTTATGGTTAGCGGCACCGGTCACACTGGCAAGATCCTGTCGATTGATACTGAAGGTCTGACCGCAGAGCAAATCCGCCGCGGAAAAACCGTGGTTGTTGAAGGTTGTGATGAAAAACTCGCGCCTCTGGACCTGATTCGTCTCGGCATGAACTAAGCGTGTGAATGCCGCCGATGGCGGCATTGCTGTTTTTACGCCACGGTATATTTTGCCACGGTTGCTTTCGCGCCTTCAGTCAATAAAGACAAATACGCCTCTGTTACTTTATCTGTGAATAAAGCATTGTTCGGCAAATCGTTACCAAAGATCGCCTCAATCGCTATCAATGCCCGCACGCGTTCTTTCCCTTCCTCACTATTTTGTACGGTCTGCTGGATCACAGACAATAACGGGTCGCTGATCTCAATTGGATTACCCAGCTCATCTACACCGCCGACATAACGCATCCAACCCGCGACACCAAGTGCCAGGAGATTAAATGAACTGCCATGCGCCAAATGCCAGCGCACAGAATCCAGCATACGTTGTGGCAGTTTCTGACTACCATCCATCGCAATCTGCCAGGTCCGATGGCGTAAAGCAGGGTTACTGTAGCGCTCAATCAATCGGTTAGCATAATCTTGCAGATCCACCCCCTGCACTTTCAGCGTCGGTGCCTGTTCCTGCAACATTAATGTAAGCGCTGCACGGCGATAATTATCATCTTCCATACAATCATTAATATGCTGATAACCCGCCAGATATCCCAGATAAGCCAGGAAGGAATGGCTGCCGTTGAGCATACGCAGTTTCATCTCTTCATATGGCAGTACATCACTAACCAGTTCGGCTCCCGCTTTTTCCCATTCCGGGCGTCCGGCAACAAAGTTATCTTCAATCACCCACTGGCGGAAAGGTTCACAGGCAACACCTGCCGGATCACGCACACCGGCGAGTTGTTCGATTTTATCCAGTGTTTCTGCCGTGACCGCGGGTACAATGCGATCCACCATTGTCGATGGGAAAGTCACGTTTTCTACAATCCATTGCGCCAGTTTTTCGTCGACAGCACGCGCATAAGAAGTGACAACGTCATGCATGACATGACCATTCTCAGGCATGTTATCGCACGACATCACCGTAAATGCCTGTAACCCTGCCGCTTTACGTCGTGCCAACGCCTCGACGATAACCCCTGGTGCCGTTTTGGGCTGGTGAGGATTGTTCAGATCAGCGACGATCATTGGGTGATCCAACATTAACTGGCCGCTCGCCGGTGAGTGGAAATAACCTTTCTCCGTAATTGTCAGGGAGACAATAGAAATTTGCGGTTCACACATGGCAGCCAGTACCGCTTCCAAACCGTCGATTTGCACATGCAGCGCTTTTTTCACTACGCCAATGACACGAGCAGTCCAGGCATCTGCGGACATCTCCGCAACGGTATAGAGATTATCTTGCTGCTTTAGATCGACGATTTGCTGTTCCCCGCCGATTAAGTTGACCTCATAATATCCCCAGTCACTGAAATGTTCAGCGGCAAGAATATCGGCATACACGCCTTGATGCGCGCGATGAAATGCGCCAAAACCTAAATGAACAATTCGAGGTATCAAATTATTACGCTCATAGACAGGAAGCGTAGCCTTCGCTGATAACAAATTATTTCCCATGACAATTCCTTTAATTTAAATTTGGCAAGATGAGATGAATGGCTTGTTATATGAATAAAAAATCCCTTCTCCATAAAAGAAGGGATTCAGGATTTACAGACTTCTTGAAGGTTGCGCAGCTCTTACAATACGTGGTTGATCTTCCGCGGCATCTTCCAACGCACTCAGATCGCGGTCTTTAACTTCTGGCATTTTCAGCGCGGAAATTAATCCGATAACAGAATAAGCCATAATCATTATTGCAATCGGATACCAGGATTCGGTCATGGTGCAGAAAATACCTGCCAGAATAGGACCAAAACCTGAAGCAACAAGACCACCTATTTCTTTGGATATTGCCATTCGGGTAAAGCGACTTTTACAGCCGAACATTTCTGCCATAGTAATGTTTTCCAGGGCAAATAATCCCAACACCGCACAGTTGTGAATTACAATCAACGCAACCATGATGGTACTTGGAGCATAGCTTTTATCTACGATAATAGAAAGCATTGGCCACGCCAGTACAATGGCTGAAGTATTCATAATGATATAGGGAATACGACGGCCAATTTTATCGGATAACCAACCGAGGAAAGGTATCGTCATAAAACCAATAATGGAACTGATCATTAATGCATCTGTTGGAATTGCTTTATTGAACAGCAGAGTCTGCACTAAATATCCGGCAAGGAAGGTTTGAATCAAACCTGAGTTTCCTGCCTGTCCAAAACGCAGACCCGTTGCCAGCCAAAAAGACTTACTCTGGAACATACTGCCAGAAGGAACAGCTTTTGGCGCAGGCTGCTTACTGTCATTAACTTTCTCAAAAACCGGGCTTTCTTTCAGGTTCATGCGCAACCAGATAGCAAAGACCATCACCACAACACTAGCGAGAAACGGAATACGCCATCCCCATGCCAGCAACTCTTCTTTGCTGAGAATAAAGAACATAAAGGCCCAGATTGCCGTTGCACTCAAAGTACCGCAGTTCGTTCCCATCGCGACGAATGAGGAGATAATGCCGCGTTTGCCTTTCGGCGCATATTCCGCCAGCATCGTACCAGCTCCGGAAATCTCAGCACCAGCCCCCAACCCCTGAATAATACGTAGAGTCACCAGCAAGATTGGCGCAAAAACACCAATCTGTGCATAAGTCGGCAACACACCAATTAGGGTAGTACAGATCCCCATCATAGTGATGGTAATAAAGAGAACTTTTTTACGCCCTATTCTGTCGCCCATTTTGCCGAAAATAAATGCCCCAACAATGCGTGCTACATAACCAGCACCGTAGGTTCCCATTGCCAGAATTAACGCCATTGCGGCTGATGATTCCGGAAAAAATATTTCATGAAATACTAACGCTGCACCGAGCGAGTACAACTGAAAATCCATAATTCACAGGTATTTTTTCCCATCCTGTGGTTTCCTTGGCGTTTTCTAGGTTTTTTCAGATAGTTGCATTTTTTAAAAAGCATCCTAAGTTCGATCTCAGTGTCTATCTGGGGCCTATTTCTGTCCCATATATGCCCCAAAAAAACTCCCCAACAGATAAGTAGTTTTTTCATGGATTTATGCGTAAAATCAAGAACGGCTGGAAATCATTCAATACTCACACTATCGAAAAATTTACCAGCCAACCGCAGCACGTTCTTGCATAAGGCGTGTCTGCGGTTTTTCAACTATTCAGATACATCACTCCCATCACATTCATTCCTCCGCATCAAAGGCATATAGGCTATATCACCTTGATATTTTTCTTTTTCAGATAAAAACTGTTATCTATGTATACTTTTAAACCCAATCCGTGTAGAGTCTCTGCATAAGATAGTTTGCAGTTGCCGCTTCAGCTTGCGCCATAAACCGCCTGATTTTTGCTGCCACCTGTTAGCATTCCTGTATACCTGAAACGACAATGTTTATCTACGAACTTTAAGAACACCCAAGATAAAAATTGTCAACTATATCATATATAACACATTACTAATTCGAGGCTATATGAACAGCATACTGATAATCACATCTCTCCTTATCATATTCAGCATTTTTAGTCATGCCCTAATAAAATTAGGGATTGGCATATCCAATAACCCAGACAAAACCGATGTATAAGTCAACATATCCTGAATCAGACATACAATATCGCAATGAAAATCAATAATATTTTAAGGAATATCTTCATGAAATCAAAAGACACCCTAAAGTGGTTCCCTGCGCAGCTTCCTGAAGTAAGAATTATCCTAGGGGATGCTGTAGTGGAAGTAGCAAAACAGGGAAGACCTATCAATACCAGAACATTGCTTGATTACATTGAAGGAAACATAAAGAAAAAATCATGGCTGGATAACAAAGAATTATTACAAACAGCGATATCAGTTCTTAAAGACAACCAAAATTTAAATGGTAAAATGTAATATAATAAACTTACTTTTTTATCATTTTTCCACTTTAACAACATTTTGCTCCACTTTTCCACGACCAAACAACTTGAAATCTGGTTAAAATAACACGCAACACTATTCTTCTTCCTTGAGTCCGCCCGGAACTCGAAAAACAAACCGAGTTAAAGCCATTTTTCACAAAATCGATTTTGGGTCTCACCAAAATTACGGGGTTGCATACGCATTCGTTTATTTTCGAACGTGTACATACAAATATGCACAAAAATAATCATAATTATTTTCTGAGATGCATTATGATATGAACACCAATTTCGTATAGAGTCTCACTATGTCTCGAATTTTTGCTTACTGTCGGATATCAACGCTGGATCAGACCACCGAAAATCAACGCCGGGAAATCGAAAGTGCAGGTTTTAAAATCAAACCTCAGCAAATAATCGAAGAACACATTAGCGGCTCAGCAGCAACCAGTGAGCGTCCTGGTTTTAACCGGTTGCTTGCTCGCCTGAAATGTGGTGATCAATTGATTGTGACAAAACTGGATCGCCTTGGTTGTAATGCAATGGATATCAGGAAAACAGTGGAACAACTGACCGAAACAGGTATCAGAGTGCATTGCTTAGCATTGGGGGGCATTGACCTGACCAGTCCAACAGGAAAAATGATGATGCAAGTAATTTCAGCAGTCGCTGAATTTGAACGAGACCTTTTACTTGAACGCACTCATTCCGGGATAGTAAGAGCCCGCGGCGCAGGGAAACGTTTTGGTCGACCACCTGTGTTAAATGAAGAACAGAAACAGGTGGTATTCGAACGAATTAAGTCAGGTGTAAGTATAAGTGCCATTGCCCG
The DNA here is from genome assembly GCF_002900365.1 of Escherichia marmotae. NCBI lineage: Bacteria > Pseudomonadati > Pseudomonadota > Gammaproteobacteria > Enterobacterales > Enterobacteriaceae > Escherichia > Escherichia marmotae. The sequence goes on from NZ_CP025979.1 coordinate 935,567, forward strand.
GGAATTCAAAACCTCGCGGCAAACCATTTTAAGAGCCAAAGCAAAACTTCAGACACCTGACATATAAAAAATAATCTCGGTGTGAGATGCTTTACGTCTTCCAAGCCCCCTTCCTTGCCGTAAATGGAAAGATACATCTAATTATAGAATTTATATGTTTTACCCTACGGCAGTGCTGGCCATTCAATATCCTGTGCAGTTGACGTATCAACACGGTTCAGCAATACCCGATACTTTTTCCATGCTTCCAGCAACGAGATTTCTTCCTCCGTTGCAATTTCCAGATCTGCAGCATCCTGAAGCGGCGCAATATGCTCACTGGCTACCTGCATCAGGTTGTTTTTTGTTTCTTCCGCCTCCCGGATCCGGAACAGTTTTTCTGCTTCCGTATCCTTCACCCAGGCTGTGCCGTTCCACTTCTGAAACTCCCCTTCCGGCGATAACCAGGTAACATTTTCCGGTAACGGACCGAGTTCAGAAATAAATAACGCGTCGCCGGAAGCCACGTCATAAACCGTTTTACCCCGATGATCTTCAACGAGATGCCACGATGACTCATCACTGTTGAAAACAGCCACGAAGCCAGCCGGAATATCTGGCGGTGCAATATCGGTACTGTTTGCTGGCAGACCTGTATGAGGCGGAATATATGCATCACCTTCACCAATAAATTCATTAGTTCCGGCCAGCAGATTATAAATTTTTATGGTCCGTGGTTGTTCACTCATTCTGAATGCCATTATGCAAGCCTCACAATATAGTTAAATGCGATGTTTTTGACGGTGTTTTCCGCGTTACCAGCAGCGTTAACGGTGATGGTGTGTCCATGTGAACCAATCGCAACGGAGTGCGTATGAGCACCAATACCGACAGTATGCGCGTGTGCACCTGCAGATGCTGCTGTGCCGGACAGTGAGTGGCTATGATTACCATCTGTACTGGTATTAGCTAACCACCCCGTAGACATACCTACTGAGCCTTGTACACCCCAGGTATTTTGACCTGAGCTTGTATAACCATATTGATAAGTATCTTTAAAAACACTGGGGTTAAATCGACGGCCATCTCTATGGCTGTGATTACCAGCTGCATTCGTGCTGCCACTTAAACTATGGGTATGCGCACCAGTGTTATTCGTGGATTTAGTGCCGTAATCAAACGACGATGTGGTTTTCGTCCCCAAATCCGTACTGGATGCGCTGGCGCTGTGGGTATGCGATTTAATGCCGTCCTGTTCCTGAGACAATACGGCCCGACCACTGGCAGGTTTGCCCTTAATCGTCCAGCCACGCATATCAGGGATCACGCCTGACGGATAAGCCGCTGCAAGTTTCGGGTATGCAGATTTGTCAAAAGTCTGCCCCTGCATCAGGGCATAGCCAGACGGAACGGTATCTGATGGCCACGGGATTGGTGCACCGACTGGATAAAACTCTGCAGGAGGATGAGCCGAGGTGTAAAGCTGCGCCCACGGCGACCAGTTTGCGTCGGTCGTATCCCGTCGTGAACGAATAAATGCCGGAGCATGAGCACCGCTTGTACCACTCCAGCCGATGAGTAACTCACCTTCGCCAACGGCTGTCATCCCTTTCAGGTGAATGATATTTCCATACGCTGTTGGATATCCGTTGTTATACACCTCGTATAACTCAAGACCTGTTGCCCCCTGCGTATTGTCTGTCAGCGCGGTTACCCGACCTTTTGAAGACAGATTAACTGATGATACTGCTGTTCCACCTGACGGTAACGCCCCGATCTCTGATGCCGTTAGCTTATTTCTGGAGTTATAGTCCCTTCGCCAGCCAGGTGAATAATCTGTTCCGTGATTAATATAGGTAAACTGGGCGTTAGTTGTTCCACCACCAGTGGAGGTGGTCGGTGTGGTAATGCGGATCGTCATCGCTGACTTTATCCCCATTACTTCAATGACAGCTCCGGCGAGATGAATATTACCGCAGTCAGTATCAGTAATGATTTTATTATTGCCATAAGACCAGGAACCCTTGCACATCCAGTAGGGATGGTTAAATGCTCCCTGAGAATCCAGCCACTCGATAAACTGTGCAGTCGTCCAGTTTCCTGTTATTGTGCTTACTGACCCACCGAAGGCACGGCAGGCACCAATATTTTTCGTAAAGGTGTCTTTGCCAGGGATATCCGCACCGTTCTGATCTTTCTGCAGACGTTTCTCAGCATTGTCATAGGCTGTTTTTACTGCCTTTGGTGTCGCGGCAAGCGTTTCAGATGTGCTGTTGGTCGCGCTGCTTAGCTGAACTATCCCTTTCTGTGCTGTCGTTGCATCCTGTGCGGTGTATTTCCCGTTAGCCAGGTCATACGCGGCCTTAACGGCTTTTGGCGTTGCCGCCTGTGACTCGGAAGTGCTGTTGGTCGCACTGCTGAGCTGTACTATCCCCTTTTTCGTCGTGCTCGCATCCTCAAGCGCCACGGCGGATGCAATATCCTCTGCCCGTTTTGCCGCTGTCTCGGCGCGCGTTGCCGCGGATTCCGCCGTACTTTTGCTCTGTGCTGCCGCCGTCGCACTGCCAGCTGCCTCTGTCGCCTTCGTGGATGCTGTCGTGGCGCTGCCCTTCGCTGCGGACGCTTGTCTGGTCGCCTCATCTTTTGAAGCAGACGCCGATGATGCCGATGACGCCGCCGAACTGGCGGACGATGCGGCAGCCGTTTTTGAGGATTCTGCGCTGGTTTCCGACGCTTTCGCGTTCGTCTCGGATGTCTTCGCTGCGGAAGCAGACCTCGCTGCTGCACTGGCCTGTTCAGTGGCTTCGCCAGCCTTCGTTGTGGCTGTTGAAGCGGACGATGCGGCGCTTTCTGCCGATTTTCCGGCGGCGGTGGCACTGGCTGAGGCCTGCCCGGCACTTGTTGACGCTGCACTGGCAGACGACGCAGCCGCTGTTTTTGAGCCTGCCGCAGCTGAGGCACTCTGTCCCGCTGCCGTTTCAGAAGACTTAGCGTTCGTCTCGGACGTTTTTGCCGCCTTCGCAGAATTTGCTGTCGCCGTTGCCGAGGAAGCGGCACTACTGGCGCTTGATGATGCGTTCGTTTCTGATGATTTTGCCGCCTCTTTTGAGGCCGCCGCATCCCGGGCTGAGGTGGCAGCTTCTGACGCCTTCGTGGTCGCGGTGGATGCAGAAGTGGCTGCTGATAGTTGTGATGCTGCGGCATTCGTTTCTGACGTTTTCGCCGCACCGGCACTGGTGGCTGCCGCGCTTTTTGAGGACTCTGCAGCGGCAGCACTTTTTGATGCTTCAGTAGCCTTTGTTGATGCCGTTCCTGCGCTGGAAGACGCTGACTGAGCCGACGTCGCGGCCTGCCCGGCTGATGTGCTGGCTGCACGTGCTGAGCCTGCAGCATCAGTCGCATGGGTTGCCGCCTCACGGGCTGATGTGCTGGCATCGCTGGCTGACTTCTTCGCGGCTGCCGTGTTCTGTGCCACCGCGGACGCGTTACGCGCCACCTCTTCCACCATCAGTTCAAAACGGCGCAGTGCCTCAGGACGGGCATCATCCTCCGTCATGGCACCGAGAAAATCATTCAGCGTACCGGGTTGGGAATCTTCATACACGGTGATGGTCCCGGCATGTGACGGCGGGAATCCTTCCACCAACAGAATAACGCTGTACTGACCGTACTCAACGTCCATGCTGTAACGCCCGGCTTCATCCGGATTTTCTGAGGCCAGCGTGTTCACCACCACCGTGGTGCTGTTACGTTTTGCTTTCAGCTGGATTGTGCAGTTCTGTACCGGTTTTCCTGTGCCGTCTTTCAGTACACCTGAAATCTTTACTGCCATATTCACCCCACAAAAAAGCCCGCCTGAACAGGCGGGCTGTCATAACACTGTGTTACCTGGCTAATCAGAACTTATAACCGACACCCACGATGAAACCGTCAGTGCGCCAGTCGCCACTGCCGGAGCCTTCATAAGCAATATCAATGGCCACGGATTCGGTCGGGTTAAACTGCACGCCAGCTCCCCACGCCAGAGACGTGTTGCTGTGGCGACCGTCATCACTTCCGGTCAGCACATCGTGCGTTTTCCCCTTGTTGCCAGTTACGCGGAGATAATCCCCGGAGAAAGTCGACACACGGCTGTAAGCCATACCCGCCATCGCATACGCGCTGAACCATTCATTCACGCGCACAGACGGCCCCGCCATCACGCTGAACCAGCGGTTACGCACTGAATCTTCATGCCAGCGGGTATCGCTGTAACGGGTAAGCTGGCGATTCTTGTCTCCTGCATAGCTGAATGACGTCACTAGCCCCAGTGTGTCCGTAAACTCATAACGGTATTTCACGTTAATCCCGTTAAGATCATCGCTGCCGGGAACGTTCGTCAAGGCATGAAGATACCCCGTGCTCAGCGTGGACTGATGTTCAGATGCCCATGCAGGCGCACCGGATACGGCCAGACAAATGGCTGCGGACAAAATGGCGGCATAAAGTTTACGCATAATTACCTCTCGCTTTTCTGCAATAAAAAAGGCACCATTTCTGGTGTAATGCCAGTCAGTTAAGCAACTGACTGGCTCTTTTTCGGGGCTGTGGGGTATTTCCAGGGCCTCTCCTTTACCACTCTCGGGAAGGCTCTTTCCCTTCTTGTCGGTAATTTCACAAGTTGTCCCATACTTGCAAGATCGCGCATCAGCTCCGGTATACGTCCCGGTGAAGCGCCCTGCAATGTCATCAGCATTCTCATCACCATTCCGCATGATTCTGAGAAACTCAGTTGATTCGGCCAGTAACCTTTCAGATGTTCTGCCATTTTAATCATCTGATATCTCACCAGATTATAAGCCAGTAAGACACCCCACAGCTCTTGCTCCACAAGCTCCGGCTTTTTACTTCTCAGCGTCAGCCTGCTCAGTTGCATCGTCTGTTTTATCTCCCTGTATCCCAGTTCGATTTCCCAGCGATGACTGTACAGATCCGCCATTTCTCCTCCGGGGAAGCGCATGGCGTCCGTCATCGACGTCAGCAGATGGCAGACTTTTCCTTTGCGCGTCACGGTCAGCAGGCGGGCTGTCACCTCATTTCCCAGCCCCGGCCACTTTTTTCGTGCCTGCGGGCTGGTTTTCAGCTTCACCAGATGATCGCCTTTACCCAGTTTTCTGATCTCTTCATATTGCGCTCCCTTTCTGAGAGGGATCATCCAGTGGCGGTGTTCTCCCGCCTGGCTCCAGGCATTTAACAGTCCCAGTGAGTAATAACCTTTATCCATTAACGTCAGGGTGTTATCGCCGGTTTGTTCTATAAGTTGCTCAGCAAGCTCATTTTCGCTGTTCTTCATCGTGCCGAAGGCTGCAGCCGTCAGCAGATGGCTGGTCAGTTCCATCTGGCAGACCATTTTGACCTGCGGGTAGAGCGCCGGGTTCCCGGCATGTGTCTGGCGGGGGAAGGCTGCATCGTTCTCTGGTGTATCCGGTGTGCGCCAGAACACACCATCGATGGCCAGCAGGGTCAGGCCGCACCAGTGCGGATGCGGCGTGGTGTTATGCCAGAGCTGCGCTGTTTTCGTGAACACGCGGCGGACAGCCTCACTTCCCAGACGCTGGCGGGCCTGAATAACGGCACTGGGGGCAACGAAGGGGCGATTGCCCGGTAGCATGATGTCCAGGCGATTCACAATCTGGTGAAGAGGTTCTTTACGCTCAAGCGCCATGCCAACAATACACCAGACCATCATTTCGAGGGGAAGACGGCGCTTGCGTAGCGTTACAGTACCTGATTCGGCAAGGCAACGAGAGATGAGTTCGGGGTCGAGGTAATCCCCCAGAGAAGTCAGTGGGTTACGCAGAGAATCGTAACGGGATACCAAATCAAGGGCCTGTCCAATGAGCATAAAAAAATCCGGAAACGAGTGAGCGTTTCCGGATTCTTACACAGCGAGCCTGTACATAGATTTGTGTAATTGCCTGATTTTGATATGTTCAATCCAGCATCAAATGAAGGTTAATTTATGGACGAAAAACAGTTACAGGCTCTGGCTAACGAACTGGCCAAAAACCTCAAAACCCCTGAAGACCTCAGTCAGTTTGATCGGCTGCTGAAAAAGCTCAGCGTTGAAGCCGCTCTCAATGCAGAGATGACACACCATCCTGGGTATGAGAAAAATCAGTCCAGACCAGGAGCTAACTCCCGCAACGGTTTTTCCACAAAGACCGTTATCACAGGCGACGGTCCACTGGAACTGCGTACTCCGCGCGATCGTGACGGTACCTTCGAACCACAACTGGTAAAGAAAAATCAGACCCGTATTACCGGGATGGATAACCAGATCCTCTCGTTGTATGCCAAAGGGATGACCACCCGTGAGATAGCTGCTGCGTTCAAAGAACTGTATGACGCAGATGTTTCACCGGCACTGATATCAAAGGTTACCGATGCCGTGATGGAGCAGGTTGTAGAATGGCAAAACCGACCACTGGATGCTGTTTACCCCATTGTTTATCTTGACTGTATCGTCCTGAAAGTTCGGCAGGACAGTCGCGTCATCAACAAATCGGTGTTCCTGGCACTGGGCATCAATATCGAAGGTCAGAAAGAACTGCTGGGTATGTGGCTGGCCGAAAATGAAGGGGCGAAGTTCTGGCTCAATGTGCTGACTGAACTGAAAAACCGCGGTCTGAACGATATCCTCATCGCCTGTGTGGATGGCCTGAAAGGCTTCCCGGATGCCATCAACACAGTATATCCGAAGGCCCGCATCCAGTTATGCATCGTGCATATGGTGCGCAACAGCCTGCGCTTCGTGTCATGGAAGGACTACAAAGCCGTCACTCGCGACCTGAAAGCGATTTATCAGGCTCCCACGGAAGAGGCAGGCCAGCAGGCACTGGAAGCGTTCGCTGCGGCCTGGGACTGTCGCTATCCTCAGATAAGCCGAAGCTGGCAGGCTAACTGGCCGAATCTTGCCACGTTCTTCGCTTATCCAACGGACATCCGCAAAGTGATCTATACGACGAATGCCATCGAGTCGCTAAACAGCGTGATCCGCCATGCGCTCAAAAAGCGTAAAGTGTTCCCGACAGACGACTCGGTGAAAAAAGTGGTGTGGCTGGCAATCCAGTCTGCGTCCCAGAAATGGACGATGCCGTTGAAGGACTGGCGAATGGCAATGAGCCGCTTTATTATCGAGTTCGGTGACCGCCTGGACGGTCACTTCTGAGAAAAGGCATTTACACAGAATCTTAAACAGGCTCTGGAATGTCGATTAGCCTGCCGTGGTTTGCCTTGATTAACATCGGTTTTTCATCGATGATTTTGCTGCGAAGCATTTTATTCAATGAGGATATGACTTCATGGTTTAATGAGGAAAACCTTGTACATACTATTGATATTTCATCATTTGGCATTCTGCTGATCAGTGGCCTTTTATTGGTCACCCCCCGCAAAAACGTACTGTATATTCAGCGGTTATTGTTCGTTCTAAGCCTGTTATGGTCATGGTGTTGCTTTTATTTTATTGCACACTGGACGCTACCTTTTGCTTATCCGCTATGTGTATTATTAATGCTTAGCGCCATTGTTGCATTGTATTTTCATACTCCATCACTACTCGCATTTATCATTCCATTATGGTTTACCATTCCGTTAGCCAGTCTTATGCTCAATCATCATTTAAATATTCATTTCGTTGTTATCTGGTGCCTTTTTTCTCTCGCTCTCTATGGTGGACGTTTTATTTTATTACGTTGGTTTGAAGAAGCATGGCAACAAAACAGATACAACAACCTGCTAATTAATCGCCTCGACGCATTGGCTCATCGCGATCCCTTAACGGGAGTGGCAAACCGACGGGCGCTGGATAGTATTTTAGGTGATGCTGTAGAACAAGAGGCCTCATTTGCCCTAATTATTCTGGATGTCGATTTTTTTAAACGCTACAACGACACTTACGAACACCCGGCGGGCGATCGTTGTTTGATACAAGTTGCCGATGTACTGCAACGCGCAATTCGCCAGCCCGAAGATATGGTCGCTCGTTATGGTGGCGAAGAGTTTGCCATTATTCTTTTTAATACCTGCTTGCAGGAAGCCGAAAAGATAGCAGCCAGAATTAAGCAAGAACTTAAACTGGCAGCGATTGCCCATCAGGCATCTTCTGTAAGTGCGTTTGTTACGGTTAGCCAGGGGATCACCTGCTCTGCTCCCGCCAAAACGACTGAGCAAATAGTTGCAGATGCCGATGCTGCGCTGTACCGGGCGAAAGAAAGCGGGCGGAACCGGTGGGCTTTGTAAGCTTTGGGAGACAAGTCAGATTACGCTCCCTTTTCCTCAAAGGCTTTATTAAGCCGCCCCTGATTTCCTTTTACAGCGAATAAATAATCACCTCCCTGTTTTTGTATCTTCTCTGCAATATCTTTCTGGCACCCCATCGCATCAGTTGTGATAATTTTTCCTTTAATATCCAACATGTTAAGAAGTTCAGGAATAGCTGTGATCTCATTGGATTTCTCATCCGTCTTGATCTGTCCGATGGCCAGACTGTGCATTGTTGAGAACGCACTAATGACATGAATCGCTCCCTTGCGGCGACTCTTGTCATAAGAGTGCCGGAGCGTTTTTCCATCAATTGCGATGACGTCTTTATCATCTGAAGAATGGCAGTCACGCATCCAGTTAATAAAGCACTCATGAAATTTTACAGGACTGATACAGGATACAACTCTGGCAATAGTATCGTGAACAGGGTAACCGGCTCATTTAAACCGTCTGGTCTGTTTCCTCCGGCTCTACAAAAATAATGTCCATCATTTTTAATGGACACTATCGTATGAAACACCGGACCTGGATCACTGAAGCTTTACGTCTTCACTTTGAAGAACATTTACCCCGGGTTGTGGCCGGGCGTCGCCTGGGTGTACCAAAATCAACAGTTTGTAGTATGTTCGTGCGCTTTCGGAGAGCTGGCCTTTCGTGGCCTTTGCCCGCAGGCATGTCGGAGCAGGAACTTGATGCCTGCCTTTACGGACAATTTTCCACGGTACCAGTCGTACGTCCTGAAAGCACCGTTATATCCGAAGCCCCCGTGGTAAAAAAACGTCCCCGGCGGCCCTAATGCCGATCAGTTAAGGATCAGTTGACCGATCCAGTGGCTGTGTAAGAATCCGGAAACGCTCACTCGTTTCCGGATTTTTTTATGCACATTGGACAGGCCCTTGATCTGGTATCCCGTTACGATTCTCTGCGTAACCCACTGACTTCTCTGGGGGATTACCTCGACCCCGAACTCATCTCTCGTTGCCTTGCCGAATCAGGTACTGTAACGCTACGCAAGCGCCGTCTTCCCCTCGAAATGATGGTCTGGTGTATTGTTGGCATGGCGCTTGAGCGTAAAGAACCTCTTCACCAGATTGTGAATCGCCTGGACATCATGCTACCGGGCAATCGCCCCTTCGTTGCCCCCAGTGCCGTTATTCAGGCCCGCCAGCGCCTGGGAAGTGAGGCTGTCCGCCGCGTGTTCACGAAAACAGCGCAGCTCTGGCATAACGCCACGCCGCATCCGCACTGGTGCGGCCTGACCCTGCTGGCCATCGATGGTGTGTTCTGGCGCACACCGGATACACCAGAGAACGATGCAGCCTTCCCCCGCCAGACACATGCCGGGAACCCGGCGCTCTACCCGCAGGTCAAAATGGTCTGCCAGATGGAACTGACCAGCCATCTGCTGACGGCTGCAGCCTTCGGCACGATGAAGAACAGCGAAAATGAGCTTGCTGAGCAACTTATAGAACAAACCGGCGATAACACCCTGACGTTAATGGATAAAGGTTATTACTCACTGGGACTGTTAAATGCCTGGAGCCAGGCGGGAGAACACCGCCACTGGATGATCCCTCTCAGAAAGGGAGCGCAATATGAAGAGATCAGAAAACTGGGTAAAGGCGATCATCTGGTGAAGCTGAAAACCAGCCCGCAGGCACGAAAAAAGTGGCCGGGGCTGGGAAATGAGGTGACAGCCCGCCTGCTGACCGTGACGCGCAAAGGAAAAGTCTGCCATCTGCTGACGTCGATGACGGACGCCATGCGCTTCCCCGGAGGAGAAATGGCGGATCTGTACAGTCATCGCTGGGAAATCGAACTGGGATACAGGGAGATAAAACAGACGATGCAACTGAGCAGGCTGACGCTGAGAAGTAAAAAGCCGGAGCTTGTGGAGCAAGAGCTGTGGGGTGTCTTACTGGCTTATAATCTGGTGAGATATCAGATGATTAAAATGGCAGAACATCTGAAAGGTTACTGGCCGAATCAACTGAGTTTCTCAGAATCATGCGGAATGGTGATGAGAATGCTGATGACATTGCAGGGCGCTTCACCGGGACGTATACCGGAGCTGATGCGCGATCTTGCAAGTATGGGACAACTTGTGAAATTACCGACAAGAAGGGAAAGGGCCTTCCCGAGAGTGGTAAAGGAGAGGCCCTGGAAATACCCCACAGCCCCGAAAAAGAGCCAGTCAGTTGCTTAACTGACTGGCATTACCCCGGCGACCCAACTTCCCTTATGAGTTTAAAATCGCCTTAGTGGAGCAGTCACTGCAGCCCGGAGCCTGTGTGGCGCAGATCGCCCGGGAAAACGGAATCAACGATAACCTGCTCTTCAACTGGCGCCATCAATACCGGAAAGGTGGCCTGCTGCCTTCCGGAAAAAATATGCCGGCACTGCTTCCCGTGACGTTAACGCCGGAGCCGGATAATAAAATCCCGGCCCCCGCACAGGAACCAGAGCAGATAAATACACCGTCCGACAGTCTGTGTTGTGAGCTGGTTCTGCCGGCCGGAACTCTCAGGCTTAAAGGTAAACTGACGCCGGCGTTATTACAGACACTTATCCGCGAAATAAAAGGGAGCAGCCACTGATGATATCTCTCCCTGCCGGTTCGCGTATCTGGCTGGTTGCCGGTATCACCGACATGCGGAATGGCTTCAACGGCCTGGCATCAAAAGTTCAGAACGTCCTGAAGGATGACCCGTTCTCCGGACACCTGTTCATCTTCCGCGGACGCCGGGGTGACCAGATAAAAGTGTTGTGGGCTGACAGTGACGGACTGTGCCTCTTCACCAAACGCCTGGAGCGGGGCCGCTTCGTCTGGCCAGTCACCCGTGACGGCAAGGTGCACCTTACTCCGGCTCAGTTATCCATGCTTCCTGAAGGTATCAACTGGAAGCACCCGAAACGAACGGAACGCGCTGGAATCCGCATATAACCCGTTGTAAAGTGAGGATATGGACACCTCACTTGCTCATGAGAACGCCCGCCTGCGGGCACTGTTGCAGACGCAACAGGACACCATCCGCCAGATGGCTGAATACAACCGCCTGCTCTCACAGCGGGTGGCGGCTTATGCTTCCGAAATCAACCGGCTGAAGGCGCTGGTTGCGAAACTGCAACGTATGCAGTTCGGTAAAAGCTCAGAAAAACTTCGTGCAAAAACCGAACGGCAGATACAGGAAGCTCAGGAGCGAATCAGCGCACTTCAGGAAGAAATGGCGGAAACGCTGGGTGAGCAATATGACCCGGTACTGCCATCCGCCCTGCGCCAGTCTTCAGCCCGTAAACCGTTACCGGCCTCACTTCCCCGTGAAACCCGGGTTATCCGGCCGGAAGAGGAATGCTGTCCTGCCTGTGGTGGTGAACTCAGTTCTCTGGGATGTGATGTGTCAGAGCAACTGGAGCTTATCAGCAGCGCCTTTAAGGTTATCGAAACACAACGTCCGAAACTGGCCTGTTGCCGGTGCGACCATATCGTGCAGGCACCAGTACCTTCAAAACCCATTGCACGCAGTTATGCCGGAGCGGGGCTTCTGGCCCATGTTGTCACCGGGAAATATGCAGACCATCTGCCGTTATACCGCCAGTCAGAAATATACCGTCGTCAGGGAGTGGAGCTGAGCCGTGCCACACTGGGGCGCTGGACCGGTGCCGTTGCTGAACTGCTGGAGCCGCTGTATGACGTCCTGCGCCAGTATGTGCTGATGCCCGGTAAAGTCCATGCCGATGATATCCCCGTCCCGGTCCAGGAGCCGGGCAGCGGTAAAACCCGGACAGCCCGGCTGTGGGTCTACGTCCGTGATGACCGCAACGCCGGTTCACAGATGCCCCCGGCGGTCTGGTTCGCGTACAGTCCGGACCGGAAAGGTATCCATCCACAAAATCACCTGGCCGGTTACAGCGGTGTGCTTCAGGCCGATGCTTACGGTGGTTACCGGGTGTTATACGAATCCGGCAGAATAACGGAAGCCGCGTGTATGGCTCATGCCCGGAGAAAAATCCACGATGTGCATGCAAGAGCGCCCACCGACATCACCACGGAAGCCCTGCAGCGTATCGGTGAACTGTATGCTATCGAGGCAGAGGTCCGGGGCTGTTCAGCAGAACAGCGTCTGGCGGCAAGAAAAGCCAGAGCCGCGCCACTGATGCAGTCACTGTATGACTGGATACAGCAACAGATGAAAACACTGTCGCGTCACTCAGATACGGCAAAAGCGTTCGCATACCTGCTGAAACAGTGGGATGCCCTGAACGTGTACTGCAGTAATGGCTGGGTGGAAATCGACAACAACATCGCAGAGAACGCCTTACGGGGAGTGGCCGTAGGCCGGAAAAACTGGATGTTCGCGGGTTCCGACAGCGGTGGTGAACATGCGGCGGTGTTGTACTCGCTGATCGGCACATGCCGTCTGAACAATGTGGAGCCAGAAAAGTGGCTGCGTTACGTCATTGAACATATCCAGGACTGGCCGGCAAACCGGGTACGCGATCTGTTGCCCTGGAAAGTTGATCTGAGCTCTCAGTAAATATCAATACGGTTCTGACGAGCCGCTTACTGAACAGGAATACCATTTTCAAATTCACCATATTGCTTCAAAAAATCGAGATGTGTTTCCCCGAAATCCTCTATATCTTCCCAACCTTCTGCACCAGAAATAACGGCACAAATAGTCAACAGTAGAATATCAGATAATTTATGTTCCACTTTCCAGGCTTGTCTGTAATCTGGGATAATAGAAATATGCTCCATCAATTTTTTAAGTTCCATTTTGTTCTCCTTAATTATGTAAGGAGTATTTGATCATGTATAAGCAATGAAAAACAGCTTTAGGTAATAAGGAATATATCAATTATTGAACATTTAGTGCGAATTATTTAGTACAAAAAATCAGCGTTACGTGATCTTTCCCTGCCGGGAAATTATCTCCTACAGCCTGTCGGAAAGGCCGGTGATGGAGATGGTGAATACGATGCTGCACGATGCATTCTCAGTTCTCGGACCGGAGGATGCACCGTTGCAGCACACGGATCAGGGCTGGCAATATCGAATGGCAGGCTATCAGGCAAAGTTAAAGGCTCATGGAATAACACAAAGCATGTCGCGCAAGGGGAACTGCCTGGATAACGCAGTGATGGAGAACTTCTTCGGCACACTGAAATCGGAGTGTTTTTATCTGAACAGGTTCAGCGATCTGAATGAACTGAGGAAGGCGATAGAGGACTATATCCATTATTATAACAACGAGCGGATCAGCCTGAAATTAAAAGGCCTGAGTCCGGTAGAATACCGAACCCAGACCCTGAAAGCCGCTTAACATGAACTGTCCAACTTTATGGGGTCAGTCCAGATTTAATCTGGCTTTCCCGGCGATTAAGAAAGAGAAATATACTCCTCACTTTATTAATTATCTTACACAGAAACTATATAAAAAATCAGGATGCTCCATGCCGTAAAATATTTCGTGATCTATAAAATAAAAACCGAAGCTACACATTTCTACATTAAAACATTCAGGATAAATCTTCAAATGCTCTTTTATTAAAAAATCTAATAGCTGAGATGATTTTAAGATGACACCATAATTCCCTTTCTTTGTTCTATTAAACGGGTAAAAAACAACAATTCTCCTGATGGAATACCACCTTTAAATAATTCATAGTATAACGTTTCTAACGCTTCAGTTAAAGAAGAACCCCCCTCCCAGTCAACGTTGCTACGGATATAGTTAACATCAACACCACTTTTATAAGCTTCTGCATGAATACAAACAGCTTCGCTTATAGGATTAATATGTAAGAATGGTAAAGCATTGTTAATAATCGCGGAGAATTCTGCATTATTTAATTCTCTAATATTTTTCATTTATTTACCTGTAATTCTATATATATCATCTTCCAAAAAATATAATTTAAAATCATATTCCCATCGTCTGGTTTTGAACAAACCCGTGCGTCTTGTAAATATATATTACCGGGCAACAATGGACGAACATAATCACCAACAGTGCATCCCGATAAAAAGAGCAACAAAAAGAATCTCTTCACATGACGCCCGCAGGAAATAAATTAAGCACCTTTTTGTATTTTTCCGATAGAGTATTCACTGATTCAGTTGTATCTCCTACATAGTTAACATTTGCCAAATCAGCTACCAATCCATAGTTAATCAATAGCCAATAATCAGCAACTATAGATGCTTGTTGTTCCATTGAATAAGAAGCAATTGACTGTAAATTAAGATCGTAATGATAATTTGCCGCCCAGGAAAACAAACCACGCAACTTAACTGAATACCCTTTCTGATATTGCCAAACATGCATCATTTCATGAATAAACAAGTGAGAAGCACCAGCTACTGTTTCACGATCGCCAGGCATTGCTTGCGATGAAAAATCTGAACTATAAACAGCATCAGGATAATACATTTCCCCGTTTGGGGTCATCGCTGTTCTTTGATCCTACCCACGTAATGTGGACACGGCCCTAAGCGAGATTATGGTTTTCAAATTGTTCCGGGCTGAGACCGCCACAGGCACTGTGACGACGCCAGCGATTGTAATCACACTCGATATAATTAAACACCGTTGCCCGCATTATTTCCCGGCTGCTAAAGCGTCCCCCGTGGATACATTCCACCTTCAGCGAATGAAAGAAGCTTTCCACACAGGCATTGTCATAACAGTTGCCTTTCGCACTCATACTGCCGCGCAGGTTGTGTCGCTTCAGCAGCGCCTGATAATCCCCTGAACAGTATTGACCCCCACGGTCCGTATGAACAATGACGCTTGCCGGGCGTCTTCTCCGCCACAACGCCATTTGCAGTGCATCACAGGCCAGTTGTGCTCTCATTCGCGGTGACATCGACCAGCCAATAACGGCGCGTGACCACAGGTCGATGACTACTGCGAGATACAACCAGCCCTCATCGGTACGCAAGTACGTGATGTCACCCGCCCACTTCTGGTTCGGGCCGCTGGCGCTGAAGTCCTGCTCCAGCAGATTCTCCAATACGGGCAGGCCATGTGCACGGTAGCTGACCGGGCTGAACTTCCGGCCGGCTTTCGCCCGCAGCCCCTGACGACGCAGGCTGTCGTCAATGGTTTTAATATTGAACTCCGGCAGTTCGTCAGCAAGGCGGGGAGCACCGTATCGCTGCTTTGCCTCAAAGAATGCCTTATGAACAGCGGTATCGCAGGTGAGCCGAAACTGTGGGCGCAGGCTCATCTGGTGACGACGCCTGAGCCAGACATACCAGCCGCTGCGGGCAACCCGAAGTACACGACACATCGCTTTGATGCTGAACTCTGCCCGAGGATTTTCGATGAAGACATACTTCATTTCAGGCGCTTCGCGAAGTATGTCGCGGCCTTTTGGAGGATGGCCAGTTCCTCAGCCTACTCCGCCAGTTGTCGTTTAAGGCGGACATTTTCAGCGGCCAGTTCGCTTTCGCGCTCTGACGAACTCATTTGTTGCTGCTGTTTACTGCGCCAGGCATAAAGCTGAGATTCATACAGGCTGAGTTCACGGGCTGCGGCGGCCACACCGATGCGTTCAGCGAGTTTCAGGGCTTCGTTACGAAATTCAGGCGTATGTTGTTTACGGGGCTTCTTGCTGATTGATACTGGTTTTGTCATGAGTCACCTCTGGTTGAGAGTTTACTCACTTAGTCCTGTGTCCACTATTGGTGGGTAAGATCACTTTCCCCTTGACCTGGCAAGTGTTTTTCATTGTGGATCCATACCTTGTTATAATCAATTGTATTCTCAAAAATCGATCTGGCTAATGTTAATTCACCAGATGTCATTCTCCTTAATGACATCTCATTCCTCCTGGAAATAATATTTTTCAGATAAAAAACAAACGCTCTTTTATTATTTATTAAATAGAGTTCTCTTTGATGTTCAACATTTCAACTTTATGCAGTGTTGATGACATCATCTTCATAGACAATGAAATCAAAGCAAGTTATCAAAGTTTCCCATTACGATTACTTAACATTAACTCTCAGTATCTTTGTTTATCTATCTTCAATATCAATAGTTGATGCAAATGATTGCACGGATAACATAATCCTCATCAATTAATATCTGTAAACGCTACCGCCCCATCCTGATATCATGATCTGCACGTGGCTATCTTAACGTGATGCTCCATACATTAGTAATGTAAATCATGAATTCGGAATATATCAAATTCACTTCATAAATTAATATCGAGAATGATATACATATTAAAATTATATTGAAGTAATGTTTTAAGAGTTGTATTCCCCTGAAACCAGTCATACGCCAGTCCCTCACTGTTCAGTGATAATCAGCGAAGGGATATGTTGGCGACCAACCACACTAGTGACCACTGAAACCACGGGCGTTCAGAGCGACGAACGAGGAACAAAAGATCTGGTCTGCAATCGAGTACCCTCAACGCAACAATAGTTGTATCAGTCATAATTTCACCAGATTGCTATTTTGTCGTCAGTCGCTTTTATACCCATACATTTAGAGCGGGATCATTTTGCATCGTTACACGATAACAGGTAGGATTCTGCGCCGACAGTTATACCCATAAAGAATAATGGTGAAGGCTGTCATTGCCACGGTGAATAAACAAACCATGTGGTGTCATATATAACCTTTTAGCGAGAAACTCAGGGAGCGCAATGAGTAAACACGACACAGATACTTCAGATCAACACGCAGCGAAACGCCGCTGGCTTAATGCCCACGAAGAGGGCTATCACAAAGCGATGGGTAATCGCCAGGTGCAGATGATCGCCATTGGTGGCGCGATTGGTACTGGTTTGTTTTTAGGCGCAGGTGCCCGACTACAAATGGCGGGACCAGCACTGGCACTGGTTTATTTAATCTGCGGCTTGTTTTCGTTTTTTATTTTGCGTGCGTTGGGTGAGTTGGTATTACATCGCCCTTCCAGTGGCAGTTTTGTCTCATATGCCCGTGAGTTTTTGGGTGAGAAAGCCGCTTATGTTGCTGGCTGGATGTACTTCATCAACTGGGCAATGACCGGGATTGTCGATATTACTGCAGTTGCACTGTATATGCATTACTGGGGCGCGTTTGGCGATATTCCACAATGGGTATTTGCGCTCGGGGCATTAACCATCGTCGGCACCATGAATATGATAGGTGTAAAATGGTTTGCAGAGATGGAGTTCTGGTTTGCGCTGATTAAAGTTCTCGCCATTGTTACCTTTCTGGTCGTGGGTACAGTGTTCCTCGGTAGCGGTCAGCCACTGGATGGCAACACCACAGGATTTCATTTAATTACCGATAATGGCGGTATCTTCCCCCACGGTTTATTGCCTGCACTGGTGTTGATTCAGGGCGTAGTATTTGCTTTCGCTTCCATTGAGATGGTGGGAACTGCCGCCGGAGAATGTAAAGATCCGCAGACCATGGTGCCTAAAGCCATTAACAGCGTGATTTGGCGTATTGGTCTGTTTTATGTCGGTTCCGTGTTGTTGCTGGTGATGTTATTGCCGTGGAGCGCGTATCAGGCGGGGCAAAGTCCGTTTGTGACGTTCTTCTCTAAACTTGGCGTGCCGTACATCGGCAGCATTATGAATATCGTGGTGCTGACCGCCGCACTCTCCAGCCTGAACTCTGGCCTGTACTGCACCGGACGTATTTTACGCTCAATGGCAATGGGCGGTTCTGCACCAAGTTTTATGGCGAAAATGAGTCGCCAGCATGTTCCGTATGCCGGGATTCTGGCGACGCTGGTCGTGTATGTTGTCGGCGTATTCCTCAATTATCTGGTGCCGTCGCGCGTTTTTGAGATTGTGTTGAACTTTGCGTCGCTGGGAATTATCGCTTCGTGGGCGTTTATCATTGTTTGCCAGATGCGCCTGCGTAAAGCGATTAAAGAAGGTAAAGCGCAGGAAGTCAGTTTTAAACTCCCCGGCGCGCCCTTCACTTCCTGGCTGACTTTACTGTTTTTACTGTGCGTCCTGGTGCTGATGGCGTTCGATTATCCGAACGGGACTTATACCATCGCGGCACTGCCGGTTATCGGTATTCTGCTGGTTGTGGGTTGGTTTGGTGTGCGTAAACGCGTTGCCGAAGTTCACAGCACTGCGCCAGTCATCGAGGAAGATGAAGAAAAACAGGAAATTGTGTTTAAGCCTGAAACGGCGAGTTAATTGCAAAATTGCCCGGTTTAAAGCCGGATGCGGCGTAAATGCCTTATCCGGCTAACAAACTCTAAATAAATCAAATAATTATGCGTGTTGTAGGCCTGATAAGACGCGACAGCGTTGCATCAGGCATTGTGCTCCGCTTGCCGGATGCGGCGCTAGCGCCTTATCAGACCTACGAAAGACAAACTCCCCTGTGTCGATTACAGCGCAATACGAATCACATCGTCCGGCTGGGTAGCTTCCTGCTGTTTAGTGGATTTTTGTTTAACACTGACATACAGCGTTTTGCCATCGGCAGACAGCGCCAGGCTGTTCGGATGGGTCGGCGTATCGAACGTTTTCACTACCTTGTAGGTTTTCGCGTCAATCACACTGACTTTACCTGCCTGACGATGTGTCACATAGGCTTCATTACGCGCCGGGTTAAACAGCACAGCCAGTGATTCCGGTGCCGCTACCTTCGCCAGAATATTGCCTTCACGAGTATCAACCACCAGCACTTCCGCAGCTTTGGAGTCGGTGATAAACGCACGCTGGTTGGCGGTATCGAGACTAATGTTGATAAAGAAGTGCTCTTTGCCATCATCCAGCAACTTTTTACGGCTCAAAATTTTGTTGTCGGTGGTGTCGATAGTAATCAATTCACCGTCAGCGTTGGTGGTATAGAGACGTTTGCCTTTGCTATCCAACGCCAGGCCAGTGCTCATTTTACCGGTGTTCTGGATGGCAGTTTTCAGTTTGATATTCTCACCGTCAATCACCCAGACCACGCTCTCCTTCCCAATACCGCTGATGTAAACGGTATTCGTGGCATCATCTGCTACCAGTTCACGCGGCTGCAGCGGGCGCACCTCTTCCGTGCGCTTACGATCATCCAGCACCAGACGCCCTTTCACTTCGCCCGTTTTGGCATCGATCGCCGTGACCGCGCTGTTTACGGTGTTACCAAACCACAACGTCTGGGTGGCATTGTTAATGGTGGCGCCAAACGGTTTGAGATCATTATGAATCACCTGAGTCACTTCCAGAGTGACCGGATCGAGACGATAAACCACCCCGCCTTTATCCAGTTTGCGGCTTTGCGATGTAGCGAGCCACAGCGCATTTTCCTGCTGGCTATAAGCCATTTCGTAAGCGCCTTTACCTACCGCTTTACGCAGCATTTCTTCCGCTGCCTGCGTGCTGAACGATGAAGCAACGAGCAATGAACCTAACAGTAATGAACCACGCAGACGCGATGAGAACAGATGACGTAAATGCATGACGACTCCCTTTGATGAACCGATATTTTTGCTGCTTCACAATGCTTCGCTGAGCGTAATCTTCGTTACACCCTTGTTATAAATGGGAATGGTAATCATTATTTTCTCAAATGTGGAGTATTTCTTGCTGTTACGACTACAATTTTCTCAATTGGTTAACGTATCGTGCCGTTTTGTTTTCTATAAATTTACAAATTCATTACCATAGCGATGTTTTTCCATTCTTAACCTGGCTTTTTTCATGAAGATTTTTTCCGTCCGACAGACTGTTTTATCTGCGCTGATTGTCCTTTCCCCATCCGTTTTTGCCGCCAATGAACAAACCATGATTGTGAGTGCCACACCACAGGTGGTTTCAGAGCTGGATACCCCAGCGGCGGTCAGTGTGGTTGATGGCGAAGAGATGCGCCTGGCAACACCTCGCATTAACTTGTCTGAATCACTGACCAGCGTGCCTGGTTTACAGGTACAAAACCGGCAGAACTATGCGCAGGATTTACAGTTGTCGATTCGTGGATTTGGTTCCCGCTCTACTTACGGGATCCGCGGGATTCGCCTGTATGTGGACGGCATTCCCGCCACCATGCCCGACGGGCAAGGACAAACGTCTAATATCGATTTAAGTAGCGTGCAAAACGTGGAAGTACTGCGTGGCCCCTTTTCCGCCCTCTATGGCAACGCTTCCGGTGGGGTGATGAATGTCACCACACAAACGGGGCAACAACCGTCAGGCATTGAAGCCAGCAGTTACTATGGCAGTTTTGGTAGCTGGCGTTACGGGTTGAAGGCAACGGGAGCAATGGGTGACGGCACACAGGCTGGCGATGTCGATTACACCGTTTCGACCACACGTTTTACGACCCACGGCTACCGTGACCATAGTGGTGCACAGAAAAATTTAGCCAATGCCAAATTGGGCGTACGTATTGATGATGCCAGCAAATTAAGCCTGATTTTTAATAGTGTGGATATCAAAGCAAACGACCCCGGTGGGTTGACCGAAGCAGAATGGAAAGCGGATCCGCAACAAGCTCCTCGCGCTGAACAGTACGATACACGGAAAACCATCAAGCAAACTCAGGCTGGAGTGCGTTATGAGCGTAGTCTTAGCGCCAGCGATGAGATGAGCGTGATGATGTACGCGGGTGAGCGTGAAACGACCCAGTACCAGTCAATCCCGATGGCACCACAACTTACCCCGTCACACGCAGGCGGCGTGATTACGCTGCAACGCCATTATCAGGGAATAGACAGTCGCTGGACACACCGCGGCGAACTGGGTGTTCCGTTCACTTTAACCACCGGTTTAAACTATGAAAACATGAGTGAAAACCGCAAGGGCTACAATAACTTCCGCTTGAATTACGGCATACCAGAATACGGGCAAAAAGGTGATTTGCGCCGCGACGAGCGTAATCTGATGTGGAACGTCGATCCCTATTTACAGACCCAGTGGCAACTGACTGACAAACTGTCACTGGATGCTGGCGTGCGCTATAGCTCAGTATGGTTTGATTCCAACGATTATTACATTACTCCCGGTAACGGCGATGACAGCGGAGATGCCAGTTATCACAAATGGCTGCCAGCCGGATCGTTAAAATACGCCATCACCGATGCCTGGAATATCTATCTGGCAGCGGGACGCGGCTTTGAAACGCCGACCATTAATGAACTTTCATACCGTGCCGATGGGCAAAGCGGGATGAACTTTGGTTTAAAACCGTCCACCAACGATACAATCGAAATCGGCAGTAAAACGCGTATTGGCGATGGTCTGTTTAGCCTCGCAGTGTTCCAGACCGATACTCATGATGAAATCGTTGTCGATAGCAGTAGCGGTGGGCGTACCACTTATAAAAATGCCGGGAAGACGCGTCGTCAGGGAGCCGAGCTGGCGTGGGATCAACGTTTCGCCGGAGATTTCCGCGTAAAAGCGTCGTGGACCTGGCTTGATGCAACATATCGCAGCAACGTTTGTAACGATCAGAACTGTAATGGTAACCGGATGCCAGGGATCGCCCGCAATATGGGCTTTGCGTCTTTAGGTTACGTACCAGAAGAAGGCTGGTATGCCGGTACAGAAGCGCGATATATGGGCGATATTATGGCTGATGACGAAAACACGGCAAAAGCGCCCTCTTATACTCTCGTTGGTTTGTTTACCGGCTATAAATATAATTACCGCAATATGACGGTGGATTTATTTGGCCGGGTCGATAATTTATTCGACAAAGAATATGTCGGATCGGTGATTGTTAATGAATCCAATGGCCGATATTACGAGCCAGCACCTGGACGGAATTATGGTATTGGCGTAAATCTCGCATGGCGGTTTGAATAATATTACGTGGTGGCGGTATAACACCGCCACCTGTTTTGTTAATTGTCATCCGCCACACGAATAACGACTTTGCCGAAGTTTTTACCTTCTAACAGGCCAATAAAAGTCTGTGGGGCATTTTCTAAACCGTCGGTCATTTGCTCGCGATAATGGATTTTCCCCTCTTTCACCCATTGCACCATCTCCTGCTGGAACTCATGGATCCGGTGCCCATAATCCTGGCTGATAATAAAGCCTTGCAGACGAATACGTTTTTTCAGCACCGTGGCCATCAGCAACGGTAAACGATCCGGACCAGATGGCAATTCCGTCGCATTATAGCCGCTCACTAAGCCGCAGACAGGAATGCGCGCGGATTATTGAGCAACGGCAACACGGCATCAAACACTTTACCGCCCACATTTTCATAATAGATATCAACACCTTTCGGACACGCCTTCGTCAGTTGCTCAGCAAAATCATCCGCATGGTGATCAAGGCAAACATCGAAACCCAGTACATCAGTAGCATGGCGGCATTTTTCAGCGCCACCGGCAACACCCACCACCCGACAGCCTTTCAGTTTGCCGATTTGCCCCACCGTTGCGCCAACAGGGCCGGTTGCAGCAGCAACCACCAGCGTTTCCCCCTTTTTAGGTTGACCGATATCCAGCAAGCCCATATAAGCGGTAAAACCAGGCATCCCCAGCACACCCAGCGACCACGAAGGGTTTTGTGGCTGATCGCCAAGTTTCACCAGTTCATCACCGCTGGATATGTCATAGTCCTGCCAGCCGCTGTAGCCCAGCACCCAGTCGCCAGGCTGGTAGTCCGGATGATTTGATTCCACCACCCGGCTCACCGTGCCGCCAACCATCACGCCACCAATATCAACCGGTGGTGAATAGGATGGCTCATCGCTCATGCGCCCGCGCATATATGGGTCCAGCGACAGATAAACTGTGCGCAGTAACACCTGACCTTCACCTGGCGTGGCAACGTCATCTTCTTCCAGACGGAAATTCTCCGGAACCGGCGCTCCATGCGGACGCGAGGCCAGAACCCAACGGCGGTTACGCTGCTTTTGTTGCCCCATAATGATCTCCTGTGCTTTTGGCATGAATCCATCAATGGTAGCAGGCTCACGTGGTTAGATGTGTTTGTATGCATCACATTCGTCCAGCAATACACAATAATTTCATTGTAGATTGCGTTGCTTCCGGCTGTTTTCGATAGTATTGATAGCATCATTACTATTCGATGTTTTATAGAGGCTCGACATGTCCATCCGTTTTGCCCGCAAAGCCGATTGTGCTGCAATTGCAGAAATTTATAACCACGCCGTGTTGTATACGGCGGCTATCTGGAACGACCAAACGGTGGATGCAGATAACCGAATCGCCTGGTTTGAAGCGCGAACATTATCCGGTTATCCGGTGCTGGTGAGCGAAGAAAATGGCGTTGTCACGGGGTATGCCTCATTTGGTGACTGGCGTAGTTTCGACGGTTTTCGCCATACAGTGGAACATTCGGTATATGTTCATCCGGATCATCAGGGCAAAGGTCTTGGGCGCAAATTGTTAAGCCGGTTGATTGATGAAGCGCGGGATTGCGGGAAGCATGTCATGGTTGCCGGGATCGAGTCGCAAAATCAGGCCTCGCTGCATCTACACCAGTCGCTGGGATTTGTCGTCACCGCACAAATGCCGCAGGTAGGCACTAAATTTGGTCGCTGGCTGGATCTCACCTTTATGCAGTTGCAACTCGACGAACGCAGTGAACCGGACGCTATCGGATGAATCAGTCGCTTACCCTTGCCTTTTTGATCGCCGCCGGGATTGGCCTGGTAGTGCAAAACACATTGATGGTGCGCATCACTCAGACCTCCTCCACCATTCTCATCGCCATGCTACTGAACTCACTGGTGGGAATTGTGCTGTTCGTGTCTATTTTGTGGTTTAAACAAGGGATGGCAGGGTTTGGCGAACTGGTGTCCAGCGTGCGTTGGTGGACTCTAATCCCTGGTTTGCTGGGATCATTTTTTGTCTTCGCCAGTATCAGCGGGTATCAAAATGTGGGGGCGGCAACGACCATTGCAGTACTGGTCGCCAGCCAACTTATTGGAGGTCTGGTACTGGATATTTTCCGCAGTCATGGCGTGCCACTTCGGGCGTTGATTGGTCCAATTTGCGGAGCGGTTTTATTGGTAGTTGGCGCCTGGTTGGTGGCCAGACGCACGTTTTAATCAGAGGATGGTGCCACCTTTCGTTAACTGTTCGTGGCGCGCTTCCATATCTTCTTTATGCTTGCGTCCGTGATGGGCGATTGCTGTGCGCAAACGCTGTTGCTGGGTGTAGCGATCTTCCCGGCTTAACTCTGCGTCATCGCTCAGGGCGATTAACAATTCGTTCATATGGGCAATGACGCTCTCCTCAATCGCGGCATCCACGCGCGCGATGACCTCATCCAGATGCGACATACTTTCTCCTTAGCCACTTGTGAAATTTATCGATTCACTCAAATGATATAAGTCTGCGTTGTGCCGTCAAGCCAGCGAGTAAGATTTAAAACAGTGAAAACAGTAGCGCCACTGGAAAACTCATCGGCCATGTGATCCCCACCAGAAAGGCGCTCAGAAAGCGAATGCTCTTCTTATCGTGGGAAAGAAACCAGGTAATAAGAAAGGCGATTACTGCCATAACAGCATAAAAAACAAGCAAACATTGAAAAAGAGACATGTACAGGCATCCAGCCAGGTGAATAAAACGCGCGCAAATATGCGTCATTTCTTGATGCACATCAAGTTTTCAATCCATTTAAGATAAATTCAATAACCTACGGCATGCTCTTGTCCATCTTCAGAATGAGTATGATTGCGGATTTTCCCAACCCGTACTATACACATAGGGGCTATGACAAAAGGTGGCAAAAATGAACGTTTCCAGTAAAACTGTAGTGCTGATAAATCTCTTTGCTGCTGTTGGGTTGTTTACTCTTATCTCTATGAGATTTGGTTGGTTTATTTGATGTAGCGATATTGCACGCAGCACGTACTGTCAGAGAGAAATCAACTCTCTGACAGTAGGTTAGATCCTCTCACACTCTCCAGATTTACAACACTATCCTTAATGCTTAACCATTACGTGGCGTACTACGGTGTAATCTTCCAGCCCATAAAGTGACATATCTTTGCCATAACCAGAAAGTTTCTGCCCGCCGTGCGGCATTTCACTGACCAGCATGAAGTGGGTATTGACCCAGGTGCAGCCATATTGCAGACGAGCGCTCACGCGATGCGCCCGACCGACATCTTTCGTCCACACCGAAGAGGCCAACCCGTACTGACTGTCATTCGCCCAGTTAACCACTTGCTCTTCGTTGTCGAAGGCCGTCACGCTCACTACCGGGCCAAATACCTCTCTTTGAACGATGGCATCTTCTTGTAACGCACCGGCCAGCAGTGTAGGCGCATAATAATAGCCGTTACCCTGCCGTTTTTCACCGCCGGTGATCACCTTAATGTGTCCCGTCGCCTTCGCCTCTTCCACCGCCCTGCTGACGCGTTCGAGATGTGCCAGTGAGCTTAACGGCCCCAGCTCTGTGGCACCATCATCCGGTGCACCAGATTTTAACGTTGCCACTGCGGCACCTAGTTTTTCCACCAGCGCGTCGTAAATACCTTTTTGCGCGTAGATACGACAGGCAGCAGTGCAATCTTGTCCGGCATTGTAATAGCCAAAGGTGCGCACACCTTCGACCACTGCTTCAATATCTGCATCATCAAAGACAATCACTGGTGCTTTACCGCCCAGTTCCATGTGGGTGCGCTTTATGGATGATGCTGTATGGCTGATGATGTGCTCACCGGTAGCGATAGACCCCGTCAGCGACACCATGCGCACTTTTGGATGTCCGGTCAGCGGATCACCCACCGTTTTACCTCTGCCAAACAGTACGTTGATCACGCCTGGCGGGAAGATATCTTTCGCCAGTTCTGCCAGTTTCAACGCAGTCAGCGGTGTAATTTCTGATGGTTTAAGCACTACGCAGTTCCCCGCCGCCAGCGCCGGAGCCAGTTTCCACGCTGCCATCATCAACGGGTAGTTCCAGGGGGCGATAGAGGCCACAACACCTAATGGATCGCGGCGAATCATTGATGTATGACCTTCAAGATATTCACCCGCCGCCAGACCATTCAGGCAGCGCGCAGCGCCGGCGAAAAAGCGAAAGACATCGACAATCGCCGGAATCTCATCATTAAAAGCACTATGCAGCGGTTTGCCACAGTTACGGGACTCCAGTTCGGCAAAAACCTGACCGTTCTCTTCGATAACATCCGCCAGTTTCAGCAGGCATTCCGCACGCATTTTCGGCGTGGTTTGCCCCCACCCGACAAATGCGGCATCTGCCGCGCGAACAGCGGCATCAACCTGCTCTGCGGTTGCCTCGGCAATCTCCAGTAATACTTCTCCCGTTGCCGGATTATAGACAGGCTGTTTTTCCCCTTCGCCGCTGACCAGTTCTCCGTTAATCAGTAACTTATGTTGCATAGCATATTCCCATTTCAGTGGTTATTGACCCTTGTCGCCTTCACGGGTTAGCCACCAGGCCCCCAGGATCGGCAAGGTTGTTACCAACATAACCAGCAGTGCCACAACGTTGGTTACCGGTACATCACGCGGTCGCCCAAGCTGATTGAGCAACCACAGTGGTAACGTCCGTTCGTGACCCGCGGTAAAAGTCGTCACGATGATTTCATCGAACGACAAGGCAAACGCCAGCATTCCCCCCGCCAGTAACGCCGAACTGAGATTCGGCAACACTACGTAGCGGAAGGTTTGCCAGCCATTGGCTCCAAGATCCATTGACGCTTCCACCAGACTCCACGAGGTACGGCGAAAACGGGCGATGACATTGTTGAAGACGACCACCACGCAAAAAGTCGCATGACCAACCACGATAGTGAAAAAGCCTGGCTCCAGATTGATCGTTTTAAAGGCCGTTAATAGTGCGAGACCAGTGACAATGCCAGGCAATGCAATGGGTAACAGCAGTAACAGTGAAATGGCGCTTTTGCCGAAAAAGTCACGCCGCCAGAGCGCCGCGGCCGCCAGTGTTCCTAACACCAGCGCGATGAATGTCGCCAGCGTCGCCACTTTAAGTGACAGTGTCACGGCATCAAGAATATCGCTACGCTGTGCTGCTATGCTGAACCAGCGCAGCGTCAAGCCTTGTGGTGGAAAACTAAATGCGGCTTCCTCGGTGTTAAACGCATAGGCGGCGATAATCAAGATGGGAAAATGGAGAAAAAGCACGCCGCCCCAGGCCGCCAGTTTGAGGAACAACGGTGCACGTTCAGAGTGCATCGAACGCCCCCATGCGTTTCACGAACGCCAGATACAGTGCGATAAGAACAATCGGCACCAGAGTGAAAGCTGCAGCCATCGGCATATTGCCAATCGCCCCCTGCTGGGAGTAGACCATGTTGCCGATAAAATACCCCGGCGGCCCCACCAATTGCGGAACGATAAAGTCGCCCAGCGTTAGCGAGAAGGTAAAGATAGAACCTGCGGCAATACCCGGGATCGCCAGCGGTAACACCACATAGCGGAAAGTTTGCCGTGGGCGCGCGCCGAGATCTGCCGATGCCTGCAGCAGTGACGGGGGTAAACGCTCCAGCGCTGCCTGCACAGGCAGGATCATGAACGGCAGCCAGATATAAAGAAACACCAGAAAACGCCCCAGCCCGGAAGTAGACAGTGTATTGCCGCCCACAGCCGGAAGTGTCAGGAACGCCGTCAGCAGTGGCTCCAGCCCCAGATGTTGCAAAAACCACTGCGCTACGCCATCTTTCGCCAGCAATAACGTCCAGGCATAGGCTTTAACAATGTAGCTCGCCCACATCGGTAACATCACCGCAATATAAAAAAACGCTTTCATTTTGCCGCTGGTGTAGCGCGCCATGTACCACGCCATCGGAAAGGCCAGAATAGCGCTGGCGATGGTCACCGCCACTGCCATCGTCAGTGTGCGGATGATGATGTCGTAATTAGCCGGGTTAAACAGTGCGCGTATATTCGCCAGCGTCAGTTCCGGCGTTACCGACATAGTGAAATCATCAAAGGTATAAAACCCCTGCCATAACAGTGCCAGCAGCGAGCCGAAATAGACGATGCCAAACCACATCAACGGGCCAAGCAGCAGTAAAAACAACCCAAGCCCCGGTTTACGCCAGAAAAAACCCGACATCTTCCCCATGCCGGGGCGCGCAGGTGACTGCAATACGTTCATCGCCATTCACCTCTCCTCAACCAGAGGCACCATCACATCGCGGGACCAGGAAACCATCACCTGTTGACCAGGCGTGAGCGTGGCGGGTAGTTCTTCGCCCGTCATGTTGCCCAGACTGACCAGCAGTTTTTCACCGCCGCTAAGTTTCAGTTCAAAACGAGTCGTCGCCCCCTGATATTGCACCGCCTGGATCGTGCCATTGGCCTGCACTTCGCCAGGTGTATTGAGGCGGATATGTTCCGGGCGCAATGCGAAGCTCCCCATCATGCCGCAAAGTTTCTCCGCAATCAGCGGCTCAAAAACGTTGGATGTCCCGACAAATCCCGCGACAAATGGCGTACGCGGACGCATATAGAGATCGCGCGGTGAATCAACCTGCTCAATACGTCCATTATTGAAAACCGCCACGCGATCGGACATCGATAATGCTTCGCCCTGATCGTGGGTGACAAAGATAAAAGTGATTCCGAGGGATTGTTGCAGCTTTTTCAGTTCCAGTTGCATCTGCTCGCGCAGCTTAAGATCCAGTGCGCCGAGCGGCTCATCCAGTAGCAACACGCGCGGTTCGTTCACTAACGCTCTGGCGATGGCGACCCTCTGGCGTTGACCACCGGAAAGCTGTGACGGCTTACGTTGCAGCACGAAACCAAGCGCCACTTTTTCCAGCGCCTCTTGCGCCATGATGTAACGCTGTTTTTTATCAACGCCTTTGACCATCAACCCGTAGGCCACGTTATCGAGAATCGACATATGGGGAAACAGCGCGTAGTCCTGGAAAACGGTATTAACATCCCGCTCCCACGGTGGCAGATTGCTGGCGGGTTTACCAAAAATAGTAATTGCCCCGCCAGAAAGCTGTTCGAATCCAGCGATTAGTCGCAGACAGGTGGTTTTGCCGGAGCCGGACGGCCCCAGCATTGAAAAGAACTCACCATCTTTTATCGCAATACTGACGCCATCTACCGCGCGCACGTCACCGTACAACCGAGAAACGTTGTCAAACTCCACTGCGTACGTCATAAAACACCCCAGCGAATTAGCGGCCGCCCATAATGGCAATGTAATCCTGCGTCCAGCGGCTATATGGGACAAATTTTCCCCCTTCTGCGATGGGCGTTTTCCAGAAGGCGATTTTGTCGAAATAGTTAAATCCATTAGTTTCACAGCCTTTATCGCCCAGCAACGGACTGGCTTTACAGCCTTCCGGCACCACAGGCAGTGAGCCAAACCAGGCTGCCACATCACCCTGCACTTTTGGTGTTAATGACCAGTTCATCCATTTGTAGGCACAAACCGGATGTTTTGCTTCGCTATGCAGCATAGTGGTATCAGCCCAGCCGGTGACGCCCTCTTTAGGGAAGACGGTGGCGATCGGTTGTCCTTCGCCTTTCAATGCGTTGGCCTGATATGGCCATGCGCTGGAAGCTACCACGCCTTCATTTTTGAAATCGCTCATTTGTACAGAGGTGTCATGCCAGTAGCGATGGATCAAACCATGTTGATCGCGAAGTACTTTCAGCACCGCCTGATATTGATCTTCGGTCAGTTGGTACGGATCGCTGATGCCCAACTGCGGCTGAGTCGCTTTGACGAACAGCGCGGCATCGGCAATATAGATAGGGCCGTCATAAGCCTGTACGCGGCCTTTATTGCTCTTACCGTCCGGCAGTTCCTGTTCCACAAAGACAACCTGCCAGCTATCCGGTGGCGTCGGAAAGGTTTTGGTGTTGTACATCAGCAGGTTCGGCCCCCACTGATACGGCGTGCCATAAACTTTGCCGCCAACGTTAAACCAGTCGCCCTTTACTACGCGTGGGTCGAGTGTTTTCCAGTTGGGGATCAGTGCGGTATTAATCGGCTGCACACGTTTACCCATAATCAAACGCAGTGAAGCATCACCGGACGCCGTGACCAGATCGTAACCGCCTTTGGTCATCAGGCTGACCATTTCATCGGAAGTGGCGGCGGTTTTCACATTTACCGCGCAACCTGTTTCTTTTTCGAATTGCGTAACCCAGTCGTATTGTTTATCGGTTTGTCCACGTTCGATGTATCCCGGCCAGGCGATAATATCCAGTCGTCCTTCCGGTTTATCTAAATTAGTGAGGGGTTCGGCGGCGTGGGCGGTCATTAAAGTCATGGTTAGCGCACACAGGCTGCTGCGGGCAAATGTCTTGCTCATAGGTCTTACTCCTGTTGTCATTATTGTCAGCAGCCGTGCCGTAAAAATATCTCCCTGTTTAACCATAGACGGCGCATTGCAGGCGTACCTTCGGCCCTGAAAATATTTAGTCAGGTTGTGAGCTAACGCGCATTACGCAATTTTAGAGGCTATCTTCTGGAGTATAGACAAGGGGTTAAGGAATACTGGAGCTATTCGAATTTCCTATTGCTCAACCGGAGGGAAATTAAATTGGAATCTATTTCAACTGCTCTTGAATAAGTTTGCCTAATTGTTTTACCGCTTGTTCTTCGCGTTCTCCCCACTGCCATGCAGTATTAAAACGAAAAAAACGTGACCAGTTTTCGCCAGTAGAAAACATTTTACCAGGCGCAATACTGATGTGATGTGCCAGTGCCTGAACACTTAATTCTCCCGCATCTAACGGTTCGGGAAGTTCCAGCCAGAGAAAATAACCACTGTCGTTATGGTGTATTTTGACTTCCACAGGCAGATAACGCAGCAGCGCCTGCCAGGCGCGTTGTTTGCGTTCCGCAAGCTGTCGACGTAGACGACGCAGATGGGCATCGTAGCGGCGTGTCGAAAGGTAATCCACCAGCGCAAGTTGCATCGGTGAGCTGGTGGAAAGCGTACTCATCAATTGCAAGCGTTGGATTTTACGCGCATGTTTTCCTGCGGCGACCCAGCCGATACGAAAACCTGGCACCAGGCATTTAGAGAATGATGAGCAATGCAGCACACGATCATATTGATCCCAGGCTTTTGCAGGCAGCGGTTTTTCCCGCCCAAAGTACAACTCGCTGTAGACATCATCTTCAATCAGCATCACGTTGTACTGGTTGAGCAACTCTACCAACCGCGCTTTTTTCTGCGGCGTTAAGGTAAAACCGAGCGGATTCTGGCTGTTAGTCATTAACCAACACGCTTTCACCGGATACTCCTGTAACGCCAGTTCCAGCGTCTGAAGGTCGATCCCTTCGTTAACATCCGTCGCCACCGATAACGCTTTCAGCCGTAATCGTTCCAGCGCCTGCAACGCGCCGTAGAAACAAGGATTCTCTACTATCACCCAATCGCCCGGTTCTGTGACTGCTTGCAAACCGAGATTTAATGCCTCTAATGCACCGGCGGTAATGACGATTTCATCAGGCGAAATGGTGATACCCTGTAAGGCATAGCGGCGAGCAATAGCCTGGCGAAGCTCGGCATTCCCTGGCGGTAGGTTTTCGATCACGCTCATTGCCGTGGCGGTTTTGCTTACTTGCGCCAGCGAGCGGTTCAATTGTTGCAGTGGGAAAAGCCGCGGATCGGGAAAGGCTGAGGCAAACGGCACTACCGACGGATCGCGACTGGCCTGCAACATGTCAAAAATATAGGTATTAATATCGACAGCTTCATCACGTGTGACCGGAATGACTGGCGCTTTCTGCATTTTTATTGTCTGTGGCGCAACGTAATAACCCGACTGCGGCCGCGCAATAATATGTCCCTGACTTTCGAGCAACTGGTAGGCATGGCTGACGGTCATAAAGCTCACGCCAGAAAGCGCCACCTGTTCACGTAACGAAGGCAGACGATCGCCGGGCTGCCAGATGCCTGACGCAATTTGCTCGCGTAATTGTTCCGCCAGTTGCTGGTATTTTTTCATTTTTGAATCGTTATAGTGTGCAGGTGATCCGGCAGTCTATATCAGTTGTTAAAAATGACAACTTTGTGTTAACTGTAATTAAACCATCACCAGCGATAACTCTTTGCCAAGCGCCTTAGCCGCGAGCTGGACGGCGTCGATTTTTGTCGCATGGTGCAAATTAAATAGGCGAGTAATCTCCTGTTTAGGTTTGCCAATTCGTCTGGCTAACTCTTGCTGAGTGA
This sequence comes from Escherichia marmotae, assembly GCF_002900365.1. Taxonomy (NCBI): domain Bacteria; kingdom Pseudomonadati; phylum Pseudomonadota; class Gammaproteobacteria; order Enterobacterales; family Enterobacteriaceae; genus Escherichia; species Escherichia marmotae. The sequence continues at coordinate 967,948 of NZ_CP025979.1, forward strand.
TTTCTGACTGTAAAAAAGCATTTAGCAGCAATACCTTAGAAGCAACACTTAAAGGTACTTCAATAAAGTGATCGTTGTTATTCAATGGCGAAGGTAACGGGATGAGTTCGTTATCTTCAAAATAAAAATCAAATGCGGTCAGTAAGGCATCTTTTGCTGCTTCCATCGCTTCAGCGACCGTTTCTCCCTGCGTCAACGCTTCGGGGATATCCACAAAAGAAACCATATAACCGCCTTCCGGCGCGGGTGTAAGAGTGACGGGATAACGCATAATTTCGACTGTCTCTCGCATGTCATTAACCTTTTTAATTGGCGATTAACTCAAACCGAGTTGTTTCAGAATTGCTTTACGCAATGGTTCTTTAATCTCTTCGCTGGGGTGACGCGGCATGACACTGCGCCTCCCGTGAAACCTGAGTTTTAAATGGTTGCTGCCATTCGCTACATCGACGCCCTGAGATTCGAGCCAACGTCTGAACTCGCTTTGTTTCACATCGCCTCCCTGCCGCTGAGTATATCAACAAAGTAAACATTAGTGTTTACCTCCGTGTGTAATTTGCTCGAAAATAGCACTTAATCGCCGCAACGGCAGAATGCAATGCAAAATCAGGAAGGCAGATTCCAGAATTTCTTTGCGCTAATTTGCAAAACAGAATAATAACCTCAAGAAACTGTCGGCATCATAGCGGCAAAAGGTAAGAAAAAGGTGGCAGGATGTTTACGAAGGCGTTATCGGTAGTCTTATTAACCTGCGCGCTGTTCTCCGGGCAACTAATGGCAGGACACAAAGGACATGAGTTTTTATGGGTGAAAAATGTGGATCATCAACTGCGCCATGAAGCGGACAGCGATGAATTGCGCGCCGTTGCGGAAGAATCGGCAGAAGGCTTACGCGAGCATTTTTACTGGCAAAAATCACGTAAACCAGAAGCGGGTCAGAGTTGAGTCGTTTGTTGCCGGATGCGGCGTGAACGCCTTATCCGGCCAACAATATCATGCAGATTCAATGAGCTGTGAATAACCCTGAAAACTTGCGGTTTATCCTTTCCGCTTCGGCAATGTTTTCAGCAGATCATCCGGGCTTACGGATGCAACAACGCTTCCCGGTAACGGCATTTTCAGAATGTGATTTTTGATTTTGCCGATGACGTGCATCTCACATGGACGGCAATCAAACTTCAGCGTTAACACTTCATCGCCGTTAACCAGTTGCATTGGTGTTGCCTTCCAGCTTTTGATATTGCCTTTCGCCTGCTTCGGACACAGATTGAAAGCAAAGCGCAGACAATGCTTGGTGATCATCACCGGAACCTCGCCCTTCTCTTCATGTGCCTCATACGCCGCATCAATCAGTTGCACACCATAGCGATGATAAAATTCACGCGCTTTCTGGTTGTAAACATTCGCGAGGAAACTCAGATGCGTTTGCGGATAAACCGGCGCAGGATCAGCAACCGGTTTACGACTGCCGCGCTGGTAACTGGCAAGACGCGCGGCATCCAGCATTTCGGCGGCTTCACGACGGAACTGATTTAACAGGCTGTTTGGCACAAACAGCGCCCCCGGCAAGTTAATTTGTACATCACGAGCGTAATAGATAGTCTGCCCCAGCTTCGACAATCCCTCTTTCAGATTGGTGAGTGCTTTTTCGGCGTTATTCGCTTCGTCGAATTGCCCATCCAGGGTATGAGTGATGCTGACGCCCTCTTCGCTGGTTAACGTCAGAATGAGTTGTTCCTGCCAGCCGCCAAGTTCAATATCTACAGCGACCCGGCGCTCACTGGAGGTTTTGGTCAGCGCCTGTTGCCAGTTATGGTCAAGGTTACGGTTAAGCGGATGGTGTGGACGAATTTTATGCAGCTCTGCTGGCATCTCATTTGGCCAGACGCGGTACTGGTTTTTCCCCGTTTTCTCTACCGTGTTGGCACGAAAGCCGACGACTTCACGTTTAATCATTACGTTCAGACCATCGCCGTTAGCCAGCGGTTCGGTGACCTCAACATCGAGATGATCTTTAGCAACGTTCAATACTTCACCCACTGGCAGGCCAATAAATTTCGGGGAATCGAACGCGCCAATGTCGCCTTTACGCGCGTTAACAAAGTAGTCTGTACTGCCACGATGGAAGGTTTTTTCCGTCGAAGGTACAAAAAAGTGCTCGGTACGACCAGATGAAGCACGTGCCAGATCGCCACGTTCTTCAATAATGGTATCCAGCCTCTGGCGATAATGCGCGGTGATATTCTTCACGTAGCTCATATCTTTGTAACGCCCTTCAATCTTGAAGGAGCGCACACCAGCATCAATCAGAGCGCCAAGATTGGCAGTCTGATCATTATCTTTCATCGACAGCAGATGTTTTTCATAGGAAACCACCCGCCCCTGATCGTCTTTCAACGTGTATGGTAAACGGCACGCCTGTGAGCAATCGCCACGGTTGGCGCTACGCCCCGTTTGTGCATGAGAAATGTAGCACTGACCGGAATATGCCACGCACAGTGCACCATGAATAAAGAACTCAATGGTCGCGTCTGTGGCCTGATGAATCGCGCGGATCTGTTCCAGGTTAAGCTCACGCGCCAACACGATCTGCGTAAAGCCAACGTCAGAGAGGAACTTCGCTTTTTCCACCGTGCGAATATCACACTGCGTGCTGGCGTGCAGTTCAATCGGTGGAATATCAAGTTCCAGAATCCCCATATCCTGCACAATCAGTGCATCAACGCCGGTCTGATAAAGATCGGTAATCAACCGCTGCGCCGGTTCCAGTTCTTCGTCATGCAAAATGGTATTAAGGGTGACGAAAATTTTTGCGCCATAACGATGAGCAAATGGCACCAGTTCGGCAATATCTTTCAGGCTATTACTGGCGTTATGACGGGCACCAAAACCAGGGCCACCGATGTAAACAGCATCGGCACCGTGCAAAATAGCTTCGCGGGCAATGGCGGCATCGCGTGCCGGGCTTAACAGTTCAAGGCGATGAGAAGATACGGTCACTTTCTTATCCAGTAGCTGAAAAATGGCGGCTATTTTAGCCACAAGCGTGACGTTGCGAAATAGTTTTCCTGTTTAACTACGTGGGTAATGAATGAGGGAATGAAAATGCACGCTTTGCTCGTCACGGTTGCAATAGGCATGAGCGACATCGGCGGCAAAACGGATGCCTTCTCCACGATTAAGACTATGCCACGCGCCATCAACGCACAGTTCAAGCTGCCCTTCGATGACGACGACATGTTCAATCACCCCCTTTTCGTGTGGCGTCGATTCACTTATTGCGCCAGGAGCCATCAGGATCGAAAAGTGTTCAAAGCAGAGTTGTGGATCATAAGGAAACAACGAGGTGATCACCATCGCCTGCTGTTGTGGATCATAAACTGATGGTATAGCGTTCTGCGGCGGCGAAATAAACGTCGAAAACGGCACGTTCATTCCGGTGGCGATTTTCCATAATGTCGCGACCGTCGGGCTGGATTCATTACGTTCAATCTGCCCTAACATCGCTTTAGAAACGCCCGTAACTTCTGCCAGTCGAGAAAGACTCCAGCCTCGTTGCTGACGAAGATATTTAAGCGTGGCGGATAAATAGTGAGCGAGATTTTCCATGCGACTCCTCCTGCAAAACAGGAGTTTATCACTTGTGCGTTATAACGGACAAATGCTACGGTGCCTGTCCGCTATAACGCACGAGGTGATTATGCGTCTGTTTTCTGTTCCTCCACCTACATTACTGGCGGGATTTCTGGCGGTATTGATCGGCTACGCCAGTTCGGCGGCAATAATATGGCAGGCAGCGATTGTCGCGGGTGCCACCACTGCGCAAATCTCCGGTTGGATGACGGCACTGGGACTGGCAATGGGGTTCAGTACTCTTGCCCTGACATTGTGGTATCGCGTGCCGGTTCTGACCGCATGGTCAACGCCTGGCGCGGCTTTGTTAGTAACAGGATTGCAGGGACTCACGCTTAACGAAGCCATCGGCGTTTTTATGGTCACGAACGCGTTGATTGTCCTCTGTGGTGTGACGGGATTATTTGCCCGCCTGATGCGCATTATTCCGCATTCTCTTGCAGCAGCGATGCTGGCCGGGATTTTATTACGCTTTGGTTTACAGGCGTTTGCCAGCCTGGATGGTCAGTTTACGTTATGCGGAAGTATGTTGCTGGTCTGGCTGGCGACGAAGGCTTTTGCGCCACGTTATGCCGTAATCGCGGCTATAGTTGTCGGAATTTTGGTGGTAATACTGCAAGGTGACGTTGTCACAAAAAATGTTGTTTTTAAACCCGTTCTTCCTGCTTATATCGATCCAGAATTTTCGTTTTCTCACAGTTTAAGTGTTGCGCTACCACTTTTTCTGGTGACGATGGCGTCGCAAAACGCGCCGGGGATTGCAGCGATGAAAGCGGCTGGATATTCGGTTCCCGTTTCGCCGCTGATTGTCTTTACTGGACTACTGGCACTTCTATTTTCTCCGTTTGGCGTTTATTCCGTAGGGATTGCGGCAATTACTGCTGCTATTTGCCAAAGCCCGGAAGCGCACCCGGACAAAGATCACCGTTGGCTGGCCGCCGCCACGGCTGGCGTCTTTTATTTACTGGCGGGTTTATTTGGCAGTGCCATTACGGGCATGATGGCTACCCTGCCCGTAAGTTGGATCCAGATGCTGGCGGGTCTGGCGCTGTTAAGTACCATTGGCGGCAGTTTGTGTCAGGCGTTGCATAATGAACGTGAGCGCGACGCTGCTGTGGTAGCATTTCTGGTAACGGCGAGCGGACTGACATTGGTTGGGATTGGTTCAGCGTTTTGGGGATTAATTGCCGGTGGCGTCTGTTACGTGATGTTGAATTTAATGGCTGGTAGAAACCGATAATAAGAAGCGCCATCTTACGATGGCGCGACTGGTATTACTTTTTGTTAACGTCAAACATGGTGGCATCAGTCGCCATGTCATCAATAACTTGCTTAATGTTTTCGAAAGCCATTGGTGTACTTTCGTTATTCAGGTCTTTACCTTCGCCCTGGCGAACCACTTTAATCACCGGTTTGTTGGTAGCCGCGTCAATCAGCTCACCTTCAAAGTACAAGCGGGTATCCATGGTACGGTGGCCCGTCGCCATTTGCGTCCCCGCAACAACTAATGCGACAGGAACAACTTCATAGAACTGTAACCCTTCTTTGCTGGTATCAACACCGGTAATAGCACCACGGAAAATCAGACTACGTGGGCCAGCGGTAGTCACCAGTGGTTTACGCTGCGCAATCGCTTCTTTCATTTCGGTGTTGGTATAGCTCAAAATTTTATCCAGAACTTTCTGCCCTACCTGGGTAGAGGCTTTTGGCACTGGGTAATAGGTGATCGGATTCCAGACAATGCTGTCATATTTGCTTTGATCAAAATTTGGATCAACCCAGCGCAATACCGGTTTGCCCGTTGCTGACGTTGTTTCTTGAAGGTTGGAGTAATTGTTTAAAAAACCAGAATATTTATCCGGCTGGGTGATTTTAGAGGCACAACCAGACAGAGCCAACAAACCGCATAAAGCCGCAACTTTCGCAATCGATGTGGTACGCATGAATAATTTCCTGAGATAATTATATTACTTTTTAAGTTATAGCAAAAAGCGCCGCTTCATGTTGTGGCAAAAAAAGTGTTGTTGAAAATAAATTTTCCAGCCCCTTTTCTGACAATATAGTCAATGACGAAAAGGGGGCTGAGTCAATCATCAATTGTTAATCTTCAGGATGTTAAGCTAATAAAAAACTTCGCTTCTTGTGATTTATTTCACACCATATTGATAAAAAACATGCCTACCGAAAAGAACAGCCGTTAATCATCTCTACGCGAAGCATTTCCATACGCATTGTCCTTTTCTGATTATTTTTTGCGCGCCAACATAGTAGCAAAACGTAGTTTAATACGATTACCGTTGGCGTCGGTTCGGTGTAGTTCACCAACGTCTTCATTGTATTTCAGCATCTCCCAGCCTTCGTAATATCGACGCAACTCCCCCTCTTTGAAGGCAAATGGGAAGCCGACAGTACATGGGAAATCAGCGGTATCCATTGCCGCCACAATCAGGTTGTAACCGCCGGGTTTTGTGCAGCGCTGCATATTCGCAATCAGCCCTGGGATGGTTTTCGCCTCCAGGAACATCAGCACCACAGTAGAAAGAATAAAATCGTATTGTCCATCAAACGTGAGGCTATTCAGATCGACAACCTGAGTACGTAAATTTTCCAGATTTTCAATGGTTTTAATGCGCTCAACGTTAGCAATGCTCATAGCATTTTTATCCCATGCGTCAACATCAAAACCATTAGCTGCAAGGTAAAGGCTATTACGACCATTGCCACAGCCCAGATCCAGCGTTTTACCCGGTTTAACCACTTTCACGGCTTCCAGAACTTCGGAATGTGTGCGGGTTAATTCATATTTATCAGTAAAGTAGTTTTCATCACGAATGATCATTCTTTGTCCTCGGATTTCATTAAAACGGCGCGCTCAGTTCTGATTAATAATTTCCCCTGCATCAGAAGCGCGAAAGTACGGATGAGCAGTAATGCGATAATAAAATTGGTAAAGATAAATAGCGGCACCGCCAGCGTATGGAAAAAACCATTATCGCTGCCGCTACCCAGATGCAAACCGGTGGTTGCCAACGCGGATACGCCGAACGAGAAACTCCAGAATGAGGCATTAAACGGTTGCGAGAGATACCACGGCATCAGGCGCAACATGAACAGTAGTTGCAGCAGCCCATAACCGAAAAGCATTTTCGCCAGTGTGTCACCCTCGCCGCCGTTAACGCTTAACCAGGCGCTACAAGCGACCAGCGCAGGGGCAAGCTGAATACCGAGCGATGTCCGCAGCGCCGTGGGTAACTCACCCGAACTACGCAGCCGTTGAAGGATCACCGGTTCAAGACTCAACCAGGAGAAGACGCCAGCGCCTAAAAAAACCAGACCGGCATCAGTGTAACCTAACGCACCACAGGCCATTGCGCTGATAAAGTTATTGGCAACAGTCGGCAAATAAAGCCCCGGTGTCGTCGCTTCTTCAGGATGAGAACCGCGCCATAATCCGGCAGTTTGCCAGGCGGCGTAAACCAGTTGAATCACTACGCCAACGCTGAACAGACACACTGCCAACGGGCGATACCACGGCACGAAACCAATTGCTACCAGCATCGTCGTTGCCGGAAACAAACTAACAAAACTGCTCATCACCGGATGGCGCACTTCTGCCAGCACACTGTGCGGAAAGCGCACCAGCCGGGTAATAAATGCCGTGGTCAGTAATCCCCAAATGATCATCGCCAGGATCACCAGACCATCACCTAACCAGTGACTGACCTGCCAAACCTGGCTGGCATAGCGCCAGGCAAACCCCATCCCTATCGTTCCCAACACAATGCCAAAGTAGCCAGCCGGTAAATTGAGCACTTTATCGCTCTGTATCTTCTTACTCATTTTGTTTAATTTATAAAGTATATTTGAAATGCATTTTATGGAAATTTCTCAAACATAGCCAGAGTCGCAGAATTTGCTACGGTTATAGTAAGTCACCTGCGGGAAAACGCTATGCGCAAATATCGTCTCAGTGAAGAACAGCGAGCCTTTAGTTATCAGGAAGATGGCGATAAAAAGAGTGTGTTATTACGGCAGATTATTGCCGTAGCCGATTTTAACGATGTGATAACGGGAACCGCTGGCGGCTGGATCGATAGCGAAACGGCGCTGGCACAGGAGGGAAATTGCTGGATTTACGACCAGAATACCATTGCTTTCGGCGGAACGGTTGTTTCCGGTAATACGCGTATCACCGGTAGTTGCGTGCTGCGGGGGGAGGTCTACGCAACGGATAACACCTGGATCGATAATAGTGAAATCAGCCAGGGTGCACATATAAGTGACAACGTCACGATTAAAGACTCATTAATATGTGGTCAGTGTAGAATTTTTGGTCATGCCTGTATCGATCAACATTCAATGATTGTCGCCGCGCAAGGGCTAACGCCCGACCACCATCTTCTGCTGCAAATTTATGATCGCGCCAGGGTTAGCACCTCGCGAGTTGTCCATCAGGCGCAAATTTATGGCGATGCCGTCGTCCGGTATGCATTTATTGAGCATCGCGCCGAAGTTTTTGATTTTGCCCGTATTGAAGGCAATGAAGAAAACAACGTCTGGCTGTGCGACTGTGCGAAAGTCTACGGTCATGCACGTGTGATTGCCGGGACAGGAGAAGATGCCATTCCCACCCTTCACTACAGTTCCCAGGTAGCGGAACATGCCACGGTAGAAGGTAATTGTGTGTTAAAGCATCATGTTCTGGTTGGTGGTAACGCCATTGTGCGTGGTGGTCCGATTCTGCTCGACGAGCACGTTATCATACAAGGTGACAGTTGCATTACAGGCGCGGTAATGATTGAAAACCATGTGGAGATAACCGACCACGCCGTCGTCGAAGCCTTTGATGGCGACGCTATTCATGTACGTGGTCCAAAAGTTATTAACGGCGAGGAACGTATTACACGAACGCCTCTGGCGGGATTATTGTGAATCGATAATGCGCGCGTATATATTCACATCATCGTAAGCATCGTTAAGGAATTCAGCCTGTTTCAGACAACCTTCCAGTGTAAAACCATTACGCACGGCTACCTTGTTGCTTTGCGGATTGTCCACCCGACATTTGATCACGAAGCGTCGTAGCTCACCGATCCGGGCATAATGATGAATAAACGCCTGCAGCGCCTGAGAAATAATCCCCTGTCCCTGATGGGACTCGTCCAGCCAGTAGCCGATTTCCGCCGTTTTATTCAGCGGTTCTATACGATTAAATGAGATAACGCCGACGAGTTCATCTTCTTTGAAAATCATGAACATTTTGGCATAGCCGCGTTGATGCAACATCATATTGCCCTGCACCGTTTTTCGCGTGTCCTCTTCGCTGTGCACAAACTGCGGCCAGTTTAACGATTGTTGTAACCAGGTTTTGTTTTTACAGGTTAATTGATACAGCGGTGTGACGTGTCTTTCTTCAACGGCACGTAATTCAAGTGATTCACTCACTTTAATCGTCTCGGTCATAATCCTTACATCAGTTTAAAAAGCCGCCCTGCTGGCGGCTTAGAAAGTTTACATCTCTTTGACGCTCTCCTGCTGCAGGATTTTAAGCATCTCATCCTTTAACTGTAACTTTTGTTTTTTCATGCGAACCACTTCCGCATTGTACCCTCGACCGTCAGAACCTTCCTTTCTGGCAATTTCATGATCAAGTTTATTGTGTTTATCGAACAAGGACATAAAGCGAGGATTTTCGTTTTTCAGACGGGATATTAAATCTCGGTATTCTGGAAACATACGCACTCCCTGTTAGTGGCTGACAAGGTGTATCTGAAATACACACCATCAGATTACTCATTTAGCGTAAGGAAAAATGCGAGCAGGATCGTGTTTAACCAGACGGCACCCTCCGGAAGAAGGTGCCGAAGAAAAGACGATTAATTCATCACGCGATCGTCAACATACTGACGTTTATCCGGTGCTGGTGGGAAATATTGATACAGCCATGTTTCACTGATGGCATCGCCCTGACAACGTAGATACATCCGCATATCAACCGGTTCGGTAGAGTCCGAGGTCGGATACCAGTCAAACTGAATACGGTAACCATCTATTGGTTCAATGTAGAGAATTTCGATTTGCTTCGCTTCACCACTGGAAAGCGTGATGACCGGTTCAATCCCTTTCGGCGCTGCTGCTTTCAGATCACCACCGACAAAATCGACGGCGAAACGACGCGCCCATTTTTCCGGATAGTGTTCACCTGGTGCCCAGCCTTCCGGAAAACCACCCATGCCGGTACGCGTCGCCATAACTCGCGCTAATGGACAATGAACAGGAGGTTGCGCACTCCAGTACAGACGATACTGGAACGCCAGTTCGTCGCCCGCTTTAATTGCTTTCTCCGGTTGCCAGAAACAGACAATGTTATCCAGCGTTTCCCCAGTTGTCGGGATCTCCATCAAACCGATAGTGCCTTTCCCCCACTGGTTACGTGGCTCCACCCACAGACTTGGGCGTTTGTTGTACCAGCCCATGATGTCCTGATAATGGGAGAAGTCGCGATCCAGTTGTAATAAACCAAACCCTTTGGGGTTGTTGTCGGTATAGGCATTGAACTGCAATTTTTGCGGGTTATTCAGCGGACGGCAGATCCACTCACCATTACCCCGCCACATGGAAAGACGGTCGGAGTCATGGATTTGCGGATGGATGGTGTCACACATCCGACGTTCGTTAGTACCACAACTGAACATGCTGGTCATCGGCGCAATGCCCAGTTGTTTAATGTCTTTGCGCGCATACAGGTGATTCTCAACATCCATAATCACCTGGCTCTTCTCACAATGGATGGTGAACTTATAGGCACCGGTAATGCTGGCACTATCGAGCAACGCATAAACGGTAAAGGTGGTTGCACCCGGTTTTACCGTATCGAACCAGAAAGCGGTAAAGTCGGGGAACTCTTCTTTGCTGTCGGTATAAGTGTCGATCGCAAGACCACGCGCCGACAAACCATATTGATAAGTGTCATCAACAGCACGGAAATAACTGGCACCGAGGAAAGAAACTACGTCGCGGCGCGCCAGTTCTGGCGCTTTAAACACTCGGAACCCCGCAAAGCCGAGATCGCTTTGCCCTTCCAGTTGTTTGGTATCGACACCCGCATCGTTGTATTTGAATAACTCCGGGCGGAAGTGAATTTCGCGCGCCAGATGAGTTGCCGGATCGACAGAGAACATGCGCACGCGGCGACGGAATCCCATTCCCATATGGAAGAACTGAGCGTCAAGCTGGCGATTTTCAACGTTATGCCATAACGATTTTTCGGCGTCGTATTGAATGCTGTTATAGGCCTGAGGCGTCATTGTCGCCAGCGTATCGGGTAACGGACGCGGCGCGCCTCGCCACGTTTTTTGCGCTAAATCATGCGCCATTGACTGTAAAATAGAGAAGTCAAAACGCTGGGTTTGCCCGTCGGCAATGTCCGATTCTGCTGCGAACGCAGCCTGAGAAAAAAGAGAAGCAATGCCGCTAGTCCCGCACACGGCGGCCATAGCCATTGAACCTTTAATAAATCGTCTACGATCCATACCTGAAAGTGAGTCCTTCTGGTGTAGTGAATGGTCCCGCGCTGGTCGTATTCAGCGGCAAGAAAATGCTTGTTTATAACCGCTCACTCTAGACAATATTTATTAATAATCCAATTGTTAGACACAGAGAATCTGCACAAATTGGCATTTTTTTTTGTCGATGGGAAGAGCCTGATTCGTTTGTAAAATCAGGCAAATTTTTGCAAAGTCGGATGCACCGAATTTTAAAGCAAACCACAGCGGCGTTTACTGCGTTCTTCCGCTTCCTGATAGAGCTGAAACTCATCAAACACCGGACACCCCAGCGCCTGTTCAAAAGCTTCCCGGCTGGCATTGCCGCGACTGCGCATTTGCGTTTCATTGCCCAGATTCGACTGGAAGATCCCCGCAGCACTAACCGGCAGAAAATCCTCATAAGTAATAGGTTGCGCTACGACCCAACCACGTTCGATCAAAGGTTGAGGATCATCACCGGGATGAATCGCCCGACGATGTGCCTCACCCGACGGCGTCAGGCGATAACGAAACCATGCCAATCCATGCTGTCGCATCAGAAATTCACTGTCCGGAAAGGCACTAAAGGTTTCCTGCAGATGAAGTTGGTGTGTGAGATTATCCTGTCCTGTTCCGGCATTACGCAGAAGTACATCATACAGTTGCCGTCCTTTCGGCGTTAACGCCACACCGCGTTGCTCTATCTCGCCAAAGCGCGCGGTATGCGTCCCCTGCTTTTGCCCTGCAAACATGACCGACTCTTCCAGCGCCTTAAAGCTGGTCTGGCGCAGTAAAATCGGCACCTCGCGGCGCGGCGGTCCTTCGATCAGAATTTTGGGTTCGATACCGCATTCGGGCATCATCGACTGAACTCTGTCGATATCCAGGGTACGTGGCGTCAGGTGGTTAATATGGCAGCCGTGAAAACAGACCACATCAGCAATTAGTCGATGTTCGTTATGCAATGCGCGATAGGTTTCTTCATCCACCGTTGCCGACTGATGCCAGCGAAACGTCTCCAGAGCTTCCTGCACAAACTCCCGCGCCTGTGCTTCGCTAAAGCCACCTTCCTGATCATATTCATCTAACAGTTGTCGACAACGCGGGGTAAAGATATCGCGCTGATGCAAAATCTCCGCCGCCTTCTGGCGTAAGGTTTCGTTTTCGATAAGCTCAAGGCGAAGTAATGAGGTAAAAATCCGGAAAGGATTACGCGCCAGCGAGGCATCATCGATAGGACGAAATGCCGTGGAATGTACCGGCACGCCCGCCTGCGAGAGATCGTAATAGCTCACCGGATACATCCCCATAATGGCGAATATCCGCCGTAATGTAGCAAGCTCCTGCGCAGTTCCCACACGTATCGCGCCATGACGTTCAACGTTAAGTCGCGCCAGCTCATCCGCATTAACCATTTTTTCATGCAATTGGGGATTGTTTTCCAGCACAGCCAGATTTACATCAGCTACCAGTTCCAGCAACGTACCGTACTGTGGAACTTCTTGCTGATACATGGCAGACATTGCCTGCGAAAACTGTTCCCGAATCTCATCCGCCGTGATGCTGTTCGCCATAATATCTGCCTCCAGTGGTCGATAATCTGGAGTGTAGGTAACTGCATTCACTCTGGTGTGAAGAATTTACAAACTGTGATCTCCCCGCGAAATCAGCAAAGCTGGACATTCCAAGGTAACAAAATTGCTTTAAATGTTAATAATATTTTGCAATCAGGTTATCATAATTAAACAACTTCACTTGTCAGCGGCACAGCTTCGTTTTTAACATCGCTTATGGAAAAAAATAGTCTGTTTAGTCAGCGCATCCGTTTGCGCCACCTTCATACATTCGTAGCTGTCGCACAACAAGGAACTTTGGGGCGCGCGGCTGAAACCCTTAATCTGAGCCAACCTGCGCTCTCTAAGACACTGAATGAACTGGAGCAATTGACGGGCGCTCGCTTATTTGACCGTGGACGTCAGGGCGCACAACTTACCTTACCCGGCGAGCAATTTTTAACCCATGCAGTCAGAGTGCTTGACGCCATCAACACCGCTGGTCAGGCGCTTAATCGTAAAGAAGGACTTAACAATGATGTTGTAAGAGTTGGTGCATTACCTACTGCTGCGCTGGGGATCTTGCCTTCCGTTATCGGTCAGTTTCATCAACAACAAAAAGAGACCACTCTGCAAGTCGCCACCATGAGTAACACCATGATTCTGGCCGGATTAAAAACAGGAGAAATCGATATCGGTGTTGGCCGGATGTCAGATCCTGAACTGATGACCGGGCTTAATTATGAATTGCTGTTTCTCGAATCACTGAAACTGGTTGTCCGGCCTAATCACCCACTCCTGCAGGAAAACGTGACGCTAAGTCGGGTACTGGAATGGCCTGTTGTCGTATCACCGGAAGGCACTGCACCACGCCAACATTCAGATGCGCTAGTACAGAGCCAGGGTTGTAAAATTCCTTCGGGTTGTATCGAAACGCTTTCAGCCTCTCTTTCACGTCAGCTTACGGTTGAATATGACTATGTATGGTTTGTCCCTTCTGGCGCAGTAAAAGACGATCTGCGTCATGCCACGCTGGTGGCGCTGCCTGTTTCGGGACAGGGTGCTGGCGAACCTATTGGAATACTAACACGCGTAGATGCGACGCTCTCTTCCGGCTGTCAGCTAATGATTAACGCCATTCGGAAATCAATGCCGTTCTGAAAGGTAAAGGGATCTTGAGATCCCTTCTTTAATCTTTTCACGCCGTTACCAGACTAACTGAATCCCCCGCCACTCGTTGAGCTGCCGGTGCAGATTGTTTCGTCAGACGGAATACATCTACCGCTTCAGTTAATCGCGCCGCCTGCTCTTCAAGGGATACCGCCGCCGCAGAAGCCTCTTCCACCAGTGAGGCATTCTGTTGCGTCACTTTATCCATTTCAGAAATCGCCTGACTGACTTGCGTTATGCCCCTGCTTTGCTCATCCGACGCAGCAGCTATTTCCTGCATGATATGCGTGACGCTCGCCACAGCGTCCATTATGGCACTCATGGTTTTCCCTGCTGTCGTCACCTCATTAGCTCCTTGCCCAATTAATCTGACTGATTCACTGATCAGGCCTTCAATTTCTTTCGCTGCCTGAGCGCTACGGCTGGCGAGTGTACGCACTTCACTGGCAACGACAGCAAATCCGCGCCCTTGCTCACCGGCCCGCGCGGCTTCAACGGCTGCATTGAGCGCCAGAATATTTGTCTGGAAGGCAATACTGTTGATCACGGCGGTAATTTCAGAAATTTTCTTTGAACTGCTGGAGATATCCCCCATCGTTTTCACCACGCCGGAGACCGTCTGCCCACCATCGCTGGCTTTAATGGAAGCCTCTTGCGCCAGACGGCTTGCGTAGTGGGCATTATCCGCATTCTGTTTCACTGTCACAGTGAGTTGCTCCATGCTGGCAGCGGTTTGTTCAATCGCCGCGGCCTGTTCTTCAGTGCGCGAAGAAAGGTCGGCATTGCCAGCGGAAATTTCGCTGGTGCCGCGATAAATCTCCTCCGCCCCCTGACGTACCGTCCCGACAGTCATCACCAGCGAATGCTGCATTTGCTGCAAATGACGGCTTAAACGGCCAATTTCACTGCGCCCAGAAGGTTCGTCAGCCATTGTCAGATTGCCACTGGCAATTTGTTCAATGCGTTGCGCAGCATGCTGCAGAGGTCGAATCACTATCCGACGCAAAACCATAAAGGTCATCAGCGTCATGACCAGGGCAAGCACAAACGCACCAATCATAAACATCACCCCCAGTCGAGTGCGCTGATGCGCCTGCTCCGTCAGATGATTTGCTCTGGCGCTACGTATTTCAACAGCGTTGTTTAAAATCTGGCTATAAACATTATCCAGCACTCGGATCTGCTCACTTTCATGATTAATAATCGCTTCGAACATGCCATTTTTGGCATATTTCAACATGGGTTGAAGACCTGTTATATAAGCCTGAAAACGTTGATTTAATTCAGCATCCAGAGCTTCATCATCACGTGTTTTCACACGGCGATTCTGGTAAGCGCGATAACCTTGCTGCGACTGTTTAATCTGCAATTCTGCTTGTGCAATATTTTTCTTCATCTCTTCCATTTCTGCGATCCGACTCGCCGCCCCGGCCTGAATCATATTGATTCGGGCTGAACGCAAAAAATCAGAGCTATTTGCTAACCCCGTGCGAATCTGGATCTCGGCGGTGACATCTCGCTGATCGCGGTCAGCCTGCCAGAGAAAATATCCAGCCAGGGCTGAACTCAAAGCAAAAAGAAATAATATGCCGCCAAGAATGCAGGCAAATAACGGAACCAATCTGATGTGATATAAAAAGCCTGAGCGGTGTGAGGATGTTGTATTCATGACCGTGATCTCTCTTCCAGGTTTACTCCCGATAGAGGGTCATCGGCACTTGACGGTAATTGCTTACTGCCAAAAACCTGTTCATATCACATTTTTACAACAATTATTGCGATGAGAGATTATTACCGCCGGAATGAAGAAACCGGGAATCAGAAGGACGAAGGCCCCGATCGATAATGCTATCAAACGAGGCCAACGAATGAACCACACAATTCGGATGTTAGCCTCTTACCCGCCATCCGGCAAAGAGAAAGGCTATGAAGCGCCCCCTGGTGGCGTGTCTGCTCATTATTTGTTTCACAATACTGGCATTCACACTCCTGACCCGACAAACGCTCTATGAACTGCGGTTCCGGGACGGTGAAAAGGAGGTGGCAGCCCTCATGGCCTGCACGTCCAGGTAAGGGCAGCGCAGGGAGTTTTCCCCGCGTATCTGGCTGGCAGGTTCATTTTCTCATGGCACCCCTTTTTACTTTTCAGTTAGTGCACGTTTTTTTCGATGCGCTGATAGAACCATCGTTACAGACAAATTTGCCGCCAGCAGTGCAGTGAGAGATCCCCCCTTTCGAACCGGAACAAGGTTTTCGCCCTGCATCAGCATAAAAAGACATCAGTAATCCTATCAGTAAAATAAATGACAACTTCTTCATATAACCTCCATGGTTTGCCGAATCTTATGTTCGGTACAAAAGTTATACGCCGGACAGTTTTTATTTCACTTAGGGAGATCAAAGATTGGATTGGGGGAAATTGAGTAACGCTCTTAATAGAAAGATAATTTGATTAAATATTGGCCAGGCAAACATATAAACACGAATTCTGGTTTTATTTGTCATACAAATAAATATAATAGGTGCTTCCGATGTAGACCCGTATTCTTCGCCTGTACCACGGGTCTGGTTTAGTACAGGCGTTTTCTTTTACTGTTGTCAGGAACGCTTACGCGGCATCATGCGCAGAAGCGTATTGTCCTTCCAGAAATAGTGGTGCGCCAATGCAGCAGCGGCATGCAACCCAATAACGAAATACCCCAGATTTGCCAGCGTTTCATGCCACTATTTTAAGGTATCTACCAGATCGAAATTGGCCTCTGAGGCATGAGGCATGAGGCATGAGGCATGAGGCATCATCACACCAAACGCAAACCACGGATTGCCACGGTTATACATCATCACCATGCCAATTATCGGCAGTGCGATAAACAGCAAGTAAATGACCAGATGCCCGAGATGCGCAAGCCCCGTCATCATTGGCTTTGGTTTAGGCACAATTGGTGGCGTTGGATATTTCAGTCTTAGCACGAGACGAAGCACCATCAGTACGAAAATCGAAATGCCACAGGAAACATGGATCATGTTGATAACCGGTCGATCGGCTCGCGGGAAAAATCCACGAAACTCCATCGCACAGTAAGCTGCGATAACCAGTAAAAAGACCAGCCAGTGAATACCGATTTGTAACTTTGAGTATTTATTTTCCATAACATTTCCTGATTTAAAACAATTTATTGTTAACATAACCAGCTTTTCTCAAAATTTCATTAAATATTGTTCACCCATTTTCAGTAGGTTACGTTTCACTGCGAGAATGTAGATTGCTCATCCCACCATCCTGGTCTAAGCCTGGAAAGGATTAATTTTCACCCACGAGTTCCTGACAGGAGAAAACCATGAGTAAAGTTGGTATTAACGGTTTTGGTCGTATCGGTCGACTGGTATTGCGTCGATTACTGGAGGTCAAAAGCAATATAGATGTTGTCGCCATTAATGATCTCACATCCCCGAAAATTCTCGCCTACTTGCTAAAACACGATTCAAACTACGGCCCGTTCCCCTAGAGCGTTGATTTCACTGAAGATTCACTTATTGTCGATGGCAAAAGTATTGCGGTTTACGCCGAAAAAGAGGCGAAAAATATTCCGTGGAAAGCGAAAGGTGCAGAAATCATTGTTGAATGTACCGGCTTTTATACATCCGCAGAGAAATCGCAGGCACATCTGGATGCTGGCGCGAAGAAGGTGTTAATTTCCGCCCCTGCCGGTGAAATGAAAACCATCGTTTATAACGTCAATGACAACACGCTGGATGGCAACGACACCATTGTTTCCGTGGCGTCCTGCACCACCAACTGTCTTGCGCCGATGGTCAAAGCACTCCATGACAATTTTGGAATAGAAGTCGGCACGATGACGACGATTCATGCCTATACCGGCACCCAGTCACTGGTGGATGGTCCGCGTGGTAAAGATCTACGCGCTTCACGTGCGGCGGCAGAAAATATTATTCCCCATACAACGGGCGCAGCAAAAGCTATTGGTCTGGTGATCCCGGAACTGAGCGGTAAACTGAAAGGCCATGCACAGCGTGTACCGGTAAAAACGGGTTCTGTCACCGAGTTGGTGTCTATTCTCGGTAAAAAAGTGACTGCCGAAGAAGTGAACAATGCACTTAAAAAGGCGACAAACAATAACGAATCATTTGGTTATACCGATGAAGAAATAGTCTCTTCCGATATCATTGGTAGCCATTTTGGTTCGGTGTTTGATGCCACCCAAACGGAAATTACCGCCGTGGGCGATTTGCAACTGGTAAAAACAGTCGCCTGGTACGACAACGAATATGGCTTTGTCACCCAGCTTATTCGCACCCTGGAAAAATTCGCCAAACTCTGACAGATACAGGCGGAGGAAAATGCCTCCGCCTGTTTCACACATTACGACTGTAAATAAACGACCTGGGTTTGCAGGTATTCATGCAAACCATGTTTACCATCCGCACCGCCAATACCCGACTTACGCCATCCGGCGTGGAAACCTTGCATCGCTTCAAAGTTTTCACGATTGATGTAGGTTTCACCGAACTTCAACCCTTTGATGGCTTTCATCGCGACGTTCAGATTTTGAGTATAAATCGACGAGGTCAGGCCGTAATCGCTGTCGTTAGCCATGGCGATAGCGTGTTCCAGCGTATCGAAAGCGACAACAGGCAGCACCGGGCCAAAGGTTTCTTCGTGCATAATTGACATTTCCTGGCGAACATCCAGCAATATTGTCGGCGGATAATAGTACCCTTTCCCCGCTACCGCTTTGCCACCAAGCGCCACTCTCGCGCCCTCTTCTACAGCACGAGCCACTTTCTGCTCAACCTTTTCCAACGCCGCGGCGTTAATCAACGGCCCCATTGCAATGTCGTTGCGTTCAGAAGGATTGCCAAACTGCACCGCCTGCATCGCTTCACCAAGTCGGTTAACAAACTGATCATAAATGCCTTTCTGTACATAAACACGTTCAGCACAGTTGCACACTTGCCCACTATTAATGACTCGTGAATCAACGATGGCTTTGACTGCCAGTTCAATATCAGCGTCATCCATCACAATAGCGGGCGCTTTGCCGCCCAGTTCCAGACACACTTTGGTGATATTTTTCGCCGCAGTTGCCATGATTTTCTCCCCGGCGGCGACGCTGCCCGTCATACTGACCATTGCGACCTTCGGGTTACCCGCCAGTTCCTGACCCACTGTTTCACCGCGCCCCAGCACAAGGTTAAACACGCCGCGTGGAAGGCCAATTTCATCGACGATTTTGGCGAAAGCAATTGCGTTATTTGGTGTAAATTCGCTCGGTTTAATGACGATGGTATTGCCGGTGAGCAGAGCGGGTGCCATTTTGCGGGCAATCAGGAAGAACGGGAAATTCCACGGCAGAATACCGGTGGTCACGCCAAGCGCACGTTTAAAAAGAAGAATATTCTCTCCCGGGCGATCGCTTTGAATAATCTCACCCTCGTAGCGCCGCGCCCACTCCGCCATATAATCAATATAGTCCGCCGTGAAAGCCACTTCGACTTCAGCCAGTTGCTGGACTTTGCCCCCTTCCTCGACAATCAGTGCACTAATTTCACTGGCGCGTTCGCGGATCCCGGCAGCGATTTTGCGTAACCAACTGGCGCGCTCAATGGCAGGCAATGCTTCCCATTCTGGTTGGGCGCGTTCTGCAGCATCGATTGCCTTACGGGCATCCTCAGCCTGACCATCAGGAATACGGGAAATAACCGTCTCTGTTGCAGGGTTTACAACATCAATCCATGCATCTCCATGCCAGGTAACAAACTGTCCATCGATATACATAGGATGTTGAACGGGTACTGACATGGGCGACTCCTGTGATTATTGTGTTTTTATTTAGTAAATATATTGTTAATAAACATCAATCATTGCGGAAACGGCATCGTGGAAGGACGAATCTGTGAAGGGCTTCATAAAAACAGGTGTGAAAGAAATAAAAGGCAGAAGTAAAAGTAAAGAATCATGCCCGTTTGCCAACGGTTTTTCACAAACGGGCAATTTTTAACGTAGCGAACGACTTTCCATCGCTTCAATAAGTACAGCGTCGTGTTTCAGCGTCTGCCATGCCTGGGCGACTTCTACAGGAAAATCAACGTGAACGATAAAATCACGTCCGCGGGGGCCATAACCGTCGCTATCATCACGCAAACGTGGTAGCTCACCAGTAAGTAGCGATAAATAACGTTCAACTGGCCATAATCCTTCCAGTTGATTAACAAATGCGACACTGTCTGCGTTATTCCCCACTTGTGGTACGAATCCTGGGTAACTTAACCAGCGAGGTGCATCGGGATTATCAGCAGTAATACGGCGGAACGTCGCCATCGTGCGCCGCTGCATGGTGGGATCCTGCACAACGATAGCCGTGTGAATGCGCTCTGTGGCCTGATTCAATAACGCGACGCTGAAGCGGGCGTTTTCACCGCAGTTCGTTGACTGGTCTTCAATCCAGATTTTTTCATGGGGAATATGCCAGAACTGATGGGCAATATCTGCAAGGATGGTGGCTTCTGCCCTGCCCGTGGTACGAATGATGTTGTAATGTGGATGCTGTGCGACAGCACTATATAAAAAGGTTGTCGAGTGACCGATACCACCGCTGATCAGTAATGAAATTTGCTGATCGCGGGCAATCTTGCATGCAGCGTCGATAGTGGGAATAACAGCGTTACCTGCGAGGATCACGCAATCAGCCTGATACGGCATCTCACCAGAGAAATCATCCTGCGCCAGCCATCGACCAATAACGTTTATGGCATCTATAGTTGTCGCTGAAAGCGTCGGAAACGGGTTAATGTTCATGGTCCCTCCTTCTCGTTCCCTTAAGAATACTGCGTGAGATAATAATGAGAAGCGGAGCACTCTGAAAGGAAGACGTTGTATTTTCTCTATCCTCCTTCGTAAGCCTGATATTTGTTTTACTCATACTGTATTTGAGGGTAACCGGCTCATTTAAACCGTCTGGTCTGTTTCCTCCGGCTCTACAAAAATAATGTCCATCATTTTTAATGGACACTATCGTATGAAACACCGGACCTGGATCACTGAAGCTTTACGTCTTCACTTTGAAGAACATTTACCCCGGGTTGTGGCCGGGCGTCGCCTGGGTGTACCAAAATCAACAGTTTAGTATGTTCGTGCGCTTTCGGAGAGCTGGCCTTTCGTGGCCTTTGCCCGCAGGCATGTCGGAGCAGGAACTTGATGCCTGCCTTTACGGACAATTTTCCACGGTACCAGTCGTACGTCCTGAAAGCACCGTTATATCCGAAGCCCCCGTGGTAAAAAAACGTCCCCGGCGGCCCAACTTCCCTTATGAGTTTAAAATCGCCTTAGTGGAGCAGTCACTGCAGCCCGGAGCCTGTGTGGCGCAGATCGCCCGGGAAAACGGAATCAACGATAACCTGCTCTTCAACTGGCGCCATCAATACCGGAAAGGTGGCCTGCTGCCTTCCGGAAAAAATATGCCGGCACTGCTTCCCGTGACGTTAACGCCGGAGCCGGATAATAAAATCCCGGCCCCCGCACAGGAACCAGAGCAGATAAATACACCGTCCGACAGTCTGTGTTGTGAGCTGGTTCTGCCGGCCGGAACTCTCAGGCTTAAAGGTAAACTGACGCCGGCGTTATTACAGACACTTATCCGCGAAATAAAAGGGAGCAGCCACTGATGATATCTCTCCCTGCCGGTTCGCGTATCTGGCTGGTTGCCGGTATCACCGACATGCGGAATGGCTTTAACGGCCTGGCATCAAAAGTTCAGAACGTCCTGAAGGATGACCCGTTCTCCGGACACCTGTTCATCTTCCGCGGACGCCGGGGTGACCAGATAAAAGTGTTGTGGGCTGACAGTGACGGACTGTGCCTCTTCACCAAACGCCTGGAGCGGGGCCGCTTCGTCTGGCCAGTCACCCGTGACGGCAAGGTGCACCTTACTCCGGCTCAGTTATCCATGCTTCCTGAAGGTATCAACTGGAAGCACCCGAAACGAACGGAACGCGCTGGAATCCGCATATAACCCGTTGTAAAGTGAGGATATGGACACCTCACTTGCTCATGAGAACGCCCGCCTGCGGGCACTGTTGCAGACGCAACAGGACACCATCCGCCAGATGGCTGAATACAACCGCCTGCTCTCACAGCGGGTGGCGGCTTATGCTTCCGAAATCAACCGGCTGAAGGCGCTGGTTGCGAAACTGCAACGTATGCAGTTCGGTAAAAGCTCAGAAAAACTTCGTGCAAAAACCGAACGGCAGATACAGGAAGCTCAGGAGCGAATCAGCGCACTTCAGGAAGAAATGGCGGAAACGCTGGGTGAGCAATATGACCCGGTACTGCCATCCGCCCTGCGCCAGTCTTCAGCCCGTAAACCGTTACCGGCCTCACTTCCCCGTGAAACCCGGGTTATCCGGCCGGAAGAGGAATGCTGTCCTGCCTGTGGTGGTGAACTCAGTTCTCTGGGATGTGATGTGTCAGAGCAACTGGAGCTTATCAGCAGCGCCTTTAAGGTTATCGAAACACAACGTCCGAAACTGGCCTGTTGCCGGTGCGACCATATCGTGCAGGCACCAGTACCTTCAAAACCCATTGCACGCAGTTATGCCGGAGCGGGGCTTCTGGCCCATGTTGTCACCGGGAAATATGCAGACCATCTGCCGTTATACCGCCAGTCAGAAATATACCGTCGTCAGGGAGTGGAGCTGAGCCGTGCCACACTGGGGCGCTGGACCGGTGCCGTTGCTGAACTGCTGGAGCCGCTGTATGACGTCCTGCGCCAGTATGTGCTGATGCCCGGTAAAGTCCATGCCGATGATATCCCCGTCCCGGTCCAGGAGCCGGGCAGCGGTAAAACCCGGACAGCCCGGCTGTGGGTCTACGTCCGTGATGACCGCAACGCCGGTTCACAGATGCCCCCGGCGGTCTGGTTCGCGTACAGTCCGGACCGGAAAGGTATCCATCCACAAAATCACCTGGCCGGTTACAGCGGTGTGCTTCAGGCCGATGCTTACGGTGGTTACCGGGTGTTATACGAATCCGGCAGAATAACGGAAGCCGCGTGTATGGCTCATGCCCGGAGAAAAATCCACGATGTGCATGCAAGAGCGCCCACCGACATCACCACGGAAGCCCTGCAGCGTATCGGTGAACTGTATGCTATCGAGGCAGAGGTCCGGGGCTGTTCAGCAGAACAGCGTCTGGCGGCAAGAAAAGCCAGAGCCGCGCCACTGATGCAGTCACTGTATGACTGGATACAGCAACAGATGAAAACACTGTCGCGTCACTCAGATACGGCAAAAGCGTTCGCATACCTGCTGAAACAGTGGGATGCACTGAACGTGTACTGCAGTAATGGCTGGGTGGAAATCGACAACAACATCGCAGAGAACGCCTTACGGGGAGTGGCCGTAGGCCGGAAAAACTGGATGTTCGCGGGTTCCGACAGCGGTGGTGAACATGCGGCGGTGTTGTACTCGCTGATCGGCACATGCCGTCTGAACAATGTGGAGCCAGAAAAGTGGCTGCGTTACGTCATTGAACATATCCAGGACTGGCCGGCAAACCGGGTACGCGATCTGTTGCCCTGGAAAGTTGATCTGAGCTCTCAGTAAATATCAATACGGTTCTGACGAGCCGCTTACATTTGAGGAAAGACTGTTGATAAAAATTCAGCAAAATCGTTCAATGTTGCGATAGAGTGAATCCTTCAGATCTTATAAAGAAAAAACCCGGCAGCACACGCTTACCGGGTTTTAGATTCATCAGCCAAATAACAGCCGTTAACCGCTAATCTGCTCCATCGCCTGCAAAATACGCTTATCCGATATTGGATACGGCGTACCAAGTTGTTGGGCGAAGTAACTGACGCGCAGTTCTTCAATCATCCAACGGATCTCTTTCACGTCTTCATCCTCACGACGCGCTGGCGGCAGTTTGTTGAACCATTGTTGCCATGCCTGCTGGACGTTTTCGACTTTCAGCATTTGGGCACGGTCACGATGCGGATCAACCGCCAGTTTTTCCAGGCGTTTTTCAATCGCCTGCAAATAGCGCAGCGTATCGCCCAGCCGTTTGAAGCCGTTACCGGTGACAAAACCGCGATACACCAGACCGCCCATTTGTGCTTTGATGTCAGAAAGCCCCAGCGCCATCGTCATATCAACACGCCCTTTCAGACGTTTGTTGATGTTGAACACTGCCGTGAGGATTTGCTCGACCTGCTTCGCAATATCCACCACGGTATCGTTCAGTTCGGCACGCACTTTTTCATGTAGCGCAGCAAAACCCTCTTCCGTCCAGACCGGGCCACCGTTGGCGTCGATTAATTTATCCACACCGCAGGAGATACAGTCATCGATCAGCTCCAGCACTTTGCCATACGGGTTAAAGTACAGCCCCAGCTTGGCTTTATTCGGCAACTTCTCATGCAGATATTTGATCGGTGAAGGAATATTCAGCAACAGTAGACGGCGCAGACCGTTCCACATTGCTTGCTTCTGCTCCAGTGGATTATCAAACAATTTGATCGCCACGCTGTCACGTTCATCCACCAGCGCAGGCCACGCTTTCACTTTGTAATTGCCGCGCTTCTGCTCGTAGCTTTCCGGCAATTGACCAAAGCTCCAGATATGCAGGCCGCTCTGCTCGATACCGTCATCAGCGACCGCAGACAGTGTTTCCTGCACTTTGCCTTTCAGCGCCTCTTTCAGTTCCTGTAATGAGCGCCCTTCTTTCAACTTCTTGTTTTTGTCGTCCACCACGCGGAAAGTAATTTTCAGGTGATCGGGCACCTGATCCCAGTGCCAGTCTTCGCGGTCAACGGTAACGCCGGTCATGCGGCGCAATTCACGTTCAAGACTGTCGAGCAACGGTAGTTCCAGTGGCGTCACGCGGCCTAAAAACGCTTCGGCGTAGTTTGGTGCAGGCACAAAATTACGACGTACCGGTTTTGGCAGCGATTTAATCAGCGCAATCACCAGTTCACGACGTAATCCAGGAATTTGCCATTCAAAGCCGCGCTCTTCCACCTGGTTGAGCAACGGCAGCGGAATATGCACGGTCACGCCATCAGCGTCCGCACCTGGCTCAAACTGATAACTTAAACGCAGCTTGAGATTGCCCTGATGCCAGAAGTTCGGGTAATCCAGCTTGCTGATTTTTTCCGCACCTTCTTTGATCAACATGCTCTTTTCAAAGTTGAGCAAATCAGGCGTTTCGCGGCTAACCTTTTTCCACCAGTTGTCGAAGTGGCGCGAAGAGATCACATCATGGCTAATGCGCTGGTCGTAAAATTCAAACAGCGTCTCGTCATCTACCAGAATATCGCGACGACGTGATTTGTGTTCCAGCTCTTCCACTTCTGCCCGCAGTTTCAGGTTTTCACGGAAGAAAGCGTGACGTGTCTGCCAGTCACCTTCTACAAGTGCATGGCGGATAAAGAGTTCACGGCACAACGCAGGATCAATCTGGCTGTAGTTAACCTTACGCGCGGCGACAATCGGCAACCCATAAACGGTGACTTTTTCCGTCGCCATCACTGCGCCCTGCGCCCGTTCCCAGTGCGGTTCACTGTAGGTGCGTTTGATCAAATGTTGGGCAACCGGCTCTACCCATTCCGGATCGATGCGTGCCGCAATGCGCCCCCACAGGCGGCTGGTTTCTACCAGTTCCGCCACCATCACCCACTTTGGCGGCTTTTTGAATAAACCAGAACCAGGGAAGATAGAGAAACGCGCGTTACGTGCGCCGGTATATTCCTGTTTATCCGCATCTTTCATGCCGATATGTGAAAGCAAACCGGTCAGTAATGCGATATGAATTTCGCGATACTCCGCCGGTTCACTGTTTACCGGAATGCCGAGTTCTTTCACCACCTGGCGCAACTGAGTGTAGATGTCCTGCCATTCGCGCACGCGCAGATAGTTGAGATATTCAGTGCGGCACAAGCGACGGAAGGCGTTTGAAGAGAGCGCCTTTTGCTGTTCACCGAGATAATTCCACAAATTCACAAACGCCAGGAAGTCGGACTCTTTATCGTGGAAACGACGATGTTTTTCATCCGATGCCTGTTGTTTGTCCATCGGGCGTTCACGAGGGTCCTGAATGGAGAGCGCGGAAGTGATAATCATCGCTTCCCTTACACAGCCATGTTTCTGCGCTTCCAGCACCATGCGTGCCAGACGCGGGTCAACCGGTAACTGTGATAACTGACGACCAAGTGGTGTCAGTTTATATGCGGTTTGCTGTTCGTCGGTGGTGATTGCACCTAACTCCTCCAGCAGGCGCACACCATCCTGAATATTGCGTTTATCCGGCGCTTCAACAAACGGAAACGCAGCGATATCGCCCAGCCCCAGTGCGGTCATCTGTAAGATAACCGACGCCAGGTTGGTACGCAGAATTTCCGGATCGGTAAACTCCGGACGAGAAAGGAAATCATCTTCCGAATAAAGACGAATACAGATCCCTTCTGATACGCGTCCGCAACGGCCTTTACGCTGATTGGCTGAAGCCTGCGAAATTGGCTCAATCGGTAGACGCTGCACTTTGGTGCGATAGCTGTAGCGGCTGATGCGCGCCGTACCTGGGTCGATCACGTATTTAATACCCGGCACAGTCAGCGAGGTTTCCGCGACGTTAGTCGCCAGCACAATGCGCCGCCCGCTGTGTGACTGGAAGACGCGATTTTGTTCGCTGTTTGAAAGCCGCGCATAAAGCGGCAATATTTCCGTATGGCGTAAGTTCAGCTTGTTCAGCGCATCGGCGGTATCGCGAATTTCCCGCTCGCCGCTCATAAAGATCAAAATGTCGCCGGGGCTTTCCTGGCTCAATTCGTCTACGGCATCGAAAATCGCCTGTAACTGGTCGCGCTCGGTATCATCCGCTTCTTCAACTATTGGTCGATAACGCACTTCTACCGGATAAGTTCGACCCGAGACTTCGATAATCGGCGCATTGTTAAAGTGGCGAGAGAAGCGTTCCGGATCGATGGTCGCGGAAGTGATGATGACTTTCAGATCCGGGCGACGTGGCAACAGCTCTTTCAAATAACCGAGCAGGAAATCAATGTTCAGGCTGCGTTCGTGCGCTTCGTCAATGATGATGGTGTCGTACTGCATCAGCAGGCGATCCTGCTGGATTTCCGCCAGCAGAATACCGTCGGTCATCAGCTTGACCATCGTGTTATCACTGACGTGATCGCTGAAACGGACTTTATAACCGATGCAGCCACCCGGTTCGGTCTGCAACTCTTCCGCAATACGGTTCGCCACGGTACGGGCTGCCAGTCGACGAGGCTGGGTATGGCCAATCAGCCCTTTAATCCCGCGCCCCAGTTCCATACAGATTTTCGGCAACTGCGTCGTTTTACCGGAACCTGTTTCTCCGGCGACAATCACCACCTGGTGGTCACGGCTCGCTTCGAGAATGTCCTGTTTTTTCTGGCTAACCGGCAAATTGTCCGGATAAGTAATCTCCGGACGCGCCGCTTCACGTAGCAGGACTTTCCCTGCCGCCTGGTCAATTTCTTTTGCCATCTCCTGGAAAATGGCCTGTTGTGCATCAGGATTTTTAACCTTCTTCACCCCATGCAGACGGCGGGAAAAACGCAGTCTGTCACGCAGCATTAACGAATCCAACCGCTGCTGTAAGGCGTTAAAGGTCAATTTTTGTTGTTCTGTCATAACGTTAAAGGGCAGCGTTGTGCCTGATTAATTTTCTTTTAAATGATAGATATAGAGTACCACATCGCGGCTTTTTATGTGTTGTTCAATAAATTCGAACATAGACTTCGATATATTGCGCTATCTCTGTGGCAGGATTGTGAATAAAGTGTCAACAAGCAACAGGGCATCGCCCATTCAAACATCTATAAGGAAACACCATGAGCAAGGTATTAGTTCTTAAATCCAGCATCCTGGCAGGGTACTCTCAGTCTGGTCAGTTGTCTGATTATTTTGTTGAACAGTGGCGTGAAAAGCACACTGCTGATGAAATCACCGTCCGCGACCTGGCTGCAAATCCGGTTCCGGTGCTGGATGGCGAACTGGTTGGCGCTCTGCGTCCGAGTGACGCGCCGCTGACTCCGCGCCAGCAGGAAGCCCTGGCACTGTCTGATGAACTGATTGCCGAGTTGAAAGCGCATGACGTTATCGTGATTGCAGCACCGATGTACAACTTCAACATCTCTACTCAGTTGAAAAACTATTTTGACCTGGTTGCGCGTGCAGGCGTTACTTTCCGCTACACCGAGAACGGTCCTGAAGGTCTGGTAACCGGTAAAAAAGCCATTGTTATTACCAGCCGTGGCGGTATCCATAAGGATGGGCCTACAGACCTGGTGACCCCGTATCTTTCTACGTTCCTTGGCTTTATCGGCATTACTGACGTGAACTTTGTCTTTGCTGAAGGTATCGCTTACGGGCCGGAAATGGCAGCAAAAGCGCAGACAGACGCTAAAGCGGCAATTGAAGCAATTGAAGCAATTGTTGCAGCATAAGTTTTAAGAAGCCTACCGCGAGTGCGGGAGGCTTTTTTACTTAACTCGCCTTTTTCGCAATACTGTCCAGCGTTGCCAACACATCATCAGGTAGCGCTAATTCCCCTACTGCCATATTCTCCCGTAAATGCGCAACGGAAGACGTTCCCGGGATCAGCAAAATATTCGGTGAACGTTGCAACAGCCACGCCAGCGCCACCTGCATCGGTGTCGCATTAAGACTTGCTGCGACATCAGAGAGCGTGGAGGATTGCAGTGGCGTAAAGCCCCCGAGCGGGAAGAACGGCACATATGCAATGCCATCGCGGGCCAAAGAATCAATTAATTCGTCATCCGCACGATGGGCAATGTTGTATTCGTTTTGCACGCAAACAATTTCTGTAATCTTGCGCGCCTCTGCAACCTGCGTTGGTGTTACGTTGCTCAGGCCAATATGTTTTACCAGCCCTTGTTGTTGCATCTCAGCCAGCACGATCAGGCTGGCTTCAATCGACCCTTCCGCCGGGCCATGTCCATCGTCAGGCATCACCCGCAGGTTCACCACATCCAGCACGTCCACCCCCAGATTTCGCAGGTTATCGTGCACCGCTTTTTTCAGTTCTGCTGGAGAGAATGCCGGCAACCAGGAGGCGTCCTCACCGCGGCGAGCGCCAATTTTGGTGACGATAGTCAGGTCATCGGAATAAGGATGTAACGCTTCGCGGATAATCTGATTGGTAACGTGTGGACCATAAAAGTCGCTGGTATCAATGTGATTGACGCCCAATGCCAGTGCCTCACGCAGCACGGTAATCGCGACATGGCGATCTTTCGGTGGGCCGAATACACCAGGTCCTGCCAGTTGCATCGCGCCGTAACCAGACGGTTAACGGATTTTGTACCGAGAGTAAATGTGTTGCTGCTCATAACACCCTGCCCTGTAATAAAGCGGATTAAGAAAAATCAGTATAGAAATGAACGGAAAGTGAATAAATGACTATTGAATGCGGATGCGTAAAAACGAGCGCCAACAAGCAAAAACAGCGCCGCAATCAATCTGGCGGAGGTCTGTAGGTATAATTTGTACCGTTTTGAACGGTAACTGATCTTTCTGAATACGAAATTAATTACCGCTGCTTTACGTTTTTTATTTTTGCAGCCATTTCCCATTAATCCCCTGCACATATTCTCCCGGTTTAGCGCGAGCGACCAGTTTCTGCCCTGCCAGTTTTGCAATCTCCTCAGTTGAGACATTATTTTGTCTGGCCAGTTGCTGATAACTCAGCGCACGAGCTTTATTAATATCGTTTACCAATGCCTGCGTTTCGTCATCCGTTTTCAGTGCCATCAGATAACCATTAAATGTTTCGCCTACCCGCCCCTGACTTCTGGCTTCATTCAGGGTTAACGCCATCGCACTGCTGCTCATCAGGCAAACAGTCCACACCATTATCAGTAATGTTCTTTTCATCATTACCTCAAAAAAGATCGCTACGGGTTTTGAGCAAGTCTTCAACGTCCTTATCTGCTTTGATGATGATCTCATGCTCAATTTTAACGTTCATATTAATGGTGATTGGCTCTTTCGGCGCAGCCACTTCAATGCGCGGCGTGCAACCAAGCAACATAAAAGAGGACGCGAACGCGGTTATCATTATTTTCATTATTTTTCCTCACACTCATTTCCTGATGGGCAACCCGTTTTCGGGAGTCGGGCATTCTGTTCCAGCCACGCCTGGAGATTATCGCCAAAGCGTAAGCTGCGCCATAACGTAAAAATATTCTCTTCGTGGCTGTAATTAAGATTCACCGTGCCCGTTTTACCATCAACCCGGCTATTACCGCTGATCGTTGCCTGCATGGTTAACACACCGAGATTATCCAGATTAATTTTTGTCGATGAACGGCTAATTTCCATATAGCGCAACCAGTTGATTGCAGTCCCTGCGGTCATATTGTCTTTTGCTACTGCATCCGCCGTGTCTTTATCCAGGCGCAAGGTCATGGGGCCTGCGTTTGCCAGCCAGCCATCTTTCACAATCCATTTTTCATTATTAAGCCATAGCGGCAATGCCCCACTGAATGCCCCTGACATAGCGAATTGCTTTGGATTGATGGCGCTAACCAGTTCACTGGAAGAGAGATTATTCAGCCGTAACAGCGCCGGATCGTGCTGCGGCATACGTAATTGTTTCATCAGCACGTTACCACCTAAAACATCAACACTCACATCCGTCAGTAGCAAGGGTTCGTCTTCGGTCCACGGATAACGCCCCTGAAGATCGGCAGTAATATTTTTTGCCGTCACCAGGTTAACCACTTCAGCAATACGTAATGACACAGGTCGCCGCGTTCCCAGGTGCCACGCACCGTCGGCAAAACGGAACGGTAGTACAAAGTCGACACCGTTGACCTGGTTATCTGGCATCCACGCGCTGCCACCTTTCAACACGCCATGCCCCCCTGCACGGAAGCCCTGCTCAGGCGCGGCAGAAAACGCCACCTGGGCATACAGTTCACCATCGCGTAGATTCATCTTCCAGTCTGGCGGGATCAGCGGCTGGAATACGGTCAGCGATTGTTTAGGCCACCAGGCATTGCCGCGCAGGCGAATACCGCCCCAGCGGCCATTCACCCGTACCGGGCCAATCTCACCAGCATGTAAATCCCCTTTGAAGAGGAAATACGTCGGATCGCGTCCATCGACACTAAATTTTAAGGTTGATGGCGGTAACACACTACCGCCTGTGAAAAGCGTTTGTCCTGCATCCAGCGAAAGCGCACCACTAAAAGACGGATTCTGGGCGTCACGCACCCAGATAACGGGTTTATCAAGAATTAAGCGCGGCGTTTCTACTGTCATCGTGCCATATTGCAACTGATCGAACCCGGTCGAGAGGTCGGTAAGCGTAATCGTGCTGTTATGCCACTCACCTTTTCCTGCGACATCCCAGGTGGCATTCATCGGGGTAAAACTGCCTTTGCCCCAGTAACGCCACTGCCAACGCCCTGCATCCGGGAGAAAATCATTCGCCTGACCATCCATATGTAGCACAAAGTCGCCCAGTTCATTTTCATGGGCCTGCAAAATGGCCTGCAAGCGACCGTCAACACCACGTTGAGTGACTTTTACCCCCGCTAAAGGCCAGCGAATTTCATCGATGTCCAGTGAATCGATGATTCTTCCCTTTGAACGTAATAACGCGCCTGGTTCAAAGGCCAGCGTTGGGTCAGTCAGACTTCCGCTTAGCTGTGCCGGTAAGCGGGCATACAGAATGAGATCAGCCTGTTTTGCTTCACCGGTCAGTTGCAGTGGCATCTGACTGTTATCCATGCTCAATTTTCCTGGGCCAAAATTAAGCACCGCATTGCCTTTCCCTGCTTGCCCCTGAGTCAGCACACTCAGGCGTCCACTGACCAACGCGTTCTCAAGCCCGGCCTGCCAGTTCTCGACTTTAACACCCAATCGCCCACTCAGGGGAAAACCTTCATACGGCCAGCTCCAGCGACCATCGCTGACCGTCAATTGCTGACGGGTAATTTGCCACGGCAAATCGAGCAATGAATCGCCGTTATCCCGTGTCATCACAAGCAATTGCCCGCTATTTTCCTGCCACTCCAGTTCAGCATCCACCAGTGACGGTTCCTGTGGCAAGTTCAAGGTCGCGGTAGCATGGCCACTGACAGGAAGCCCATCCGGCACCAGCGGCATGGTAAATTCCCCTACCAGTTTTACCGGCGGCTGATTTTCAAACGCGGCGACATCCAGTTCGCTGACTGTAAGTTGTTGCCCTTTAAGCTGGCCTTGAAATTTAACTTTTTCGCCCTGATAACGCAGTTGCTGGATATCAGAGGTCAACGAGAGAGAGAGTTTTCCCTGCCATTCCTGCCAGGGCGAAAGGATCAGTTTATCAATATTGATCCAGGTGTTAGGCAGCATGGATTGCCACTGCGCAAGGGTTTTCGGCGCTGCCGGAGAGGGCTCTTCCTGTGGCAATTTTGCCAGGCAAGCAGAGTCAAGCTCCACTGTGCCAACGTTCAATAACCAGCGGCTGGGGTGTGAAAGGCTGGCATTGGTGATATGCGCCAACTGGCAATCCGCCACCAGATAACGGAGATCGGGAATAATTAAACCTTTACGCGTGATGCGCGGGCTTTCATCTAATGCAATACGTGTACCGAGCGGCAGCCAGATACCCGCCAGCGTAGGAACCCACAGCCCGAGCGTCATCAGCAACGTTAACGGCACAAGAATAATCAGTAATAACAGCGCGAGAACGGCTTTATATTTACCCAACATGGGTAGTTAATATCCTGATTTAGCGAAAAATTAAGCATTCAATACCGGTATTGTGGCATGTTTAACCGTTCAGTTGAAGGTTGCGCCTACACTAAGCATAGTTGTTGATGGATTTTTCAATATCACCACAGCTTTCAATTATATTTGAATTTTTGTAAAATATTTTTAGTAGCTTAAACGTGATTCAACATCACTGGAGAAAGTCTTATGAAACTCGCCGTATATAGCACAAAACAGTACGACAAGAAGTACCTGCAACAGGTGAACGAGTCCTTTGGCTTTGAGCTGGAATTTTTTGACTTTCTGCTGACAGAAAAAACCGCCAAAACCGCCAATGGCTGCGAAGCGGTATGTATTTTCGTAAATGATGACGGCAGCCGCCCGGTGCTGGAAGAACTGAAAAAGCACGGCGTTAAATATATCGCCCTGCGCTGTGCCGGTTTCAACAACGTTGACCTCGACGCGGCAAAAGAGCTGGGGCTGAAAGTAGTCCGTGTTCCAGCCTACGATCCGGAAGCCGTCGCTGAACACGCTATCGGTATGATGATGACGTTGAACCGCCGTATTCACCGCGCGTATCAGCGTACCCGTGACGCCAACTTCTCTCTGGAAGGCCTGACTGGCTTTACCATGTATGGCAAAACGGCAGGTGTTATCGGCACCGGTAAAATCGGCGTAGCGATGCTGCGTATTCTGAAAGGTTTCGGTATGCGTCTGCTGGCGTTCGATCCATACCCAAGTGCGGCGGCGCTGGAGCTCGGCGTGGAATATGTCGATCTGCCGACCCTGTTCTCTGAATCAGACGTTATCTCCCTGCACTGCCCGCTGACGCCGGAGAACTACCACCTGCTGAATGAGGCGGCGTTTGATCAGATGAAAAACGGCGTAATGATCGTCAACACCAGTCGTGGCGCATTGATTGATTCCCAGGCGGCAATTGAAGCGCTGAAAAACCAGAAAATTGGCTCGCTGGGGATGGACGTGTATGAGAACGAACGCGATCTGTTCTTTGAAGATAAATCCAACGATGTGATTCAGGATGACGTGTTCCGTCGTCTGTCTGCCTGCCATAACGTACTGTTTACCGGGCACCAGGCTTTCCTGACGGCAGAAGCTCTGACCAGTATTTCCCAGACTACGCTGCAAAACTTGAGCAATCTGGAAAAAGGCGAATCCTGCCCGAACGAACTGGTTTAAACATGCTGCTCCCCTGCAAATCAGGGGAGCTTATTCAGATAATCCCCAAAGATCTTTCATCCGCTATTCTTACAATAAGTTCTGTTGAACGGATAAGACGCCCCAGCGTTGCATCCGGCAATCAGCACCTGATTTATACCTTAAGTTGAGAACTAAAATGAAGAAAGTTGCCGCGCTAGTCGCACTAAGCCTGCTGATGGCGGGATGTGTAAGTAATGACAAAATTGCTGTAACGCCAGAACAGTTACAGCATCACCGGTTTGTACTGGAAAGTGTTAACGGTCAACCTGTTGCCAGCGATAAAAACCCGCCAGAAATCAGCTTTGGGGAAAAGATGATGATTTCCGGCAACATGTGTAACCGCTTTAGCGGAGAGGGTAAACTTTCGGGCGGAGAACTGAAAGTTAAAGGACTGGCAATGACCCGCATGATGTGTGCCAACCCACAGCTTAACGAACTCGATCACACCATCAGCGAAATGCTGAAAGAAGGTGCGCAGGTAGATCTGACCGCCAACCAGTTGACGCTGGCAACCGCGAAACAGACATTAACTTATAAACTGGCAGATTTGGTCAATTAGTAGCTGCCACAGCTTCCGGCGGCAAGCGACTGTTCGCTGCAGCGTTTGCCGTTAGGTAATGCACACATCCCAATAGCCGTTCCGTCAAGTTGACGGGCAACGGATAGCGAACCACCAATCATTGCGCAATTTGCTTCACCGCTACTGGACATGGACGCTTTTAAACCAGGCGCCACATGCGCCGCGGTTGCCTGCTGAACAGGTTCACTACTACACGCAGACAACAATAAAGCGGCACACCCTACCCACAACGCTGCTCGCATCTTTACTTCCTCTAATCTTTAAGCCAAACGACACCGCCCTAAATAATAGGCAGCCCAGGCGGTTACGTCGAGAACTACTATGTGTGTTGCAACGCATTGTTACTTTTTTATCGCTATTTTTTGCCCGGTGCTTGATCGAAACATTCATTATGCGGATATGGGGGACACAAAAGCGAAAATGCAACAGAAAGCCATTTGCTAAAATTGAGAGATAACTACTGGGCGCGCAGCTTTTTCGTGTGCCCCTCATTTGCGCAATGTAAGGGTGTCGTATGATCACAATTGACGGTAATGGCGCGGTAGCTTCGGTGGCATTTCGCACCAGTGAAGTTATCGCCATCTACCCTATTACCCCGAGTTCCACGATGGCAGAACAGGCTGATGCCTGGGCCGGAAACGGCTTGAAAAACGTGTGGGGAGATACACCTCGCGTAGTTGAAATGCAGTCCGAAGCTGGCGCTATCGCGACTGTGCATGGCGCTTTGCAAACGGGCGCACTCTCTACATCGTTTACATCATCGCAGGGTTTGTTGCTGATGATTCCGACATTGTACAAACTGGCGGGCGAACTGACACCGTTTGTACTGCATGTGGCGGCGCGAACCGTCGCTACTCATGCGCTCTCTATTTTTGGCGATCATTCAGATGTGATGGCGGTGCGCCAGACCGGTTGCGCCATGTTGTGTGCGGCAAACGTTCAGGAAGCGCAAGATTTCGCCCTCATTTCGCAAATCGCGACACTAAAAAGCCGTGTGCCATTTATTCATTTCTTTGATGGTTTCCGTACTTCCCACGAGATCAACAAAATCGTTCCACTGGCCGACGACACTATTCTTGAACTGATACCGCAGGCAGAAATTGATGCTCATCGCGCCCGTGCGCTGAATCCGGAACATCCGGTGATCCGCGGTACATCCGCCAATCCTGACACTTACTTCCAGTCTCGTGAAGCAACTAACCCATGGTACAACGCAGTTTACGACCATGTTGAACAGGCAATGAATGATTTCGCCGCCGCTACGGGTCGTCAGTATCAGCCTTTTGAGTATTACGGTCATCCACAGGCAGAACGGGTGATAATCCTGATGGGTTCTGCTATTGGCACCTGTGAAGAAGTGGTAGACGAATTGCTGACCCGTGGCGAAAAAGTTGGGGTGCTGAAAGTTCGACTATATCGTCCGTTTTCCGCCAAACACTTACTACAAGCACTACCGGAGTCCGTACGCAGCGTAGCGGTGTTGGATCGCACCAAAGAGCCGGGTGCCCAGGCAGAACCACTCTATTTGGATGTGATGACCGCGCTGGCAGAAGCCTTTAATAATGGCGAGCGTGAGGCATTGCCTCGCGTCATTGGTGGGCGCTATGGTCTGTCTTCCAAAGAGTTTGGCCCGGACTGTGTGCTGGCAGTATTTGCCGAACTTAACACAGCCAAACCAAAACCACGATTTACCGTGGGTATTTATGATGATGTGACCAATCTGTCACTGCCATTGCCAGAAAATACCCTGCCAAACTCCGCGAAGCTGGAAGCCCTGTTTTACGGCCTGGGCAGTGACGGCAGCGTTTCCGCGACCAAAAACAATATCAAGATTATCGGTAATTCCACCCCGTGGTATGCACAGGGGTATTTTGTATACGATTCCAAAAAGGCCGGTGGTCTGACAGTTTCTCACCTGCGTGTGAGCGAGCATCCAATTCGATCCGCGTATCTGATTTCACAAGCTGACTTTGTTGGCTGCCACCAGTTGCAGTTTATCGACAAATATCAGATGGCAGAACGCCTGAAACCTGGCGGTATTTTCCTGCTTAATACTCCGTACAGTGCCGAAGAAGTCTGGTCGCGGCTGCCGCAAGAAGTTCAGGCGGTGTTGAATCAGAAGAAAGCTCGCTTTTATGTGATTAATGCAGCGAAAATTGCCCGTGAATGTGGACTGGCAGCGCGCATTAACACCGTAATGCAGATGGCCTTTTTCCACCTGACGCAAATTCTGCCTGGCGACAGTGCCCTGGCTGAATTGCAGGGCGCAATTGCCAAAAGCTACAGCAGCAAAGGTCAGGATCTGGTGGAACGCAACTGGCAGGCACTGGCGCTGGCGCGTGAATCCGTGGAAGAAGTCCCGTTGCAACCGGTAAATCCGCACAGTGCGAATCGGCCACCGGTGGTTTCCGATGCAGCGCCTGATTTCGTTAAAACCGTCACCGCTGCAATGCTCGCCGGACTTGGCGATGCCCTCCCCGTTTCGGCGCTACCACCAGACGGCACATGGCCAATGGGCACAACGCGTTGGGAAAAACGCAATATTGCCGAAGAGATCCCCATCTGGAAAGAGGAACTCTGTACCCAATGTAACCACTGTGTCGCCGCCTGCCCACACTCCGCTATTCGCGCAAAAGTGGTTCCGCCGGAAGCAATGGAAAACGCCCCTGCCAGCCTGCATTCGCTGGATGTGAAATCGCGCGATATGCGCGGGCAGAAATATGTGTTGCAGGTCGCACCGGAAGATTGCACCGGCTGTAATCTGTGCGTTGAAGTTTGCCCGGCGAAAGACCGTCAGGATCCTGATATCAAAGCCATCAATATGATGTCGCGTCTGGAGCATGTGGAAGAAGAGAAAATCAATTATGACTTCTTCCTCAACTTACCAGAAATCGACCGCAGTAAACTGGAACGTATTGATATTCGTACATCGCAATTGATCACACCGCTGTTTGAATATTCTGGTGCTTGTTCCGGTTGTGGCGAGACGCCGTATATCAAATTGCTTACTCAGCTCTATGGCGATCGAATGTTGATCGCTAACGCCACCGGATGTTCGTCGATTTATGGCGGTAACCTGCCATCCACACCGTATACCACTGATGCAAACGGTCGTGGTCCGGCCTGGGCGAACTCACTGTTTGAAGATAATGCCGAATTTGGCCTGGGCTTCCGCCTGACGGTCGATCAGCATCGTGTCCGTGTTTTGCGTCTGCTGGATCAGTTTGCCGATAAAATCCCGGCGGAGTTACTGGCAGCGTTGAAATCAGATGCCACGCCAGAGGTTCGTCGCGAACAGGTTGCCGCGTTGCGCCAGCAACTAAAGGATATCGCTGAAGCTCATGAACTGCTGCGCGACGCTGATGCGCTGGTGGAAAAATCAATATGGCTGATTGGTGGCGACGGCTGGGCTTACGATATCGGCTTCGGTGGTTTGGATCATGTATTAAGTCTGACGGAAAACGTCAACATTCTGGTACTGGATACGCAATGCTATTCCAATACCGGCGGTCAGGCGTCGAAAGCAACCCCTCTTGGTGCAGTAACGAAGTTTGGTGAACACGGCAAACGCAAAGCGCGTAAAGACCTCGGCGTCAGTATGATGATGTACGGTCATGTTTATGTGGCGCAGATTTCTCTCGGTGCGCAACTGAACCAGACAGTGAAAGCGATTCAGGAAGCGGAAGCGTATCCAGGGCCGTCACTGATCATTGCTTACAGTCCATGTGAAGAGCACGGTTATGACCTGGCATTGAGTCACGACCAGATGCGCCAACTCACCGCAACCGGCTTCTGGCCGCTGTATCGCTTTGATCCACGTCGTGCCGATGAAGGCAAACTGCCACTGGCGCTGGATTCACGTCCACCATCAGAGGCTCTGGAAGAAACATTGCTCCATGAACAACGTTTCCGCCGTCTGAATTCGCAACAGCCAGAAGTGGCGGAACAGTTATGGAAAGATGCCGCAGCCGATCTGCAAAAACGCTATGATTTCCTCGCGCAAATGGCGGGGAAAACGGATAAAAGTGGCACCGAGTAGAGTAACAGGGTAAGGATTATCCTGAACAAAAAAAAAGCCCGAATGAAAGTTCGGGCTTGTCTTTTTATTTGTTGGGAAATAAGTAATCGTAGCAATGCCCCAACAGAAAATAATATCTGTGACAATAAAGGCATATAACCCGCGCAGAATAACGCATCACTTTTTAAATGTATAATTTTTATTTTATATATATCACCACTAAAACATTCATCAAACTTATTATCATTTCTCAAGAATTATTTGATTAAGGTTTTACTTAAGACGTAACAAATGATACTTATCGGCTAATGGAACTTTTCCTTTAGGATGTTTTCCCTTCCCGAACAGGGAAAGAAAGGCAAATAAAATAACTAAAGGATTTTTTCAATGAAAAGCAAAGTACTGGCACTCTTAATTCCTGCCCTGCTCTCCGCAGGAGCTGCTCATGCGGCAGAAATTTATAATAAAGACGGCAATAAATTGGATCTTTATGGCAAAGTTGATGGTCTACATTATTTTTCTGATAGTTCAGCGAAAGATGGCGATCAGAGCTATGCACGTCTTGGTTTTAAAGGCGAAACACAAATTAACGAGCAACTCACTGGTTATGGTCAGTGGGAATACAATATTCAGGCAAACAATACTGAATCCTCAAAAAATCAATCCTGGACTCGTCTGGCATTCGCCGGGTTGAAATTTGCTGATTACGGTTCTTTCGATTACGGACGTAATTACGGCGTAATGTACGATATAGAAGGCTGGACCGATATGCTGCCAGAATTTGGCGGTGACTCCTACACGAATGCGGACAACTTTATGACCGGTCGTGCTAATGGCGTAGCAACTTATCGTAATTCTGATTTCTTCGGTCTGGTTAATGGACTGAACTTCGCTTTGCAATATCAGGGTAACAACGAAGGCGCGAGCAATGGTCAGGAAGGTACTAATAACGGACGTGATGTTCGTCATGAAAATGGCGACGGCTGGGGTCTTTCCACAACCTACGATTTAGGTATGGGCTTTAGTGCGGGTGCAGCATACACCTCCTCAGACCGCACCAATGATCAGGTTAATCATACTGTGGCGGGTGGCGATAAAGCCGATGCGTGGACTGCCGGGTTAAAATATGATGCTAACAACATTGATCCTACCCACGTAATGTGGACACGGCCCTAAGCGAGATTATGGTTTTCAAATTGTTCCGGGCTGAGACCGCCACAGGCACTGTGACGACGCCAGCGATTGTAATCACACTCGATATAATTAAACACCGTTGCCCGCATTATTTCCCGGCTGCTAAAGCGTTCCCCGTGGATACATTCCACCTTCAGCGAATGAAAGAAGCTTTCCACACAGGCATTGTCATAACAGTTGCCTTTCGCACTCATACTGCCACGCAGGTTGTGTCGCTTCAGCAGCGCCTGATAATCCCCTGAACAGTATTGACCACCACGGTCCGTATGAACAATGACGCTTTCCGGGCGTCTTCTCCGCCACAACGCCATTTGCAGTGCATCACAGGCCAGTTGTGCTGTCATTCGCGGTGACATCGACCAGCCAATAACGGCGCGTGACCACAGGTCGATGACTACTGCGAGATACAACCAGCCCTCATCGGTACGCAAGTACGTGATGTCACCCGCCCACTTCTGGTTCGGGCCGCTGGCGCTGAAGTCCTGCTCCAGCAGATTCTCCAATACGGGCAGGCCATGTGCACGGTAGCTGACCGGGCTGAACTTCCGGCCGGCTTTCGCCCGCAGCCCCTGACGACGCAGGCTGGCGGCAATGGTTTTAATATTGAACTCCGGCAGTTCGTCAGCAAGGCGGGGAGCACCGTATCGCTGCTTTGCCTCAAAGAATGCCTTATGAACAGCGGTATCGCAGGTGAGCCGAAACTGTTGGCGCAGGCTCATCTGGTGACGACGCCTGAGCCAGACATACCAGCCGCTGCGGGCAACCCGAAGTACACGACACATCGCTTTGATGCTGAACTCTGCCCGATGATTTTCGATGAAGACATACTTCATTTCAGGCGCTTCGCGAAGTATGTCGCGGCCTTTTGGAGGATGGCCAGTTCCTCAGCCTGCTCCGCCAGTTGTCGTTTAAGGCGGACATTTTCAGCGGCCAGTTCGCTTTCGCGCTCTGACGAACTCATTTGTTGCTGCTGTTTACTGCGCCAGGCATAAAGCTGAGATTCATACAGGCTGAGTTCACGGGCTGCGGCGGCCACACCGATGCGTTCAGCGAGTTTCAGGGCTTCGTTACGAAATTCAGGCGTATGTTGTTTACGGGGCTTCTTGCTGATTGATACTGGTTTTGTCATGAGTCACCTCTGGTTGAGAGTTTACTCACTTAGTCCTGTGTCCACTATTGGTGGGTAAGATCACATCTACCTGGCAACCATGTATTCCGAAACACGTAATATGACGCCATTTGGCAACAGTGATTACGCCGTTGCGAACAAGACCCAGAACTTTGAAGTCACCGCCCAATATCAGTTTGACTTTGGCCTGCGTCCGGCAGTGTCTTTCCTGATGTCTAAAGGGCGTGACCTGAACGCTGCTGGTGGTGTTGATAATCCAGCCGGTGTTGACGATAAAGATCTGGTCAAATACGCAGATGTTGGCGCGACATATTATTTCAACAAAAATATGTCAACCTATGTTGACTATAAAATTAACCTGTTGGATGAAGATGACAGCTTCTACGCTGCCAACGGTATCTCTACCGATGATATTGTCGCTTTAGATCTGGTTTATCAGTTCTAATCCTGCCTGCCCGCCTCTCTGGCGGGCTTTTTCTACTTATTGAATCCTGCTTAATCTAAATTAAAAATGTGAACTCCGTCATTACACAAAAAGTGTCATCTGGCGTTACACTTTATGCGGATACTAAAACAGGAGGTTTTATGAACAGAACGATTCTTGTCCCTATCGATATTTCCGACTCAGAATTAACTCAACGCGTGATTAGTCACGTTGAAGCCGAGGCAAAAATTGATGATGCAGAGGTTCATTTCCTGACGGTAATACCTTCGCTGCCCTACTATGCCTCTCTGGGTTTAGCGTATTCCGCAGAGTTACCGGCAATGGATGACCTGAAAGCGGAAGCCAAATCGCAACTGGAAGAAGTCATTAAAAAATTCAAACTGCCGACTGACAGAGTGCATATCCATGTTGAAGAAGGTTCGCCAAAAGACCGCATTCTGGAAATGGCGAAAAAGATCCCTGCTCATATGATCATCATTGCCTCCCATCGACCGGATATTACCACCTACCTGCTCGGCTCTAACGCCGCTGCCGTAGTACGTCATGCAGAGTGTTCAGTGCTGGTCGTGCGCTAATAACTAACGCCCGCACGTCGCTGCGGGCTTTTTGATTCATTTCGCAAATGTGCTGACATTTTCCCCTCTAATCCGTACCATACACGCCACTGTTTTTATATCAGACTTCTGCTGTCGGATATCCCGGCATGATGCATACTCTTCTGATGCCATATAATGAATTGAGCTACTATTAAATGTTGCAAAATCAAGAAATTAGTAAGAAAGAACAATACAACCTGAACAAATTACAAAAACGCCTGCGCCGCAATGTGGGCGAAGCCATTGCTGACTTCAATATGATTGAAGATGGCGACCGCATTATGGTTTGCCTTTCCGGGGGAAAAGACAGCTATACCATGCTGGAGATCCTGCGGAATTTGCAGCAAAGCGCGCCAATCAGTTTTTCGCTGGTTGCCGTTAACCTCGACCAGAAGCAGCCCGGTTTCCCGGAGCACGTCCTGCCGGAGTATCTTGAAAAGCTGGGCGTTGAGTACAAAATTGTTGAAGAGAATACTTATGGGATCGTGAAAGAAAAGATCCCGGAAGGCAAAACCACCTGCTCACTCTGCTCTCGTCTGCGTCGCGGTATTCTTTACCGCACGGCAACAGAACTGGGCGCGACGAAAATCGCACTGGGTCACCATCGTGACGATATCCTGCAAACGCTGTTCTTAAACATGTTCTACGGCGGCAAGATGAAAGGTATGCCACCAAAGCTGATGAGCGATGACGGCAAACATATCGTAATTCGTCCGCTGGCTTATTGCCGTGAAAAGGACATTCAGCGTTTTGCCGATGCGAAAGCGTTCCCGATTATTCCGTGCAACCTGTGCGGTTCACAGCCTAACCTGCAACGTCAGGTGATTGCCGATATGTTGCGTGATTGGGATAAGCGTTATCCAGGGCGTATTGAGACAATGTTCAGCGCGATGCAGAATGTGGTGCCGTCACATCTGTGCGATACCAATCTGTTCGATTTCAAAGGCATTACCCACGGTTCTGAAGTGGTTAACGGCGGTGATCTGGCGTTTGATCGCGAAGAGCTACCACTACAACCCGCGGGCTGGCAGCCTGAAGAAGATGAAAATCAGTTGGATGAGTTACGCCTGAATGTGGTTGAAGTGAAATAACCAGGATAGCGCCCGATACGCAAGCTTATCGGGCTATTCTTGTGCTGGCCGGATAAGACGCAACCAGCGTCGCATCCGGCAATTCAACATTTCGTTATTTTAATAACCGCACCCGGCACGTTTTCCCTTTAATCTTTCCGCCCTGTAACTGTTTCCATGCCTTATGGGCAACAGACTGACGCACTGCGACGTAGACATGTGCTGGATGAACGGCAATTTTGCCAATATCTGTGCTATCCAGACCAATATCCCCCGTCAGCGCCCCCAGCACATCTCCTGGACGCATTTTCGCTTTTTTCCCACCATCAATGCACAACGTCACCATTTCTGCTTCCAGCGGCACAATGGCGCTGCTGGCTGGCGGCGTTTGCCAGTTAAGTTTTATCTGCAACATGTCAGAAATGATATTCGCCCGCTGCGCCTCTTCCGGAGCACAGAAACTGATCGCCAGACCGCTATTCCCCGCTCGCGCAGTACGCCCGATGCGATGTACATGAACTTCAGGGTCCCACGCCAGCTCAAAGTTCACCACCAGCGCAAGAGATTTGATATCCAGACCACGTGCCGCGACATCGGTCGCCACCAGCACACGTGCGCTACCATTGGCAAAACGAACCAACGTCTGATCGCGGTCGCGTTGTTCCAGATCGCCATGTAACGACAATGCACTTTGCCCTACTTCATTCAGAGCATCACACACAGCCTGGCAATCTTTTTTTGTATTACAGAACACCACACAAGATGATGGCTGATGCAAGCTTAATAACCGCTGCAACAACGAAATTTTGCCTTTGCTGGATGTCTCATAAAATTGTTGTTCAATAGGCGGTAAAGCATCTGACGTATCAATCTCAATCGCTAAAGGATCGCGTTGTACACGACCGCTAATCGCGGCAATTGCGTCCGGCCAGGTTGCAGAAAACAGAAGCGTCTGGCGAGAAGCAGGCGCAAAACGGATGACGTCATCAATTGCGTCGCTAAATCCCATATCCAACATACGGTCGGCTTCATCCATTACCAGCGTATTCAGGGTATCCAGCGATACAGTGCCTTTTTGCAGGTGATCGAGCAAACGACCCGGCGTTGCCACGATGATATGCGGCGCATGTTGCAGCGAATCGCGCTGAATGCTGAACGGCTGGCCGCCGCATAAGGTCAAGATTTTGGTATTCGGCAGAAAACGCGCCAGCCGGCGCAACTCTCCGGCAACCTGATCCGCCAGTTCACGGGTCGGGCACAGCACTAAAGCCTGGGTCTGAAACAGCGACGCATCAATTTGCTGTAACAAGCCAAGGCCAAATGCCGCCGTTTTGCCGCTGCCAGTTTTCGCCTGCACGCGAACATCTTTTCCGGCAAGGATCGCCGGAAGCGCGGCGGCCTGCACCGGCGTCATGGTTAAATAGCCCAACTCATTAAGGTTAGTGAGCTGGGCGGGAGGCAAAACGTTCAGGGTAGAAAAAGCGGTCACAATCTATTCTCGTGGTCATCGACGCAAAATTAGCAGGCGCGTATCCTCGCAGATCTACGCTCACGATGCGACAATTTAATCGGTTCTTCATCTGGCGGCGGGTCTGGCATGGGTTGCGGACGAGGGATGGGATCTGGCACTGGTACGGGATCGCCAGGAATGGGTTCAGGGACAGGAATTTG
Organism: Escherichia marmotae; assembly: GCF_002900365.1. NCBI lineage: Bacteria > Pseudomonadati > Pseudomonadota > Gammaproteobacteria > Enterobacterales > Enterobacteriaceae > Escherichia > Escherichia marmotae. The sequence goes on from NZ_CP025979.1 coordinate 1,012,537, forward strand.
CAAATAAATGAGTGTCGTCATATTTCCCTCCGGTCATGGGGTGGACTCTTAAAGGGTAGACGCTGAAAAATTACAGGCAAAAAAAAGCCGACTCATCTAAGTCGGCGTCGTACGAATCAATTGTGCTATGCAGTAATTCAAAAAAGGAAGTAAGACAATATGGAGCGCAACGCCCATCGCTTGACGTTGCATTCACCTGCGAGGGAGATATTGCCCTGAATGGGTAGAGAGTTTATTGACTTCGCTCAAACTTTACGGCATTTTTATATACAGGAAGTAGACAAATTTTCTTTTGTTACAACCATTTACTACGATGCAACCATAAAGCAACACCACCAATAAGAACAACTAACAGAATACAAAAAAGCGAAAAGCCGAATTGCCATCCCCCGCCAGGAATACCACCGAGGTTGACACCAAATAACCCAGTTAAAAACGTACTGGGTAAAAAGACCATTGCCATCAACGACATCGTATAAGTACGACGCGCTAAATTTTCCTGCATGACCTGAGCGATTTCATCTGCCATCACGCCGGTTCGGGCAATACAGGCGTCAATCTCATCCAGGCCGCGTCCGAGACGATCGGCAATGTCCTGCATTCGGCGGCGTTGGTCGTCATTCATCCACGGCAGACGCTCACTAGCAAGGCGAGCATAAACATCACGCTGCGGTGCCATATAGCGACGCATCACAATTAATTGTTTACGCAGCAACGCCAGGAAACCGCGCGGCGGTATTTGTTGATCGAGCAGATTATCTTCCAGGTCGATAATTTTATCGTGCAGTTGTTCTATAAACTCACTGGAATGATCGGTTAACGCATCACACACATCCACCAGCCAGCCACCGCAATCGGTCGGGCCGGTTCCCTCTTCCAGATCGCTAACCACATCATCCAGCGCCAACACTTTACGTTGTCGGGTCGAGACAATTAACCGTCCATCCATATAAACACGCATGGCGACCAGTTGATCGGGACGTTCATCAGTACTGCCATTAATGCAGCGTAAAGTAATCAACGTCCCTTCCCCAAGACGGCTGACCCTGGGCCGCGTGCTTTCCCCCGCCAGCGCATCGCGTACGTTATTTGGCAACAAGGGTGTTGTCGCCAGCCATTGGGCACTGTCATGGTGCACATAATTGAGGTGGAGCCAGCAAGGATGCGCTTCATCTATATCATCTGTATTTTCCAGCGGTTTAACTCCGCCTTTACCATCCAACATCCAGGCAAATACTGCATCCGGGACATTTACGTCCGCTCCCTTAATCACTTCCACAGTGCCTCCATTGTCAACGCATTATTTTGTAGTCTAGTCTTCTGGTCATCTTACGCAACATCTCATCACCCCATTACCCTGAAATGATTAATAAAGTCCTGTCAAAATTAAATACAGAAAGCAAAATACTTTTCCTGATTTGAAAACGTGTAAAGCGTTAAATAGCGTCTATCATTATCAGAATTATCTGATCATTTGTCGTGGCATTTTTGCGATCAGGTAGTAACAAAAGATTGATAAAAATAACGGGATTTCAATGAATACGCACAACTTCAATACTCTGGACTTATTAACCAGTCCTGTCTGGATCGTTTCACCCTTTGAAGAACAATTAATTTATGCCAATAGTGCAGCGCGACTTTTGATGCAAGAACTCACCTTTAGTCAGCTACGTACCGGCCTCTATTCCATCTCCTCGCAAAACGAGCTTCTTAAATACCTCACAGACTTGCATAACCAGCTCGATATTGTAGAAATTCTCACTGTCCAGCGTAATGGTGAAGAGGCGGCATTAAGCTGCCGATTGCCCCTCAAAGAGATGAGTGAGACGGGAAAAGTAATTATCTTCGAAGGAATGGAAACTCCAGCAACACTGGGGTTAAAAGCCAGTCGTTCAGCGAATTATCAGCGTAAAAAACAAGGGTTTTATGCTCGTTTTTTTCTGACCAACTCTGCACCGATGCTGTTAATTGATCCCTCACGTGATGGCCAAATCGTCGATGCTAATCTGGCCGCGCTCAATATCTACGGCTACAACCATGAAACAATGTGTCAGAAGCACACCTGGGAAATAAATATGCTTGGGCGTCGCATCATGCCAGTCATGCATGAAATTTCACGGTTGCCCGGCGGCCATAAGCCTCTCAATTTTGTCCATAAACTGGCAGATGGCTCCATTCGGCATGTGCAAACTTATGCCGGGCCAATTGAGATTTACGGCGACAGGTTAATGTTATGCATCGTACATGATATTACAGAGCAAAAACGGCTGGAGGAACAACTGGAACATGCAGCCCACCATGATGCACTAACGGGATTACTCAACCGTCGGCAGTTTTATCACATAACTGACCCCGGACAGATGCAGCACCTGGCAATAGCTCAGGATTATAGTTTGTTGCTCATCGACACCGATCGTTTTAAGCATATCAATGACTTATACGGTCATCAGAAAGGAGATGAAGTGTTATGCTCGCTTGCCCATACTCTTGAAAGTTGCGCCCGCAAAGGCGATTTGGTGTTTCGTTGGGGGGGGAAGAGTTCGTCTTATTGTTGCCGAGAACCCCGTTGGATACTGCACTTTCGTTGGCTGAAACTATCCGCTTGAGCGTGGCAAAAGTGAGTATTTCGGGCTTACCGCGCTTCACAGTCAGTATTGGCGTGGCGCATCACGAAGGAAATGAAAACATCGATGAACTGTTTAAGCGTGTTGATGATGCCTTGTATCGGGCAAAAAATGACGGACGCAACCGCGTGTTAGCCGCCTGATATATTCAAAAACGCGGAAGCGTCATTTAATTATCGACTACGTTTAGCGTGGCGTTCCCAGTTTTCCAGCTTCGCCTGCACCGTTTTACGCAGCGCGACGTAACATGCCCCGCTACCGCCATGATGCGGTAGTGCGGTGCAATAGGCCTGTACGTCTTCGAACTCCGTCAGCCAACGCGCCACATAGCTACGAATAATATTCGCGTGTGATTTATCTTCCCGCCCTTTGCCATGAATAATAAGCACATTTCGCAAGCCGTCCGCCAGCGCCTGATGAATAAAACTGAATACCATTTTACGGCACTCCTCCACCGGCTGGCGCAGTAAATTCAGGCTGGCCTGCTGCGGATATTTGCCGCTGCGTAGCTTATCAATCACCCCATGTTGCAACCCTTCCCGACGAAATTCCAGCGGCTGGGTTAGTGGAATAATGTCAAGAAATCCGGTGGTGAGAAAATTATCAAGTTGCAGCGTATCTATACGCTGCGGCGCACGTTGGTTACGCGTTGGATGCCAGTAGACATCAGTAGCGCATTTCAGTGGCTGGACATCTTCCATGGCGTCAAGAAACAGCGATTTGTCGTCAGGGTTCATGTAGCATCCTCACGCAATACAGAGCGCGATATAATAACTGTGCCCCATCAGGCCGACAACGGTCTGGCGCAATTTCCCGTATGCAGATTAGGAACAACATATATTACGGCGAAGCATTAATGCATGATGACTCAGTTGTATAGCGGCTGATTTAACTTATATTTTCGTGAAACCGGTCACTGAAGAAAATTGGCAACAGAGTGGTAAAACCGTTATAACACTGTCACCGGCAGACAGGAACCCAGGCCGGAATAAAGACGCGGATGCACTGCTGTGTGTACTGTAGAGTCTGGCGGATGTCGACAGGCTCTATTTTTTTATGCGTGCGCAGAAGATAATCACATTCGCAGACTAAAAACGCGATCAGCAGTGGCTGCCTGCCCCCTTTTTTGCATTGTTTGCACCTCTATATAACCATCAGCACTAATATCTCTGTTTCTCTGACTTCTGCAACGATATAAGCCAGCCGCCAAACTGGATACCTACAATTTGTTAGCCTTACTGTCTCCTCTTATATTCTTGGTGGTATGGCTGCTGATATTGCTGGCATGGTATCTTGTCGGTCTACTGATTAGTCCGGGTTTTACCCACGTTTGTCTTGAGAGAGAACGGATGCTGAGATTACTTGAAGAAAAAATTGCCACCCCATTGGGTCCACTATGGGTGATTTGCGATGAACAATTCCGTCTGCGGGCGGTTGAATGGGAAGAGTACAGTGATCGCATGGTGCAATTGCTGGACATCCATTATCGCAAAGAAGGTTATGAGCGAATTTCCGCAACCAATCCCGGCGGTCTTAGCGACAAACTTCGCGACTATTTTGCCGGTAATCTTAGCATTATTGATACCCTTCCTACCGCTACTGGTGGTACTCCATTTCAGCGGGAAGTGTGGAAAACATTGCGCACTATTCCTTGTGGCCAGGTAATGCATTACGGTCAACTGGCAGAACATCTGGGTCGTCCGGGCGCAGCGCGCGCCGTTGGCGCGGCGAACGGTTCAAATCCGATCAGTATTGTCGTACCTTGCCACCGGGTTATTGGACGAAACGGCACGATGACCGGATATGCAGGCGGAGTGCAGCGAAAAGAGTGGTTATTGCGCCATGAAGGCTATCTACTGCTGTAGACCTTAAACAATTTGTGCCGGTTTGCTCACAGTTTTATGTAAAGCCATCCTTAATAATTTAAGAATTTTCAAGTAGATAGATATATATTTACATCTATTATCGGAATTCTCCGCTGTTAAGGTTTGCTTAGACTTACTTGCTCCCTAAAAAGATGTTAAAATTGACAAATATCAATTACGGCTTGAGCAGACCTATGATCCCGGAAAAGCGAATTATACGGCGCATTCAGTCTGGCGGTTGTGCTATCCATTGCCAGGATTGCAGCATCAGTCAGCTTTGCATCCCGTTCACACTAAACGAACATGAGCTTGATCAGCTTGATAATATCATTGAGCGAAAGAAGCCTATTCAGAAAGGCCAGACGCTGTTTAAGGCTGGTGATGAACTTAAATCGCTTTATGCCATCCGCTCCGGTACGATTAAAAGTTATACCATCACAGAGCAAGGCGACGAGCAAATCACTGGCTTCCATTTAGCAGGCGATCTGGTAGGTTTTGACGCTATTGGCAGCGGTCATCACCCTAGCTTCGCCCAGGCGCTGGAAACGTCAATGGTATGTGAAATCCCGTTCGAAACACTGGACGATCTGTCTGGTAAAATGCCGAATCTGCGTCAGCAGATGATGCGTCTGATGAGCGGTGAAATTAAAGGCGATCAGGACATGATTCTGCTGCTGTCGAAGAAAAATGCAGAAGAACGTCTGGCTGCTTTTATCTACAACCTGTCCCGTCGTTTTGCCCAACGCGGCTTCTCCCCTCGTGAATTCCGCCTGACGATGACTCGTGGCGATATCGGCAACTACCTGGGCCTGACGGTAGAAACCATCAGCCGTCTGCTGGGACGCTTCCAAAAAAGCGGCATGCTGGCAGTCAAAGGTAAATACATCACCATCGAAAATAACGATGCGCTGGCCCTGCTTGCTGGTCATACGCGCAACGTCGCCTGATTTTTCCGCATAATCGACTATCCTTCTGTCATATCATTAAATTTTTCTGATTTATTGATCTGGCAGAAGGTTCATCACTGTTTCATTCACCAGATATGGGTTAATCTTTTAATTACAAACTGCATTGACAGTTGTTGTAAGGAGACCCTGTATGGCTATGTATCAGAACATGCTCGTTGTTATCGATCCTAACCAGGACGATCAACCAGCATTACGGCGAGCTGTTTATTTACATCAACGGATTGGTGGCAAAATTAAAGCTTTTTTGCCGATTTATGATTTCTCATACGAAATGACTACCCTGCTCTCCCCGGACGAGCGCACCGCCATGCGTCAGGGTGTTATCAGTCAGCGAACTGCGTGGATACACGAGCAGGCGAAATATTATCTTAACGCTGGCGTCCCCATTGAAATCAAAGTGGTCTGGCATAACCGTCCTTTCGAAGCCATCATTCAGGAAGTGGTCAGCGGTGGGCACGATTTAGTCCTGAAAATGGCACACCAACATGATCGTCTGGAAGCGGTTATCTTTACCCCTACCGACTGGCATCTGTTGCGTAAATGCCCAAGTCCGGTGTGGATGGTGAAAGATCAACCGTGGCCGGAAGGCGGTAAGGCGTTGGTGGCAGTAAATCTCGCCAGCGAAGAGCCGTATCATAATGCTCTCAATGAAAAACTGGTGAAAGAGACGATTGAACTGGCTGCACAGGTGAATCACACCGAAGTCCATCTGGTTGGCGCGTATCCCGTTACTCCTATTAATATTGCTATTGAGCTGCCGGAATTTGATCCAAGCGTTTATAACGACGCTATCCGCGGACAACATTTGCTGGCGATGAAAGCCCTGCGGCAGAAATTCGGTATTAATGAAAACATGACGCACGTCGAAAAAGGTCTGCCGGAAGAAGTGATTCCTGATCTGGCGGAACATTTGCAGGCAGGAATTGTCGTTCTTGGCACCGTAGGACGAACCGGAATTTCCGCGGCATTCCTTGGCAATACGGCGGAACAGGTGATTGATCATCTCCGTTGCGACCTGCTGGTAATCAAACCCGATCAATACCAGACGCCTGTTGAACTGGATGACGAAGAAGAAGACGACGACGATTAATCGTTCTTTAATTACTCACGAGGCCCGATACTTCGGGCCTTTTCTTCTTGCTTATTTCTCATCGCCGCCGAGGAAATAAATTCCCAGCGGGATTGCCAGCAACACGGTAAAAACCAGGCTGTACACGAAAATCATCGAAGATTGAATCACATACATTGATGTCGTCCAGTCAGACAGCGGAATATTATATTGTTCAATAACACCACCAATGGTTGCGCGAGTCACCACCGACGCCGCAATAATAAAAACCGCCAACAAGCCTAAGAGAAACTTTCTTCCCCTCGCTGACTTTAATTTCATCATGATCATAATGTAATCCTTGTGCAAACAAACTCTCTGTTACTTATGCGTAACAATACCATGACATTTTGTCGTTGTCTGCTCTGAAGGCGTCAGATTGTTGACGTTTATATCATCAATCTATTGATCAATTCGCTGATGTTGCTACTTCCTTCCCTTACTATTGATGATATGAATCATTTGTCGCGGTAAAATAGCCCCGCCAGGGGTTTCCGGCATGACTTCAACCAATCTGGAGGAGCCTGATAAAACAATGATCGCTGAACTGTTTACAAATAATGCGCTTAATCTGGTCATTATTTTCGGTAGCTGCGCAGCATTGATTCTGATGAGCTTTTTGTTTCGTCGTGGGAATCGTAACAAGAAAGGATTCTTATTCCATGCGGTTCAATTTTTGATCTACACCATAATTATTAGTGCTGTTGGCAGCATCATTAATTATGTCATTGAAAATTACAAACTCAAATTTATCACACCAGACGCCGTTGATTTTATTTGTACGTCACTGATTGCGCTTATTCTGACGGTTAAGTTATTCCTTCTGATTAACCAGTTTGAAAAACAACAGATAAAAAAAGGCCGTGATATCACCAGTGCGCGGATTATGTCACGTATCATCAAAATCTGCATAATTGTGGTGATTGTTCTGCTTTACGGTGAACATTTTGGTATGAGCCTTTCCGGGTTGCTGACCTTCGGTGGTATTGGTGGTCTTGCTGTCGGTATGGCCGGTAAAGATATTTTGAGTAACTTCTTTTCCGGGATTATGCTCTATTTCGATCGCCCCTTTAGCATTGGCGACTGGATCCGTTCACCGGACAGAAATATCGAAGGTACGGTGGCAGAAATTGGCTGGCGTATCACTAAAATAAACACCTTTGATCACCGTCCTCTGTACGTGCCAAACTCGCTGTTTTCGTCTATCAGCGTAGAAAACCCGGGACGCATGACCAACCGTCGTATTACTACGACCATCGGTTTACGTTATGAAGACGCGGCAAAAGTGGGTGCCGTTGTCGAAGCTGTACGCGAAATGCTGAAAAATCACCCCGACATCGATCAGCGACAAACCTTACTGGTCTATTTCAACCAGTTTGCTGACTCGTCATTAAATATCATGGTTTATTGCTTTACCAAAACCACGGTATGGGCCGAATGGCTGGCAGTCCAACAGGATGTTTATTTGAAGATTATCGATATTGTACAGTCGCATGGCGCAGATTTTGCCTTCCCAAGCCAGACGTTGTATATGGATAATATTACACCGCCGGATCAGATGAAGTAACAACCCGTAGAAACTGGATGGCGATATACATATTTGCCATCCAGTCTTATTTATTTTTTCAATTAACAGCAGCCAGTGCTACATTATTCTCACCCGCTTTAAACTGAACATACTGTTCTTCAGTACCAAAGAAAACTTCCGACTCAGTGCTGTGGCCGATCCCCGGTACAGTTTCATTCCCTGAATATTGCCAAAGCGTCCAGGGATTGCGCCCCTCAAGCTTCACGCCAGCTTGTCCCCAATACCCCATCCACACCATATACTGCTCGAATCGACTATCCATGAAGTGGGACAGATTATTATGATTGCCATAAAATATGGGGGTCTTATGATAATTTTGATAGACCAGACCAGCAAAGTGCAAAATATCATTACGTGCTTTCGCCATTCCCGATTTTTTAAAACAGGCTAGTTGAGTTGTATCTTCACCTTCAGGATTTACCAATAAAATACCGGGCGGTAACATATTTGGATCAGCAGACAGGAGGCTTTTTGCCGTTTCCAGTTGTGCTTCAGGAGTGCGACAAAAATCAAATTTGAAATAACCTCCACGGTCAAATTTGGAATCAGCTAATTGTTTCCAGTGAGACTTAAATGATGAATCTGGACCTCTCCAGCCAACTACTCTCGTATATACAAAACGCGCAGACGATTTTTCCTGAAACAATTTCCAGTCGATCTCACCATCATTAGATGAAATATCATGTCCATGGATCGGATAAATCTCCGGCGTTTTAAAAATACGAATATCAGGACGATTGGGAATTGCACTTACGGGACCATAAGGAATCTCAATTGATTTATTATCTTTTTCTTGATTATCTGCGGGGGAAGAATCTGGCTTATCAATAGAGAATGATGCCACATCGATATTAGTAAACTCTCCTGCTTTTCCCGCAGCCAGTTGAGTCTTATTATCCAGACGACTTGCCGCAGGCTCATTGATGAAGAAGAATCCCCCAGGGCCTGCGGGTATTTCTGTTGCACCAATCCAGGCATCACTTAAATGTAACCCCTTCCCTTGTTCATCCAGCTTTTCATTAATATCTGAATATTATCGTTAACATAGATAAATAAACTCAACGTTCTGGTTATTCCGGCATAGTATTCTTTCTTACCATCTACCTTTACCATATATGACTTACCAAAACGTTCGTCGGCAACACCATTCGTTACCCCTTTGATAATTGTATCAAAAAAGACACTTCCGCGCTTTGCATCCAGCGAGTAAACCTCTGTTTTATCGTCACCGGCAGCTATTGCATACGCACCCGGATTACTGTACGAGTTAGAGTTACCCGCTCCGATGGTCATGCCATACAAGCCAGAACCAAAGCAAGCATTGACTAAAGTCAGAACATGGAAATAACGCTTTGCCAGAATATTAAGCTGTGCATTCAGCGCTGGCATTTCATACATCCCTTTTGAACCATCGATATCTGTAGCATTACTCAAAACAAATGCCGGTGCTTTATCAGAATTACCATTTTGAGTACCAAAACGCCCATGTCCTGAATAAGCAATTAACAAACGGGCTTTTTTATCAAACATCGTCCCTCTGGCAGGTAGATATTCTTTCAAAAAATAATTAATATTATCCAGCGATGCATCCTGATCTTTTAATAAAATAACCTCATCAAACTTCTGTCCGTTGATAAGAAAATCAGCCATTCTTTGGCCATCTACCGCTGCGGCAGGAATATCCTCATGCAAAAGTGGATATTTTGAAATTGCAATAATCAACCCGATGGAGCGAGTTTTTGCTGCATCCTGATCAGGTATTTTTAATGCGTCACTAATTCGGATATCCAGTCTCCCAGGGTTCTCAGAGCCATAATGGATAAAAAAATGACAATATTCATCAGGGACCATTGCACCATTTTTGCAAATATCATCTGCCAGGACGTCAGTCATTCCCAGTGATATTCCTGCAATGAACAGCCCAAGGGCCGATTTACATAAAATTAGCCATCGTTTATTCATAATTTAAAACTCCTGAACACCAAGAGTGGAATAAAACTCAGCAGTCGGTCCTTTATAAATACTGGCATCGAATTTCTTACTCGATCCCAAATTAAGCTGTGCAGCATCGGTAAACTGCCAGATTGCCCATTTTGTCTGGTTAATTGAACGCGGGGTTTCACTGGCCTGTGCCTGATTAGAGTAATCAGCCAGCCACAGTTTATGTTCTGCGACCTGGGCGAAACTATTTTCCCCACCAACGGCATCTTTCCACCACGCACGTGCAGTGTAGATAACCGGTTTACGCCCTAAATCGGCTTCTACCTGCGCGGTAAAAGCCTTGATCATTGTTATAATTTCCGCAGGTTTGCGCTTCTGCCAGCGGTCCTTACCCGTTAATGAATCCACATCCCACTCAACATCCACTGCCGGTGGCATGTCTGTCGCCCTTAGCCCACCGTTAGCTTTGATAACTTTGACAAACGTCATTGCCTGCTTGCGTCCCCACAATTCTGCGTCGTCTGCCGGTGTACCGCTGGAAAGAAAGTGGTAGGCTCCACGGTGAAGTTTTATCCCTCGTTCAGTATCGCCGGCCCGCTGCCAAAAGCCGGCGAATTCAGGATCAACATAACGTGTTCCTTGACTGGACTTCATATACAAGAACACAGACTTATTTTTTGCCAACAGTTCGATCGGGAAGTTCCTGCCGTTATGATGGCTGATATCCACACCAAATAAAGAACTGGGTCGTGGTTGATTCAATACTGAATCGTAAGCAACATCAGCCGGAAATTTAAAATATTTTTTTACAGCAAAGGAATCAAACTCTTTATCACGCGAAGGATCCGATTCCAGAATTTTCACAAACAATTCTTGCCGGGAGAGATCATTCGTTAAGTTTTCCAGTCCCAGCGATGAGGCATCGGGCAGTGATTCTGCGGCCAGCGTTAAAGAGGAATAATTAATGAATAATAACGAGATAACTAACGGAATAGCTGAAAGTTTTTTCATTTTACCACCCCATTTTTTAGCTGTATGTCTGTTTTCTAATGAAGATATTTCACCAGGAATGCAATTCACTTTACGTTGTAAAGAAAAGTAAAGCACAGCTTATATTCAGCGTATGTAATACACCTGACAAATAAAACATTTGATTATTATTTATGTTCGATATTGCCAGAAAATTTCAAAATTCCATCGTTGGAATGATTTTTTATAGGGAGGATTTAAAAAAAGAAGGGATTTTATCGGGATTGTTAAATCTGGCGCGCTTAACCGCGCCAGATGACATCATATTAATGCTTCACTATATACATAGTCCGACTATACGCCACATCTTCCGGGTTATTAATTGGATAACCTTTCAACCACGGTTTGATTAACCGACCATTAGTATATTGATAAATCGGCGCAATCGGTGCTTGTTCTATCAGGATTTTCTCTGCCGCGTTGTAATCGGCGTTGCGCGCTTTAACGGTATTTTCAGTCGATGCCTGAGCCAGTACCTTGTCGTATGCCGGATTGTTAAAACGTGAAATATTCCCTGAGTGCGTTGATGTTAACAGCGTCAAGAAAGTCGATGGTTCATTATAATCCCCGACCCACGAGGCGCGAATAACATCAAAGTTACCGGTGTTACGACTATCGATATAGGTTTTCCATTCCTGATTTTGTAATTTGACATCTACACCAAGATTCTTTTTCCACATCGACGCGACGGCAATAGCAATTTTCTGGTGATTTTCCGAAGTGTTATACAGCAGTGTAAGTTTCAACGGTTTCTGTGGACCATATCCGGCAGCGCTCAACAATGTTTTCGCCTGGGCATTCAGTTCTTCCTGACTCATTTGCTCAAACGGCGAAGGTTCTGGCGTAAATCCGGCGGTAACATCTGGCGTAAAATGCCATGCCGGCTTTTCACCTGTACCTAATACTTTTTCTGCCATCAGACGACGATCAATCGTCATGCTTAATGCCAGACGGACACGTTGATCTGCCGTTGGCCCTTTTTGCGTGTTAAATGCATAATAATACGTCCCCAACTGCGGCGGCGTATAAACCTGCCCTGGAATATCCTTCAGTAGTTTCTGATACATATTTTTTGGGAAGGATTCAGTGATATCAATATCACCTGCAAGATAGCGCTTGGTCGCGGCGGACTCCTGGTTAATTGGCAGGAAAGTCACTTTCTGCAGCACCGTTTTAGCGTTATCCCAATAATGGGTATTCGGCACGACGACCAGCTTTTCATTTACTACGCGCTCTTTAAGTACATAAGCACCATTGCCGATCAAATTCCCGGGCTTCGTCCACTCTTTACCACTTTCAACGTTGGCTTTTTGCACCGGGAAAAAAGCAAAGTTAGCGGTTAAATTCACAAACCAGGGCAACGGTTTATCAAGCTGAATTTTCAGAGTATGGGCATCAACAGCGGTGACGCCAAGTTGAGCTGGCGTAGCCTTACCATCAATAATTGCCTGGGCGTTGTTGATTCCAGCCAGTGCGGCAAACCAGGCAAACGGAGACAACGTTTTCGGATCCACCAGACGCTGCCAGCTATAGACAAAATCCTGTGCCGTTACCGGTGTACCATCGGCCCATTTGGCGTTATCGCGCAGGGTAAAAGTCCAGATGCGGTTGTCATTACTTTTCCACTGGGTAGCAACGCCAGGCACAATCTCGCCTTTCTCGTTCTGATTCACCAACCCTTCAAACAAATCGCGAATGACCTGAATCTCTGGCAAACCCACGGCTTTCGCGGGGTCTAATGATGCAGGCTCATCTTTAATGTGGCGCACCAACTCCTGTTTCTCTGCCAGTACTGTGCCGCCCGGAACATCTGCAGCATACGACAGGGAAATGCTGCTGACTAACAGCGCACAACAAGTGACTGAAACAGAGTGCTTCATAAGATACCCTCAAAACGATGTTAAGATTGATGCGTAATTATTTGTTTCTCCTTGAAGAAATGCAAATAACTTCCGGTAAAAAAGTGATAAAGGATCGATAACATATCGTTGTCGAAAAGGATTTGATAATCCGCAAAATTTGCACAACACTGCCTGTAATACTTCTTATATTCGAGACGATTATGACCGTGACCCGCCCGCGCGCCGAACGGGGCGCTTTTCCGCCAGGAACCGAACATTACGGACGTTCATTATTAGGTGCACCATTGATCTGGTTTCCGGCGTCTGCAGCCAGCAGCGAAAGTGGGTTGATTCTGGCTGGCACCCACGGCGACGAAAATTCTTCCGTCGTCACCCTCTCCTGCGCATTACGCACATTAACCCCTTCTCTGCGCCGCCATCATGTCGTGCTCTGTGTGAATCCTGACGGTTGCCAGCTTGGTTTACGAGCCAATGCTAATGGTGTGGATTTGAACAGAAACTTTCCTGCAGCGAACTGGAAAGAAGGTGAAACGGTGTACCGCTGGAACAGCGCCGCCGAAAAGCGCGACGTGGTCTTGCTGACCGGAGATAAACCAGGCTCAGAACCTGAAACCCAGGCGTTGTGCCAGCTCATTCATCGTATCCAACCCGCCTGGATAGTCTCTTTTCACGATCCGCTGGCTTGTATTGAAGATCCCAGGCACAGTGAATTAGGTGAATGGCTGGCTCAGGCGTTTGAATTACCGCTGGTGACCAGCGTCGGCTATGAAACGCCCGGCTCCTTCGGCAGTTGGTGTGCTGATCTGAACTTGCACTGTATTACCGCCGAGTTTCCGCCTGTCTCCTCAGATGAAGCCAGCGAAAAGTATCTCTTTGCAATGGCGAATTTACTGCGTTGGCATCCTAAAGATGCAATTCGCCGGTCGTAAACTGTAGCGGCGGCTCCACATCCACCGCCAACCAGGTCGGGCCATCAAGATCAGCAAAACTGACCTGCGGCACCAGCGGTAAAACGGCGCTAATGGCGCGTGAAGTACATAGCATGCAGCCCAACATCAGGCTAAAACCTTGTGCACGCGCTTCGGTCGCCAACGCCAGCGCTTCTGTTAGCCCGCCGGTTTTATCGAGTTTGATGTTAACCATCTCATAGCGCCCTTGCAGCGCCTTCAGGTTACTGCGGGTATGGCAGCTTTCATCAGCACAAATGGGTAACGGATGAATAAAATTCTCCAGCGCCGCATCGTCCTGTGCCGGGAGCGGCTGTTCCAGCATAGCGACGCCTAAATCAGCCAACAACTGACATTGCGCCGCCAACCCTTCCGCGCGCCAGGATTCATTAGCATCAACAATCAACGTCGCATCCGGAACCGCTGCGCGGATCGCCACCATCCGCTCGCTAATAAGATGGTTATCCAGCTTCACTTTCAGCAATTTCGCCCCCGCCTGCCAGAGTGCTGATGCACTGCTGGCCATCTGATCCGGCGTACCAATAACCACTGTCTGCGCCGTGGTAATAGTGTCGGGAAGCGTTATGCCGATAAATTCAGCTAACGTCTGCTGCTGTTTACGCGCACAGAGATCCCACAACGCACAATCCAGCGCATTGCGTGCCGCACCAGCGGGCAAAATTTTTTGCAACTCTTCTCGTGTCAGTCCTTTTTCCAGTTGCGGCACAACACTCATAATTTGCGCCATTACCGAAGCATCACTTTCACCGTAGCGCGGATAGGGAGTACATTCCCCTACGCCTTTAACACCATCCTCTTCCAGTTCAACCACCACCACACGCGCTTCACTACGGCTACCTCGCGCAATCACAAACGGGGAATGTAACGGCCAGGCCTCCTCAAATACCTTTACGGTTCTCATCTTTACTCCTTGTTGCCGCGGTGGTTTGCGGATTAAGCGCAAATAGCGTTTGCTGTGTTATTGACAGTTAGCATAAACTAGATGTGACGTTAACTATATGTAAACAGGAAAGATAATCATGTCACAAATCGTTCATTTCCAGGGCAACCCGGTTACAGTCGCCAATTCCATCCCGCAAGTGGGTAGCAAAGCGCAGACTTTTACTCTCGTGGCAAAAGATCTGTCTGACGTCACCCTCGGTCAGTTTGCGGGTAAACGCAAAGTGCTGAACATTTTCCCGAGTATTGATACCGGTGTTTGCGCCGCATCAGTACGTAAGTTTAACCAACTGGCGACAGAAATCGATAACACCGTTGTACTGTGTATTTCTGCCGATCTGCCATTCGCCCAGTCTCGTTTCTGCGGTGCGGAAGGTCTGAACAATGTAATCACCCTTTCCACTTTCCGTAATAGCGAATTCCTGAAAGCTTACGGTGTTGAGATCGCTGAAGGCCCCTTGAAAGGTCTGGCAGCGCGCGCAGTTGTCGTAATTGATGAAAATGACAATGTGATTTTCAGCCAACTGGTGAATGAAATCACCACCGAGCCGGATTACGACGCAGCTCTGGCTGTACTGAAAGCGTAAGTTATTATGCCTGATGGTATTGCGCCATCAGGCATTTTACGTGTTTACTCTTCGCTCTTCTTCTGACTCAGGCCGTATTCACGCAATTTGTTGGCAATCGCGGTATGGGAAACACCCAGACGTTTTGCCAGTTTGCGCGTGCTGGGGTAATTGCGATAAAGCTGGGTTAATACCGATCGTTCAAATCGGCTGGTGATCTCATCCAGCGAACCTTCCATCGCATCTTCCCCCACAGGGACGGTAGCAGCGTCATAATCTGGCAGCAAAATATCTTGTGGGCGCAGTTCGTAGCCATCCAGTTGCGTTAGTGCACGGTAAATCGCATTTTTCAATTGCCTCACGTTACCCGGCCAACCATAACGTGTCAGCACGGTATTCAGATCGGCAGCCAATTTCGGACGCGGCACTCCCTGCTCGTCGGCAAAGCGCGCGACGAACAATTCGGTTAACGGCATGATATCCTGCGGGCAGTCACGCAACGGCGGCAGATTCAGCGTCAACACGTTCAGGCGATAATAGAGATCTTCCCGAAATACGCCTTTTTGCACCAGCTCAACCAAATTCTTCTGCGTCGCGCAAATCACCCGCACATCAACATGCACTTCATGATCTTCGCCAACCCGACGGAAGGTGCCATCATTGAGGAAACGCAGCAGTTTAGCCTGCATCCGTGGCGACATCTCACCAATCTCATCCAGCAGCACCGAACCGCCGTTCGCTTGCTCAAAGAACCCTTTCTTCCCTTCCGGGGCATGCCCAAACAGTTCGCTCTCAACGGCATCTTCCGGAATAGATGCACAGTTCAGCGCCAGATAAGGTTTACCGGCACGAGGGCTGGCTTGATGACAGGCATAAGCAAAGAGATCTTTGCCTGTACCCGTGTCACCCGTGATCAGTAGCGGCGCGCTTAACATCGCCAGTTTTTGCGCCTGCTCGACAACGTGTTTCATTTTCGAGCTAACGGCGACAATCTGGCTAAAGGCGCTGACGTCCTGCGCAGCCACATTTTGCAACTGACGCCCCATACGAATCGTCGAACGCAGCATCACCACAGCACCAGTCAAAACGTGCTGGTCATTTTCATCCTGAAGATAGACCGGCGTTATCTCCATCAAGAAATTCTGCCCGTTGATCACCACATGTTCGTTATGCGAATCCTGCGGGTCACTCTCCAGCCAACGTAAAAAATTAAATCCGTTAATCAATTGCGCAGCGGTATGATTGCGTAAACGCTCAAGTTTCTGACCAAATAGCTGACAACTCGCGGGATTCGCCATGTCCACTTTGCTTTTCATATCGACAGAAAGCACGGGTTCAGGCAATGCCTCAAGCAATGCGCTCAGCGCCAGATGTTCACGCTCGGAAGGCATCCACGACACCGTGCGTACATCGGTAACACCTGCTATACGGCGAATTTCCGCCATCAGGCTGCTGAAACTGTCAAAATCCAGCTCGGCAAAATTAAGGTAAATCCGCCCGATTGGGTCAATCTCAATACCGCGTAAATCGATGCCTCTTAGTACTAGTAGATCGAGTAATTCGCGGGTCAGACCGAGTCGGTCTTCACAAAAGACTTCCAGACGCATGGGAACCTTCACCTGAAAAAAGAACAATTAATATGATGATATGACACTATTCGAGTGGCAGGAAGGTTTCTGTCAACAAACATTGACACAAAGACGAATAAACGGGCACTTCGGCGTAAAGATATCCGATCAGTACCCGATATTGCGTTATTTTTCGCTGGGCGTTTTGCCCTTTTGCAGCGTCTCTTTTACCTGACCGATAAGCTGACGACGGAAATCACCCAGACGGGGTTTGTCATCGTCAATCCACGGCAACGGACGGCAAAGTTCCATAGCTTTAATTCCCAGACGCGCAGTCAGTAGCCCGGCACCAATTCCCTGGGCAGCGCGCGTCGACAAGCGTGCTGCGAGATCCTGCGACATCCAGTCCATCCCCACTTCGCGCACCAGTTCACTGGCCCCGGCGAAAGCGATATTCAGCAGCACCAGTTTAAACAGACGCAAACGGCTGTAATAACCCAGTTCAATGCCATACAGCGTGGCGATGCGATTAATCAACCGCAGATTGCGCCAGGCAATAAACGCCATATCCACCAGCGCCAGCGGACTGACGGCAATCATCAGCGTAGATTCTGCCGCTGAACGGCTGATTTCGCGGCGCGCCTGCGCATCCAGCACCGGCTGAACCAGATGGGCATACAAACTGACGACTTCGCGATCGTTCTGCGTTTCATGGATCGAGGCATACCAGCGTTGCAGCGCCGGATGCGACTGATCGATCCCCGCCTGCTGCGCCAGCTTTTCACAAAAAACTCGCCCTTTTCCAGTACCGTGGCTATGCAGCAAATCTCGCGCTTCATCACGCTCATGAGCACGCTGGCGCAAGCGCCATAACCGCCGCCACTCCGTCACCACAGAGCCAACGCCAGCACCGATGATCAATGCCCCAGCGGCACAACCGCCCAGCGCCACCCAGTCCTGGGTTTGCCAGGCATTCATCGTCCACTGCACCCCCTGACCAACAACGCTCACGCCAAACAGCGTCAGCCCGCCCATCACCATTTTGCGCCACAGACTGCGTTTCGGGCGTAATGCGGCATCCATCACCGCTTCAACTTGCCCTTCTTCTTCCTGTGCTGCGTCGAGCGTCGCCGGTGCAAAATTTTGCGCCTGACTTTCGTCAAAGGTCTGCTGCGCCCTGAATTTAGGGTTCTGATCGACCTCCAGCGGACCGTCGAAATCAATACGTGGTTTTAACGGTTCGGTCATCGCAATTTATCTCCTATTAAAAATTCCAGCGCGGCATCAAGACGAATATGCGGCAGCGGTTTGTCGACATCCATTACCTGCGGACGAAACGCCTCAAACTGGAAACCTTGCTTATCCCAGAACGCCTGACCGGGCAAACGTGCGGGAACTTCGCCAGGATAAACAGTGAGCGGTGCGCCATCGCTCAATCGATTGCCGCGCAGCGCCGGAATTTTCTCACCGTTAACGTCGATAATGCCGCTGGTGGTCGCCTGAACTGAGGCCAGCCCCAGACAATCCATGCTGATCCCTTCAAACGCCGCATTTTGCCAGGCGTCCTGAATCAGTTGTTGCAGTAATGAAACCATATTGGCGTGCTGATCGATGGTCACATGGTCCGCTTTCGTCGCAGCAAACAGTAATTTGTCGATAACCGGCGAGAACAAGCGCCGGAACAGCGTGCGCTGCCCATAATGAAAACTCTGCATCAGTTGCGTCAGCGCCAGGCGCATATCGTTAAAAGCCTGCGGACCACTGTTGAGCGGTTGCAGGCAATCCACCAGTACAATCTGGCGGTCGAAGCGCAGAAAGTGATTCTTATAGAAACCTTTCACCACTTTCTCGCAGTAATAGTTATACCGCTCACGCAGCATCCCGGCGTTGGTGTGTTTATCGGCCTGTGCCAGTTTGGACTCACCCCAGGCGTCAACATCCGGCCACGGGAAGAACTGCAACGCAGGCGCTCCCGCCATATCGCTAGGCAAGACAAAGCGACCAGGCTGGATAAAGTGCAGCCCCTGCTGCTTGCAATGGTGGAGATAATCGGTCCACGCGGCGGCAATATCCGCAAGACGATTTTCGTCGGCAGGAGCTAACGGGTCCAGCCCTTCGCACATCATCCGCCATTTTGCCGACCACTCGCCACGCTGACCATTAAGCAAGCCCGTCATCTGCCGCGACCAGCTTAAATAATCCTGTGCCAGCATTGGCAAATCGAGTAGCCACTCGCCGGGATAATCAACAATCTCCAGATACAACGTGGAGGTGTCCTTGAAATGACGCAGCAGCGAATCATTCGATTTATAACGCAATGCCAGGCGGATTTCGCTGACGCCGCGCGTTGGCGTCGGCCAGGCCGGAGGATCGCCATATAATTGCGCCAGACCTTCATCATAGGTGAAGCGCGGAATGCCAAAGTCACGCTGGGGAATGCGTTTTACGCCCAGCAGACGATCTTCACGCACCGCACTTAATAGCGGCAAACGTGCTCCGGCATGAATATTGAGCAACTGATTAACCATCGCGGTGATAAACGCTGTTTTCCCACTGCGGCTAAGACCGGTTACGGCCAGTCGCAAGTGCCTGTCGACACCACGATTCACCAGCGCATTAAGTTCATTTTTGAGTCGCTTCATTGCTGTCCTGTGCCAGAAAGCTGTAGAAAGGATGAGATGCTGGAGGTAATAATGTGGGTTAATTTTGATTTATCAAATAAATAAGCGGTGTTATTTACACCGCTCAATGAGTAATTCTTTTAACCTTTGACCTTCGGCATCTCAATATCTTTAAGACCACCGGCGTTTTCAACGTGGGTGTACCCCATTTCGCTGAGGATTTCTTTTGCCTGTCCGGACTGACGCCCTGCGTTGCAATACACTTTAACGGTGTCGTTTTTATCCGGAACGGCGGTGGCAATACGCTCTTTCACTTCCTTCAGGGGAATATTGATGGCTCCCTGAACGTGCTCTTGCTGATACTGTTCTGGAATACGAACATCGATCCAGTGTTCAGCGGCAAAAACAGGCAGTGAAAACGCCAGCGTCAGCGCTAGTAACCATTTTTTAAACATGTAAGCGTCCTTCTATGGATGAAAATTGCTATCCATTATACGCCTGAGATTTAACAATTTTTGCGAAACTCCCCTCACCTTTTATAGCGCTGTGCCAGTTTATTAGCGGCCCGACTTAACAGCGGTTCCAGCGCCACAGCCAGCAACATTTTCAGCGGCCGACGAGCAACAGATTTTATCGCCCAACCAGCAACGCCCGCCGGGCCGTAGCACAGTGCGGTAAGAAGTACCAGCTTGCCTGCTAATTTGAAACCAGGCTTCACCTTTTGCCCGGCCTGTTGCCAGCGAATATTCATGACTTTCCTCACAGTTGACGGAAACGACTACGTAGCGAGAAAGTGTCGGAAGTGACATAACGTTCCATCTCGCGTAAACGCGTTTCACTGGCCGCCAGTTCACGGTCGACTTCATCCAGCAATTCGCTGCTGGAAGGTTGTTGTTTACCATACGCCATGTTGTCCGGCATCGGGTCAAGGGCAAATGACAAGATGATGTAAGCGACCAGGGTAAACAGCGCCAGGCCGAAGAATATCGACAGCACCACGAGAATACGCACCAGTTTTACGGGCACATCAAAATAATTGGCAATCCCTGCGCAGACACCACGCACCATGCCCTGTTGTGGGATGCGCCATAATTTTTTATTGAGATTAATACCCGCCATTAGCGATCCCTCCAGTTCGGATGTTCTGCATCAAGAATGGACTCCAGCGCCTGAATACGCTCACGCATCCGTTTTGCCTCATCTGCCAGTTGCGCTAATCGCTGCTGTTCACTTTGCGACAATTCACCGCGGCTGGAGCGGTTGCTGTAATGCAGCCATAACCAGATAGGCAAAACAAACAGCACAAAAATGGTTAACGGAATAGCCAGAAATAGCGCGCTCATAAATACTCCTTAGACGATGAGCGGCGGCGCGTTCAGACGCCGCCTGGGGTGTTATTATTGATTATCTTGCTTCATTTTGGCTTTTAATTGCGCCAGTTGCTCGCTGATTGCGTCATCGGCTTTCAGTTCAGCAAATTGCTCATCCAGCGATCGTTGTTTACCAAAGCTGTGGCTTTCTGCTTCTGCTTCCATCTGGTCGATACGACGTTCGAAAGATTCGAAACGCGCCATCGCTTCATCAAGTTTTCCGCTATCCAACTGACGGCGCACATCGCGCGACGAATTCGCCGCCTGATGACGCAGCATTAATGCCTGCTGGCGAGCGCGGGTTTCGCTCAACTTGTTTTCCAGTTCGCCTATCTCTTTCTTCATGCGCGCCAGCGTATCGTCCACCAACGTCACTTCATGTTCCAGGGACTTAATCAGATCGGTCAGTTTCTGTTTTTCAATTAACGCTGCACGCGCCAGATCTTCTCTCTCTTTCAGCAGTGCCAGTTCGGCTTTTTCCTGCCACTCAACTTCACGAGCCGACGCTTGTTCAATCCGGCGAGTCAGTTGTTTCTTTTCCGCCAGCGCACGCGCCGAAGTAGAACGCACTTCAACCAAAGTGTCTTCCATCTCCTGGATCATCAGACGCACCAGTTTCTGCGGGTCTTCCGCCTTCTCTAAAAGGGCGTTGATGTTGGCATTCACGATGTCGGCAAAGCGAGAAAAAATACCCATAATGTTGTCCTCTTGATTTCTTTGTTCAGGATTGTCCTGCTGAACTGTTAATACAATTTGCGTGCCAATTTTTATCTTTTTGATTTATAAAGATCTGATTGAAGATTCAACAGCAACATGCCAGGATGAATTAGCGAATTACACTAACAAGTGGCGAATTTCATCATGGCTGAATACAAAGATAACTTACTCGGTGAAGCGAACAGCTTTCTCGAAGTGCTGGAACAGGTTTCGCATCTCGCGCCGCTGGACAAACCAGTGTTGATTATTGGCGAGCGCGGCACCGGTAAAGAGTTGATCGCCAGCCGCCTGCACTACCTTTCTTCGCGTTGGCAAGGGCCGTTTATTTCTCTTAACTGCGCGGCGTTAAATGAAAATCTGCTGGATTCCGAACTGTTTGGCCATGAAGCTGGCGCGTTTACCGGCGCGCAAAAACGTCATCCGGGACGATTTGAACGCGCAGACGGCGGCACGTTGTTTCTTGATGAACTCGCTACGGCACCGATGATGGTGCAGGAAAAATTGTTGCGCGTGATCGAGTATGGTGAACTGGAACGCGTCGGCGGTAGTCAGCCATTACAGGTCAATGTGCGGCTGGTATGTGCCACGAACGCCGACCTTCCGGCGATGGTCAATGAAGGCACTTTTCGCGCCGACCTGCTCGACCGTCTGGCTTTCGACGTGGTGCAACTGCCGCCGCTGCGTGAGCGTGAAGGCGATATTATGCTGATGGCGGAACACTTTGCCATCCAAATGTGTCGGGAAATCAAACTGCCTCTATTCCCGGGTTTTACGGAACGCGCCAGAGAAACGCTGCTAAATTATCGCTGGCCGGGAAATATTCGTGAATTGAAAAACGTGGTGGAACGTTCGGTATATCGCCACGGCACCAGCGATTATCCGCTTGATGACATCATTATTGATCCCTTTAAACAGCGTCCACCGGAAGAAGCTATCGCCGTTTCAGAAACGACATCACTTCCGGCGTTGCCGGTGGATTTGCGCGAATTTCAGATGCTGCAGGAAAAAGAGTTACTTCAGCTCAGTTTGCAACAGGGGAAATATAACCAGAAACGCGCGGCTGAATTACTGGGATTAACCTATCATCAGTTCCGCGCATTGTTGAAAAAGCACCAGATTTAGCGGGGTTAGGCAATGTCACTTGCCGGATGCGGCGTAAACGTCCTGTTCGACCAACAAAACCGTTTAAATTCAATATACTGTCAGCTAGTGCATGATACGGGTTTCGCCAGACGCAGCCTGGCGCACTGGCGGTGCGCAGCGCCGTTATCTATAAAAAGATGTATGACCCGGATCACGAGTGCTATCATCCGCCCCTATGCTTAACGCATTAACCCCAGGGTAAACCATGAACCACGATATCCCACTGAAATATTTCGATATTGCCGATGAATACGCGAGCGAATGCGCAAAATCTGTCGCAGAATCTGAGCGCACGGCGCTGGCCCACTACTTCCAGTTACTGCTCACCCGTTTGATGAACAATGAAGAGATCAGCGAAGAAGCCCAGCATGAAATGGCCGCTGAAGCAGGGATTAATCCCGCGCACATTGATGAGATCGCAGAGTTCTTGAATCAATGGGGTAATGAGTAATCATTTAATAGTGGACGCCCGGCCAGGATTGTAGGCCGTACCGCATCCGGCTAAAAATGAGACACACCTTGTCAGCAATCTGCAGTCAGTCTCACGATCGCGCCTGTCTACACCTCGCTAAGTTGTTCTGTGAGTTATAGTTATAAAGAAATCACGGGTACGAATGTTGAACAGATGGCGACGCCACCTGTTCAACGACCAACCACACGGCCCTCATTACGACCCCTGAACACAAACGGTAATGGCAAATGTCATTAAATATTAGTAAGATAGCCTCTTTACATAAAATCCCTTAATATTATGCGCCAGGTATTATCGTCTCTTTTGGTGATTGCTGGACTTGTGAGTGGTCAGGCAATAGCCGCGCCTGAACCCGCCCCGCACGCTGATATCCGCGACAGCGGTTTTGTCTATTGCGTCAGCGGACAAGTCAACACCTTTAACCCATCCAAAGCGAGCAGTGGGTTAATTGTCGATACCCTTGCCGCCCAGTTTTATGATCGACTGCTGGATGTCGATCCTTATACCTATCGTCTGATGCCGGAACTTGCCGAAAGCTGGGAAGTGCTCGACAACGGCGCGACCTATCGCTTCCACCTGCGCCGCGATGTCCCGTTTCAAAAAACGGCCTGGTTTACTCCCACACGCAAAATGAATGCCGATGATGTGGTGTTTACCTTCCAGCGAATTTTTGACCGCAGCAACCCGTGGCATAACGTCAACGGTAGCAACTTCCCCTATTTCGACAGTCTGCAATTTGCCGACAACGTTAAAAGCGTCCGCAAGCTGGATAATCACACCGTTGAGTTCCGTCTGTCCCAGCCTGACGCCTCCTTTTTATGGCACCTGGCAACCCACTATGCGTCGGTAATGTCTGCCGAATACGCCCAGAAGTTAGAGCAAGAAGATCGCCAGGAGCAACTCGACCGCCAGCCCGTCGGCACCGGACCGTATAAACTGTCGGAAAATCGCACGGGGCAATATATTCGCTTACAACGTCATGATGAATTCTGGCGAGGCAAGCCGTTGATGCCGCAGGTGGTGGTGGATTTAGGCTCTGGCGGCACCGGACGGCTGTCGAAACTCTTGACCGGTGAATGTGACGTTCTGGCCTGGCCCGCTGCCAGTCAGCTATCTATTTTGCGCGATGACCCGCGTTTGCGTTTAACGCTGCGTCCGGGGATGAACGTTGCCTATCTGGCGTTTAACACCGCCAAACCGCCGCTAAATAATCCAGCAGTCCGCCACGCGCTGGCGTTGTCGATCAATAACCAGCGCCTGATGCAATCTATCTATTACGGTACGGCTGAAACTGCGGCCTCAATTTTACCGCGCGCCTCGTGGGCTTATGACAACGAGGCTAAAATTACCGAATACAATCCAGCGAAATCACGCGAACAGTTGAAGGCGTTGGGGCTGGAAAACTTAACGCTGAAACTGTGGGTGCCGACGCGCTCACAGGCGTGGAACCCCAGCCCGCTGAAGACCGCCGAACTCATTCAGGCGGATATGGCGCAGGTCGGCGTGAAAGTGGTGATTGTACCGGTAGAAGGTCGTTTTCAGGAGGCGCGATTGATGGATATGAGCCATGATCTGACGTTATCCGGTTGGGCGACGGACAGTAATGATCCGGACAGTTTCTTCCGTCCGTTACTAAGCTGTGCGGCCATTCACTCCCAGACCAACCTTGCCCACTGGTGCGATCCGAAATTTGACAGCGTATTGCGTAAGGCGCTCTCCTCGCAGCAACTGGCTGCGCGTATTGAAGCCTATGACGAAGCGCAAAGTATTCTGGCGCAGGAGTTGCCCATTCTGCCGCTGGCCTCGTCACTGCGCTTGCAGGCCTACCGTTACGATATCAAAGGGCTGGTTCTTAGCCCGTTTGGTAACGCCTCCTTCGCAGGGGTGTACCGCGAAAAGCAAAATGAGGTGAAAAAACCATGATTATCTTCACCTTACGCCGCATTTTGTTATTGATCGTGACCTTGTTCCTGCTGACCTTTGTTGGCTTCAGTTTGAGCTATTTCACGCCACATGCGCCGTTACAAGGCGCGTCGCTGTGGAATGCATGGGTGTTCTGGTTTAACGGCCTGATCCACTGGGATTTTGGCGTTTCCAGCATTAACGGTCAGCCGATTGCCGAGCAGTTAAAAGAGGTCTTCCCGGCGACGATGGAGCTGTGCATTCTCGCCTTCGGTTTTGCGCTGATTGTTGGGATCCCCGTGGGGATGATTGCCGGAATTACACGCCATAAGTGGCAGGATAATTTGATCAACGCCATCGCGTTATTGGGCTTTTCAATCCCTGTTTTCTGGCTGGCACTTCTGTTGACGCTGTTTTGTTCGCTTACATTAGGCTGGCTGCCCGTTTCAGGGCGTTTCGATCTGCTCTACGAAGTGAAACCGATTACCGGTTTTGCGTTGATTGATGCCTGGCTTTCGGACTCACCGTGGCGGGATGAAATGATCATGAGCGCAATGCGTCATATGGTATTGCCAGTCATCACCCTGTCGGTTGCACCGACTACCGAAGTGATCCGTCTGATGCGTATCAGCACCATCGAAGTGTATGACCAGAACTATGTGAAAGCAGCGGCAACCCGCGGTTTGTCGCGCTTTACTATTTTGCGTCGCCACGTGTTACATAACGCGTTACCTCCTGTCATCCCTCGCCTGGGATTACAGTTCTCCACCATGCTGACACTGGCGATGATCACCGAAATGGTCTTTAGCTGGCCTGGACTTGGCCGCTGGTTAATTAACGCCATCCGCCAGCAGGATTACGCAGCCATTTCCGCCGGAGTGATGGTCTGCGGTTCACTGGTCATTATTGTTAACGTGATTTCTGATATTTTGGGTGCCATGGCTAACCCTCTGAAACATAAGGAATGGTATGCCTTACGATAGCGTATACAGCGAGAAGCGCCCGCCCGGCACGCTGCGTACCGCCTGGCGCAAATTCTATGGTGATGCCGCTGCAATGGTCGGCCTGTACGGCTGCGCGGGGCTGGCTGTGTTGTGTATTTTTGGCGGCTGGTTTGCGCCTTACGACATCGACCAGCAATTTCTCGGTTATCAATTGTTGCCGCCGTCATGGTCGCGCTACGGAGAAGTCTCTTTTTTCCTCGGCACCGATGACCTTGGTCGCGATGTTTTAAGCCGTTTACTGAGCGGTGCTGCGCCTACCGTCGGCGGCGCATTTGTGGTGACGCTTGCCGCGACAATCTGTGGTCTTGTGCTCGGCACCTTCGCCGGTGCTACGCATGGTTTACGGTCAGCGGTGCTTAACCATATTCTGGATACTTTACTGGCGATCCCGTCCCTGCTGCTGGCGATTATCGTCGTCGCGTTTGCCGGGCCGAGTTTGTCGCACGCAATGTTTGCCGTCTGGCTGGCGTTACTGCCGCGTATGGTGCGTTCGGTCTACAGCATGGTGCATGATGAGCTGGAAAAAGAGTACGTTATTGCTGCCCGTCTGGATGGCGCAACGACGCTGAATATTCTCTGGTTTGCCGTGTTGCCGAACATTACCGCCGGACTGGTCACAGAGATCACCCGCGCACTGTCGATGGCAATTCTTGATATCGCCGCGCTGGGCTTTCTCGATCTCGGCGCGCAACTCCCCTCGCCTGAATGGGGAGCGATGCTTGGCGATGCACTGGAGCTGATTTATGTCGCCCCGTGGACCGTGATGCTGCCTGGAGCGGCAATTATGATCAGCGTGTTGTTGGTTAACCTCCTTGGCGATGGTGTACGTCGTGCGATTATTGCGGGGGTGGAATAATGCCGTTACTGGATATTCGTAACCTGACCATTGAATTTAAAACCGGTGATGAGTGGGTTAAAGCCGTTGACCGCGTGAGTATGACCTTAACCGAAGGTGAAATCCGTGGCCTTGTTGGCGAGTCTGGCTCCGGCAAAAGTTTGATTGCGAAAGCGATTTGTGGCGTTAATAAAGATAACTGGCGTGTTACCGCTGACCGTATGCGTTTTGATGATATCGATCTGTTGCGTCTCTCCGCGCGCGAACGGCGCAAGCTGGTTGGGCACAATGTATCGATGATCTTTCAGGAACCGCAATCGTGTCTCGACCCTTCTGAACGTGTGGGTCGTCAGTTGATGCAAAATATCCCGGCCTGGACCTACAAAGGGCGTTGGTGGCAGCGTTTTGGCTGGCGCAAACGCCGTGCCATTGAGCTGCTGCACCGTGTGGGGATTAAAGATCACAAAGATGCGATGCGCAGCTTTCCGTATGAGTTAACCGAAGGTGAATGCCAGAAAGTGATGATTGCCATCGCGCTGGCAAATCAACCACGTCTGCTGATAGCTGACGAACCGACAAACTCGATGGAGCCAACCACCCAGGCGCAAATTTTTCGCCTGCTGACGCGTCTGAATCAGAACAGTAACACCACCATTTTGCTTATCAGCCATGACTTACAAATGCTTAGCCAATGGGCGGATAAAATTAACGTGCTTTACTGTGGCCAAACGGTGGAATCCGCGCCAAGTAAGGAGCTGGTGACGATGCCGCATCATCCTTATACCCAGGCGTTGATCCGCGCGATACCGGACTTCGGCAGCGCGATGCCGCATAAAAGTCGCCTCAATACGCTGCCCGGTGCCATCCCTCTGCTGGAACAATTACCGATTGGCTGTCGTCTGGGACCACGTTGCCCGTATGCACAACGAGAATGTATTGTGACGCCGCGTTTGACGGGGGCGAAAAATCATCTCTATGCCTGTCATTTCCCGCTGAACATGGAGAAAGAGTGAGATGATAGAAACCCTGCTCGAAGTGCGTAATTTAAGCAAAACGTTCCGCTACCGAACCGGCTGGTTTCGTCGTCAGACCGTAGAAGCCGTAAAACCCTTGAGCTTTACGCTGCGTGAACGCCAGACGCTGGCGATTATTGGCGAGAACGGTTCCGGAAAATCGACGCTGGCGAAAATGCTGGCGGGAATGATTGAGCCAACCAGCGGTGAGTTATTGATTGACGATCATCCGCTGCATTTTGGCGATTACTCTTTCCGCAGCCAGCGGATTCGCATGATCTTTCAGGACCCGTCGACCTCGTTGAATCCACGTCAGCGTATCTCGCAGATCCTGGATTTTCCGCTGCGCCTGAACACTGACCTCGAGCCTGAGCAGCGGCGCAAACAGATTATTGAAACGATGCGTATGGTCGGACTGCTGCCGGATCACGTCAGTTACTATCCGCATATGTTGGCACCAGGGCAAAAACAGCGTCTGGGTCTGGCTCGCGCACTAATATTGCGCCCTAAAGTCATTATCGCGGATGAAGCTCTCGCCTCGCTGGATATGTCGATGCGTTCGCAGTTGATTAACCTGATGCTGGAGTTACAAGAAAAACAGGGCATTTCTTATATTTATGTTACCCAACACATCGGGATGATGAAGCATATCAGCGACCAGGTTCTGGTCATGCATCAGGGCGAAGTGGTCGAGCGCGGCAGTACGGCTGACGTGCTGGCATCGCCGCTACATGAACTCACCAAGCGGCTCATTTCCGGGCACTTTGGCGAAGCGTTGACGGCAGATGCGTGGCGCAAAGATCGTTAATCTTCGGCGCCTCATTCTGACAGGGGGAAATCCCCGTCAGAATGAGGCATTCATTAATCCATTACTTCTGACTGTCGATTCTGGTGAGAGCAACCAGCAATGCCAACGTGTAACACACCGTAATCGCCAGACTCATTTTTAACAGAGTTTCCCCACCTACTCCCGATAACGGCGCAGCTATACCGCCAAAGACAAACATACTCATCCCCATCAGCGCAGATGCCGTTCCTGATTCTTGCGTCCCTACAGCACTCATTGCCTCAGCCCCACCAACAGTGCCTATGCCGCTACAAAATGCGATGGTGAAAAATAATGCCACCAGTGCCGGAATGGGTAACTGCAACCATGCACATAAGACAGTGAGCAATGCACACAGAATCGCCGCTACCAGGCCGACTCTCAACAATTTCATCGGGTTAAGTCGTCGGGCCAGTCGTGAGAAGATCCATGAAGCGATGATAAGCCCGATGCCGTTAAGGCCAAACACCAGGCTGAATTGCATTGGGCTAAAGCCAAATTCTTTCTGTAATACGAAAGACGAAGAACCGATGTACGCAAACAAGCCAGCCAGCATAAAACTTTGAATCAGGCAAAAACGCATGAAACGGCGGTTCTGCACCACGCTTCGTCCGGTTAATAGTAATGATGAGCCCCTTTTATTTTCTGGCAATGTCTCATGGATAAATAACAGGCAGCCCAGCAACAGTACGGTGCTAATTTCAGCCATTACCCAGAATAAAGTGCGCCAGTCAAAGGTGCTGACAATGTAACCTCCCAGCACTGGCGACAATACCGGAGCCAGGCCATTCACCGTCATTAACAGAGCAAAGAACTGGGTCAGCGTTACCCCCTGATATTTGTCACGAGCAATAGAACGAGAGAGCACCGAACCACCTGCCCCCGCGATCCCCTGAATAAAACGCCAGACCACCAGCCAGTAAATATTGTTAGTTGTCGCGCACAAAATGGAGGAGACAATAAACAATAGTAACGACAAGATTAACGGGCGTTTACGCCCTATTTTGTCGCTCAGAGGGCCAAATAACAGTTGCCCTACGCCAAGACCGATTAGTGACGCGGTCAACGTCAATTGCGTTATGGTCGTAGTTGTCGCCAGTTGCTCCGACATCTCAGGTAATGCGGGTAAATAAAGGTCAGTACACATCGGGCCGATACCGGCTAAAAGACCAAGAATCAATGCCCATGAAAGAGAGACTCTAGCCATACTATTCCTTACTTAAGTGATGACATGCCGCCGCCCAGCGACTGCCAGAGTGTTACCCGGTTTGTGAAATCAGTCAGTTGCAATGCCAGTAACGCCTGCTGTGCGCTCCACAAAGTGCGTTGTGCCGTCAACACGGTCAGGTAATCACCGACACCGGCCTGATAGCGGCGCAGGCCAATATCGACCGTTTGTTGTTCAGCTTTAACATACTGACGCTGTGCATCCAGTTGTTCTTCAACTGTTGCTCTACGAGCCAGCGCGTCAGCAACATCTTTGAAAGCGCTCTGAACGGTTTTCTCATAGGTGGCAATAAGCCCGCGCTTTTGTGCTTCTGCGTAACGAAGCTGCGCCAGATTACTACCGCCGGTGAACAGCGGTAATGTTACCGAGGGCGCAAATGACCAGACCTGCATTCCGTGGCTGAACAGCGACGATAATGCGTCGCTGCCGACGCCAGCACTTGCAGTCAGCGAAATCGTCGGGAAAAAGTTAGCCCGCGCGGCACCAATATCAGCATTGGCGCTCTTCAGATTATGTTCCGCTTCCTGGATATCCGGGCGACGCAGCAAAACGTCAGATGACACTCCCGCAGGAACCAGGCTTATCATCTGCTCCGGCAGGCTTTCCAGTGTTCCCGGTAGCAGATTTTCCGTAAGTGTTGTACCCGCCAGTAAGTTCAGGGCATTTTTATCCTGCATCACTTGCGTCTGATAGCTGGCAACGCTGGCGCGCGCCTGCTGATAGATACTCATCGCCTCGCTGACATCTGTCGCTGCCGCCGTGCCAACCTGCTGCTGGCGCTGGATAATTTTCAATGAGTTCTCTGCGCTGGCCATCGTTTCTTTTGCCAGAGCTAGGTTGCTGTTATCGGCCGCCAGGGTCAGCCAGGCGGTGCTGATTTCGGCAATCAGCGTTAAACGGGTGTTCTGGGCTGTAAATTCACTGGCAAGCCAGGTTTCTCGCGCCGCCCGTGACAAGCTCTGATTACGACCAAACAGATCTAACGTAAAACTGGACACCGTACCGTCAGCCTCAGCAGTGGTCCCCGTGCCATTCGCCAGCGAACGACTGCGGGTCGAACTTAAGGTTGCATTCACCGTCGGGAATAACGACGCATTAGTTTGCCCATAGAGCGCCCGCGCTGAGTCAATATCAGCAATCGCTTTTTGCACATCGCGGTTACTGTTCAGTGCAATGGTCACCACTTGCTGCAATCGGGGATCGTGGATCACCTGTTGCCAGTCATGGCTGATTGCCTTCCCCTGCCCCTGTGCTCCCGGCAAGCTCGCCGGGATTGGGGATTCGGGCGTGCTGTAGTGGGGATCGAGCGAGACACATCCCGCACTCAACAGCACCAGAAAAATTAGAGAACGACGCAACATAACTTACTCCTGACGGCGCGGTTTACCGGCAAACAAACGTTTAACCAGCACAAAAAACAGAGGAACGAAGAAGATGGCCAGTAATGTAGCGGTCAGCGTACCGCCAATAATGCCCGTACCAATGGCGATGCGGCTGTTCGCACCTGCACCGGTCGCCATCGCCAGCGGCATAACCCCCGCAATAAACGCCAGCGAGGTCATGATGATTGGACGTAAACGGGTCTGCGCCGCGCGTAATGCCGCACGACTCAGGGAATAGCCCTCAGCAACCGCCGCTTCGGCAAATTCCACAATCAGAATGGCGTTTTTCGACGACAAACCGATAGTGGTTAATAGCGCCACCTGGAAGTAAACGTCGTTGTTTAAATCACGCATCCAGGCCGCCAGCGCCGCACCGAGCAGCCCCAGCGGGATCACCAGAATGACCGAGAACGGAACTGACCAACTTTCGTACAGTGCTGCAAGGCAGAGGAAAACCACCAGAATAGAGACCGCATACAGACTCAGTGCCTGACCGCTGGCCAGTTTCTCCTGCAATGACAAGCCACTCCAGGCCCAGGTTGTCCCTGCCGGAAGGTTGTTTGCCAGAGCTTCCATTTTTGCCATCGCGTCGCCAGAACTAAAACCACTCGCGTTTTCCCCCTGAATTTCATAAGCCGCGGAGCCGTTGTAACGCACCAGTTTTTCCGGGCCATAGATCCAGCGCGTAGTAGCAAAAGCAGAGAATGGCGTCATGGCGTTATCGCTACCGCGCACAAACCATTTCCCTAAGTCTGACGGCGCAGAACGAAACTCACTGTCGCCCTGAATGTAGACTTTTTTCACACGGCCACGGTCAATAAAGTCATTCACATAAGTACCGCCCCACGCGCTGGCCAGCGTATCGGTGACATCACTTAAACTCAAACCCAGCGATACAGCTTTATTGTTATCAATATCTACCTGCAATTGCGGCATTTGCGGCAGGTCATTGGCACGTACAGAAATCAGCTCAGGGCTTTGATTAGCCTGTTCAATCAACTTGTTACGCATTTGAAGTAAGGTTTCACGGTCAGTAGCACCACTTGCCATTAATTCAAACGTAAAGCCATTGCTATGCCCCAGACCATCAACCGCAGGTGGAGTCATGGCAAATACCGTAGCATCACGAATTGCCCCCAACTCTTTGGTTGCCCGTAAGGCAATGGCCTGGGCGGTATTTTCTGCACCCTTACGTTGTGACCAGTTTTTCAACGAGACAAACGCCATCCCGGTGTTCTGCCCGCTACCACTAAAACTAAAACCATCAACGGTAAAAATGACATCAGTGTTTGCTTTTTCGTTTACCAGGAACCAGTCAACAATCTGGCGGTTTACTTCTGCTGTACGAGCTGCGGTCGCTCCGGCTGGCAGCGTGTACTGCACCATGATTTCGCCCTGGTCTTCAGTGGGTAAGAAACTGCCCGGCAGTTTCCACATCATCAGAGCCATTCCACCGCCCAGCACGACATAGACACCCATAGCCCGCACCGCACGACGCAAAACATAAAGGACGCCATGCTGGTACTTTTCTTCAGTACGACGGTAAAAGCGGTTGAATGCGCCGAAAAAACCTTTTTTATGCGGTGGAACATGATGGAGGACAGAACCACAAAGCGCAGGAGTCAGCGTTAATGCGACCACCACGGAAAGCAGCATGGCGGAAATAATGGTTATCGAAAACTGACGATAAATTACCCCCGTAGATCCCCCAAAGAACGCCATTGGCAGAAATACGGCAGACAGTACCAGAGCAATAGCAACCAGAGCGCCAGAAATTTCGCCCATTGATTTTTCCGTTGCTTCACGCGCAGGCAGTCCTTCGTCACGCATAATACGTTCGACGTTCTCCACCACCACAATGGCATCGTCCACCAACAGGCCGATCGCCAGTACCATTGCAAATAACGTCAGGGTATTAATCGAATAGCCAAACAACGCAAGAACGCCAAACGTCCCCAGCAAGACGACCGGCACGGCTAACGCCGGGATCAGCGTAGCGCGCAGGTTTTGCAGGAATAAATACATCACACAAACCACCAGTACGATGGCTTCAAACAGCGTCTGAATTACGTCCTCTACGGAGATTTTAATAAATTCAGTGCTGTCTTTTGGGTAAGCGATGCCGTATCCCTGTGGCATGTTGCGCTGAAATTCTGCGATTTTATCCTTTACCAGCGTCGCCGTATTTAACGCATTCGCTCCCGGTGAGAGCATCACGGCTACCCCTGCGGCCGGATGACCGTTCAACTTACTGATGGCGTTATAATCTTCGCTACCCATCTCAACGCGAGCCACATCCTTGATGCGAACAACCGCGCCGTCTGACTGGCTTTTAACAATAATATTTTTAAATTGCTCAACGGTTTGCAGGCGTGACTGAGCACGGACTGTTGCCGTCAATTGTTGCGTGTTCGATGACGGTAAAGCACCGATTTTCCCGGCAGTAACTTGCACGTTTTGCGCTTCAATTGCACTTTGTACATCGGATGGCATCAGCGAGTATGAGGCCAGTTTGGCTGGATCAAGCCAGATGCGCATCGCATATTCAGCCCCAAAAACTTGCAGACTCCCTACGCCTTCAACACGCGCCAGCGGGTCCTGAAGATTACTCACCAGCCAGTCAGCAATATCGGAACTGGTCGCTTTGTCGGTAGTGTCATATACGGCAGCAATCAGCAAAAAGTTGCTTTGTGATTTCTCCACCGTGACACCGGTTTGCTGTACTTCGCTCGGTAAACGTGACTCCGCCTGCTGTATTTTATTTTGTACCTGCACCTGCGCGGTATCAGGGTCAGTGCCTTGTTCAAACGTCACGTTAATACTGACTGAGCCATCCGAACTACTGGTGGAACTGAAGTAGAGCAAATTATCCAGCCCGGTAAGTTGTTGTTCGATAACCTGAGTTACGCTGTTTTCCAGCGTTTCGGCAGAAGCACCGGTATAAGTAGCTGAAATTCTGATGGTCGGCGGCGCAACATCAGGATATTGCGCGACGGGTAATGTGCGAATGGCCAGAATCCCCGCCAACATAATCAAAATGGCGATAACCCAGGCAAAGACGGGTCTGCGAACAAAAAAACGCGAAAACATCAGGCATTGCCTCCATTAGCCTGAACCTCAACGGCCTTGACGGTCTGCCCTGAAGTTACTTTGGCGGAACCTTCGACAATCAGTCGGTCACCGTTGTGCAGGCCGTTCAACACCAGCCATTTATCACCGTAGGTTTCTCCCGTTTCGAGCGTGCGCTGCTCTACTTTATTGTCTTTATTCACCACCAGCGCGGTAGCATTACCTTTAGCATCACGCGTAACACCTTGTTGCGGCGCGAGAATAGCGTTTTCCATCACGCCTTCATCGACACGAGCGCGAACAAACATACCCGGTAACAACTGCTGCTGTGGATTAGGGAAAATCGCCCGTAATGTCACCGAACCGGTAGATTCATCAACGGCCACTTCGGTGAGTTCCAGCCGACCTTTTTCGCTATACGTTGTA
The DNA here is from genome assembly GCF_002900365.1 of Escherichia marmotae. Taxonomy (NCBI): domain Bacteria; kingdom Pseudomonadati; phylum Pseudomonadota; class Gammaproteobacteria; order Enterobacterales; family Enterobacteriaceae; genus Escherichia; species Escherichia marmotae. The sequence continues at coordinate 1,047,571 of NZ_CP025979.1, forward strand.
CCATCTTCCAGGATAAGTGAGACGCTCATGGTATCGCTGTTGGTTGCCAGCGACTGTTTGCGCAGACGCAGTAAATCGACACTGGAGCGAGTGAGATCAACATACATCGTTTCCAGACCACGAATAGTCGTTAACGCCGTATCCTGCGACGCGGTCACCAGTGCGCCAGGCGTCACCGACGAAATGCCTATGCGCCCGGAAATCGGCGCGGTGACCGTGGTCCAGTCAAGATTAATGCGCGCGGTTTCCAGCGCAGCTTTTTTCGCTTCTACACTGGCTTTATCTTGTGCACAGGTAGACTGAGCATCATCAGCATCCTGTTGTGACACGCCGCTATCTTTCACCAGTCGGGCATAACGCTGCGCTTTCTGGCAATCGGCTTTTACCAGTGCCTGCGCCTGTTGCAACGCAGCATGGGCTTCATTCCATGCCGCCCGATAACTGGCCGAATCAATCTGGTAGAGCGGCTGTCCGGCCTTAACCAGATCACCTTCTTTAAATAAGCGTTTCTGGATAATTCCCCCAACCTGCGGACGTACTTCAGCACTGAGTGCCGCACTGGTGCGCCCGGTTAATTCACTGACTACAGAAACCGGTTGAGATTTGAGCGTAACAACGCCCACCTCTGTTTCCGACGGGGATGAATTGTTATTTTGCGTATTATCACAACCAGATAAGAGCAGCATTGCCACTACAGACGTTGCTATATACTTCATTATTTTCTCCAGGGTGAACAATACCCTCCTCATTAAAATTAATGAGGATATGTCAGGGATATTCAGATATAACGAACCCGCATCGCGAAATAAATTTCGCAATGAAATAAGGGGGATTAATATCCCCCGCTATCGGTTAATTCTGTTCTTATTTATTTATCAACATACTAATAATATCCTGATATATTTCCTGCAGACGTTGTGGATCGCTTTTTTGCGGTGTTAAACGACGATAAACCGTACCTTCCATCATAGTGGCGAGCACCTCAACGCAACAACGAATGTGCTCATCGCTAAGATGGGGATGCATTCTTTTCATATGCGCACAACCGTTAGCGAACATTCTGGCGTCAGCTTCCTCGAGCATTGCCATCACCCGCGGGTTGCGTGTTGCTTCTGCGGCCACTTCCAGCATCAACGCGTCGTCGTCTTCATTTAAGGATTTCCGCAAGGCAAGGACTTCCGGGAAGCGATCGGTACGCGCGTCAATGTCCATCTGAGCAATACGAAAGTCGATGATACGGCGAACCATCTCTTCAATAATGGCGTCTTTATTGGCGAAGTAACGGTAGATCTGCCCGACGCTAAGCTGAGCTTCGCTGGCAATTTGCGACATACTGGCGGCATGAAAACCGCAGCGATGAAAACACCGACGGGCGGCGTTGATGATTTCATCCTGGCGCTGTTTGTGACGTATCTCCAGCTTGCTCGTCATTTCTGTCTCCTGGCCTTCCACTTAGCGAGAATGATCATTCTCATTTTGGCTAATTATACGTTTCTCCAAAGTAATGGAAAGTATTTTTATCTTATTCATGATGCATATTCTGATAATGAAGAGATTGTGGAGATTCTGTGAAGATGGTTGAAATATTACGTTGATGTCAGTTCATCAGAGAAAGGCAGCGACGTGTTGTCGCCAGATTCTATGAGATATTCCCATAACCTGCCCCTGAAGATGCCAGGATCAGATAGAACAAAATGTTCTGTACTGTAGCTTCTCCCCCGTACAGAAAGCGCAACTATAGCCACCCACAGCCAGGTTGATTATAATAACCGTTTATCTGTTCGTACTGTTTACTAAAACGACGAATCGCCTGATTTTCAGGCACAACAAGCATCAACAATAAGGATTAAAGCTATGGGTTTTCTTTCCGGTAAGCGCATTCTGGTAACCGGTGTTGCCAGTAAACTGTCCATCGCCTACGGTATCGCTCAGGCGATGCACCGCGAAGGAGCTGAACTGGCATTCACCTACCAGAACGATAAACTGAAAGGCCGCGTAGAAGAATTTGCCGCTCAATTAGGTTCCAGCATCGTTCTGCAGTGCGATGTTGCCGAAGATGCCAGCATCGACACCATGTTCGCAGAACTGGGTAAAGTCTGGCCGAAATTTGACGGTTTCGTACACTCTATTGGTTTTGCACCTGGCGATCAGCTGGATGGCGACTATGTTAACGCCGTGACTCGTGAAGGCTTCAAAATTGCCCACGACATCAGCTCTTACAGCTTCGTTGCAATGGCAAAAGCTTGCCGTTCTATGCTGAATCCGGGTTCTGCCCTGCTGACTCTTTCCTATCTGGGCGCTGAGCGCGCTATCCCGAACTACAACGTTATGGGTCTGGCGAAAGCGTCTCTGGAAGCGAACGTGCGCTATATGGCTAACGCGATGGGTCCGGAAGGTGTGCGTGTTAACGCCATCTCTGCTGGCCCGATCCGCACTCTGGCCGCTTCTGGCATCAAAGACTTCCGTAAAATGCTGGCACACTGCGAAGCGGTTACTCCGATTCGTCGTACGGTTACCATTGAGGATGTGGGTAACTCCGCAGCGTTCCTGTGTTCCGATCTCTCTGCCGGTATCTCCGGTGAAGTGGTTCACGTTGACGGCGGTTTCAGCATCGCTGCAATGAACGAGCTGGAACTGAAATAATCGTTCTGTGGGTAATGATGGGCGGCGTTACGCCGCCCATTTCTCTGTTATACCTTTCTGATATTTGTTATCACCGATCCGTCTTTCTCCCCTCTCCGCCTTGCGTCAGGATAACGATTTCCGTTATGACCAAGGAACGCCCATGGAACAACGCCACAGTTCAGGCAAAAGCCACTGGTATCACGAAACGCAATCCAGCACTGCAGAACATGACGTTCTGCCTCTGGTTCCGGAAGCTGCACAGGTTACCGATCCTTTTCTGCTCGACGTGATCCTTGACGAAGAAACACTTGATCCCTTTCATTCGTGGCTGATCCCGGCGCGTACTCTTGCTGTAGAGCTATTTCCCAATCAGCTTGCGGTGACCCGTTTACAGACATTCACCGCCTATGAACGCCTGTCGACCGCTCTGACCGTTGCTCAGGTCTGCGGCGTCCAGCGTTTATGCAACTACTATTCCGCGCGTCTGACACCGCTTCCCGGACCAGACTCCTCCAGGGATAGTAATCATCGTCTGGCACAAATCACGCAATATGCCCGTCAACTGGCCGGCTCTCCATCGATTATCGACAACCGATCGCGCCAGCATCTTCACGATGTCGGGCTTACCGCCTGGGACTGTGTAATTATTAATCAAATTATTGGTTTTGTTGGTTTTCAGGCGCGAGCAATTGCGACTTTTCAGGCTTATCTTGGACAACCTGTACGCTGGTTACCCGGTCTGGACGTGCAAAGCTACGCTGACAGCTCATTTTTTGCTGAAGTATCAACCGGATGGCGTGCCTGCTACGAAGGGGAAAAATTCTCTGGAGAGCAAGAGACGAATGCTCTCCTGTTGCCAGGCTCTGAACTTCGCCAACTGGCAGCAATCCTGAATCTGCATCCTGCCTCGTTTTCACTCTTTGTGGCGTTGTTATCCAGCCCGTTGGTAGCAACAAAATCCAGCCATCAACTTGCTGCTTTACTCAGCGCACGAATTAACGGCAGTGCTGCCTGTTTCACCTCTCTCATACATTCAACATTTGAATATAAAGAAGCAATATCCATTCTGCGTCAGGGCGAAAACGAAATAAACCAGTGGGCTGACTGCCATTTTGTTGAGCGTGCCACGGTTCAGGCGATACAATGGCTGACACGAGCACCCGATCGCTTTAGCGCCGCCCAGTTTAGCCCGTTACTCGAACATGAAACATCATCAGCGCAGGTTATCAATCTGCTGGTATGGAGCGGGTTTTGTGGTTGGATAAATCGCTTAAAAATCGCGTTGGGTGAGACACATTAACCTTGCTGCGTCAGGCAGAATCGCGTAAAACTGTCAGCCGCTCTAATGGCCACCAAAATAGACAATTATGTTTCAGGACAACCCGCTGCTAGCGCAGCTTAAACAGCAACTGCACTCCCAGACGCCCCGCGCTGAAGGGGTGGTAAAAGCCACTGAAAAAGGCTTTGGCTTCCTGGAAGTCGACGCACAGAAAAGTTATTTCATTCCGCCGCCGCAGATGAAAAAAGTCATGCATGGCGACCGAATTATCGCGGTGATCCACAGTGAAAAAGATCGTGAATCCGCAGAGCCAGAAGAACTGGTTGAACCGTTTCTGACTCGTTTCGTGGGTAAAGTTCAGGGCAAGAATGACCGTCTGGCCATCGTGCCTGATCATCCACTCTTAAAAGACGCTATTCCTTGCCGCGCTGCCCGCGGGCTGAATCATGAGTTTAAAGAAGGCGACTGGGCGGTTGCCGAAATGCGCCGCCATCCGCTGAAAGGCGATCGTTCTTTCTATGCCGACCTGACTCAATACATCACTTTTGGTGATGACCACTTCGTGCCCTGGTGGGTAACCCTGGCGCGCCATAACCTGGAAAAAGAAGCACCAGATGGCGTCGCCACCGAAATGCTCGATGAGGGTTTGGTTCGTGAAGATCTCACCGCGCTGGACTTTGTCACCATCGACAGTGCCAGCACGGAAGATATGGATGATGCCCTCTTCGCGAAGGCGTTACCGGATGACAAACTGCAGTTAATTGTCGCAATTGCCGATCCAACCGCGTGGATTGCCGAAGGCAGCAAGCTGGACAAAGCAGCGAAAATTCGCGCATTCACCAACTATCTGCCGGGCTTCAACATCCCGATGCTGCCGCGCGAGCTTTCTGACGATCTCTGCTCACTGCGTGCCAATGAAGTGCGCCCGGTACTGGCATGTCGGATGACGTTGTCTGCTGATGGCATCATTGAAGACAACATCGAATTTTTTGCTGCTACCATCGAATCCAAAGCCAAACTGGTTTATGACCAGGTTTCCGACTGGCTGGAAAACACCGGCGACTGGCAGCCAGAAAGTGATGCGATTGCCGGACAAATCCGCCTGTTAGCGCAAATTTGCCAGCGTCGCGGCGAATGGCGTAATAACCATGCGTTGGTGTTTAAAGATCGCCCGGATTACCGTTTTATTCTCGGTGAAAAAGGTGAAGTGTTGGATATCGTCGCTGAACCACGCCGTATTGCTAACCGTATTGTCGAAGAAGCGATGATCGCCGCTAACATTTGTGCGGCCCGCGTGCTGCGCGATAAGCTCGGTTTCGGTATCTATAACGTGCATATGGGCTTTGATCCGGCAAATGCCGAGGCGCTGGCAGCATTGCTGAAAACGCATGGCCTGCATGTTGATGCCGAAGAAGTGCTCACACTGGACGGTTTCTGCAAACTGCGTCGTGAGCTGGATGCGCAACCGACTGGCTTCCTCGACAGCCGCATTCGCCGTTTTCAGTCTTTTGCGGAAATCAGCACCGAACCGGGTCCTCACTTTGGCCTCGGTCTGGAAGCGTATGCCACCTGGACTTCACCAATTCGTAAGTATGGCGACATGATCAACCATCGTCTGCTGAAAGCGATCATCAAAGGCGAAACGGCGACGCGTCCGCAGGATGAGATCACCACCCAAATGGCAGAGCGTCGTCGTCTCAACCGGATGGCAGAACGTGATGTCGGGGACTGGTTGTACGCGCGTTTCCTGAAAGACAAAGCGGGCACTGACACCCGTTTTGCGGCAGAAATCGTCGATATCAGCCGGGGCGGTATGCGTGTGCGTCTGGTCGATAACGGCGCTATCGCCTTTATCCCTGCACCGTTCTTACACGCCGTGCGCGATGAGCTGGTTTGCAGTCAGGAAAACGGCACCGTACAAATTAAAGGTGAAACAGTTTACAAAGTAACCGACGTTATCGACGTCACCATTGCCGAAGTACGCATGGAAACCCGCAGCATTATTGCGCGCCCTGTCGCGTAATCTCTTTTTACGGCCCATTCATTACGGATGGGCCGTTTGCCTTTCCCTTCCCCCACATTCGTTTATCTCAGCAGATTTTTTTTAATGACATCCGTTTGAAAACTGGCGTTTTCCCAAAACTGGATTACAAATAAATATATAAAAAAACAATACGTTTAACCGCCATTAATTTCATGTAAGCCATATGAACCGTTCATTTAACTGCGGGACTCCGCTGTTAACCGGAGGGTATGCATCATGAAAACCATTAGGGAGTCCACAACGTTGTACAACTTTCTCGGATCGCACAACCCATACTGGCGGTTGTCGGAAAACAGTGATGTTTTGCGTTTTTCCGCCACCGAAACAACGGAACCTGAACGTACTCTGCAGTTATCTGCCGAACAGGCTGCTCGTATCCGGGAAATGACGGTTATCACCTCCAGCCTGATGATGAGCCTGACAGTCGATGAGAGTGATCTTTCTGTTCATCTGGTGGGACGAAAAATCAATAAGCGTGAATGGGGTGGAAACGCGTCAGCATGGCATGACACACCGGCGGTAGCTCGTGATTTATCACACGGACTGTCCTTTGCAGAACAAGTGGTTTCTGAAGCCCACTCTGCAATAGTGATTCTGGACAGTCGGGGAAATATCCAGCGTTTTAACCGGTTATGTGAAGAGTACACGGGGCTGAAAGAACACGATGTCATCGGGCAAAGTGTGTTTAAACTGTTTATGAGTCGTCGTGAAGCTGCGGCATCCATGCGCAATAACCGTGGATTTTTTCGAAACGGCAATGCATATGAGGTAGAAATCTGGATACCCACGCGTAAAGGCCAGCGGCTGTTTCTGTTTCGCAACAAATTCGTGCATAGCGGCAGCGGCAAAAATGAGATCTATTTAATCTGCTCCGGCACCGATATCACCGAAGAACGCCACGCCCAGGAGCGCTTGCGAATTCTGGCTAACACCGACAGCATTACAGGGCTGCCGAATCGTAACGCTATGCAGGAATTAATCGATCACGCCATTAATCAGGTGGATGAAAGTAAAGTCGGCGTGGTTTATCTCGATTTAGACAATTTTAAAAAAGTGAACGATGCCTACGGGCATTTGTTTGGCGACCAGTTGTTACGCGAGGTTTCACTGGCCATTTTAAGCTGTCTTGAGCCGGATCAGGTACTGGCGCGCTCTGGCGGCGATGAATTTCTGGTACTCGCACCAAACACCTCACAAAGTGCCCTGGAAGCAATGGCATCGCGGATTTTGACCCGCCTGCGTCAGCCTTTTCGCATTGGTTTAATCGAAGTTTATACTGGCTGTTCGATCGGTATTTCACTTTCACCGCAACATGGCCCAGACAGTGCGGCAATTATTCGCCACGCCGATACGGCAATGTACAGTGCCAAAGAAGGCGGTCGAGGGCAATTTTGCGTTTTTTCACCGGAAATGAATCAACGGGTATTTGAATATCTGTGGTTGGATACCAACCTGCGTAAAGCACTGGAAAACGATCAGTTAGTTATTCACTATCAACCGAAAATCACCTGGCGCGGTGAAGTGCGCAGTCTGGAAGCTCTGGTGCGCTGGCAGTCGCCCGAACACGGACTAATTCCCCCACTGGACTTTATTTCCTATGCGGAAGAGTCCGGTCTGATTGTGCCTCTGGGTCGTTGGGTTATTCTTGACGTCGTTCGCCAGGTGGCAAAATGGCGAGATAAAGGCATCAATCTTCGGGTGGCAGTCAATGTCTCAGCACGCCAACTCGCTGATCAAACTATTTTCACTGACCTGAAACAGGTACTCCAGGAACTTAAATTTGAGTATTGCCCTATTGATGTCGAGCTGACTGAAAGCTGCCTGATTGAAAACGACGAGCTGGCGCTTTCCGTTATTCAGCAATTCAGTCAATTAGGCGCACAGGTTCACCTGGATGATTTCGGCACTGGCTACTCTTCCCTTTCTCAACTGGCACGATTTCCTATCGATGCCATTAAACTCGACCAGGTTTTTGTCCGTGATATTCACAAACAAACTGTCTCACAGTCGCTGGTACGGGCAATTGTCGCCGTAGCTCAGGCCTTGAACCTGCAGGTTATTGCCGAAGGCGTAGAAAGCGCAAAAGAAGATGCTTTTTTAACCAAAAACGGCATCAATGAGAGACAAGGATTCTTGTTTGCCAAACCGATGCCCGCCGTAGCGTTTGAACGCTGGTATAAACGTTATCTGAAACGCGCATAAAGAGACGAATATATATATTTAACGGTATATAATTCCATTACATATCGTATTCGTGAATGATAATTAACCTTTGCCGTTAAGCACTTCTCTTTTAGCGGCAATTTTTGCATTATTTATTTTCACCTTTTTTGCCTTAAGGATACCCTTGATGTCTGAATTTGATGCCCAGCGCGTTGCCGAACGTATTGATATTGTGTTAGATATCCTTGTGGCAGGCGATTACCACTCTGCGATCCATAATCTTGAGATACTTAAAGCAGAACTCTTGCGCCAGGTTGCTGCATCTACGCCAGACATCCCGAAGGCACCATGGGAGATTTAACAATCGTGCTTTCAGTTTTCCCTATTTAAGGATGCCCGGCGCGTCAGCATTTTTTATTGAGTATTATAACGTTATAAGAATTACAGCGATGAATTCCCGACAACAAACTATTCTACAGATGGTCATTGACCAGGGTCAGGTTAGCGTAACCGATCTGGCGAAAGCCACTGGAGTTTCCGAAGTTACTATCCGCCAGGATCTCAACACCCTCGAAAAACTTAGCTATCTACGCCGTGCACATGGTTTTGCTGTTTCGCTTGATAGCGATGATGTCGAAACCCGTATGATGAATAATTATACGCTGAAACGTGAACTCGCTGAGTTTGCCGCCTCACTGGTTCAAGCGGGAGAAACCATCTTTATCGAGAATGGCAGCAGTAATGCCCTTCTGGCCCGCACATTGGGTGAGCAAAAGAAAAATGTCACCATCATTACGGTCAGCAGCTATATAGCGCATTTATTGAAAGACGCCCCTTGTGAAGTCATTTTACTTGGCGGTGTGTACCAGAAAAAAAGCGAAAGTATGGTTGGTCCTCTGACACGTCAGTGTATCCAACAGGTGCATTTCAGTAAGGCATTTATTGGTATCGATGGCTGGCAACCTGAAACCGGGTTTACAGGTCGCGACATGATGCGTACCGATGTGGTCAATGCTGTACTGGAAAAAGAGTGCGAAACCATTGTCCTGACTGACAGCTCAAAGTTTGGTGCCGTACATTCTTACTCCATCGGCCCTGTTGAGAGAATCAAACGCGTTATAACCGATTCAAAGATTAGCGCCAGCGATCTGATGTCTTTGGAACACAGTAAATTAATCGTTCACGTCGTTGACATATAATCACTTTCCTTCCTTACGGATGATTTGCTCTAACGCAAATCATCCGCACTAAGATGATTCCTGGTTGATAATTAAGACTATTTACCTGTTATTAACACCCTAACGTTATAAACTTATTATCAGCGATATAACAGGAAGTCACTATCACCTGCGTGATATAACCCTGCGCGCGAGAGGATTTCACGGAATAATTTTACATGGCCTATTCTGAACTATTATAGTTATAGAGAGCTTACTTCCGTGAATCATAAATTCAGGAGAGAGTATTATGTTTGTAACGAGCAAAAAAATGACCGCGGCTGTTCTGGCAATTACACTGGCAATGTCTCTAAGTGCCTGTTCTAACTGGTCTAAACGGGACCGAAACACCGCAATCGGTGCAGGTGCAGGGGCTTTAGGCGGTGCAGTACTGACTGATGGCAGCACGCTGGGTACATTAGGTGGTGCAGCAGTTGGTGGTATTATCGGTCACCAGGTCGGTAAATAATCGTAAATAAATGTCGATTAGCAACTCGCTATTATAATACGCTTGACTCTGTTCAGTACGAAATAACTGAATAATACACACAGTGAAATAAACGAAAGCCACGAAAATATTTCCGTGGCTTTTTTTGTTAACCGCCTGCGAGTTTTACCTTCATCCCTTTCGCTTCAAGCAGTGATTTTAATAAATCACGCTTATCCCCCTGGATTTCGATAATTCCATCTTTTACTGCCCCGCCGCAGCCGCATTTTTTCTTCAGTTCAGCCGCCAGCTTTATCAGTTCGGCATCATCGAGATCGACGCCGGTAATCAGGCATACGCCCTTACCTTTACGCCCACTGGTTTGCCGTTGGATGCGCACCACTCCGTCGCCTTTTGGTCGTACAGGGGGCGCTTTGGGTTCATCAATACGTCCAGTTTCCGTTGAGTAGACCAGACGGCTGTTAGAATCACTCATCATGCACTCCGTTGTAACGAGGTGTTGATCGCTTTCAGCGTTTGCGCCGGGGCCGCCGATTGCGTTACCGGGCGACCAATCACCATATAATCAACGCCTGCCGCCAGCGCCTGTTCCGGGGTCATGATGCGGCGCTGATCGCCAGCGTCGCTCCCCTGCGGGCGAATACCCGGCGTCACCAGTTTGAAATCCTGACCAAATGCTTGTTTAAACCGCACAGCTTCCTGGGCTGAACACACAACACCGTCAAGGCCGCATTTTTGCGTCAGCGCCGCCAGACGTTCTGCATAATCTGCCGGTGACAGTGTCACACCAAGATCGGCCAGATCGCTGGCTTCCATACTAGTGAGTACAGTCACAGCGATTAATAGCGGCGCATCTTTGCCAAACGGAACCAACGCCTCACGTGCTGCGGTCATCATACGTGCGCCGCCAGAGGCATGAACGTTTACCATCCACACGCCTAAGTCAGCCGCCGCTGCCACGGCGTGCGCTGCGGTATTGGGAATATCGTGGAATTTCAGGTCGAGGAAGATATCAAAACCACGTTGTTGCAGTTCACGAACAAACTGCGGCCCAAACAGGGTAAACATCTCTTTGCCTACTTTCAGACGGCAATCGCGTGGGTCGATCTTGTCGACAAACGCCAGCGCAGCGTCACGATTATTATAATCAAGGGCAACAACAACAGGAGAATGAGTAACAGCGCGGGAAGGAGATGAAGCAGTTAACGTCATGACCAGACCTTCTTGATGATGGGCACCGGAAGTGGCGCAAAACAGGTAAACGGCGTGCATTCTACCCGTGGAAATAAAAAATTAACAGTTACGATTTTCCCCCTGCCAGTCTTTTTCTGCTCAGGCGTTACCGAAGCTATTTGTAAAAATAACCATTAGTATGTTGTAACTAAAGATAGTTTTTTTTATAAATTACAGTCCATCCAGGCCACGAATCGGTTTAATGGTTGACCAGGCACGGCAGGACGGACAATGCCAGTAAAGCGTGTATGCAGTAAAACCACACTTCTGGCAGCGGTAACGCGGCTTACTACGCACCTTCTCGCCCACCATGTCACGCAACACCATCAGGCTCTCTTTGGCGCGCCCTTCTTCCGCTTCGTTAAGGTGGTAATCCATCAACTTGTGGAACACGCGCATCGTCGGATGGCGTTGTAGCTGGCGCGTAATATAGACCTGTGCGGCTTCGCTGCCATCGCGCGCTTCAATGATGTCGGCAAGCATCAGTTCAGCATCTGCCCCCGTATTCTCCTCCACCGCACGCTGGAGAAACTCTGCCCATTCGGCAGTTTTATCCAGTTGCTGATAGCAGGTTTGCAGCATTTCCAGCGTTTCGCTGACCAGCTCTCTGTCCTGGGAGATAACGCGTTGCAGGCTCTCGACCGCTTTTGCGTACTCCCCTTTTGCCATGAAAACACGTCCCATCATAATGGACACGCGGGCGCTGTTTTTGTCGGCTGCCGCCCCTTTTTTCAACAAGGCCATAGCGCGATCGAGATCGTCACTGGCCATGTGCTGAAGGGCTAATTCACAGTAGAAATGGGCGATTTCGACTCGCTGTTTATCTTTACCAAGCTTCACCAGGCGTTCTGCAACATCAATTGCTTTCTGCCATTCACTAGTGGACTGATAGATTTGCAACAGTTGTTGCAATGCGCCAACTCGGAAGTCGGTTTCATCAGTCAGTTGATTAAACATATCTTCCGCGCGATCGTATAAACCCGCCGCCATGTAATCACGCCCCAGTTGCTGAATTGCCAGCAGACGCTGCTCATAGGTCAACGAGGCACTTTCCATTAAGGTTTGATGAATACGAATAGCGCGATCGACTTCGCCACGCGAACGGAATAAGTTTCCGAGCGTAAGGTGGGCTTCAACGGTGCCTGTATCCTCTTTCAGCATATCGAGGAACAGATCCACCGCTTTGTCCTGTTGATTACTAAGCAGGAAGTTAACCCCTGCTACGTAATCACGTGACAGGCGGTTGGCTTCATCTTGCTTGTTTTGTTGCGCACTTCTGCGGCCCATATACCAGCCATAGGCAGCGGCTACAGGCAAGAGCAGAAACAACAACTCCAGCATAGAAAGTTATTCCTTCGCTACTGACGAATCAGGCGCTACCGCCACGCCAGTCGCAGGTGAAAGCTGGTTTTCCAGTCGCTTTATTTTACGTTCAGCGCGTGCCAGAGAAACACGAATTCGCAGCCAGAACAGGCCGCAAATCAACCAACCGATAGCAAACCCCGCAGCAAACAATACCGCCAGCAAAGTAGAGATACGATACTCCCCTTGCGCTAACAGATAATTAAACGTTACCTGCTGATCATTCTGCGCACCTAACGTGACAGAAATCACAAAAATCGCTAACACCAGTAAGAAAATGAGTAAATATTTCACATTACTTCCCGTTATGTGGTTAGAGCGAATAAATTATGGTCAACTTACCGCAATAGCCCTTTAAAGTACCATTTTCACGACGTCTGCGAAATGGTAGCCACAATCATTGTTGATGATTTGAGGGTTAAATTCGGAAATTCAACCAGTTTTAACTTTCTTGTTCTCGCTGCGCTATCTCACGATTTTCTTCCGGCGGTGGTGTTAATGGCCCACAAATACGTTGCGCGAGCCAGGTTGCCACCGCCACCAGCGCCCACGAAATCAACGTAGCCACCACCAGATCGCGCGGCCAATGCATCCCCAGCAGCAAGCGGCTTCCCATTACTCCCGTTGCCCAGACCAGCAAGAGCGCAATGGTTAAAGTTCGCCTACGTGGCCACAACAGCCCAACGGCGAGCAAGGCCCAACTGGCGGCAAACATCGTGTGGCCGGAAGGAAAGGCAAACCCCGTCTCTTTCTGCCAATGAGAACGTAAATATTGCGGGATATTTTTTTCTTCAGCCAACTGTTCTTTCACTAAATTACCGCGCTCTGCTCGCTTTAAAGTGTAGAACTCATCAACCGGAATATGATGTGTTTTTTCCAGCCAGATAACAAAAGGGCGTGGCTCCTGAACTTTACCTTTGATCCAGGATTTAACTCCCTGTCCGACAAGAATTGCCGCTGCCAGAATAGCAAATAACATAACTGCGGCTTTGAGGCGAAAACGCAGACACCAGAGAAACCAGCCGAATAAAATAAGATGCGTAATGACGCCCCAGGGCTGAGTGACGGTTTCAGTGACCCAAAAGGCCGCTTTTAACAGCCAACTTTGATCTCCAGGTTGCCAACGCCAGCCAGAAATCCATACCGCTACCGGCATGATAAGTAATAGTGCTGCTCCAACTGCGGTACGTCTGGCAATCGAACGCATGGTCTCTCCTTCCTTATAAGTCTCACAATCATAACTGAAAATGCTCTGACCTGGAAAAATTGACAGATTTGTGCCATTCAGTGAACGATTGACGCGTCGTGATTAGGTGAACACCTTCGCGTTATGGCAAAATAAGCCGATACAGAACCAGCATTATCTGGAGAATTTCATGCAGCTTAAACGTGTGGCAGAAGCTAAACTGCCAACCCCCTGGGGCGATTTCCTGATGGTGGGATTTGAAGAACTGGCAACCGGACACGATCATGTCGCGCTAGTCTATGGCGACATTTCCGGGCATACCCCGGTACTTGCGCGCGTCCATTCCGAATGTCTGACCGGTGACGCCCTGTTCAGCTTGCGCTGCGATTGTGGCTTCCAGCTTGAAGCGGCACTGACACAAATAGCCGAAGAAGGCCGTGGTATTTTGCTGTATCACCGTCAGGAAGGACGTAACATTGGTCTGCTGAATAAAATTCGCGCTTACGCGTTGCAGGATCAAGGCTACGATACCGTAGAGGCTAATCACCAGTTAGGCTTCGCCGCTGATGAACGCGATTTCACTCTTTGCGCCGATATGTTCAAGTTACTTGGTGTCAACGAAGTCCGTCTGTTAACCAACAACCCGAAAAAAGTCGAAATTCTGACCGAAGCAGGGATTAACATTGTTGAACGCGTGCCGTTGATTGTCGGTCGTAACCCAAATAACGAGCATTATCTCGATACCAAAGCGGAAAAAATGGGCCATTTGCTGAACAAATAATCCTCGTTTAATGCAAATTCGGCCTGCTTGCCGGATGCCCCTCATCCGGCAAGTAAAGCACAGTTACTTCAACATATTACGAATGACATAATGCAAAATACCGTCGTTCTGGTAATAGGTTAATTCCGTCGCGGTGTCGATACGACAACGGCACGGCACAACTTCCTGACTCCCCTCCGCTCGCGTTAGCGTCACCGGAACCGTCGCGCCCGGTTGTAGACTTTGTAGATCGGTAATATCAATCTTTTCTTCCCCGCTCAGCCCTAACGTTTTACGCGTCACGCCTGGAGGGAACTCCAGCGGCAGAATACCCATACCAATTAGATTCGAACGGTGAATACGTTCAAACGATTCGGCAATAACCACACGAATACCGAGCAGACGCGGACCTTTTGCTGCCCAGTCACGGCTGGAACCAGATCCATACTCTTTCCCGGCAATCACCGCCAGCGGTGTTTTCTCCTGCTTATAGCGCATCGCTGCATCGTAAATAGAGACAACCTCGCTGGCAGGCAAATGGCGCGTCATCCCTCCTTCAACGCCAGGCACCATTTCGTTACGAATGCGAATATTGGCAAACGTGCCGCGCATCATCACTTCATGGTTACCACGCCGCGAACCGTAGGAGTTAAAGTCTTTACGCTCAACGCCACGACCCTGCAAATATCGCCCTGCCGGGCTGTCGGGCTTAATACTGCCTGCCGGAGAAATATGGTCAGTGGTAACCGAATCCCCCAACATTGCCAGGATTCGCGCACCGTGAATGTCTTCCACTGGCGCTGGTGTTACCTGCATCTCATCAAAGAAAGGCGATAACCGAATATAGGTCGAATCATCCTGCCATCCGTAGGTATCTGATCGCGCAACGTTAATCTCTTTCCACTCCGCCGTGCCTTCAAAAACTTCCGCATATTCTTTACGGAACATTTCTGTTGAGACTTGCTCAACCGCGCGAGCAATTTCTTGTGCTGATGGCCAGAGATCTTTCAGATATACCGGATCGCCTTTGCGATCATGTCCAAGTGGATCGGAAGCGAGGTTGATGTTCATATTGCCCGCCAGCGCATAAGCAACAACCAGCGGCGGCGAGGCCAGCCAGTTGGTTTTAACCAGTGGATGAATACGCCCTTCAAAGTTACGGTTACCAGACAGCACCGCTCCAACGGTTAAATCACCTTTTTTGATCGCCGTTTCGATAGGATCGGGTAATGGGCCAGAGTTACCGATACAGGTTGTACAGCCATAGCCTACAAGATTAAAGCCAAGTTCATCGAGATACGGTGTCAGTTTGGCTTTTGCCAGATAGTCAGAAACCACTTTCGAGCCGGGAGCCAGCGACGCTTTAACCCACGGTTGTCGTTTCAGCCCCAGAGTTACGGCTTTTTTCGCCAGCAACCCGGCAGCCATCAACACGCTGGGGTTAGACGTGTTGGTACACGATGTTATTGCGGCAATAACCACTGCGCCATCAGGCAACTGATACTGATGCCCGTTCATAACATAATCGACGGGCTGGCGATCTTTATGCGTGGCATTCACTTCCAGTTCGTTACTGGCGGCAAAAGCTTTTGGTACATCTGCCAGCGCAACGCGATCCTGCGGCCGTTTTGGTCCGGCAAGACTGGCTTCAACGTCATTCATATCCAGTTCTAATGTACTGGTAAAAATCGGTTCATCGCCCGGGTTACGCCACATTCCTTGCGCTTTGGCGTATTTTTCGACCAGTTCGACCTGTTCTTCACTGCGTCCACTTAAACGCATGTAATCGAGGGTAACCGAATCTATTGGGAAGAAGCCACAGGTCGCGCCGTACTCCGGTGACATGTTGGCAATTGTCGCGCGATCTGCCAGCGGCAGCGAATCCAGTCCATCGCCGTAAAATTCGACGAATTTACCCACTACGCCATGTTTACGCAGCATCTGAGTGACGGTAAGAACCAGGTCTGTGGCGGTGATACCTTCACGTAATTTTCCGCTAAGTTTAAAGCCCACAACATCCGGGATAAGCATGGAAACCGGCTGACCTAACATTGCTGCTTCCGCTTCGATCCCACCAACACCCCACCCCAACACGCCAAGACCGTTGATCATCGTGGTGTGCGAGTCGGTGCCGACAAGCGTATCCGGGTAAGCAATCCACTCACCGCCCTGCAATTCGCTCCACACCGCTTTACCGAGATACTCGAGGTTAACCTGATGGCAAATCCCAGTGCCTGGCGGCACCACCCTAAAACGACTGAATGCCTGCTGTCCCCATTTCAGGAATACATAACGTTCGTGGTTGCGCTCCATTTCCAGGCGCACGTTTTCCTCGAAGGCCTCATCATCACCAAACCGATCGACGGTCACCGAGTGGTCAATCACCAGATCGACGGGTGAGAGCGGGTTCACCTTCGCGGTATCGCCGCCGAGACGTTTTACCGCTTCACGCATCGCCGCAAGGTCAACGACAGCAGGCACGCCGGTAAAGTCTTGCATCAGCACTCTTGCCGGACGGTAAGCGATTTCACGGTCAGCATGGGCATTTTTCAGCCATCCTGCCAGCGCATGTATATCTTCTTCGGTAACAGAGTTGCCATCCTGCCAGCGCAGCAGGTTTTCGAGCAAAACTTTGAGTGACTTAGGCAGACGGGTAATATCGCCCAGTGATTTGGCAGCAAGCGGCAGACTGTAGTAGTGGTAGGTTTTATCTTTAGCCTGCAACGTGTCCTTAGTGGCTTCTCGTAGGGTTGACGACATAGCTCCTCCTTAATGACAGGGTTGCGATGCCCTGATTCTCCTCAGGGTGAATATTAAAGATAACACAAACACTGCGTAACGATTTGATAACAACCCAAATTGATAAAAGAGGAGAGGCCTTACAGGGATAAATCGGGATAGGAGCTGATCTCACGATCAGCTTCCTCCCACACCACCGTACGTACGGGGCCGTATACGGCGGTTCGGTTATGTTGATCGTCGCCTGCCTATACTTCTGGCAGGCCCAGTCTGGAGAACAGCTTATTGGGGAGTGCTATATTCAGTGCCGGACTACAGCTTATCCGCCACTCTTTATGGCAGCTTCCTGCTGTTTGCGCCGCAAGGTCCTTGCTTACGCCTCGACTGCGCAACTCCCTGAAGCGGTTGCGGCCCGTTTTCCACTGTTTCCAGAGTATGCTTCGCAGCCTGCGCCTTATCCATCCGTTCAGCTCTCGCATCAGCGATGGCCTCTGGTTCAGCCCGTAGTAACTTTTCCAGCCCGTCAGATATCGTCTTAGCGGCTGAGTTAGCTGTTCAAGGCTTCTCCCTGTGTTGCGTCCGGTCAGTGCTCTTATCCGCATTTTGAACCGTTTTATCGACTCCGGCGATACCACGCACCATACCTTCCGCCCCCTTATGAAGCTGTATCCAAGGAACTTGCGCGTTTCAGGGCGTGCTACAGCACTCTTCTTCGCGTTGACCTTCAGCTTCAGTTTATGGCTCAGCCAGTGCGTCAACCCCGCCATGATCCGGTTGCCTGCCCGTTCGCTTTTCACGTAGACATTACAGTCGTCTGCGTACCGCACGAACTTCAGACCACGTTTCTCCAGTTCCTTGTCGAGGTCGTCAAGCAGCAGGTTCGATAGCAGCGGCGACAGTGGGCCGCCCTGCGGCGTTCCTTCTGTCACCGGCCTTACCAGACCTGCGTCCATCACCCCTGCATTCAGGAACCTGCGGATAAGTGACAACACCCGTTTATCCGATACTCGTTTCTCTATCCGGCTCATCAGCACATCGTGATTTACCCGGTCGAAGAACTTCTCCAGATCGAGGTCGACCACCCAGTGATACCCGGCCCCGATATGTTCCCGGGCTTGTATCACTGCCTGGTGGGCCGAACGACCGGGACGGAACCCGTAGCTGTTGTCGCTGAACGAGCTATCCCACTGTGCCTGCAATACCTGCATCATCGCCTGCTGGATGAAGCGATCCACCACCGTCGGGATGCCCAGCAGACGTTCGCCGCCGCCGGGCTTCGGTATGGACACTCTTCTCACAGGAGATGGGCGGTATCTGCCGGACAGCAGTTGCGCTTTCAGCTCTGGCCAGTGGTGCCTCAGGTAGTCCGGCAGTTCGCTTACGCGCATACCATCGACTCCCGCTGCACCTTTGTTGGCTTTAACTCTTTTCAGGGCTTGCCTGAGATTGACTGGTTCACAAATGGCTTCCATCAGCCACACTGTTGACGACGGACTTTCTCTGTTCGTCGGTGCCTGCACGGTTTCAGCCCCCGGAAGGGCGGCGTTCGGGGCTTCACCCCGTTCCCCGGCCTCAGGGTCGCGATGCGTTTTCTGCTGCATGACCGTTCAGAACCTCCGTTGATACTCGTCACTCATTACCGTTCGGGCCTTCGGGTGTCATGCCCTACTATGCCCTCTGCTGACTCCTGTCCGCCGGTCAGCGCCCCTTACGGTACGCTCAGTTCTGGATACAGAACGACGGACAGGCCTCCCGGGGTAAGTTCAGCCGCCTTCACCACACACCTGTCCGATTTACCACCCCGGTTCTTGATGGTTATGGCCTTCGCAATTCTTTGCTTGCTCCGCCAACCGGGTAGGCCTCGTATCGGATTTCTGTTCGTCAGGTCATGGATTTGCTTCACGCTTCCTTCAGACCCCGCCTCACGACGACGCCCTTGCGCTTCGCTAGTCCTTCGCCACCATCAGGCTGGACAGGGGACTTTCACCCCCGAGCTGCTGAACATGCCCGGCACACAAAGAAAAACCTCGCCGCAGCGAGGTCAGAGATTAGTGAGCAACTATCCAGATGAGTTCGGACCAGAAGAGTATCGACAGAGAAAATGCGCCCATCCAGGACCAGTATTTCGTATTTGTGATGATCATAGGCTACACCCTTTATTTGTTATTACTTTATGTTGAAATTACTCAACCTTTTATTGCAGTGGTGTATTAAAAAGCGTTTAATTCACGAATATATCGGATAATAAGAATGATGATAATTATTGTTTCTGCTGATCATCTTCAGCAAACATCTCTATAAAGGCTTGCTGCTGCGACGTTAGTTTCCAGTTATCTGGAATAACGACGGAACATTCTCGTTTCGTTTCCATTTCGTTGTCACTATGCTGACATAATGGTGACGATCCCTGATGCTGCTCCTGAACAACCATCGTTATCCCCACACTTTCCATATCAGTAGTGCGACAACCACCCAGAAGAGTGCAGAACCAATAAATACTGCACGCCAGGCTTTGCGTTTTAATTCAGGGTCCCGGCGGGGTTCCTGATTTCCAGAAGGCATTGCTAACCTCATATGATCGCCATCACTTATCAGTAAGACGTTAACCAATTGGTAAAATTAATCAAACGATAAGACAAATCCTAATGAAACTTTAGCCAAAAATCCAGCTAATTTACGAATCATATCCAGTGAATAATTCAATCTTTTGACCTGATATAGATATTTGAAGATTGAAGTTTGCGAGGCGGGTAATTAGGCACTACTTTATGATCGATTTACCATAAAGATTTCAGGGGTAATTATATTGTGGGTGCGTACGAATAAGAAGGAGCAGAGAATATATTCCGGCCCCCTGGTAACATAAAGGTGCCGGAAATAACGCAGGTAATTATTTTTCAGGCAACTTGATATCTTTAAACATGACCTCAATTTCTTCATTAGAACGCAGTGCCACAGCGGCATCAACGACGTCTCGCGTTAAATGCGGGGCAAAACGCTGAATGAAATCATACATATAACTGCGTAAAAACGTACTGCGACGAAAACCAATTTTGGTTGTGCTATGGCTGAAAATGTCGTGTGCATCGACACGAACCAGGTCAGGGTCAGCAACCGGGTCGACCGCCATGCTGGCAATCACCCCTACCCCCAGTCCCAACCGGACGTAGGTTTTAATGACATCAGCATCCGTTGCCGTGAAGACGATACGCGGCGTCAACCCTGCGCGGTTAAAAGCGGTATCCAGTTCAGAGCGTCCGGTAAAACCGAAGGTATACGTCACCAACGGATACTGCGCCAGTTCTTCAATGGTGATTGCATTTTTGCCTGCCAGTGGGTGGTCCGGGGTCACCACAATAGCCCGGTTCCAGTGATAGCATGGCAGCATCACCAAATCTTCATACAAATGAAGTGCTTCCGTGGCAATAGCGAAATCGGCATTACCTTTAGAGACTGCATCGGCAATTTGTGTCGGTGATCCCTGGTGCATATGCAAAGAAACGCGAGGATAACGCTCAATAAAACCTTTGATGACGTTTGGTAACGCATAGCGTGCCTGAGTGTGAGTAGTGGCAATATATAATGAGCCTTTATCTGGCCAGGTGTGCTCTCCGGCAACCGATTTAATGGCATCTACTTTCGACAGGACTTCACGAGCAATACGAATTATTTCCTGCCCGGCTGGAGTAACCTGCGTCAAATGCTTGCCGCTGCGGGAAAAAATTTGAATGCCCAACTCATCTTCCAGCATTCTGACTTGCTTACTGATCCCAGGTTGTGATGTGTAAAGTCCTTCAGCCGTTGATGAGACATTCAGGTTATGATTGACCACCTCAACAATATAGCGAAGTTGTTGTAATTTCATGTTAAACCATCCACTTAGACGCCATCTGAACATCGTTTTTTCGTCACACCTGGCGGGTGACTAATACGATTTAATAATAAAAAAAGCGATAACTATAACCACTATATCATTTATAGCTTTAGTGTATAGGTGTGCAGAAAAAATAATATGTAATAAAAAAGGGCCGTTTTCGCGACCCTTTGTTTATAAAAACCGGAAAAAGTTAAAGGTTATTTTTTCCCTTCAACCCATTTGCCATCTACATAAAATGCTGACCAGCCAGTTGCCTTTCCATCTTTTTCCGAAGAGACATATTGCTGTTTGGTTTTACGGCTAAAGCGAACCATTGTCTTATTACCTTCCGGATCCTGCTGCGGCGCATCGGCCAGATAACGCAATTTTTCCGGTAAACGGTCGCGGAAGCGATAAAGCTCTTCCACCAGCGGTGCACGCGTTTCACGTGATTTCGGGAAGGTATTGGCAGCCAGGAACACACCGGCAGCACCATCACGCAGCACGAAATAAGCATCCGATTTTTCGCACGGTAATTCTGGCAGCGGAACCGGATCTTCTTTCGGCGGCGCGACTTCACCGTTACGTAAAATCTTACGCGTGTTTTTACACTCTTCGTTAGTGCAGGCCATGTATTTACCGAAACGCCCCATTTTCAGATGCATTTCAGAACCACATTTTTCACACTCAACGATCGGGCCGTCATAACCTTTAATGCGGAATTCGCCCTCTTCGATCTCGTAACCGTCGCAGGTTGGGTTATTACCACAGACATGCAATTTACGTTTCGGATCGATGAGATAGCTATCCATCGCCGTGCCACACTTCTGGCAACGACGTTTGGCGCGCAGCGCGTTGGTTTCAGCATCTTCGCCTTCCAGCACGTTAAGCACTTCGTTTTCCGGCACCAGGTTGATGGTGGTTTTGCAACGCTCTTTCGGCGGTAGCGCATAGCCGGAACAGCCGAGGAATACCCCGGTACTGGCAGTACGAATACCCATTTTGCGGCCACAGGTCGGGCAATCGATACTGGTCAGAACCATCTGGTTCGGCCGCATACCGCCCTCTTCCGGATCTTTTTCCGCTTTATCGAGCTGCTGGGTGAAATCCGAGAAGAAGTGATCCAGTACGGCTTTCCACTCTGCTTCGTGATTCGCCACCTGGTCGAGGCTGTTTTCCATCTGCGCGGTAAAGTCGTAGTTCATTAACTCACGGAAATTTTCTTCCAGGCGATCAGTTACGATCTCACCCATTTTTTCCGCATAGAAACGACGGTTTTCTACGCGCACATAACCACGATCCTGAATGGTCGAAATGATCGACGCATAGGTGGAAGGACGACCAATACCGCGTTTTTCCAGTTCTTTAACCAACGAAGCTTCACTGAAACGGGCTGGCGGTTTGGTAAAGTGCTGAGCAGGTGTCAGCTCAACAAGCGACAGTGAGTCACCTTTATCGACAGCCGGTAAAATACGATCTTCATCGCCTTTACGCAGCGCGGGCATCACTTTCGTCCAACCGTCGAAACGCAAAATACGTCCGCGCGCTTTCAGGCGGAAATCACCTGCGCCAACGGTCAGCGTGGTGGAGTCATATTTCGCCGGGGTCATCTGACATGCAACGAACTGACGCCAGATTAACTGGTACAGTTTCTGCGCATCCGCTTCCATATCTTTCAGCGATTCTGCCATTACATTGACGTCAGAAGGACGAATCGCTTCGTGCGCTTCTTGAGAGTTTTCTTTGCTGGCGTATTGGTTCGGGCTTTCCGGCAGATATTTCTTACCGAAATTATCGCTGATATATCCACGAACCATATTTACTGCGTCCTGACTCAGGTTAGTGGAGTCGGTACGCATGTAAGTGATATAGCCAGCTTCATACAGACGCTGCGCCATCATCATGGTTTTTTTCACGCCAAAACCAAGACGGGTACTGGCAGCCTGTTGCAATGTGGAAGTAATAAAAGGCGCGCCAGGTTTACTGGTTGTCGGTTTGTCTTCACGTTCCAGCACGCTATAGCGCGCTTTTTCCAGCAGACTTACCGCTGCCTGAGTTTGTTCTTTAGTCGCCGGGCGGAACGGTTTGTCGTTCTGATGGGTCACCTGCAAGGCCAACGCTTCGCCTGATGGTGTGGTCGTGCTGGCATCCACCTCCCAGAACTCTTCCGGTACGAACGCTTTAATTTCTCGTTCACGCTCGACCACCAGGCGAACCGCCACTGATTGCACACGCCCGGCAGAAAGACCGCGAGCAATCTTTTTCCACAGCAGCGGAGAAACCATATAACCCACCACACGGTCCATAAAGCGACGCGCCTGCTGGGCATTAACACGATCAATATTCAGCTCGCCAGGTTTGTTGAAAGCCTGGCGGATCGCGTTTTTAGTAATTTCGTTAAACACCACCCGGCTATAGCGCGCATCATCACCACCAATCACTTCCCGCAGGTGCCATGCAATGGCTTCCCCTTCGCGGTCAAGGTCGGTTGCGAGATAGATGTGGTCGGCTTTTTCCGCCAGTTGTTTCAGTTCAGAGACGACCTTCTCTTTACCAGGCAACACTTCATAGTGCGCCTCCCAATTGTGCCACGGGTCAACCCCCATACGGTTGACGAGAGCGCCACGTTCATCCTTTTTAGGCTTTTTAGCCGTCTTGGTGGAGGTAGAGTCGGCACTCTTTTTAGTAGTTGAGCCACTGGTCGGCAAATCGCGGATGTGACCGACGCTGGATTTCACCACGTAGTCACTACCCAGATACTTGTTGATCGTTTTGGCTTTTGCCGGGGACTCAACGATGACAAGAGCTTTACCCATATTCACCTTACCTAATTTGATTCTTCCAGGAATGCGTCGCACATTGATAAACCTTCCACTGGCAACGAGTTACCGATATGGACTCGCTCTCTGCGGATATCAACCCCTTGTCGTGACTCTGTTCACGAAAATTCAGGTGACTGAGTTAGCAGGTCTTTGCCTACAGGCGCTATAGCACGACGGAATTTTGGTCGAATGTCAAGCAAATCTATTGCCAGATTGACGAAAGCGTCACACTGTACCTGATAAAATCCGTTACGCAACTTTATTAGCATGCAAAATCCAAAGTTGCCAGTAAGGCGCACCTGACGCCAGCGTGGTATATTTGTCTGCAAGCCATGCCTGGCGTAGACTAATGTCCTTGTTTAAGGAGTAAATAATGAACAAAGAGACACAACCCATCGACCGCGAAACGCTGTTGAAAGAGGCCAACAAAATCATTCGTGAGCATGAGGATACGCTCGCAGGAATTGAAGCCACCGGCGTTACGCAGCGTAATGGCGTACTGGTGTTTACCGGCGATTACTTTTTAGATGAACAAGGATTGCCGACTGCGAAAAGCACCGCGGTGTTTAATATGTTTAAACACCTGGCTCACGTGCTCTCGGAAAAATATCATCTGGTAGATTAAAGCAAAACGCGAGGCCTGAAGAGCCTGTACATAGATTTGTGTAATTGCCTGATTTTGATATGTTCAATCCAGCATCAAATGAAGGTTAATTTATGGACGAAAAACAGTTACAGGCTCTGGCTAACGAACTGGCCAAAAACCTCAAAACCCCTGAAGACCTCAGTCAGTTTGATCGGCTGCTGAAAAAGCTCAGCGTTGAAGCCGCTCTCAATGCAGAGATGACACACCATCCTGGGTATGAGAAAAATCAGTCCAGACCAGGAGCTAACTCCCGCAACGGTTTTTCCACAAAGACCGTTATCACAGGCGACGGTCCACTGGAACTGCGTACTCCGCGCGATCGTGACGGTACCTTCGAACCACAACTGGTAAAGAAAAATCAGACCCGTATTACCGGGATGGATAACCAGATCCTCTCGTTGTATGCCAAAGGGATGACCACCCGTGAGATAGCTGCTGCGTTCAAAGAACTGTATGACGCAGATGTTTCACCGGCACTGATATCAAAGGTTACCGATGCCGTGATGGAGCAGGTTGTAGAATGGCAAAACCGACCACTGGATGCTGTTTACCCCATTGTTTATCTTGACTGTATCGTCCTGAAAGTTCGGCAGGACAGTCGCGTCATCAACAAATCGGTGTTCCTGGCACTGGGCATCAATATCGAAGGTCAGAAAGAACTGCTGGGTATGTGGCTGGCCGAAAATGAAGGGGCGAAGTTCTGGCTCAATGTGCTGACTGAACTGAAAAACCGCGGTCTGAACGATATCCTCATCGCCTGTGTGGATGGCCTGAAAGGCTTCCCGGATGCCATCAACACAGTATATCCGAAGGCCCGCATCCAGTTATGCATCGTGCATATGGTGCGCAACAGCCTGCGCTTCGTGTCATGGAAGGACTACAAAGCCGTCACTCGCGACCTGAAAGCGATTTATCAGGCTCCCACGGAAGAGGCAGGCCAGCAGGCACTGGAAGCGTTCGCTGCGGCCTGGGACTGTCGCTATCCTCAGATAAGCCGAAGCTGGCAGGCTAACTGGCCGAATCTTGCCACGTTCTTCGCTTATCCAACGGACATCCGCAAAGTGATCTATACGACGAATGCCATCGAGTCGCTAAACAGCGTGATCCGCCATGCGCTCAAAAAGCGTAAAGTGTTCCCGACAGACGACTCGGTGAAAAAAGTGGTGTGGCTGGCAATCCAGTCTGCGTCCCAGAAATGGACGATGCCGTTGAAGGACTGGCGAATGGCAATGAGCCGCTTTATTATCGAGTTCGGTGACCGCCTGGACGGTCACTTCTGAGAAAAGGCATTTACACAGAATCTTAAACAGGCTCGGCCTGAACCTCGCGTTTGTCTTTTACATCAAAGGCTTTTGCCCGCGCTGCCACCAGCGTAACAACAATCGGTCGACGCTCTCTGCCGCACTGCCGGTAAATCGGTCTATTAACCGTTTACGCTGCATATAACGCACGTTAACCACTTCACGGCCTTCCATCAGACTCAGAATCACTTCATCACTGGTGTTTATTTCGTCAACCAGACCTTTCTCTACCGCCTGTTGCCCGTACCAGTGTTCGCCAGTAGCCACCTCTTCAATATCCAGAGACGGACGCATACGTTTTACAAAAGCTTTAAATAGCTGATGTGTTTCGTTCAGTTCTTCACGGAATTTCTCACGCCCTTCTTCGGTGTTTTCACCCAGCAATGTCAACGTCCGCTTATATTGCCCGGCAGTATGCAGTTCGATATCAATATCTTTACTTTTCAGGAAGCGGTTAAAGTTGGGCATTTGCGCCACCACACCGATGGAGCCAACAATGGCAAACGGTGCGGAAACAATTTTATCCGCAACACAGGCCATCATGTAGCCGCCGCTGGCAGCCACTTTGTCTACCGTAACGGTTAAAGGAATGTTTTTATCGCGCAGACGCTGCAACTGCGAGGCTGCCAGACCGTAACCATGAACCATACCGCCGGGGCTTTCCAGACGCAAAACCACCTGGTCACGCGGCTTAAATGCCGCGAGTACCGCAGTGACCTCTTCACGCAGCGAGTTCACTTCATGCGCGTCCATGCTGCCTTTGAAATCCAGCACCCAGACACGGGGCTTACTGTCAGTCACCACCTCGCCCAGTTTGGCTCTCGCTTTCGCTGCTTTCGCTTCTTGCTTGTGCTTTTTCTTCTGCGCTTTATGCCACTGTTTTTGCTGATGTGTATCCATCAGCGCTGCGGCCAGTTCTTCTTTCATCTCCTTATATTGTTCGCTGAGATTATTAACCCGTAACTCGCCACGCTGGCGCTTATTACGTTGGGCAACATTGACAATAATGGCGGCAATAGCCGCAATCGCCACCACAACAGTGACAATTTTCGCCAAAAACAAACCATATTCAGACAACAATTCCACGAGTCCCACCTTGGTTAAACAACGCTTTGCTTCACAGTTTACAACAGGCATGTTAAGCCGTCTCGCAGAGATATTCTTGACGAGAAAGTATGACAAAGTATTCATTTTGCGGCGTTATCGCTCCTGGCTGATTGAAATGCGCCTCTGTTTAAGACATAACCCCTCAAAGTCATAAGTACACTGGCAACGCGACGGATAATGTCGTTGAGGAGTAGCCATGAATTACCAACCAAAACAAGATTTACTCAATGATCGTATTATCCTGGTGACCGGTGCCAGCGACGGAATTGGTCGTGAAGCCGCTCAGACTTATGCGCGTTATGGCGCGACGGTGATTTTACTGGGTCGTAACGAAGAAAAATTACGTCAGGTCGCCCGGCGTATGTTCGAAGAGACCGGACACCAGCCACAGTGGTTTATTCTCGATTTGCTGACCTGCACATCCGAAGATTGCCATCAACTGGCACAGCGCATTGCCGTTAATTATCCGCGTCTGGACGGCGTTCTGCATAATGCCGGATTGCTTGGCGAAGTTTGCCCGATGAGCGAACAAAATCCGCAGGTCTGGCAGGATGTCATGCAGGTCAACGTAAATGCTACCTTTATGCTGACCCAGGCACTTCTTCCTTTATTACTCAAATCGGACGCCGGTTCGCTGGTCTTTACCTCATCAAGCGTTGGACGTCAGGGGCGTGCCAACTGGGGCGCATATGCTGCCTCTAAATTTGCCACCGAAGGGATGATGCAGGTACTGGCCGATGAATATCAGCAGCGTCTGCGTGTGAACTGCATTAACCCGGGCGGTACGCGCACCGCCATGCGTGCCAGTGCCTTCCCTACGGAAGATCCGCTGAAGCTCAAAACACCCGCCGATATCATGCCGCTATACCTCTGGCTGATGGGCGATGGCAGCCGCCGTAAAACCGGTATGACCTTTGACGCCCAACCGGGCCGTAAACCAGGAATTTCCCAATGAGTGACGAACGCTACCAACAGCGTCAGCAACGTGTTAAAGAAAAAGTGGATGCCCGCGTGGCGCAGGCCCAGGATGAGCGCGGCATTATTATTGTTTTTACTGGCAATGGAAAAGGCAAAACCACTGCGGCATTTGGTACGGCAACACGCGCGGTAGGTCACGGAAAAAAAGTGGGCGTCGTGCAGTTTATTAAAGGCACCTGGCCTAACGGCGAGCGCAATCTACTGGAACCACACGGCGTCGAGTTTCAGGTGATGGCAACAGGTTTTACCTGGGATACGCAAAACCGCGAAGCTGATACCGCTGCCTGCCGTGAAGTCTGGCAACATGCAAAGCGAATGCTGGCTGATTCCTCGCTGGATATGGTTTTGCTCGATGAGCTGACGTATATGGTGGCGTATGACTATTTGCCACTGGAAGAAGTGGTGCAAGCCTTAAATGAGCGTCCACATCAGCAAACGGTGATTATCACGGGTCGTGGCTGTCATCGGGATATACTTGAACTGGCAGATACCGTCAGTGAATTACGCCCCGTCAAACATGCGTTTGATGCAGGAGTTAAAGCACAAATCGGGATTGATTATTAAGTGAAAGCACCTCAAAAGATTGCCTCTTGAGGTGCTTTAATCATAATTATATTCAAGCGGCAATAGCGAAATTCAGAATGCGTTTAATCTCATTCAAATGTCCCGGATATGCTTCATGATTCTCAGCGTCAACATCTTCAATAAATAATATCAGTTCAGTAATTAACGCATTCGCATCTTCATAACTAATTCCGCTTAACTCTGGTGAGGTTTCAGAACCATAGTTAATCGTCAGGTTGTTCATAATCGAGAGGATAAGGATAAAATATTTATGACAAACCTTACATGTGGTTTTATTGCCCAGTGTATTATACAGCATGTCGAGTAATGCCAGTATTCTACGATTTTGTACATCGTTCATAAAAAGCCTCCTATAACATTATTCCGCTAGCAATAAGTAGTTTTGCCAGCCCCTCAGACGCCTTTAACCCACTAATTACTTGTGCACGTAATATTTCATTTAGCCTTTTTTGTTCAGCCGCTGTGCGTGTTTTATTAGTGTATAAATCCTTAAGGTGATTCCCCTCGTCAAGAAATGAGTTCAGTGCTTGTATTGCTGGAATTGCTGGATCTGCTGCACGAAGACGTGTTTCATTAATGCTGATAATCGCAGCCAGGAATTCTTGTCTGCTCTTCAATGTCTTAAATTCATTACCTCCTCCTTTTTTTAAGGAGGTATTGTAATAAACGAGATTATTATGTACCGTCGCAAAGGTATTTCTTCTGGTTTGTTTACCTTTTGTCGCGATATCGTTTCGTATATCAGCTAGATCATTTTTTATTCTTTGCCAATGATTATTTACCGTACTACCTATATTCCCTGCGCTTACCCTTGTATTATACAACCCATTGAAATAAACCACTAAATCTTTAACCGCTGCTGCAGATTTTGTTAATGTTCCACCATCATTGATGCCCAGAAGTGCCCCCGCATTATTCGCGTGATCCAGAGCTTGTTTAAGCAATATGAACTGTTTGCTGTCTTTAACATCTAAATCCTCATTCAAAAGTTCGACATAAGAACTCATACTGCTAATGATTTCCATAGAAGCCAGCAATCTTTCTTTTTCAGTAGCGACTATCTTTGTAGTAAAAAGATCTTCTTGAGATTTTTTGTGCTTATCTCCAGGTTGCTGACACAATGACTCATTACTGGTACTGTTTTCAATAACTACCTCATAATCTGGTCGGGGTGCACACTCCGGATTAGTCGCATAAAAATTAACAAGAAAGTTTTCACGAGAAGCATAGTATTGTTTAAAGAAACTTGCATTCGCCGCCACCGCCTTGTTACCCGCAGTAATAACAGTTTCAGCTTGTTCATTTTTCAAAGCATCGGTTGCACAACCTGAAATCATTAACAGCGATAGAAATACTCCACTATATCTAATCATAACCCACCTCTTGACGTTGAGTTTATCTCAGATAATTAAATAGTAATGTGGCTATTTCCGGGCATTATTCATAAGCAAGTATGAAATTAAATTAAAATGCTGCGACTATTTATCATGCTTCAAATGAAGAAAAGGCCCCGCAGGGCCTTTATTTTATACTTAACTTAACCGTTATTATTACGTCCGCCAGAACGACGACCGCCGCTCACCTGACTGTGACGTTTCACCGCACGTCGAATTTGATTCGCCTTCATACGACGACGATCTTTTTCTACGGCAACTTTAGAACTGGTTTCTGGCGGCAGTTCCACCAGCTCACGCAGATAGTTAGTCTGGGCGAGATCCAGCTCCGTCCAGCCACCACGTGGCAGACCTTTCGGCAGTGGGATATCACCGTAACGCACACGAATCAGGCGGCTAACCTGCACGCCAACCGCTTCCCAAAGACGACGAACCTCACGGTTACGGCCCTCGGTAAGAGTGACGTTATACCACTGGTTGATCCCTTCACCGCCACTAAACTTGATGGTTTTAAAGGCTGCCGGACCATCTTCCAGTTGCACGCCGCGACTCAAATCACGCAGTTTCGCGTCGTCAACCTGACCAAATACACGCACGGCATATTCACGTTCAACTTCACGGCTTGGGTGCATTAAGCGGTTTGCCAGTTCACCATCGGTGGTGAACAGCAACAGACCACAGGTGTTAACGTCGAGACGGCCAACGGCAATCCAGCGCGCCCCACGCAGCTTCGGCAGACGATCAAACACGGTAGGACGCCCTTCCGGGTCATTACGAGTACACAACTCGCCTTCTGGCTTGTAATAGGCCAGAACGCGACAAATTTGTTCAGCGGACTCGCGTACCGAAATCAGGTGACCATCGATACGGATTTTCAGCCCAGGGGTAACTTCAACGCGATCGCCGAGTTTAGCAATTTTGCCATCAACA
Source organism: Escherichia marmotae (assembly GCF_002900365.1). Taxonomy (NCBI): domain Bacteria; kingdom Pseudomonadati; phylum Pseudomonadota; class Gammaproteobacteria; order Enterobacterales; family Enterobacteriaceae; genus Escherichia; species Escherichia marmotae. The sequence continues at coordinate 1,078,246 of NZ_CP025979.1, forward strand.
CTCACACGACCGGCTTCAATAATAGATTCAATTTCACGGCGAGAACCGTGGCCGGCACGCGCCAGCACTTTCTGTAGCTTTTCGCTCATAGAGCTTCCTTTTGGTGTCGCCTTCCCAGGCGTCTGATATGCTTTTGTGCAACAATGAGTCAGAACTTACATCTGACTCACTGATAGTAAAGTCTGTTTGAACTCTTCAGGCCTTAAGTAAACGACTCGACGTTTTAACTGGCCTGGCTTTGAGGCGCAACATACTACACTATCTTTATGGTTAAAGCTTGTTTCGATTAACATCGGTTTGGTTACCAACCACCACCGCCTCCACCTCCCGCACCGCCACCAGCGCCAGAACCACCACCGGAATAGCTCCGCCCCAACAAACTGGTATAGGCCCCGCAACTCAGGTGCGTCTGTAATGAGAATAAAACGCCGTTACGGGCAATCTCTGGAGCGCGAATAGCCGAAGAGAGCGAAGGGGCGATGCGTAACACCCATTCCCTCCCCAAATTTGCCGATATAGCCCAACCTAACAAAGCGTAATCCAGTTTCCGTGTTTCCCCTTTCCGCCGCCGCCCACTGTGCGTTGCCGCCTCTTTACGCGCAAGATAGTTAACGATAGCTTCACCGTGGGCATAACGTTGCTGCCCAGTTTGGGTAAACTTTGGCAGAAAAATATACCCCATGCCAGTGAGATAACCGGTCAGGAAAACAGCGCTAAAATAACCCGCTGGCATATACCAGTAAAAGAATACATCTCCGACATTGATGTAGAGAGAATAGAAGGCCACGCCTGAACAAATCAGTGGTAAAAACAAAGTGATTATTACACGATTAACGCAAGGCTTGTCATCATCGCGGGCCAACAAAAGCTCAAGGGAACAAAATAAAAAAGGAAGAAGCCAGCAGATCATAATAAACATATCGCCCACCAGACTCATTCCTGCCCAACCTATGGGACTCAGATTACCGTAGAGAATGACCGCCAATATCGCCATTCCCCCCCATTACAAAAACGCATCAGGTCGGTAAAAGGAAGACTTTTTACGCGGCAGATAAAATTTCTGCATCCGTAAAAATGCTCTGCGTAAGACGCTGTTGCGCCTCCCCGTGAGAACGACCTTATCGCCTTTACGAAATAACGCTTCCAGTAATAACTGCTCTGCGGGCAGTAATACCGCATTATTTCTGGTGGCGCCTTCATTAACATGGATCAGGGTTTGCTGATTTTTGTCATACTGATCTTCCAGATGAATTTTTCCTTTCACAATCAGATTTACGATATCGGCACAAAAACCTTTATCGTCGTAAACCAGCTTCGCATCGAGACGTAACATTCCGGGCGTGTAATCTGGCGGAATGACATCGGTTTCAATCACATCTACCGGCGTAAATTGCGGCCTGCGCTTCCAGAGATATAACCATCCACACGCCAGGAGCAAACACGGTAACCAAATGATAAGAGACGATGTTGAGGGTCCAAAAAGATGGCTAAAAATATTCGTCGTGTGTTGTGCCGGGGCATTATCCAGCAAGGCATGAGGCCAACGGTAGAGAACCGTGAAGTCTTCTCGATAAAACGGATCGCGAGATTCAATTCTTCCGTCCTCAAGGATGCGGCCATTTCGATATGTGTCGCCCTCATCTCCGGTAAAGATATCGATTTCACTAAATGGATTACCCGCAATATTAGAGAACTTGAGTGAAAATCGGGTCTTATAGATTTCAAACGGCCAGTTGCTACCGGTCACGTTCCAGATTAGCAGGTCAGAATCTCCCTCACGCAGGAAAGCATTTTTAACCTGATAATGAATTTGATAATAATAGTCGCCTTGAGGCAAGAAACGTTGTTTATCGCCCACGACAATACTCATTAACCCAATATGCCAGTCAAGATGCCAGGGTTCAGGAACGCCGTCACGGGTAACGGCAACAATACGATAGTTCAGCAGTGCAGCGTCCCCATTAGACTGCATCCATAGTCGTGGTAAATCACGAGAAAATCCGTGCTTAATCTGCTGATTTCGCGCCTGAAAATAAATATTCTCTTTGATGTCGAGCACCCCATCCGGTTGCAGAGTGGCTTCAACATCAAAGAGCGAGATCCCTTCTTCATATGAAGGGATCTCCGTGTTTTTCGCATAACTCAACGAAGAGAAAAAAAGCCCAACTATCAACAGCAAAATGCAGCGATATATCCCTGCCATAATCTTCCATCCGTGGAACGCAATTTCTTATAAGAAAGGTTTCACATCACCTACGCCTTCACGCACCACGACTGGTGTGTCATCGGTGAGATCGATAACCGTTGTCGGTTTCTGTCCGAGGTAGCCGCCGTGAATAATCAAATCTACCTGTTTTTCCAGACGATCTTTAATTTCTTCCGGATCGGATTCGGTAAATTCACTGCCAGGTAGCATCAGCGAGGTAGAAAGCATCGGTTCACCCAGCACCTCAAGTAATGCCTGGGCGATGGGGTTAGATGGCACGCGCATACCAATGGTTTTACGTTTTTCCTGCAACAGTCGGCGCGGCACCTCTTTCGTTCCCTTCAGGATGAAGGTGTAGTTACCTGGCGTGTTGTTTTTCATCAGGCGAAACGCGACGTTATCAACAAAGGAATAGGTCGAGAGTTCGGAAAGATCACGACACATCAGGGTAAAGTTGTGACCGTCCGGCAACTGGCGAATGCGACAAATACGCTCCATCGCGTTTTTATCTTCAATTTTACAGCCCAGTGCGTAGCCTGAATCGGTAGGATAAACAATCACCCCACCTTTACGCACAATCTCCACCGCCTGGTTGATCAGACGCTGTTGCGGATTATCTGGATGGATATAAAAAAACTGACTCATACTTCCCTCTCTGTCTTGTTCTGTGGCTGTTCCCAAAGCTGCCAGACGCCTTCAACGCCTGCGGGCAGCCAGAGTTTACGCCCCAGTTCAATCCACGGGCACGGCTGATGAAAATCAGAGCCTTGTGATGCCCATAAATGGTGCTGGCGTACAAGTGTCGCCAGTTGGGTGCGTTCATTGGGCGATTGCTGGCATTGCGCGACTTCCATCGCGTCGCCGTGATGTTCGGCAAAATGCGCAACCAATCTTTTCAGCCATTTAGCACTAAGATTGTACCGCCCTGGATGAGCCAGCACCGCCTTACCGCCAGAATGATGAATGACATCAATAGCTTGTTCTATTGTACACCACTGTGGCGGAACGTATCCGGTTTTCCCGCGCGCCAGATATTTTTTAAAGACGTCCGCCATTGAACTGGCTTTGCCACACTCGACCAGAAAACGAGCAAAATGTCCGCGAGTTACCGCGCCGCCCTGCGCTAGTCTTCGCGCCCCTTCCAGCGCGCCCGGTATTTGCGCTTTTTCCAGCCTTTCTGCGATTAACTGCGCCCGCTGATTACGCCGTTCAGTTTGCTGTGCCAGGAATTCACACATTGCCGGATGAGAAATATCAATATTCAACCCGACAATATGAATTTCATGATTTTCCCATACGGTGGAAATTTCCACGCCAGGAATAAGATTCAGTGCCAGTCCCGAACGTGAAATTTCTTCTCTTGCTGGCGAGATCCCTGCCGTGGTGTCATGGTCGGTGATCGCCAGGGTGCCGACGCGCATTTCTGCGGCACGGTGTACCAGCGCTTCCGGTGTCAGGCAGCCATCGGAAGCCGTAGTATGGCTGTGCAGGTCATAAATGACTGCGTAATTCGTGTCGCTCAAGGCGCACTCCCATTTTGGATAATGTTTTTTGCGTCGTCATCATAACGGTTCTGGCAAATATTCTGAAATGAGCTGTTGACAATTAACCATCGAACTAGTTAACTAGTACGCAAGTTCACGTAAAAAGGGTATCGACAATGAAAGCGATTTTCGTACTGAAAGGTTGGTGGCGCACTTCCTGAAACGGGCAGTGTATTCACCATGCGTAAAGCAACCAGATACCCAGCCCGCCTAATGAGCGGGCTTTTTTTTGAACAAAATTAGAGAATAACAATGCAAACACAAAAACCGACTCTCGAACTGTTAACCTGCGCAGGTGCTTATCGCGATAATCCGACCGCGCTTTTTCACCAGTTGTGCGGAGCACGCTCTGCTACGCTGCTGCTGGAATCGGCAGATATTGACAGCAAAGATGATCTGAAAAGTCTGCTGTTAGTGGATAGTGCGCTGCGTATTACCGCATTAGGTGACACTGTCACAATTAAAGCGCTAACTGACAATGGGACATCTCTGCTTGCATTGCTGGATAGCACTCTGCCTGCTGGCGTAGAAAATGAACAATCGCCAGATTGTCGCGTGCTGCGTTTTCCGCCCGTCAGCACTCTTTTGGATGAAGATGCCCGTTTATGCTCCCTTTCGGTTTTTGACACTTTTCGTTTGTTGCAGGATCTGGTGAATGTGCCGAAGGAAGAACGAGAAGCGATGTTCTTTGGCGGCCTGTTCTCTTACGACCTGGTCGCAGGATTTGAAGATTTACCGCAACTGGCGGCTGAAAATAACTGCCCTGATTTCTGTTTTTATCTTGCTGAAACGCTGATGGTGATTGACCATCAGAAGAAAAGCACACGCATCCAGGCCAGCCTTTTTGGTCAGAATGAAGAAGAAAAACAGCGCCTCACTGCTCGCCTGAACGGACTTCGCCAGCAACTCACCGAAATCGCGCCGCCACTGCCAGTGGTTTCCGTGCCGCATATGCGTTGTGAATGTAATCAGAGCGATGAAGAGTTCGGCGGGGTCGTGCGTTCGTTGCAAAAAGCGATTCGCGCCGGAGAGATTTTCCAGGTCGTGCCATCTCGCCGTTTCTCACTGCCCTGCCCGTCACCTCTGGCAGCTTATTACGTGCTGAAAAAGAGTAACCCCAGCCCGTACATGTTTTTTATGCAGGATGATGATTTCACTCTGTTCGGCGCGTCGCCGGAAAGTTCACTCAAATACGACGCCATCAGTCGTCAGATTGAAATCTACCCGATTGCCGGAACACGCCCACGCGGTCGTCGCGCCGATGGTTCACTGGACAGAGACCTCGACAGCCGGATTGAACTATCGATGCGTACCGACCATAAAGAGCTTTCCGAGCATCTGATGCTGGTGGATCTCGCCCGTAACGACCTCGCGCGCATTTGCACCCCCGGCAGCCGCTACGTAGCCGACCTCACCAAAGTTGACCGTTATTCCTACGTGATGCACCTCGTCTCCCGCGTGGTCGGTGAACTGCGCCACGACCTTGACGCCCTGCACGCTTACCGCGCCTGTATGAATATGGGCACGTTAAGCGGTGCGCCGAAAGTGCGCGCCATGCAGTTAATTGCCGAAGCAGAAGGTCGTCGACGCGGCAGCTACGGCGGCGCGGTAGGTTATTTCACCGCGCACGGCGATCTCGATACCTGCATTGTCATCCGTTCGGCGCTGGTGGAAAACGGCGTCGCTACCGTGCAAGCCGGTGCTGGCGTGGTGCTTGATTCTGTTCCGCAGTCGGAAGCCGACGAAACCCGTAATAAAGCCCGCGCTGTACTGCGCGCTATCGCCACCGCGCATCATGCACAGGAGATTTTCTGATGGCTGACATTCTGCTGCTCGATAATATCGACTCTTTTACTTACAACCTGGCAGATCAGTTGCGCAGCAATGGTCATAACGTGGTGATTTACCGCAACCATATTCCGGCGCAAACCTTAATTGAACGTCTGGCGACGATGAGCAATCCGGTGCTGATGCTTTCACCCGGCCCCGGTGTGCCGAGTGAAGCCGGGTGTATGCCGGAGCTACTCACCCGTCTGCGTGGCAAGCTGCCGATTATCGGTATTTGCCTCGGTCATCAGGCGATTGTCGAGGCTTACGGCGGTTATGTCGGCCAGGCGGGGGAAATACTCCACGGCAAAGCTTCCAGTATTGAACATGATGGTCAGGCGATGTTTGCCGGGTTAAGCAACCCGCTGCCGGTGGCGCGTTATCACTCGCTGGTTGGCAGTAACATTCCGGCCGGTTTAACCATCAACGCCCATTTTAATGGCATGGTGATGGCGGTGCGTCATGATGCAGATCGCGTTTGCGGTTTCCAGTTCCATCCGGAATCGATTCTCACCACCCAGGGCGCACAACTGCTGGAGCAAACGCTGGCGTGGGCGCAACAGAAGCTGGAACCGGCCAACACGCTGCAACCGATTCTGGAAAAGCTGTATCAGGCACAGACGCTTAGCCAGCAGGAGAGCCACCTGTTGTTTTCAGCCGTAGTTCGCGGCGAACTGAAGTCCGAACAACTGGCGGCGGCGCTGGTGAGCATGAAAATTCGCGGCGAGCACCCGAATGAAATCGCCGGGGCGGCAACTGCCCTGCTGGAAAATGCTGCGCCGTTCCCGCGACCTGATTATCTGTTTGCCGATATCGTCGGCACCGGCGGTGACGGCAGCAACAGCATCAACATATCTACCGCCAGTGCTTTTGTCGCTGCTGCTTGTGGACTGAAAGTTGCGAAACACGGCAACCGCAGCGTTTCCAGTAAATCCGGTTCGTCCGATCTGCTGGCAGCATTTGGTATTAACCTGGATATGAATGCCGATAAATCGCGCCAGGCGCTGGACGAGTTAGGTGTCTGTTTCCTCTTCGCGCCGAAGTACCACAGCGGTTTTCGCCACGCGATGCCAGTTCGCCAGCAACTGAAAACCCGCACCCTGTTTAACGTGCTGGGGCCATTGATTAACCCGGCGCATCCGCCGCTGGCGTTAATAGGTGTTTATAGCCCGGAACTGGTACTGCCTATTGCCGAAACCCTGCGCGTACTGGGGTATCAACGTGCAGCAGTGGTGCATAGCGGCGGAATGGATGAAGTTTCTTTGCACGCGCCAACGATTGTTGCGGAATTGCACGATGGAGAAATCAAAAGTTATCAACTGACTGCTGAAGATTTTGGCCTGACGCCCTACCACCAGGAGCAACTGGCTGGTGGGACTCCGGAAGAAAACCGTGACATTTTAACACGCTTGTTACAAGGTAAAGGTGACGCCGCTCATGAAGCAGCCGTCGCGGCGAATGTCGCCATGTTAATGCGCCTGCATGGCCATGAAGATCTGCAAGCCAATGCGCAAACCGTTCTTGCGGTACTGCGCAGTGGTTCCGCTTACGACAGAGTCACCGCACTGGCGGCACGAGGGTAAATGATGCAAACCGTTTTAGCGAAAATTGTCGCAGACAAGGCGATTTGGGTAGAAGCCCGCAAACAGCAACAACCGCTGGCCAGTTTCCAGAATGAAATTCAGCCGAGCACGCGACATTTTTATGATGCGCTGCAGGGCGCACGCACCGCGTTTATTCTGGAGTGCAAAAAAGCATCGCCGTCAAAAGGTGTGATCCGTGATGATTTCGATCCTGCACGTATTGCCTCCATTTATAAACATTACGCTTCAGCAATTTCGGTGCTGACTGATGAAAAATATTTCGAGGGGAGTTTTGATTTCCTCCCTATTGTCAGCCAAATCGCACCACAGCCAATTTTATGTAAAGACTTTATTATCGACCCTTACCAGATCTATCTGGCTCGCTATTATCAGGCTGATGCCTGCTTATTAATGCTTTCAGTGCTGGACAATGAACAGTATCGCCAGCTCTCCGCCGTCGCCCATAGTCTGGGTATGGGCGTGCTGACCGAAGTCAGTAATGAAGAGGAACTGGAACGCGCCATTGTGCTGGGAGCAAAAGTCGTTGGCATCAACAACCGCGATCTGCGTGATTTGTCGATTGATCTCAACCGTACCCGTGAGCTTGCGCCGAAACTGGGGCACAACGTGACGGTGATCAGTGAATCCGGAATCAATACTTATGCTCAGGTGCGCGAGTTGAGCCACTTTGCTAACGGCTTTCTGATTGGTTCGGCGCTGATGGCCCATGACGATTTGAACGCCGCCGTGCGTCGGGTGTTACTGGGTGAGAATAAAGTGTGTGGCCTGACTCGTGGGCAAGATGCCAGAGCGGCTTATGACGCTGGTGCTATTTACGGCGGATTGATTTTTGTTGCCACATCACCGCGCTATATCAGCGTTGAACAGGCGCTGGAAGTGATAGCTGCAGCACCATTGCAATATGTCGGCGTGTTCCGCAATCACGATATTAATGAGGTCGTTGATAAAGCGAATACCCTGGCATTAGCGGCAGTACAACTGCATGGCAGTGAAGATCAGGAGTATATCGACGCCCTACGTGACGCTCTGCCTGAAAATGTTGCCATCTGGAAAGCATTAAGCGTCGGTGAAGTCCTGCCTGCACGCGCTCTTCAGTTCGTCGATAAATATATTTTCGACAACGGCCAGGGCGGCAGCGGACAACGTTTCGACTGGTCACTGTTACATGGTCAATCGCTAAGCAACGTTCTGCTGGCGGGTGGTTTAGGCGCAGATAACTGCGTGGAAGCGGCACAAACCGGCTGCGCCGGGCTTGATTTTAATTCTGCTGTAGAGTCTCAACCGGGCATTAAAGATGCACGCGTTTTGGCCTCGGTTTTCCAGACACTGCGCGCATATTAAGGAAAGGAACAATGACAACATTACTTAACCCCTATTTTGGTGAATTTGGCGGCATGTACGTGCCACAAATCCTGATGCCTGCTCTGCGCCAACTGGAAGAAGCCTTCGTCAGCGCGCAAAAAGATCCTGAGTTTCAGGCGCAGTTTAACGACCTGCTGAAAAATTATGCCGGGCGTCCGACCGCACTCACCAAATGCCAGAACATCACGGCGGGAACTAACACCACGCTGTACCTGAAACGTGAAGATTTACTCCACGGCGGCGCGCATAAAACCAACCAGGTGTTGGGGCAGGCATTGTTGGCAAAGCGGATGGGTAAAACCGAAATCATCGCGGAAACCGGGGCCGGTCAGCATGGTGTGGCTTCTGCGCTTGCCAGCGCCCTGCTCGGTCTGAAATGTCGCATCTATATGGGTGCCAAAGATGTCGAACGCCAGTCGCCAAACGTTTTTCGGATGCGCTTAATGGGTGCAGAAGTGATTCCTGTACATAGCGGTTCCGCAACACTGAAAGATGCCTGTAACGAGGCATTACGCGACTGGTCTGGTAGCTACGAAACTGCTCACTATATGCTGGGTACTGCTGCCGGCCCGCACCCTTACCCAACCATTGTGCGAGAGTTCCAGCGGATGATTGGCGAAGAAACGAAAGCGCAAATTCTGGAAAGAGAAGGTCGCCTGCCGGATGCCGTCATTGCCTGCGTTGGCGGCGGCTCGAATGCTATCGGTATGTTTGCTGATTTCATTAATGAAACTGACGTCGGTCTGATAGGTGTTGAGCCAGGTGGTCATGGCATCGAAACCGGCGAGCACGGTGCACCGTTGAAACATGGTCGCGTGGGCATCTATTTCGGTATGAAATCACCGATGATGCAGACCGAAGACGGGCAGATTGAAGAGTCTTACTCCATTTCTGCCGGTCTGGATTTCCCGTCCGTCGGCCCACAACATGCGTATCTCAACAGCATTGGGCGCGCAGATTACGTTTCAATTACCGATGATGAAGCACTGGAAGCGTTCAAAACACTGTGCCTGCATGAAGGGATCATCCCGGCGCTGGAATCCTCCCACGCCCTTGCCCATGCACTAAAAATGATGCGCGAAGCCCCAGAGAAAGAGCAACTGCTGGTGGTTAACCTTTCTGGCCGCGGCGATAAAGACATCTTCACCGTTCACGATATTTTGAAAGCACGAGGGGAAATCTGATGGAACGCTATGAAACTCTGTTTGCCCAATTGAAGGGGCGCAACGAAGGCGCATTTGTTCCTTTTGTTACCCTCGGTGACCCCGGCATTGAACAGTCGCTGAAAATTATCGATGCCTTGATTGAAGCAGGTGCCGACGCGCTGGAGTTGGGCATTCCTTTCTCCGATCCGCTGGCTGATGGGCCAACTATTCAAAACGCAACCCTGCGGGCTTTTGCCGCAGGCGTAACTCCGGCTCAGTGTTTTGAAATGCTGGCGCTGATTCGCCAGAAGCACCCAACCATTCCCATTGGCCTGCTGGTGTATGCCAATCTGGTATTTAACAAAGGCATTGATGAGTTTTATGCGCAGTGCGAGAAAGTCGGCGTCGATTCGGTGCTGGTTGCTGATGTACCTGTAGAAGAGTCCGCGCCTTTCCGCCAGGCCGCGTTGCGCCATAACGTCGCACCTATCTTCATCTGTCCGCCGAATGCCGACGATGATTTGCTGCGCCAGATTGCCTCTTATGGTCGTGGCTATACCTATTTGTTGTCGCGTGCGGGTGTGACGGGTGCGGAAAACCGCGCGGCATTACCGCTTAATCATCTGGTCACGAAGCTGAAAGAGTATAACGCTGCGCCTCCATTACAAGGGTTCGGTATCTCCGCGCCGGAACAGGTAAAAGCGGCGATTGAGGCAGGCGCTGCGGGGGCTATTTCTGGGTCAGCAATTGTGAAAATCATTGAGCAACATATTAATCAGCCAGAGAAAATGCTGGCAGAGCTGAAAACGTTTGTTCGCCCGATGAAAGACGCCACGCGTCTTTGAGACTGATGACAAATGCAAAACTACCTGATGCGCTACGCTTATCTGGCCTGCACACACCATACAATACATTGATTTTTCAATATTTTGCAAGCCAAACAAGACGTTCACACCGCATCCGGCATCAACAAACCGCCAGAAAGTATCTGGCGGTTTGTTGATAGCAAAGAATTAAAAACGATAACCCGCAGAGAACATAAACACCCACGGGTCAAGGCGCACATGGTCAGAATAATGTCCTGCCGGCAGTACTGCGCCGTTGGATTTATATTTCACGTCGGTATCGATATCCATGTACCAGACCGACATATTAAGCAACCAGTCACGGTTGATGAGATAATCCAGACCAACTTGCCCCGCCACTCCCCATGAATCCTTCAGACTAAGATCGGATAATCCAAGACCTTCACCGGTATCATTGAAGTCATTATTAAAGAAGGTGGTGTAGTTAATACCAGCACCGACGTAAGGACGGAATTTACTGCTGGCATCACCAAAATACCACTGCGCCATCAATGTTGGCGGTAAATGGTGGACTGTCGCAATATCTCCGGTCGTGGCTGTGCCAACTTTATGGCGGAACGGTGATGCTGCCAGCAGTTCAACGCCAATGTTATCGGTCGCCATATAGGTAAAGGTCAGCCCCAGTTGGGTGTTATTGGTCACACTAAATCCACCCAGGCTTCCCAGAGTCCCACCCGCGCCTTCAGTTGGACGTACAGTCGCTGAACCTGCTCGAATGAAGAACTCACCTGCTTCATGCGCATAAACGCTGCCAGAGAGAAGTGTACTTACTGCCAATGCCGCCACTGTTAATTTTTTCATGCTCGCTCCGTCGTTATGGTTATAAAAACGTGACGAATATACCCACATTGGAGTAACAAGTGATCCTACACAGATCACACTACATTTTCTAAATCACCATTTATTGATCTGGATTAATTTAGAAGTTGCATTGCAAATCCTGGTTAATGTGATGTAAATCAATTCCACCGTATTTCACTCCAAATACATCCTTTTGCTACCTTATTGCCTCTTGAATCTGGTTCCTTTTTGCTCTGCCACCCCAAAAAACCGTCAGTGTGTCGCTCTGAAAAGCACCTCTGGAAAACGGTAAACTGCGGTATTTATGCAAACAGACCGTCCATATGGCAGAAATTTGCCATATCAGGAGAAGTCTGGGAAATCAACGAAACCTGTAATCGCGCCCACGCCCTCGGCGGATTACCAGTGCTTTACAAAGATATGCTTTTCCATACATGTCCTGATGCTGCCACTGAGAGGCTAACCAGGGTACAATTGCCCGCTAATTAACACCTGCATAAAACTCAAGGAGAGTGCATGTCTATCACGGCGCAGTCCGTATACCGTGACACCGGAAATTTCTTCCGTAATCAATTTATGACCATTCTGCTGGTATCACTGCTATGTGCATTTATCACAGTGGTGTCAGGACATGTTTTCTCACCCAGTGACGCACAACTTGCGCAGCTCAATGACGGTGTTCCCGTTAGTGGTAGCGGTGGGTTGTTCGATCTGGTACAAAATATGTCCCCGGAACAGCAGCAAATTTTGCTGCGTGCGTCTGCCGCGTCCACCTTTTCAGGATTAATCGGTAACGCCATTCTCGCGGGCGGCGTATTATTAATTATCCAGCTAGTGTCCGCAGGTCAGCGGGTCAGCGCATTACGGGCAATTGGCGCGAGCGCTCCGGTATTACCGAAGTTATTCTTGCTAATCCTTCTGACGACGTTAATTGTGCAAATAGGCATCATGCTGGTGGTCGTTCCTGGTATCATCATGGCCATCCTGTTAGCACTGGCCCCCGTGATGCTGGTCCAGGATAAAATGGGCGTTTTCGCCTCCATGCGCAGCAGTATGCGACTGACATGGGCGAATATGCGTCTGGTGGCACCTGCGGTATTGAGCTGGTTACTGGCAAAAACATTGTTGTTGATGTTTGCCTCTTCGTTTGCCGCATTAACCCCAGAAATTGGCGCTGTACTGGCGAACACCTTGAGCAATCTGATTTCAGCCGTATTGCTCATCTATCTGTTCCGCCTGTACATGTTAATTCGCCAATAATCCTGAAGCATTTGATTACGGAATCGTAAAATGAAGCAGTTTCTTGATTTTTTACCGTTGGTTGTCTTCTTCGCGTTCTACAAGATTTATGACATCTATGCGGCAACTGCGGCGCTGATCGTCGCCACGGCGATTGTGCTTATTTATAGCTGGGTTCGCTTTCGTAAAGTTGAGAAGATGGCCCTGATCACCTTTGTTCTGGTGGCCGTCTTCGGTGGTCTGACGCTGTTCTTCCACAATGATGAGTTTATTAAATGGAAGGTCACCGTCATTTACGCTCTGTTTGCCGGTGCCCTGTTGGTTAGCCAATGGGTAATGAAGAAACCGCTGATTCAACGTATGTTGGGTAAAGAGCTTACTCTGCCACAACCGGTGTGGTCGAAGCTGAATCTGGCCTGGGCAATCTTTTTTATCCTTTGTGGGCTGGCGAACATCTACATCGCATTCTGGCTGCCACAAAATATTTGGGTCAACTTCAAAGTGTTTGGTCTGACCGCCCTCACCTTAATCTTCACACTGTTAAGCGGTATCTATATCTATCGCCACATGCCACAGGAAGATAAATCATAATCTGCCAGCCAGTCCTGCGGGACTGGCGCTGCATCTCCTCTGTTCTCATCAGGAAAATCATAGTAGCATCGCGCCTGTGATTTTCCTTTTTAGTCGGTTTTACCATGTCAACAACACATAACGTCCCCCAGGGCGATCTGGTTTTACGAACTTTAGCCATGCCTGCCGATACCAATGCTAATGGCGATATTTTTGGTGGTTGGTTGATGTCGCAGATGGATATTGGCGGTGCCATTCTGGCAAAAGAAATTGCACACGGTCGCGTCGTGACCGTTCGCGTGGAAGGCATGACCTTTCTGCGACCTGTAGCAGTCGGTGATGTGGTGTGCTGCTATGCACGCTGTGTCCAAAAAGGGACAACATCGGTCAGTATCAATATTGAAGTGTGGGTGAAAAAAGTGGCGTCCGAACCGATTGGGCAACGCTATAAAGCGACAGAAGCGTTATTTAAGTATGTCGCTGTTGATCCTGAAGGAAAGCCTCGCACTTTACCCGTTGAGTAATAGTCAAAAGCCTCCTGTTGGAGGCTTTTGAGTTTTTGCTTACTGAATTTCGGTGGTGCCATTAATTTTAAACAGAATGTTTACCACAATTCCACTCCCTGGTTTACCCGGCTCGTAACGCCATCTGCGCATCGCGTTTTTCACTTCACGCTCAAACATATTCGCAGGTTTGGCAGAAAGAATTTGTACGTTATCCACCCGGCCATCCGGTGTAACGTCAAACTTAACCTTGACCTGCCCTTCAATGCGCAATGCCTGCGCGCGCGCTGGATACTGCGGCTGATTACGGCTTAGTGCGCGCGGACCTGACGCCACACTGGTAACTGGCTTGCTGCTTGCAGCCGTTGCCGTACTGGATGTCGGGCGAGTCGGTGCCGTATTTTCAAACGGTGACGCCGGGCGCGATTCTACCGGTTTAACATCGCGTTTTGGCTGTTCCTGCACCTTTTTCACCGGCTTCGGTTTTGGCTTAGGTTTCGGCTTCGGCTTTTCAATGACCACCGGCGCTTCTTTTGGCGGCTCTGGTATCGGCTCAGGTTCCGGCTCTGGCTCCACCACCGGCTCTGGCGGCGGTTGAACAGCTTGTGGCGGTTCAAGATCCGCTGGTGCAACCATGGTGACAGAAATCGGCTGCGCAGGCGCAGGTAGTTCAATAACCTGATGTACCGAGGTATAGAGTAGACCCGCCACAACAGCACCATGAATGCAGACCGAAAGTAACGTCGGCCAGGGGAAGCGGCGAGGTAAATCAAGGGTCATTGAAGTCATAATCGTTTCAGTAGAAAAACCAGGCCTCGATTTTAAATGCAAATAGCAATCATATTCAATAAGGCAAGGCGATCAGGATCAGTGAAAATGCATTTTTTGGCTCAATTGACCTTACTTTAAGTACAGCCTTAACAAAGACATCATCTTTCCGTTGCAGATCTTTGTCCTTTCAAATAACGTACTTTACAACTTTTCCGAACAAGGAGTTGCGCCCGTGTTGTATGTTATTTACGCTCAAGACAAAGCCGATAGCCTCGAAAAACGTCTTTCCGTTCGTCCGGCACATTTAGCACGTTTACAGTTACTGCATGATGAAGGCCGTTTACTGACGGCGGGACCAATGCCTGCGGTTGATAGCAATGATCCGGGTGCCGCAGGTTTTACCGGATCGACGGTGATTGCTGAATTTGAATCTCTGGAAGCAGCGCAAGCCTGGGCCGATGCCGATCCTTACGTAGCGGCCGGTGTATATGAACAAGTATCAGTGAAACTCTTCAAAAAAGTATTCTGAACATTTTCTCTTCTTCTAAGGGGCACGATGGTGAAAATCGTGCCCTTATTTATTGTTTCCTGACTTAGGTACACCACACAATGATTGCTCCAGGAGCAACAAACAGTTAATAACTTTATCTGTATATCCTGATATATCATCAGCATATTCAGGGGAAAAATACATAATATCCTCCCCTTATGCGACAGAGCGCCTTAAAACCTTTGATTGCGACGGATAAAGTCATCTACTATTGATTAACACATTCGCGAGTCGTATGTATGTTCACATTATGTACGCGTAAAGATAATTAAACAAAATTGTGGTTACAGAGGTATCAGTGAGTCACTGGGCTACATTCCGGCAAACAGCGGTAAATTTATGGGTGACACTACGGCACGATATTATCGCGTTGGCCGTCTTTCTAAATGGATTGCTTATTTTCAAAACAATCTATGGCATGTCGGTCAATCTGCTCGATATTTTCCATATCCAGGCATTTTCAGAACTTGACCTCTCCCTTCTGGCGAATGCCCCTCTGTTTATGCTGGGTGTCTTTCTTGTACTGAACTCAATCGGCTTGCTGTTTCGGGCAAAACTGGCGTGGGCGATCAGTATCATTTTATTGCTGATTACACTTATCTACACTCTACACTTCTATCCCTGGCTGAAATTCAGCATTGGGTTTTGCATCTTTACACTGGTGATTTTGCTGGTGCTGCGCAAAGACTTCTCCCACAGTAGTGCCGCAGCCGGAACAATTTTCGCTTTTATTAGTTTTACGACGTTACTGTTTTATTCCACCTATGGCGCGCTTTATTTAAGCGAAGGTTTTAATCCGAGAATAGAGAGTCTGATGACGGCCTTCTATTTTTCGATAGAAACGATGTCAACGGTGGGCTATGGCGATATCGTCCCTGTTTCTGAATCGGCACGTCTGTTTACTATTTCGGTTATTATTTCCGGCATTACTGTTTTCGCCACCTCCATGACGTCTATTTTTGGTCCGCTTATCCGCGGAGGATTCAATAAACTTGTGAAAGGAAACAAGCATACGATGAATCGTAAAGATCACTTTATTGTTTGCGGGCACTCCATTCTGGCAATCAACACGATTCTGCAACTGAATCAACGCGGACAAAATGTGACTGTTATCAGTAATCTGCCAGAAGATGACATCAAACAACTCGAACAGCGATTAGGTGACAATGCTGATGTTATTTCCGGGGACAGCAATGACAGTTCGGTATTAAAGAAAGCGGGAATCGATCACTGCCGGGCTATTCTGGCGCTCAGTGATAACGATGCAGATAACGCTTTTGTCGTCCTGTCGGCTAAAGATATGAGCAAAGATGTCAAAACAGTGCTTGCCGTCAGTGATAGCAAAAATCTCAACAAAATTAAAATGGTACATCCGGACATCATTCTCTCGCCGCAACTGTTCGGCAGTGAAATCCTGGCGCGTATTCTCAATGGTGAAGAAGTTAATAATGATATGCTCGTCTCAATGTTGCTGAACTCCGGGCATGGTATTTTCAGCGATAAGAACGACGATGATGGCAACGAAACTGTGAAAAAATAAAACCGGATGGGCACCGTGATGGTGCCCGGCTCATTCAGATATTGTAGATCGCAAACAATAACGAGTTACGCTGTTTGTTTAGAAGGCACTTCCTGATGCTGTGGATACGCATATTTCGGCGCGACTGCCCCTCAAGCCAACGCGATTTCCGTCGGCTAGCCTGACGCTGCATGCGCCAGCGCCCCACTTCCGTTCTACTCCGCTTCATGTTAACTACTCTATGCAATAACAGAGTGGTCATTATACCTCCGCCCCCGACGCTGACCAGTGCTTTTCCGGTGTTTTTATTTGCCAGATGAATCCATATGCGTAAACTCATAACAATGCGCTTTCAAAAGGATTTCTAATCTATGACAACCGTTTATACGTTGGTGAGTTGGTTGGCCATTCTGGGATACTGGTTGCTCATTGCAGGCGTAACATTACGCATTCTAATGAAACGACGCGCCGTTCCCTCCGCTATGGCCTGGCTGTTGGTCATTTACATTCTGCCTCTGGTCGGAATTATTGCCTATCTGGCAGTCGGTGAACTGCATTTAGGCAAGCGCCGCGCCGAACGTGCAAGAGCGATGTGGCCTTCTACGGCTAAATGGCTTAACGATCTTAAAGCCTGTAAACACATTTTCGCGGAAGAAAATAGCAGTGTCGCCGGACCGTTATTTAAGCTCTGCGAGCGCCGTCAGGGTATCGCGGGCGTTAAAGGTAACCAACTGCAACTGATGACCGAGTCTGATGATGTGATGCAGGCGTTGATCCGTGACATCCAACTGGCTCGCCATAATATTGAGATGGTGTTTTACATCTGGCAGCCCGGCGGCATGGCAGATCAGGTGGCTGAGTCGTTGATGGCCGCAGCCCGCCGCGGTATTCATTGCCGACTGATGCTCGACTCTGCCGGGAGTGTGGCTTTCTTTCGCAGCCCGTGGCCGGAGCTGATGCGTAATGCTGGTATCGAAGTGGTCGAATCCTTAAAGGTTAACCTGATGCGCGTATTTTTACGCCGCATGGATCTGCGCCAGCACCGCAAGATGATCATGATTGATAATTACATTGCCTATACCGGTAGCATGAATATGGTCGATCCACGTTTCTTCAAACAGGATGCGGGAGTAGGACAATGGATTGACCTGATGGCCCGCATGGAAGGTCCTATTGCTACCGCCATGGGGATTATTTATTCCTGCGACTGGGAGATTGAAACCGGAAAACGCATTCTGCCACCGCCGCCTGATGTCAATATTATGCCGTTTGAACAGTCCAGCGGGCATACGATCCATACCATAGCTTCTGGCCCCGGCTTCCCGGAAGACCTGATTCACCAGGCGTTACTCACCGCTGCATATTCAGCACGCGAATATTTAATCATGACGACGCCCTACTTCGTGCCCAGCGATGACTTACTTCACGCGATTTGCACAGCAGCACAGCGCGGAGTTGATGTCAGTATTATTCTGCCGCGTAAAAATGACTCAATGCTGGTAGGCTGGGCCAGCCGCGCATTCTTTACTGAACTGTTGGCCGCTGGGGTTAAAATTTATCAGTTTGAAGGCGGGTTATTACATACCAAGAGCGTGCTGGTCGATGGCGAACTAAGTCTGGTGGGGACTGTGAACCTTGATATGCGCAGCCTGTGGTTAAATTTTGAGATCACGCTGGCGATCGACGATAAAGGTTTTGGTGCTGACCTGGCTGCTGTTCAGGACGATTATATCTCGCGCTCACGTCTGCTTGATGCGCGGCTGTGGGCAAAACGACCGCTCTGGCAGCGCGTTGCCGAGCGACTGTTTTACTTCTTCAGTCCGTTGCTGTAAAACGTCGCCAACAGATGTTAAACGGGTAGTGACTATGGATATGGATTTAAACAATCGCCTGACTGAAGATGAAACGCTTGAGCAGGCTTATGATATTTTTCTCGAACTGGCCGCAGATAATCTCGATCCGGCGGATGTTCTGCTGTTCAATCTTCAGTTTGAAGAACGTGGCGGTGCGGAGTTATTCGACCCGGCAGAAGACTGGCAGGAACATGTTGATTACGATTTGAACCCGGACTTTTTTGCAGAAGTGGTGATTGGTCTGGCGGACAGTGAAGATGGTGAAATTAACGATGTTTTCGCCCGTATCCTGTTATGTCGCGAAAAAGATCACAAACTTTGCCATATCATCTGGCGTGAATAAATATCGCTTTTGGTGTGAAAAAGGGCTGACGGTTGTCAGCCCTTTTGTTTTTAAAGCGGATCGACTTTCAGGCAAGAGACCGCATGTCTGAAACTGCCCTCCAGCACCGGGCGCGTTTTGGCACATTCCGGGCCGGCGATCGGGCAACGTGTGCGGAACACACAACCAGACGGAGGATTGATGGGCGAAGGCAATTCCCCTTCCAGTAACTGGATGGATTCGTTCTTCTCCAGATCCGGATCAGGAATTGGCACCGCCGACATCAAGGCTTTGGTATAAGGATGCAGCGGATTGTGGTAGACCTCATCATACGTCCCCAGCTCCACCGCGTGTCCGAGATACATCACCAGCACGCGATCGGAAATGTGTTTTACCACTGCCAGATCGTGAGCAATAAAAATTAATGACAATCCCATCTCACGTTGCAACTGCTGGAGCAGGTTCACCACCTGTGCCTGAATTGACACGTCCAGCGCCGAAACAGGCTCATCGCAGATAATCAGTTTCGGTTCAAGAATGAGTGCACGTGCAATTCCGATACGCTGGCACTGCCCCCCGGAGAACTCATGCGGATAGCGGTTAATCAGGTTAGGTAGCAAGCCGACTTTCATCATCATCGCCTTCACGCGCTCACGGACTTCCTGGCGTGACATTTTCGGATGATAGGTACGCAGCGGTTCAGCGATGATCTCGCCAATCGTCATACGTGGGTTAAGAGACGCCAGCGGGTCCTGAAAAATCATCTGGATATCACTGCGAACGGCACGCCATTCATCAGGCTTCATCCCTAACAACTCTTTTCCTAACCACGCGACGCGCCCATCGGTCGCTTTAACCAGGCCAATAATAGCGCGGGCAAAGGTGGATTTACCGCAACCGGATTCCCCTACTACGCCTAATGTCTCCCCTTCATAAAGTCGAAGTGTGACTCCATCAACGGCTTTCAGGGTTTTCGCCGGTTGCCAGAACCACTGTTTGCCATCTTTAATCTCAAAGTGAACTTTCAGATCGGCAATTTCCAGGAGAACTTTTCTTTCTTCCGTAACAGTATTCATAACAGTTCCCCCACTGGTTTAAAACAGGCGCGCAGGCGACCTGGCGTGAACTCTTCCAGCGGCGGCGCACTGCTACAAATTTCCATCGCATGTGGACAGCGCGGCTGGAACGGGCAACCTTTTGGTAAACGTAGCAGGTTTGGTGGATTTCCCGGTATGGTCAACATAGCTTCACCTTCCGCATCAAGACGCGGCACCGCATTGAGTAAACCGATAGAGTAAGGATGAACGGGCTGATAAAAGACATCGCGCGCGTTGCCGTATTCCATGGTGCGCCCGGCGTACATCACCAATACTTTGTCACAAATCCCCGCCACCACACCCAGATCGTGGGTGATCATAATGATGGCAGTATTGAATTCCCGTTTCAGGTCATTCAATAGCGTCATGATTTGCGCCTGCACAGTCACGTCCAGCGCGGTGGTAGGTTCGTCAGCAATCAGCAATTTAGGCCGACACAACAATGCCATCGCAATCATTACACGCTGACGCATACCGCCAGAAAATTCATGCGGGAACATCTTCATGCGCTTACGCGCTTCCGGCATTTTTACGGCATCAAGCATCCGCACCGACTCTTCAAACGCTTCAGCCTTGCTCATACTCTTATGCAGCATCAGCACTTCCATCAACTGCTCACCGACGCGCATATACGGGTTCAACGAAGTCATCGGGTCCTGAAAAATCATCGAGATTTGTTCAGCGCGCAGTTTATTGAGTTCGCGTTCTGGCAGGTTGAGGATCTCACGGCCATTAAAAGTGGCCGATCCACCAATGTGTCCGTTCGCGGCCAGCAGCCCCATTAAAGCAAACGCAGTTTGCGACTTACCGGAACCAGACTCACCCACGATACCCAACGTTTCTCCGGCACGCAGAGAAAAATTCAAATCATTGACCGCTGTGACGTCGCCGTCCGGGGTACTAAATGTCACTCGCAAATCCTTCACGTTCAGCAGTGCGTTAGCCTGTTGCTGTGCAAGCGGTACGGTTGCAGTTTCAATTACGCTCATGGCTGCACTCCTTAACGATCTTTCGGGTCGAGGGCATCACGTAAGCCATCCCCGATAAAGTTGAAACAAAACAGCGTCACCACAAGGAAACCGGCCGGAAACAGCAGCAACCAGGGCGAGACTTCCATCGAGTTCGCACCATCACTTAGCAATGCGCCCCAACTACTTAACGGCTCTTGCGTACCCAGCCCCAGGAAGCTAAGGAAAGACTCAAAGAGGATCATGCTTGGCACCAGTAGCGATGCGTACACCACCACTACGCCGAGCACGTTCGGCACAATGTGGCGAATCACGATACCGGGCGTAGAGACTCCACCAACTTGTGCTGCCTCAATAAACTCTTTGCGCTTCAGACTAAGGGTTTGCCCACGTACGATACGCGCCATATCCAGCCAGGAAACCATGCCAATCGCCACGAAAATCAGCAGAATGTTTTGGCCAAAGAAGGTCACCAGCAAAATGACGAAGAACATGAATGGGAAGGAATTGAGGATTTCCAGCAAACGCATCATTACCGAGTCCACCTTGCCGCCAAGATAACCGGAAAGCGAACCGTAAAGCGTACCTACGACTACAGCCACCAGCGCCGCAGCAACCCCGACCATGAGTGAGATACGCCCACCAATTGCAACACGTACCAGCAGATCGCGTCCGGATGAGTCAGTACCAAAGTAGTGACCGGACTCCATATCTGGAGCGCTGGACATCATCGCCCAATCGGTATCGTCATAGGCAAATTGCGAAAGCATCGGTGCCAGGATAACAAACAGAGCAATCAGCACCAGTACAATGAAACTGGCGACCGCCGCACGGTTATGCATAAAACGACGGCGTGCGTCCTGCCATAAACTGCGCCCTTCGACCTCCAGCTTTTCACTGAAATTTTCCAGCGTCTCGCTGTTTTTCTTACTTAACATCATCGCGAGCTCCAGTATCAGTAACGGATTTTCGGGTCGATAACCGCATATAGCACATCGACAATGGCATTGAACAAAATGGTTAATGCACCAACCAGAATGGTCAGGCTTAAAACCAATGAATAGTCACGGTTCAACGCGCCATTAACAAACAATTGCCCGATCCCAGGTAAACCATAAATGGTTTCGATGACCATAGAACCGGTAATAATGCCGACAAATGCGGGTCCCATATATGAAAGTACGGGTAACAGCGCAGGTTTTAATGCGTGGCGAAGGATAATTCTGCGCATAGGTAAACCTTTCGCGCGGGCAGTGCGAATAAAGTTGGAGTGTAAAACTTCAATCATTGAACCACGGGTAATACGCGCGATACTGGCGATATAGGCGAGTGACAACGCCACCATCGGTAATATCATGAATTTCAGCGCCCCGCCATTCCATCCGCCGCCGGGTAGCCAATGCAAAATGATCGCGAATATCATGACTAATAATGGCGCAACCACAAAACTGGGGATAACCACCCCGGTCATTGCCAGCCCCATCACGGTATAGTCCCATTTGGTGTTTTGTTTTAATGCGGCAATAACGCCAGCACTCACACCCAGCACCACCGCGAGGAAAAATGCAGCGGCACCCAATTTTGCAGAAACAGGAAAACTGGATGCTACCAGGTCATTGACCGAATAATCTTTATATTTAAAAGACGGACCGAAATCGCCATGCACCAGTTGTTTCAGGTAGCTGAAATACTGTGTCATGATCGGATCATTAAGATGATATTTCGCTTCGATATTGGCCATCACTTCTGGCGGTAACGTGCGTTCACCAGTAAAAGGACTTCCCGGGGCGAGGCGCATCATAAAGAACGAAATAGTAATAAGAATAAATAGCGTCGGAATCGCTTCCAGACAGCGACGTAGAATAAATTTTAACATTGCCGTACCTTCTGGCCTGTGCCTTCTGTAATGCGATAAAAACCAGACACCGTGGAGCAGGACTCGCCTACCCCACGTATTGCCATTAGTGCTTCACAATGTACATATTTCTGGTATAGGTGTTATCCAGCGGATCTTTACCGGTATAACCTCCAACCCACGGTTTTACCAGACGCGCGTTCACGTAGTAATAAACCGGAACAATGGCCGAATCTTTATCCAACTGTTGCTCTGCTTTGGTGTACAACGCCGTGCGCTGCGCCTCGTCAGTGGCTTTCAGCGTTTCCGCCATAATACTGTCAAACGCCGGGCTCTTATAATGCGCGGTGTTCATCGAGCTGTTCGACAGCATGGTGTTCAGGAAGGAGGTCGGTTCGTTGTAGTCGGCACACCAACCTGCACGAGCCACATCAAAAGTTCCCTGGTGACGGGTGTCAAGGAAGGTTTTCCATTCCTGGTTAACCAGTTTGACGTTAACACCTATGTTTTTCTTCCACAGCGAAGAGGCGGCAATGGCCAGCTTTTTATGCAGATCGGACGTGTTATATAGCAGGTTAATCGTTAACGGTTTGTCTGCAGTATAACCCGCTTCGGCCAGCAGTTTTTTAGCTTCTTCGTTACGTTTTTCCTGGCTCCAGCCAAACCATTCCGGCTGAGTTAATTTTGCACCATCAGTATAAGGAGGTGTGTAACCATAGGCTGGCATATCGCCCTGTGCTTTAACTTTATTAACAATGATATCGCGGTCCATACCCAGTTTCAGCGCTGTACGCACGCGCACGTCGTTGAATGGCGCTTTCTGGTTATTAATTTCGTAATAGTAGGTACACAGATATGGGTCGACGTGAACTTCGTCCGGGATCTCTTTTTTCAGTTTCTGGAACAGCTCGATCGGCATGTTGTTATAAGTCATATCGATTTCACCGCTGCGATAGCGGTTTACATCGGTAACTTCAGAAGCGATCGGCAAATAAGTCACCTGATTAATAACCGTTTTCGCGTTGTTCCAGTAAGTCGGGCTGCGCTCAAGAACGATACGTTCGTTAACGACCCAATCTTTTAATGTATAGGCACCGTTGGTGACGATATTACCCGGCTGAGTCCATTTTTCGCCAAATTTCTCAATGGCGGCTTTTGGCACCGGAGAAGTAGACGGGTGAACCAACAATTTATAGAAGTACGGAACAGGCTCACTTAATGTAACTTCTAACGTGTGATCATCGATGGCTTTCACGCCGAGATCGGTAATCGGTTTTTTCCCTTCGAGAATTTCATCAATACCGGCAATATGCCCATATTGCAGATAACTTGCATAGGGAGACGCCGTGTTCGGATCAACAGAACGTTGCCAACTATATACAAAGTCTTGCGCAGTGACTGGCGTGCCATCAGACCATTTCGCATCTTTACGCAGATGGAATGTCCAGACTTTAGCGTCTTTATTATCCCAGGATTCAGCAACGCCCGGAGCCGGATGGCCGTCGAGATCGCTGACCAATAAGCCTTCAAACAAGTCGCGGCTGATATTAGACTCCGGAACCCCTTCAATTTTGTGCGGATCTAATGATTGAACTTCAGAACCATTATTGCGCACCAGCGTTTGTTTTTCTGCGAGCTGAACACCCGCGGGCACATCAGCCGCCAACGCGACATTCCCTGCCATAAGCGCAGCCAGAACGCCTGCTGCGACTAAACTTCTCTTGGTGATGTTGGTCATTGTTTTTTGGACTCCCTCATTATAATTACTGGTTTGAACCAGCATGTGTAATCCCGGATTGGGACCCTGGACAGATTCGGAGACTTTCTGCTGCCAGGTTACTTTATCGTTACGCTTTACTATCACCGACTTTGTTTATTCTGGTGATTCGGACGACCACCTTACGTCGATTCTTACTGTGCCTCCCCTGTCGAGACACATTTATTTACTGCAGCAATTTTTATTGTTAATAATTCCCATTACCAATAAAATTGCCTGATGGTTGGCCGGAAAGTATCAAATGCGCTTCTTGCTCGCCAATACATTTTGCAAAATTGTTAAGCAATTCTCTTTTATTGACCATGACAGTACCTAAACCCCCCATCAAGCCGCCAATAAAATCATTTAAAAACATAAAGATAGAAAATTAGGAAGCAAGACTGTCTTTTCTGGTAACCATTATGATAGAGAAATGCACAATAATTTAACAACAGCTCATTATTTAGCACATTCCTCTACCAAATCCAGTGGAATTACTAATATCATTTCAATTATTCTTCACAAGACCCTGAATTATGATGTCGCGAAAATAACATGATGAGGAGGAGCGCGAGGTAAGGATATTCTTATAACTGGCTGTAATGTGAGAAAAAATATTTATCTATTTCGTTTGCTTCTGATAACTGCGTTGGGCCAAAGTAAAAATAATGACGAAAAAACGGAGCACTATGACTCCGTTTCGGATGAAAGGAATTAATTGAGCAGGCCAGGGAAAATCCCTTTGATTCCATTAACAATAAATTCAATCCCTAATGCCATCAGTAACAACCCCATAATACGGGTAATCACGTTGATGCCGGTCTGGCGCAGAACCCTTACCAGCCAGGGAGCCATACGGAATAAGCCCCAACAACATAAAGCAAACAACGCGATTGCCACAAAAAAACCGAACAAGTAACCAATGCTGTGATAACGCGTTCCCCAAACGATAGTTGAGCTGATCGCTCCCGGCCCTGCCATCAAAGGCAATGCGAGCGGTACAACGCCGATGCTTTCACGAATTGCGGTTTCTGATTTTTCTTGTTTGTTCTGTTTATCCTCGCCAAGTTTGCCACTGATCATCGACATCGCAATTGTGACCACCAGAATGCCGCCCGCGATACGGAACGAATCAATCGAGATGCCAAAAAGTTGCAGAATCGTGTCGCCAAGAAAAAGCGCAATCCACAAGATGATCGCTACCGACAGGTTGGCGGTCAGATTTGTTTTGTTTCTCGCTGCCGCGGTCTGATAGCTGGTCATACTGATGAACACAGGGATGATCCCAACAGGGTTAACCAGCGCAAATAACCCGATAAAAAACTTAAAATAAACGGGAAAATCAAAGAGTGTCTGAATCACAGTTAGCTCCGAAGCAAAGGCCGGATAATGTTAGTCATAACCAAGGGTAAAAAATACGCGCTGACAATACGCCTTTTGGCAGCATTTTTCACCTCCTAACTGTTTAAAATCACTATCATTCATTATTGTTATCTAGACGTACAAAACATGCTAATGTAGCCAACAATAAATACTACAATTTATTAACTATTAGCTTTTGTAGCTAAAAGCGGAGCTGAAAGGTGTCAGCTTTGCTGAATTTTGATCTAGATCACGCAATCAGTACCCAGAAGTGAGTAATCTTGCTTACGCCACCTGGAAGTGACGCATTAGAGTTCAATGACTCTAATGTTTAAACTCTTTTAGTAAATCACAGTGAGTGTGAGCACGAGTAAGATTTTGATTTTCAAAGGTTAAGCAAATCATCATCGCACTGACTATACTCTCGTATTCGAGCAGATGATTTACTAAAAAAGTTTAACATTATCAGGAGAGCATTATGGCTGTTACTAATGTCGCTGAACTTAACGCACTCGTAGAGCGTGTAAAAAAAGCCCAGCGTGAATATGCCAGTTTCACTCAAGAGCAAGTTGACAAAATCTTCCGCGCCGCCGCTCTGGCTGCCGCAGATGCTCGAATCCCACTCGCGAAAATGGCCGTTGCTGAATCCGGCATGGGTATTGTTGAAGACAAAGTGATTAAAAACCACTTCGCTTCAGAATATATCTACAACGCGTATAAAGATGAAAAAACCTGCGGTATTCTGTCCGAAGACGACACTTTCGGTACTATCACTATCGCTGAACCAATCGGTATTATTTGCGGTATCGTTCCGACCACTAACCCGACTTCAACCGCTATCTTCAAATCGCTGATCAGCCTGAAGACCCGTAACGCCATCATTTTCTCTCCACACCCGCGTGCAAAAGATGCAACTAACAAAGCTGCTGACATCGTTCTGCAGGCTGCTATCGCTGCTGGTGCGCCGAAAGATCTGATCGGCTGGATCGATCAACCTTCTGTTGAACTCTCCAACGCGTTGATGCACCACCCTGACATTAACCTGATCCTTGCAACCGGTGGTCCAGGTATGGTTAAAGCGGCATACAGCTCCGGTAAACCAGCTATCGGCGTAGGTGCAGGTAACACCCCAGTTGTTATTGATGAAACTGCTGATATCAAACGTGCGGTTGCATCTGTACTGATGTCCAAAACCTTCGACAACGGCGTAATCTGTGCTTCTGAACAATCTGTTGTTGTTGTTGATTCTGTTTATGATGCTGTGCGTGAACGTTTCGCGACCCACGGCGGCTACATGCTGCAGGGCAAAGAACTGAAGGCAGTTCAGGACGTTATCCTGAAAAATGGCGCGCTGAACGCAGCTATCGTTGGTCAACCGGCGTATAAAATTGCTGAACTGGCAGGCTTCTCTGTTCCAGAAAATACTAAGATTCTGATCGGTGAAGTGACTGTTGTTGATGAAAGTGAGCCGTTCGCTCATGAAAAACTGTCCCCGACTCTGGCAATGTACCGTGCGAAAGATTTCGAAGACGCGGTAGATAAGGCAGAGAAACTGGTTGCTATGGGCGGTATCGGACATACCTCTTGCCTGTACACCGACCAGGATAACCAACCGGCACGCGTTTCTTACTTCGGTCAGAAAATGAAAACTGCCCGTATCCTGATCAACACCCCGGCGTCTCAGGGTGGTATCGGTGACCTGTATAACTTCAAACTCGCACCTTCCCTGACTCTGGGTTGTGGTTCCTGGGGTGGTAACTCCATCTCTGAAAACGTTGGTCCGAAACACCTGATCAACAAGAAAACCGTTGCTAAGCGAGCTGAAAACATGTTGTGGCACAAACTTCCGAAATCTATCTACTTCCGCCGTGGCTCCCTGCCAATCGCGCTGGATGAAGTGATTACTGATGGCCACAAACGTGCGCTCATCGTGACTGACCGTTTCCTGTTCAACAACGGCTATGCTGACCAGATCACTTCCGTATTGAAAGCGGCTGGCGTAGAAACTGAAGTCTTCTTCGAAGTTGAAGCAGACCCGACTCTGAGCATCGTACGTAAAGGCGCAGAACTGGCGAACTCCTTCAAACCGGACGTCATTATCGCGCTGGGTGGTGGTTCCCCGATGGACGCTGCGAAGATCATGTGGGTTATGTACGAACACCCGGAAACTCACTTCGAAGAACTGGCGCTGCGTTTTATGGACATCCGTAAACGTATCTACAAGTTCCCGAAAATGGGCGTGAAAGCGAAAATGATCGCAGTCACCACCACTTCCGGTACAGGTTCTGAAGTTACTCCGTTTGCGGTTGTAACTGACGACGCTACTGGTCAGAAATATCCGCTGGCAGACTATGCGCTGACCCCGGATATGGCGATTGTTGACGCCAACCTGGTTATGGATATGCCGAAGTCCCTGTGTGCTTTCGGCGGTCTGGACGCAGTCACTCACGCTATGGAAGCTTATGTTTCTGTACTGGCTTCTGAGTTCTCTGATGGTCAGGCTCTGCAAGCGCTGAAACTGCTGAAAGAATACCTGCCAGCGTCCTACCACGAAGGGGCTAAAAACCCGGTAGCACGCGAGCGTGTTCACAGTGCGGCAACTATCGCAGGTATCGCGTTTGCGAACGCCTTCCTGGGTGTATGTCACTCAATGGCGCACAAACTGGGTTCCCAGTTCCATATTCCGCACGGTCTGGCAAACGCCTTGCTGATTTGTAACGTTATTCGTTACAACGCAAACGACAACCCGACCAAGCAGACTGCATTCAGCCAGTATGACCGTCCGCAAGCACGCCGTCGTTATGCTGAAATTGCAGACCACCTGGGTCTGAGCGCACCGGGCGACCGTACTGCTGCTAAGATCGAGAAACTGCTGGCATGGCTGGAAACGCTGAAAGCAGAACTGGGTATTCCGAAATCTATCCGTGAGGCTGGCGTTCAGGAAGCTGACTTCCTCGCGAACGTAGATAAACTGTCTGAAGATGCATTCGATGACCAGTGCACCGGCGCTAACCCGCGTTATCCGCTGATCTCCGAGCTGAAACAGATTCTGCTGGATACCTACTATGGTCGTGATTATGTAGAAGGTGCACCAGCAGCAAAGGAAGCAGCTCCGGCTAAAGCAGAGAAAAAAGCGAAGAAATCCGCTTAATCAATAACTCTGTATAACAGTATAAACGGTCCCTTTTGGAGCCTGTACATAGATTTGTGTAATTGCCTGATTTTGATATGTTCAATCCAGCATCAAATGAAGGTTAATTTATGGACGAAAAACAGTTACAGGCTCTGGCTAACGAACTGGCCAAAAACCTCAAAACCCCTGAAGACCTCAGTCAGTTTGATCGGCTGCTGAAAAAGCTCAGCGTTGAAGCCGCTCTCAATGCAGAGATGACACACCATCCTGGGTATGAGAAAAATCAGTCCAGACCAGGAGCTAACTCCCGCAACGGTTTTTCCACAAAGACCGTTATCACAGGCGACGGTCCACTGGAACTGCGTACTCCGCGCGATCGTGACGGTACCTTCGAACCACAACTGGTAAAGAAAAATCAGACCCGTATTACCGGGATGGATAACCAGATCCTCTCGTTGTATGCCAAAGGGATGACCACCCGTGAGATAGCTGCTGCGTTCAAAGAACTGTATGACGCAGATGTTTCACCGGCACTGATATCAAAGGTTACCGATGCCGTGATGGAGCAGGTTGTAGAATGGCAAAACCGACCACTGGATGCTGTTTACCCCATTGTTTATCTTGACTGTATCGTCCTGAAAGTTCGGCAGGACAGTCGCGTCATCAACAAATCGGTGTTCCTGGCACTGGGCATCAATATCGAAGGTCAGAAAGAACTGCTGGGTATGTGGCTGGCCGAAAATGAAGGGGCGAAGTTCTGGCTCAATGTGCTGACTGAACTGAAAAACCGCGGTCTGAACGATATCCTCATCGCCTGTGTGGATGGCCTGAAAGGCTTCCCGGATGCCATCAACACAGTATATCCGAAGGCCCGCATCCAGTTATGCATCGTGCATATGGTGCGCAACAGCCTGCGCTTCGTGTCATGGAAGGACTACAAAGCCGTCACTCGCGACCTGAAAGCGATTTATCAGGCTCCCACGGAAGAGGCAGGCCAGCAGGCACTGGAAGCGTTCGCTGCGGCCTGGGACTGTCGCTATCCTCAGATAAGCCGAAGCTGGCAGGCTAACTGGCCGAATCTTGCCACGTTCTTCGCTTATCCAACGGACATCCGCAAAGTGATCTATACGACGAATGCCATCGAGTCGCTAAACAGCGTGATCCGCCATGCGCTCAAAAAGCGTAAAGTGTTCCCGACAGACGACTCGGTGAAAAAAGTGGTGTGGCTGGCAATCCAGTCTGCGTCCCAGAAATGGACGATGCCGTTGAAGGACTGGCGAATGGCAATGAGCCGCTTTATTATCGAGTTCGGTGACCGCCTGGACGGTCACTTCTGAGAAAAGGCATTTACACAGAATCTTAAACAGGCTCCCCTTTTGGGGTAATGCCAGTCAGTTAAGCAACTGACTGGCTCTTTTTCGGGGCTCTGGGGTATTTCCAGGGCCTCTCCTTTACCACTCTCGGGAAGGCTCTTTCCCTTCTTGTCGGTAATTTCACAAGTTGTCCCATACTTGCAAGATCGCGCATCAGCTCCGGTATACGTCCCGGTGAAGCGCCCTGCAATGTCATCAGCATTCTCATCACCATTCCGCATGATTCTGAGAAACTCAGTTGATTCGGCCAGTAACCTTTCAGATGTTCTGCCATTTTAATCATCTAATATCTCACCAGATTATAAGCCAGTAAGACACCCCCCAGCTCTTGCTCCACAAGCTCCGGCTTTTTACTTCTCAGCGTCAGCCTGCTCAGTTGCATCGTCTGTTTTATCTCCCTGTATCCCAGTTCGATTTCCCAGCGATGACTGTACAGATCCGCCATTTCTCCTCCGGGGAAGCGCATGGCGTCCGTCATCGACGTCAGCAGATGGCAGACTTTTCCTTTGCGCGTCACGGTCAGCAGGCGGGCTGTCCCCTCATTTCCCAGCCCCGGCCACTTTTTTCGTGCCTGCGGGCTGGTTTTCAGCTTCACCAGATGATCGCCTTTACCCAGTTTTCTGATCTCTTCATATTGCGCTCCCTTACTGAGAGGGATCATCCAGTGGCGGTGTTCTCCCGCCTGGCTCCAGGCATTTAACAGTCCCAGTGAGTAATAACCTTTATCCATTAACGTCAGGGTGTTATCGCCGGTTTGTTCTATAAGTTGCTCAGCAAGCTCATTTTCGCTGTTCTTCATCGTGCCGAAGGCTGCAGCCGTCAGCAGATGGCTGGTCAGTTCCATCTGGCAGACCACTTTGACCTGCGGGTAGAGCGCCGGGTTCCCGGCATGTGTCTGGCGGGGGAAGGCTGCATCGTTCTCTGGTGTATCCGGTGTGCGCCAGAACACACCATCGATGGCCAGCAGGGTCAGGCCGCACCAGTGCGGATGCGGCGTGGCGTTATGCCAGAGCTGCGCTGTTTTCGTGAACACGCGGGGGACAGCCTCACTTCCCAGGCGCTGGCGGGCCTGAATAACGGCACTGGGGGCAACGAAGGGGCGATTGCCCGGAAGTATGATGTCCAGGCGATTCACAATCTGGTGAAGAGGTTCTTTACGCTCAAGCGCCATGCCAACAATACCCCAGACCATCATTTCGAGGGGAAGACGGCGCTTGCGTAGCGTTACAGTACCTGATTCGGCAAGGCAACGAGAGATGAGTTCGGGGGCGAGGTAATCCCCCAGAGAAGTCAGTGGGTTACGCAGAGAATCGTAACGGGATACCAGATCAAGGGCCTGTCCAATGTGCATAAAAAAATCCGGAAACGAGTGAGCGTTTCCGGATTCTTACACAGCCACTGGATCGGTCAACTGATCCTTAACTGATCGGCATTATCCCTTTTGGGGCCGTTTTTTGTTTTTGTCATAAACCGATACTATGCAAGATCAAATAACTCAGCAGCGTTAGTATTCTCATATTTATACTGTTATCTAATGTGCGAAAACTGCGATAACCTGTAAACGACTCTACTTCGTAGATGACGAAGCATCGGAGCACTAAAACCGTTTGGTTACACTTTTAGCGATGGTTAAGAGTAGGGAAGGATTTATGACTCGGAAGAAGTTAGTAAAACGAACTGACAGGATAAAGGCGTCCCGTTCATCCTGTCAGTAAAGAAAATCTTATTAATCGTGTTGGTGTTTTTCCTGAATAGCCGTCAGAGAGCCGACTTCTAACGCTTCTTTATAGTGTTTACGGCAAACTGAGACATAACGCTCATTACCACCAATAACCACCTGCTCGCCTTCGTTATAAGGTCTACCCTCCTGATCGAGACGTAACACCATGCTTGCCTTACGGCCACAAAAGCAGATGGTTTTTAATTCGACCAGTTTGTCTGACCATGCCAGTAAGTATTGGCTGCCGGTAAATAATTCACCGCGAAAATCGGTACGTAAACCATAACAAAGTACAGGTATATCGAGTTGATCGACAACCTCCGATAATTCATATACTTGTTGTCTGCTTAAAAACTGGCATTCATCAACCAATACACAATGAATTGCCTGTTGTTCATGCTCCGCACGAATCTCATCAAATAATGATGAATTTTGGTTAAATAATTTTGCAGGTGATGACAAGCCTATACGCGAACTGACTTTCCCAGCTCCGAAACGATCATCAATTTCCGCCGTATATACGACAGTGCGCATACCGCGTTCCTGGTAATTGTATGAAGATTGCAACAATGCCGTAGACTTACCCGCATTCATTGCGGAATAGTAGAAATATAGCTGTGCCATCAGCCACAGACCCTCAATGATATGAAATAAAGTTGGTTGAAGTTTATCATAATTCGCCAGTTTTACAGTGCAACAGTACGCGCAGAAGAGGTATATACGTCATTCTTTTAGAAGGATGGCATAATCCTTCAGAGCTATCATTGCGACTGCTTTGCTTGTTATAACTGCGTAAATGACTCCTGGTAACTATTCACAATCTTTAACTTGTTGCACAAGTAATAACCCCCTGTTGACCTCCAGCATACGGCAATACAAAGTCCCTGCACTTATTGCAACTGTTCTACTTTTCATCATTCGCTTAATAGGGGATTTCGTAAACATGACTAATACCGAAGAGTAAAAGGTGCCAGCACATGTTAATCCCTACATAAAATGTGACATGAATCAGGAAGTTTTAACCTTAGGTGGTGCAAAAGTACCGATGCAAATAGGGCTATATGCCGCGTCTTTTCTGACTAATTTTATGAAAAGATATTTATTGGCGGCACAAAATAAAGAACAATTTTGAATTCCTTACATTCCTGGCTATTGCACAACTGAATTTAAGGCTCTATTATTACCTCAACAAACCACCCCAATATAAGTTTGAGATTACTACAATGAGCGAAGCACTTAAAATTCTGAACAACATCCGTACTCTTCGTGCGCAGGCAAGAGAATGTACACTTGAAACGCTGGAAGAAATGCTGGAAAAATTAGAAGTTGTCGTTAACGAACGTCGCGAAGAAGAAAGTGCGGCTGCTGCTGAAGTTGAAGAGCGCACTCGTAAACTGCAGCAATATCGTGAAATGCTGATCGCTGACGGTATTGACCCGAACGAACTGCTGAATAGCATGGCTGCTGTTAAATCTGGCACCAAAGCTAAACGTGCACAGCGTCCGGCTAAATATAGCTACGTTGACGAGAACGGCGAAACCAAAACCTGGACTGGCCAGGGTCGTACTCCGGCAGTAATCAAAAAAGCAATGGATGAGCAAGGTAAATCTCTCGACGATTTCCTGATCAAGCAATAATCTTTTTTAGATTCAGCTTGCTTAAAATCCCGCCATTGGCGGGATTTTTTATTGTCCGTTTTAAGACTATCCAATAAGAATAAGCTATAAAAAAACGGCATTGATAACTCAATGCCGTTCCGTAGAAAACATCGCTATAGATGTTACTTCTTAATGCCCATCTCTTCTTCAAGCCAGGCTTTAAATTCAGTACCCAGTGTATTGTGACGAATACCGTATTCGACAAATGCCTGCATGTAACCTAATTTATTACCACAGTCATGGCTCTTCCCTTTCATATGATAGGCTTCAACCGTTTCTTTCTCGATCAGCATATCAATAGCATCGGTCAGTTGAATTTCATCGCCTGCTCCCGGAGGAGTTTTTGCCAGCAGCGGCCAAATATCAGCGCTAAGTACGTAACGACCAACAATAGCGAGATTAGATGGTGCAACATCTGCTTTCGGTTTTTCTACTACACCAACCATCGGCACACTTTCACCAGGCGCTAATTCCACACCTTTGCAATCCACAACACCATATGCTGTCACATCAGCAACAGGTTCAACCATGATCTGGCTATGACCAGTTCCATCAAAGCGGCGGATCATCTCTGCAAGGTTATCCTGCGACAAATCGGATTCGTATTCATCCAGAATAACGTCTGGCAAAATAACAGCCACAGGTTCATCACCAACGACCGGGTGAGCACACAATACCGCGTGCCCCAGACCTTTCGCCAGCCCCTGACGAACTTGCATAATAGTCACGTGCGGCGGACAAATAGACTGCACTTCATCAAGCAACTGGCGTTTTACACGTTTCTCCAGCATAGCTTCCAGTTCAAAACTGGTATCAAAGTGGTTTTCAATAGAGTTTTTAGATGAGTGAGTAACCAGCACAATTTCAGTAATGCCAGCCGCAATACATTCATTCACGACGTATTGAATTAATGGCTTATCGACAAGCGGTAGCATCTCTTTCGGGATAGCTTTTGTCGCCGGCAACATCCTGGTTCCTAATCCCGCTACCGGGATAACGGCTTTTTTGACTTTCGTGTTAATGGCAGCCATTTAAATTCTCCTGGACTGTTCGTGTATTGAACGTGTTCATATTTCTGTATCACATCCCAGTATATCAGTACCCTGACAAGGCCTGGTTCCGAAAAGGATGTGAGTTAACATAATTAAGACAATTACTTATACGAATGGCGACGATAGTACCACCAGCCAACATTAGCGGGTAATGCAATTTTATCCAAAATTATCGTTTGCTCATTCCGCAGACAACATCAACCGCAGCCTTCCACCGGTTCCCCAAATTTGGCATTGCCAGGCATCACATCGCTGACTCAATTGATTCAAATAGGCATTACCTAATGTCCCTAACGGAACGCCATTACTGATTTGAATCTGGTGTTCGCCCGCATTCAACGTCGCATTCAAGCCTGCGGAAACCAGAATGAGACTTTTCAATTCACGATGATAATAGCCGACTAATAGCGGAAACTGACTAGGCAAATTGGCCTGGCGTAGTAAATGGTTTACCTGCTTCAATAACGCGCCTAACTCTGGCAAACGTTGATTTTGGTGCGCAAGCTGTTCCTGTAATAAGCCATTAAACAGCGCACGTAATAACAAAGCGGCAAGGACGCCATTATGTCCAGCTCGGGTTACATCAAGACAATAAAAAGCCAGATCATTTTCCGATAGTGCTGCAATATCAAGTACCAGACCAGGTTTATCAGCAGCTACGAGTTGGCGATAATTAACCCGGCAATGGGAAATCTCCTGCTGAACCGGTGGTTGTAATTCTTGCAATAATTTCGCGGCAGCGGTGGGATTATCCACCATTGCATCCCAGTCGCGAAAAAGTCTTTCTTCTTCCTCAACCCGGGAGTTAAACATGCTGGGATAAAGACAAGCAAAAACCATCTCACGCAGGCGATTAAGATCTTTAACCGGTTTCAGCAAAACATCTTCTACCCCCAGGCGTAACGCTTTCGCAATATCTGCCATATTTTCCGTAGCAGAAATCACCAGGACAGGAGTTTGATCCCCCCGGTTACGGATATGCTCCAGCAGTTTTAAGCCATTCATTCTTGGCATTGCAATATCACATATCATCAGATCGGGTGTGAAACCTCCCAGTAGCTCAAGGGCATCCACCCCATCAGCCGCCAGTACCGTTGTCGCTCCCAATGAGGAAAACCACGAATCCAGAAGCGAGCGAAAGACTGGCTCATCTTCAACTATGAGAATCTGTTTTCCGACCAATGGCTGCGTCATGTTCTCTCCCCTGACTGGCTTTATTCAATAGTGACATGCTATTGCCATCAGTGCCTGTCAGAATTAACTTAAGTGTAGATAAAAAATCAGATTAAAACGTTAGTTCGAACCAGCGGTAAAAGTTCATCCATTTTCTTTTCTACCGCCAATTGTCCTGCCGCAATCGCGGCGTTGGCACGATGAAAATCCAGGGTAGATATCTGCGGACATAAAGGTTGAATCAGAATATCAGGCGGGTCTCCAGCCATGCGGTTTCGTTTGAGGCGGTTTTCCAGCACCTGGATTGAGGTAGTCATAATTTCTGTCGCTGTCGGTGCCGTGACAGCCCGGCGCGCAGTAAAACTGCTTAACCGCTCTTTCAGCCGTGCATGCCACGGTAAAGCATCTTCAGTGTCATCATTTTCAGTACTGACATTGAATGAAAGAAGGTCTTGTTGCATCAAGTGCGCATCGTGCTGGAGATCAACCGCTATTACGATATCAGCGCCCATCGCACGCGTGAGGGAAATAGGAATCGGATTAACAACTGCGCCATCAACCAGCCAATAGCCGTTATGAGCGACCGGTGCCATCAGGCCGGGAATGCTGCATGATGCTCGAATAGCAAGATGGAGATCGCCTTCGGTAAACCACAGTTCTCGCCCCGTACTTAAATTTGTGGCGACCGCAGCGAAACGGCGTGAACAATTTTCTATCTCTGTTTCCGGCATAATTTCGCGATACCGATTGAATACACGCTCACCGCGCAGCAATCCGCCACGCTGCCAGGAGAGATCCATCAGCCGTAAAACATCCCAGTAGCTAAAAGAGGTGACCCACTCTTCCAGCGCGGACAGGCGATCACATGCATAGGCTGCGCCCACCAGCGAACCGATTGAACATCCTGCAACGATATCTATTTCAATGCCCATTTCTTTTAGCGCGTTAATGACGCCAATATGCGACCATCCTCGCGCCGCGCCGGATCCTAGCGCCAGCCCTATTTTTATCTTTCTCATTATTCCTGCAAGCTTCCCCTGGAATGCAGCCGTAGCCACATCGCTACTGCTCGGTTAACATAGTGCTACGCAGGCGATTAATACGCCGTTATTGTTTCCAGGGAGATTATTTGTGTCTGAGCTTTGTCCCTGTGGTAGTGCTGTCGAGTATAGCCTATGTTGCCACCCTTATGTGTCTGGTGAAAAGGTTGCACCTGATCCTGAACATCTCATGCGTTCGCGTTACTGCGCTTTTGTGATGCAAGACGCAGATTATTTAATAAAGACCTGGCATCCATCCTGTGGCGCTGCAGCGTTGCGTACCGAATTGATGGCCGGATTTGCGCATACCGAATGGTTGGGGCTGACCGTATTTGAGCGCTCATACCATGAAGGTGATGACGTAGGTTATGTTAGTTTCGTCGCTCGATTTACCGAACAGGGTAAAACAGGAGCGATAATTGAACGTTCGCGATTTTTGAAAGAAAACGGTCAGTGGTACTATATTGACGGTACACGTCCACAGTTTGGCCGCAACGATCCCTGCCCTTGTGGTTCAGGTAAAAAATTTAAAAAGTGCTGCGGCCAATAATGGTTGACGGTACGGTTAAGCAAACACTCTCAACAAGGTTTTTCCAGCAATGCATTCACTCCAACGAAAAGTTTTGCGTACCATTTGCCCGGATCAAAAGGGTCTGATCGCGCGTATTACTAATATTTGCTACAAGCACGAGTTAAATATCGTGCAGAACAATGAATTTGTTGATCACCGCACCGGGCGCTTTTTTATGCGCACGGAGCTGGAAGGCATATTTAATGATTCCACCCTGCTGGCGGATCTCGATAGCGCATTGCCGGAAGGTTCTGTGCGTGAGCTCACTCCCGCCGGTCGTCGTCGGATAGTCATTCTGGTCACTAAAGAAGCACATTGCCTTGGCGATCTGCTGATGAAAGCCACTTATGGCGGACTGGATGTGGAAATAGCGGCAGTCATCGGCAACCACGACACTTTGCGTTCACTGGTGGAGCGTTTTGATATCCCGTTTGAACTGGTCAGCCATGAAGGATTAAGTCGTAACGAACACGATCAGAAGATGGCAGATGCTATTGATGCTTATCAGCCTGATTACGTGGTGCTGGCGAAATATATGCGTGTATTAACGCCGGAGTTCGTGGCGCGCTTTCCGAATAAGATTATCAATATTCACCATTCATTCCTGCCGGCATTTATTGGCGCACGCCCGTACCATCAGGCGTATGAGCGCGGGGTGAAGATTATTGGTGCAACAGCACACTACGTAAATGACAATCTGGATGAAGGTCCAATCATCATGCAGGACGTTATTCATGTGGATCATACTTACACTGCTGAAGATATGATGCGGGCAGGTCGTGATGTCGAGAAAAATGTATTAAGCCGCGCGCTTTACCAGGTTTTGGCCCAGCGCGTTTTTGTTTACGGTAACCGGACGATTATTCTTTAATCGCCAGCCAAAAGAACTGGTTGCCTTTAATCCGTTACGGATGAAAATTACGCAACTAGTTCATTTTTCTCAACGTAACACTTTACAGCGGCGTGTCATTTGATATGATGCGCCCCGCTTCCCAATGAGGGAGCAGGCCAGTAAAAAGCATTACCCCGTGGTGGGGTTCCCGAGCGGCCAAAGGGAGCAGACTGTAAATCTGCCGTCATCGACTTCGAAGGTTCGAATCCTTCCCCCACCACCATC
Organism: Escherichia marmotae; assembly: GCF_002900365.1. Classification (NCBI taxonomy): domain Bacteria; kingdom Pseudomonadati; phylum Pseudomonadota; class Gammaproteobacteria; order Enterobacterales; family Enterobacteriaceae; genus Escherichia; species Escherichia marmotae. The sequence goes on from NZ_CP025979.1 coordinate 1,116,803, forward strand.
ACTTAGTTCTTATCTCAATTCTTAGGCTTCTCACCCATTCGCCGTAAAAATTGCTGCTGTAGCCCCAACAAATCCGATAACGTCAGTAACTGGTAATCCAGCCCCTTCTGCTTTGCGATATCCGCAATAATGCGACTTAACGCCGGATAGTGGCGATGATTCCAGTGGGGAAAAAGATGATGGGTAAGATGCAAATTAATCCCGCCCAACCAATAGCCAAGCGATGCCGGTTGTGGCGTCCAGTCAAAGGTTGTAGCGAAAGTATGAGCCAGCCTGCCCACTGCTATTTTCCCCTCTTCTGGCGGCAATTGGGTATTCCCCTTTGCCCAATGTGTTCCTATGATCAGCATGACAAAGATCAGAGAAGCGAGCATTTGACTGAGCAAATAAATCAGCAGAATAGCCCTAAAACTAAACACATCGGACAATAGCCAGAAAGGAAGCAGCAGGCACATGGCGAAATGCGCCAGTTTGCCGCCTAAAAAATACCCCCAGCCAGTAAAACCACGCAATGCCAGATGCGGCGTTACCGGCGTGAACCCTCCACGATCGAGCCAGTCCACTACCCAGATATACCAGGGAAAGGTTAGCGCCGCGACCAGCGGCCAGTAGCGATGTTGCTGGCGCATAAAAGGTCGCCACCGTTGCCATGGCGTCTGGCGAAGAATGCCATTTTCTGCGGTGTCAGGATCGTAAAATTCGATATTGGTAAAACCGTGATGAAAGCGTACATGGCGCACCCGCCAGCAGTCAGGATCAAGCCCTATCGGAAAAGCAACCATCCGATTAAGCCAGGCATTGGCCTTTTTACCACGCCAAAATGCATCGTGCGAAGCGTCATGCACCACATTGACTGCTAACAACATGGCGCAAAATATCATCGCCAGATACCACAATAGATATAACACCCACTGGCTTTGAGACAACGCCAGTGAATAACAGGATAGGCAAGCAATAATCAGTGTCACCATTTTGGCGAATGCCCATCCGTCGGCATATCGATGATCACCTGATTTTGCCAGATACGCTTTCGTACCCTTTTGCAACTGTTTTACCAGGTGCGGATCATCGGCAGGAAAAGTGATTAACCTGTTGGGATTAAACAGGTTCATAGTGTTTCCTTAGCGACTTACGCCCCACACCACTCACGAATAACACACAATGGGCCAGCAAAACGCCAGCTAATCCCTTCCAGACCAGAGTGCTCCATGAACACATATAAAGAATAAAATAAAGCAGTGACAACGTCACAGAGCACCACAAAATCATTCCCCAACGTTGTCCATCGCCCATGCCCCCCAGAGCTACTGAGCCTGCCACCAGTAACACGAATAATACAGCCTGCTCACTGGTAATATACTCAATGCCATAGCCATATTGCTGGATGTAGCCCAGCACCATCATAAACAGCAGAATAACCCCTGCACCCACAGCCCACGGAGAACTCTGGTATCGGCGTTCAATCGCTTTGCCAACAGAGTGAAAACCCATTAAGCGTAAAAAAGGCAGATTACTTTCGCGCATCGGATTACAGGATAATCGACTATTTTTTACGCCATAGGCAACATTGCCATGATCCGGCCCGGCGCTATACGAACCAAAAAGTTTATCCCACAACAAAAAGGTGCCACCGTAATTGGTATCGGCATATTGTTTTTCATTCAAATGATGGATGCGATGGTGAGAAGGCGTGATCAGCACCTTTTCCAGCCAACCCAGTTTCGGCGTTAGCGCATTATGGTTAAAAAACTGCCAACTGTAATGCGCGATGGAAACTGCCAGAAAGACACTTAGTGGTACTCCAAGCAGCGCCAGCAGCATAAAAAACGGAATTGAGGTCAATGAGGAGTACCACGAGTTACGTACACCTAATGACAGGTTGTAGTGTTCCCCCTGATGATGCACTACATGAACCGCCCACAGCGGGCGCACCTCGTGATGCCATCGATGTAGCCAGTAAAAACCGAAATCCCACACCAGCAAAGTAAACAGCCACAGCAGGATCACGGGCGCATTATCAAACAGCCCAAAGCTAAAGTGATTGACCACCAGGCTATAGCAGAGCACTTCCAGGCAGCGAAATAGCCACAGCATCATATGTCCGGAGTTGATATTGAAAATAACGTCCAGCCAGTCGATTTTCTGTCGTCCTGATACTTGCAATACTCCGGCTTCGACTAACACAAATAACATCATCAGGATAATAGGGGTTAATAAGTCACTCATGATTCATATTCCTTTCTCGCCTGTCGCGCATATCCAGCCACGCAGCTATCCAACCGCAAATCAACGCCAACATCACGCCACCGACTAAATCAATAAATAAATGCCTGCGTAATTGCAGAATTGAAAAGGCGATAGCTATCGCCCAAACCACGCTCATCAGCGTCAGCCAACGGTTCCCCTTTTTGGCTATTGCCCATACTGTCAACAGCGTGAGCGCAGCGTGTAAAGAAGGGAAACAGTTCTGGCTTGAGTCAATCGCTATCAGCCCGTTTAGTGCACCCGCAGATACCCCAGACTGCACAAACGGGGGATATTGCATTGTTGTGGGCCAGAGAAGATAAAACACACCAGCCGCCAGTGCCGAAAGTTGCATTGACCGGGCCAGCCAGCGCAGGTGGGAAAGTGGTGTTGATAAATAGCCTAACGGTACAACAAGAAAAAACGAGAGATACAACCACACGGCTGAAGGGGAAAATGGAATCAGATTATCAATCACGGAAGGCGTTAATTGACATCCCTCACCTTGCAGGCGATCGCTAAAGTTGTAGATAACCCCAACAGTTCCCCAGCCAAACAGCATCTGTTTCAGGCGTCGCAACAGATTGCTCATTCCCGCCCCCACTGACGCACAATCCGCCGCCGCTTGGCTGTAAAAGCAACGGGCACAGTTTGCGATTCCAGCGACCATATCAGTTGCTCTACCGCGATATTCTGGCGCATAAACAAGGCATTCAACGCCTCCCGACAATGCTCCAGCATCCGCAGTTCGCAATCAGCTAATAACGTCAACTGTGCTGCTCCGGTTTGTAGCAGTCGATAATCGGCTGTTAGCGGCAACGTCATCGCCAGCACACGACTACAGGCATCGGCAAAAACGGTCTGAACATCACCAGATCTTGTCGGCAGTTGCAGTTGATCATCCTGCCGCCCTTCGATACGCGCAATCGCCATTGTCGCGCTGCCACAGGGGCATGGCTGTTCGCTTGCCACCAACACGTCATCAAGTCGATAACGCACCACCGGTTGTGTGGTGCGAGTAAAGTCAGTGACGATCGGTACGAAACGGCGTTCATCCAGCCATTGTGGTTCAACGTGAATAAATTCTTCATTGAGATGTAACGTGCCACAACGGCAGGTAGAAGCGAGAAACCCTTCTGTCGCCTGATAAATTTCGCCCACATTGTTGAACACGCTGCGCAGTAATTCCCTGTCCTGCGGCTCCAGAACTTCCGCCACCGAAACCACTTTTTTGACCTTCAGCGTCAGATCTCCCGCAATGACCGCCAGCGCGAGTGCGCGTAATACCTGAACTGGTGCGACAATGATCGTAGGCGAACGTTGTTCCAGCCGTTTGGTTTGCGCCTGGAATGGCGCTAACAGATCGTAAAAATCGAGGCTTAACCAGCGATTATTCACACTTTGATAGAGGTTGTTATCTGCTCGCAGAAACAGTGCTACTCGCTCTTTGGCAAACAATCCATCGGGCAACACTTTTGCCAGCACACCTGCGGCCCAAATCTGCTGCTCCTGTGGGCTAACGACAAAAAGCCCACGACGCCCCGATGTGCCAGATGAAAGTCCAACGCTGAACTTGCCAACACAGGGTTTAAAATCACGGCTCTGCTCACTGCGCATCGCACAGGCGAGAAGCTCATCGAGCTTTAAACCTGCGGTATTCATCTCATCGAAATGCGTCACCATTAACGCTTTGTCCATCAATGGCCACTGGTTAAAGGGCAACGCCAGATAACGCTGAAACCACAGACTTTTAGACAAGGTATTTTGCCGGAACAAATGCAACCTTTTTGCCTGCCAGTTTTCCAGCGCCTGACGATCGGTAAAATGCAGCCTGCGGGTACGAAAGTAGCGCCAGAGCAACGTCAGCGGGATCATAGTTCCCCCTCGTGGCATAATCGAATATCCACTGCGCCGTTTTGCCAAAGCTGATGTAATTGCCCAAGCGTGCGGTAGTAGGCGTGGCTGTCAGACATAACCAGATGCGCCAGCGGTGACGGTCCACGCAGTTCCCGATAACTAGCAGGTGCCCACGCGGCATCGGCAGCCAGTAAAATCCAGCCGTCATCAGTAAGAACAAACGCCCCAATGTGTCCGACAGCATGGCCCGGCATTGGTACAAGAATGACTTCACCACGGCTTTCTGGTAGCAAGTAACCATGCTCAAACGGTGCCAGTTGTGCGGGCAAACTTACCGCTTCAAAACTTTCAATAAAACGGAGTGAGGACTCAAAACTCTCCGGGATTAGCCCTGGCACAAAGGCCTGGCGCAGCGCAGCGACACCACGCAGAGTTCTTACCTGCCGCCAACCTTCACCAGAACAGATGCAGGCGACATTAGGGAAATCTCGCAGGCCAGCAATATGATCGGCGTGAAAATGCGACAGAATAATCGTATCAACATCTTTCGCCATCAGTCCCTGTGCGGAGAGTTGCCGTACCAGCGCTTGTTGCGGATCGAAATATACCGGAGTGACCTGACGATAAAAGCGAAATACGCCGGCTTGCGTGTAATGTGCAAACCACGAAGAATAGCCAGTGTCCCACAGCCAGCGTTTCTCACCCGCTTCCAGCAGCCACGCACGGGCGGGGAATTTACACACTTTCAGCCCTGCCCCTTTCAGCGCAATACAGCCAATATGTGTACACCAGCCCGTTTCAAATGCGGTTATTTTTGCCATGTTCCCTCAGCCATTGTCCCGTGATTGCAATACCTTGTTCCATCGAAAAGCGCGGGTGATATCCCAGCTCTGTAATGGCCTTTTGCGCACTCAGCGTCATATCAAAACAGAGTGTTCCGGCGCTGTAACGTGTGATGACAGGTTCCTGATTAACGCATTTCCCGTACAGTTCCAGGCCTCGCGCAACCACAGAAAGCAATGGCCAGGGAACGGCAGCAATTCGGTAGCTCAAGCCCAATTGCTGGTGCAGCAAGGCGTCAAGCATTACAGATAATTTCTGCGGCTGATGATTGCTGATGTTGTAAATACTGCCCGAGCGTAAGCCTGCAACCTGCGTTGCCAGTTGCATGGCATACACCACGTTCTGCACGAAAGTGAGATCAAGTAACGCTTCACCACCCCGCGGCAAACGTAAGCAGCCGCCGCCCTGTTGCAGTTGCTGCATCAGACGGGGAACAATCACCTGGTCATGAGGGCCAAACAAACCACGGGGACGCAAAAGAATAAACCTCGTGGCAGGATATTGAGCTACTGCCCTGGCAATAGCCTGCTCAGCGGCGTATTTACTGCGGGCGTAATGGCTGGAGAATGCTCGCGCAAGATAGGTTTCTTGCAAGTCATAGTGATGTTGAAAATCAAAGTAAACCGCAGGCGTAGAGATATGGATAAACCGGGGGATCCTCAGCCTGCCTGCCGCCTGTGCCAGAGTGTGGGTCGCTTTGACATTGGCGAGCCAGAATGCCGTTTTGTTGCCCCAGGGCGAAGACTTCGCCGCACAGTGCCAGACAGCATCGCAGCCTTCTACCAGCCGTGCGCAATCATCTTCAGTTGCCAGGGTTAAATCGAGAGCCACAAACTGTGCGCCTGCGCTTGTCAGATTTTTACCTACCTCGCGATTTCGCCCTGTTGCCACTACCGACACATCCGATTGCAACAAATATTGCACAGCATTTCGCCCCAGGCCGCTGGTTGCCCCCGTCACGAGGATCTTCACGGTAAAAGCACCAGACCAGCCAGTGTTAATCCTGCTGCCGTGCCAATCAACATCGCAGGTCTACCTGCAGTGAAACGACCGCTAATCACCGCTTCATGCAGCGCCGTGGGTATAGAGGCCGCCACCTGATTGCCGTAGAAACGGTAGACATCGACGAGCGCGGATCCAGGCACTTGCAGCCGTTTTCGCATATGTTCAAGGGATAGATGACTGGCCTGGTGAGGAACGACCGTGCCGATATCACTCAGTCGCAGGCCACTTTTTTGCAGTAAGCGCGAAAAATAATCTTCAATAAGCGAAGAGGCAAAACGAAACAGCGGTTTCCCCTGCATATGAAAAAGAAAGTCGCTGTTACTGACGCCTGAGCGTGGATTACACCGCGTGCCGCCAGCGCGTATTTCACATAGTTCGCTGCCTTCGGGGTACATTTCGATCAGGCTGGCAATAATCCCGCTGCGACCATTGCCCCGCTCAACAATCGCGCACGCCGCACCATCACCAAAAATTAATGACGATTCTTCATGGTTCCAATCAATACCGCGTGAAGCGATATCCGCCGAAACGATGGCGATCCGCCGGTATGCTCCGCTGTTTAATAATCCGGCAGCCACTTCCAGTGCAGAAATAAAGCTAACGCAACTGCTGTTGATATCAAACCCGGCAATGCCTGCTGGCATGGCTGCGGCTTTGAGAATATGAATTGCGCTACAGGGTAATGCCTGTACAGCAACGGCTGACGCACAAATTAACAGATCAATATCACACGGTTTTAACGCAGCAGTCGACAACGCATTATGCAAAGCTTCTGCTGCCAGTTCGGCCTGACTGGCGTCGTTACTGGCGAAATAACGCCAGCAAATGCCGGAACGTCGCTCAACATAGCCCGCAGGTTTATTTAGCTGAACATCCAGTTGTTGAGAAGTGATTTTATTCGGTGGTAAGGCGATCCCCGTGGCGATTATTTTTAACGCCGCGGAGATCGTCGGTTGATTAGGTCGATCCACGGTCAGTGCTCCTTCACTGCTCCAGGGGGACCTATCATAGAGGTGGGATACGTTTCCCTACAATCCGAAAAAATTGACAGTGTGTAACTGGCAATTTCAGCAGGCTGACAACGTACTCTGCGTTATGCCGGATGCGGCGTGAGGCCTACAAAAATGAGCTAATTCCATATATTGCAGAATTCTCGTAGGCCTGATAAGCGCAGCGCATCAGGCACTTTGCCATTTTGCGCCAGACGACTTATTTTTCTGGCTTAGTGGCGAGCGCGCACCAACTGATACTTACGCGTCAAATACTCTACCGGTACGCTCCAGATGTGTACCAAACGCGAGAACGGGAACAGCAGGAATAAAGTCATTCCCAGCACCAGGTGCAGACGGAAAATAAACGCCACGCCGTCGAGGTGTTGAGAAGCGCCACCGTGGAAGGTCACTACTGACTGCGCCCAACCAACCAGTTTCATCATCTCACTACCGTCCATATGCTGAGCGGAGAATGGAATGGTCAGCAAACCCAGCGCACACTGGATGACTAACAGTGACAGGATCAGGATGTCTGCTCCGGTAGTGGTTGCACGCACGCGCGGGCTGAACAGACGGCGTTTCAGTAACAGCACACCACCAATCAGGCACAGCACGCCGCTGGCACCACCAGCAAACATCGCCATTTTCTGTTTCACTTCAATCGGCAGCCACGCTTCGTAAACCCAGTGCGGCGTCAGCATACCGAGGAAGTGACCGACAAAAATCCCCAGAATCCCGATATGGAACAGGTTCGACGCCAGGTTCATCCCTTTGCGATCCAGCATCTGGCTGGACGCCGCGCGCCAGGTGTACTGCCCGTAGTCATAGCGCAGCCAGCTACCAATCAGGAAGACCGCCCCTGCAATGTACGGGTAGATATCAAAGAAGAACATATTCAGGAATTGCATTAGTGCTGTCCTCCGGTGGTGATATTCAGATATTGCGGCGCGACGGCACCCGCAAAGCGACGTTGATGGGCAGTGATTGCCGAATCACCGCAGCCTTTGTCAGCAAAGAACTTAACCTGCTCTTCTTCCCAGACGGCATCCAGCGCCTGCGGCGTATCATCGCGTGCTTCATCGGCAATTTTTTCCGCCACTTTGTCGCTGTCGATAGCGGTATTCGCCAGTTTGAGCAGCAAATCAAACAACACCGCGTAGCGGCTCTCACGCTGTTGCAGACGAGCACTCAGCAACGCCAGAATCGGCGCAATGTCCTGCAAGCCCCCTACCGCTTCGCTTTTCGGCAACTGCGCCAGATACTCCAGATACAGCGGCAGATGATCCGGCAATTCACGGCTATTTAGCTGCAAGCCGTGCTGCTCGTACTGCGCCAACAGGTCAACCATTGCCTGGCCACGATCGCGGGATTCGCCATGAACATGTTCGAACAGCAGTAGCGATGTGGCGCGACCACGGTCAAACAGTTCGCTGTACTGCGCCTGCGCATCCAGCGGATCAAGCGCAGTTAAATCACGCAGGAAAATGCCCAGCGCATGGGCATCTTCTTTCTGTAAGTTTTCCGACGCGGCAATAGCCTCAAACATCTCTTGTTGATGCTGCCACAAGGCAGCATCCGGATATTCAAGGAGGCGCGAAACAATCACGAGTTCGATCATGGATGCGGCTCCGTTTTGCTGGTCACGTCGATGGCATCGATACGGCGGCTGTTGAACAGATTAAATTTCGTATCTGAGCCGTGGCAGCCGTCACCAAAGGTAAAGCCGCAGCCATTTTTCTCCGGGAAAGCTTCCCGCGCCAGTTCACGATGGCTGCTCGGCACCACAAAGCGATCTTCATAGTTAGCAATTGCCAGATAACGGTACATCTCCTGCGCCTGAGCTTCGGTCAGACCGACCTCTTCCAGCGCACGGGTATCGACTTTACCGTCAACGGTTTCAGCTCGTTTGTAATGACGCATTGCCAGCATACGTTTCAGCGCGAGCAGCACCGGTTGGGTATCACCGGCGGTCAGCAGATTCGCCAGATACTGAACCGGGATACGCAGACTTTCAACGTCTGGCAGAATGCCGTTGCTACCCAGTTCGCCCGCATCTGCCGCAGACTGAATCGGTGACAGAGGCGGAACGTACCAGACCATCGGCAGCGTGCGATATTCCGGATGCAGCGGCAGCGCCAGCTTCCACTCCATCGCCATTTTATAAACCGGCGACTGCTGTGCCGCTTCAATAACACTCAGCGGAATACCGTCCTTAATTGCCTGCTCAATGACTTTCGGATCGTTCGGATCGAGGAACACTTCCAGTTGGCGCTGGTAGAGATCTTTCTCGTTCTCGGTGCTGGCTGCACGTTCAATAGCGTCCGCATCGTACAGCAGCACGCCGAGATAACGGATACGACCCACGCAGGTTTCTGAACACACGGTCGGCTGACCCGCTTCAATACGCGGATAACAGAAAATGCATTTCTCAGACTTACCGCTCTTCCAGTTGAAGTAGATTTTTTTGTACGGGCATCCGGTGATGCACATACGCCAGCCACGGCATTTATCCTGATCGATCAGGACGATGCCATCTTCTTCACGCTTGTAGATCGCACCGCTCGGGCAGGTCGCCACACATGCCGGGTTCAGACAGTGTTCGCACAGGCGCGGCAGATACATCATGAAGGTGTTTTCGAACTGGCTATATATCGCCTTCTGGATGTTGTCGAAGTTCTTGTCTTTCGCCAGTTTGTCAAATTCGCCGCCCAGGTCATCTTCCCAGTTCGGCCCTTTTTCGATTTTCGCCATCCGTTCGCCAGTAATCAGCGAACGCGGACGAGCAATCGGCTGCGATTTGCTGCCTTCCGGCGCGGTATGCAGGTTCTGATAGTCAAAATCGAACGGCTCGTAATAATCGTCGATCCCCGGCAGATGCGGGTTAGCGAAGATTTTACCCAACAACATGGCGCGGTTACCCATGCGCGGTTGCAGTTTGCCGTTGATTTTACGGATCCAGCCGCCTTTATATTTTTCCTGGTTTTCCCAGTCGGTCGGGAAACCCTGACCCGGCTTGGTTTCAACGTTGTTGAACCACGCGTACTCCACGCCTTCGCGGCTGGTCCAGACGTTTTTACAGGTAACTGAACAGGTGTGGCAGCCGATGCACTTATCGAGATTCAGCACCATGCCGACTTGTGAACGAATTTTCATTTTACGCTCTCCTGTACCTGGTCATTGCCTTCGCCATCTAACCAGTCAATGTTCTTCATCTTACGCACTACAACAAACTCATCGCGGTTAGAACCTACGGTGCCGTAGTAGTTAAAGCCGTATGCCAGATGGGCATAGCCACCGATCATATGCGTCGGTTTCGGCGTAATACGGGTGACCGAGTTATGGATGCCCCCACGCTGTTGGGTGATTTCTGAACCAGGCAAGTTAACGATACGTTCCTGCGCGTGGTACATCATGGTCATCCCTGCCGGAACACGCTGGCTGACAACCGCACGGGCAGTTAGCGCACCGTTGCTGTTGAAGACTTCAACCCAGTCGTTATCGGCAATACCCAGCTCTTTCGCATCAGCTTCGCTCAGCCAGACCACCGGGCCACCGCGACCTAAGGTCAGCATCAGCAGGTTGTCGCTGTAAGTGGAGTGGATCCCCCACTTCTGGTGCGGCGTCAGGAAGTTGAGGGCTTTTTCCGGATTACCGTTGGATTTCTGCCCCATCACTTCTTTCACCGAACGGGTGTCGATCGGCGGACGATAGACCAGCAGGCTTTCACCGAAATCACGCATCCACTGATGATCCTGATACAACTGCTGACGACCAGAGAGCGTGCGCCACGGAATCAACTCGTGAACGTTGGTGTAACCGGCGTTGTAAGAAACGTGTTCATCTTCCAGACCAGACCAGGTCGGGCTGGAGATAATTTTACGCGGCTGTGCCTGAATATCGCGGAAGCGGATCTTCTCGTCTTCTTTATTCAGCGCCAGATGCGTATGGTCACGACCAGTAAACTCACTCAGTGCCGCCCAGGCTTTCACGGCTACCTGACCGTTGGTTTCTGGTGCCAGCGTCAGGATCATTTCTGCCGCATCAATCGCCGTGTTGAGCATCGGCTGGCCTTTCGCCGGACCTTCCGCTTTGGTGTAGTTGAGCTTACGCAGCAGATCCATCTCGCTCTGGGTGTTCCAGGCGATACCTTTACCACCGTTGCCGATTTTCTCCATCAGCGGACCGATAGAGGTAAAGCGTTCGTAAGTTGCCGGATAATCGCGCTCTACGACCATAATGTGCGGTGCGGTTTTACCTGGGATCAGGTCGCATTCGCCTTTTTTCCAGTCTTTTACATCCAGCGGCTGCGCCAGTTCAGCGGCAGAATCGTGCTGGATCGGCAGCGTGACGATGTCGGTTTCTTTACCCAGATGACCAACGCACACTTCGGAGAATTTCTTCGCGATGGCTTTGTAGATTTCCCAGTCACTTTTCGCTTCCCAGGCCGGATCGACCGCCGCAGACAGCGGGTGAATAAACGGATGCATATCCGAAGTATTCATGTCGTCTTTTTCGTACCAGGTTGCAGTCGGCAAAATGATGTCGGAGTAGAGACAGGTGCTCGACAGACGGAAGTCCAGCGTCACCACCAGATCCAACTTGCCTTCCAGACCGTTGTCCTGCCAGTCCACTTCTTCCGGCTTCACTCCGCCCTGCTGCCCCAGATCTTTGCCCTGGATACCATGTTCCGTCCCCAGCAGGTACTTGAGCATAAACTCGTGACCTTTACCGGAAGAACCCAGCAGGTTAGAACGCCAGATGAACAGGTTACGCGGATGGTTTTTGCCGTTTTCCGGCTGCTCCGCAGCAAAACGAATGGAACCGTCTTTCAGGGATTTCACCGTATAGTCAACCGGATTCATCCCGGCTTTTTCTGCTTCACGTGCGATGGTCAGCGGGTTAGTGCCTAACTGCGGAGCAGATGGCAGCCAGCCCATACGTTCAGCACGCACGTTAAAGTCGATCATGTGGCCGGTATAACGGGATTTATCCGCCAGCGGTGACAGCAGCTCTTCCGCCGTGACGGTTTCATAACGCCACTGGCTGGAGTGGTTATAGAAATAAGAGGTACTGTTCATATGACGTGCCGGACGCTGCCAGTCAAGGGCAAACGCCAACGGCTGCCAGCCGGTTTGCGGACGCAGTTTTTCCTGACCTACGTAGTGTGCCCAGCCGCCGCCGCTCTGACCGACACAACCGCAGAAAATCAGCATGTTGATCAGACCACGATAATTCATATCGAGGTGATACCAGTGGTTCAGACCGGCACCAACGATAATCATCGAACGACCGTGCGTTTTATCAGCGTTGTCAGCAAATTCACGGGCTATACGGATAATTTGCGAACGTGAGACACCGGTGATCTTCTCAGCCCAGGCCGGAGTGTAGGCTTTCACATCGTCATAGCTGGTTGCGCAGTTGACGTCGTTCAGACCACGTTCCAGGCCATAGTTTGCCAGCGTCAAGTCATAAACCGTAGTCACCAGCGCGGTGCTGCCATCAGCCAGTTGCAGGCGTTTCACCGGCAGTTTGTGCAGCAGAACGTTTTCCAGTTCCACTTTGTTAAAGTGTTCAGTGCCGTCGCCGCCAAAGTACGGGAAGCCCACTTCAGCAATCTCATCCTGGCTACCCAGCAGGCTAAGTTGCAGTTCGGTTTCTTCGCCGGTTTTGCCGTCACGTTGCTCCAGATTCCATTTGCCCTTCTCGCCCCAGCGGAAGCCAATAGAACCATTCGGCGCGACCATTTCGCCTTGCGTATTAAAGGCCACGGTTTTCCATTCAGGATTGTTTTCCTGGCCCAGCGCGTCAACCAGATCAGCGGCACGCAGCATACGACCCGCAGCGTAATAACCATCGCGTTCTTCCAGCATCACCAGCATCGGCATGTCGGTGTAGCGACGCACATAGTCGGTGAAATACTGACTTGGGTTATCAAGATGGAACTCACGCAGCATTACGTGGCCCATCGCCAGCGCCATCGCCGCATCGGTGCCTTGTTTCGGTGCCAGCCACAGGTCGCACAGTTTAGCGATCTCAGCATAGTCAGGCGTTACGGCAACGGTTTTGGTGCCTTTGTAACGCACTTCGGTAAAGAAGTGAGCATCTGGAGTACGGGTCTGCGGAACGTTAGAACCCCAGGCAATGATGTAGCTGGAGTTGTACCAGTCAGCAGATTCCGGCACGTCAGTCTGCTCACCCCAGGTTTGCGGAGAAGCTGGAGGCAGGTCGCAGTACCAGTCATAGAAGCTTAAGCAAGTACCGCCAATCAGGGAGAGATAGCGGGCACCCGATGCGTAAGAAACCATCGACATTGCCGGGATTGGCGAGAAACCAGCAACACGGTCCGGACCGTAGTTTTTGATGGTGTAAACGTTAGACGCGGCGATCAGTTCGTTCACTTCCTGCCAGGAAGAACGAACAAAACCACCGCGTCCACGCGCTTGCTTAAAGCTTTTCGCCTTATCGGCGTCTTCAATAATAGAAGCCCATGCCTCAACCGGATCGCTATGCAGCGCTTTCGCTTCACGCCACATTTTCATCAGGCGTTTGCGCATCATCGGGTATTTCAGGCGGTTGGCGCTATAGAGATACCAGGAATAGCTGGCACCGCGCGGGCAGCCGCGAGGTTCATGGTTTGGCAGATCCGGACGGGTACGCGGATAGTCAGTCTGCTGGGTTTCCCAGGTCACCAGACCGTTTTTAACGTAGATTTTCCAGCTACAGGAGCCGGTGCAGTTTACCCCGTGGGTAGAGCGGACGATTTTGTCATGCTGCCAACGCTGGCGATATCCATCCTCCCAGTCACGGTTGGTATTGAGAAGCTGGCCATGCCCATCGGCAAAGGTTTCACCCTTCTGTTTGAAGTAGCGAAACCGGTCCAGGAATTTACTCATCGGTTTTCTCCTGTGGGAGCCTGTCGGCTCTCTGATAAATCGACATTGCTAATGTTTAAAATGAAGGTAACGCTCTGAAACGTCGTGGGAATTGATAACGATCAAGTGTGGAGGGGATGAAAAATAAAGTAATTTCCTAATATACCCCTTTGGGGTAATTAAAATGTTTCACCTAACATATTGTAAGTTAATAACTTTTACATCTAAGCACATTTAAACGCTTCGGATTTTTATACAGGTGGGTATTAAGGAGTATCCCCCATGGATGACATATTAATGATGCTTAATGACGCCGTTGAAATAATTATCCCTCTGAAAGTATGTTGTAACTAAATGACAAATAAAAAAAGCGCGACATTACGCCGCGCAAAGGATAATCAAATATTACGATTTATTTTTTAGAATGCCGACCATATACCACCCAGGTAATTACCACGCAGGCGATATAGAAAATCAAAAATACTTTCATTGCACCGACTGGCGAACCCGTTAATGCCAGTGAGCTACCGAACGCTTTCGGGATAAAGAAGCCACCGATAGCACCAATGGCAGAGATAAAGCCCAGCGCCGCTGCAGTGTCGGTTGCAGCCTCACGCATAGCGCGTTCGTCAGAACCACCTTCTGCTTTCACGCGATCCATCGTCAGTTTACGGAAAATCACGGAAATCATCTGGAAGGTGGAACCACTCCCCAACCCCGCCGTCAGGAACAGCGCGAGGAAGACCGCGAAGAACGCCATGAAACTTCCGCCCTGCCCGTCAGTCGGTAAGGTGAGGAACAGCAGGCCGCTGAAAATCGCCATCAGGACAAAGTTCACCAGCGTTACACGGGTGCCGCCGAGACGGTCAGACAGAGCCCCCCCCGCAGAACGTGCCAGTGCGCCAATAAACGGTCCGAAGAAGGCGTAGTGCAGAATCTGCACATCCGGGAACTGCGTTTTTGACAGCATGGCAAAACCCGCAGAGAAGCCGATGAAGGAGCCGAAAGTAGCCAGATACAGCAAGCTCATAATCCACAGATGACCCCGTTTGAGTACCGGCAACTGCTCCTTGATGGAGGCTTTCGAGGTAGCAAGGTCGTTCATGCCAAACCACGCCGCAATGGTGAAGATGGCGAGGAACGGCACCCATATCCAGGAGGCGTTAGCCAGATACAATTCGCTGCCATCCGGTTGTGTTACGCCCTGGCTACCAAATGCAGCAAAAATCGACAGTGATACCACCAGCGGAGCAACCAACTGCATAACGCTGACGCCCATGTTACCCAGACCACCATTCAGGCCCAGCGCGCCACCCTGTTTCTGCTTCGGAAAGAAGAAGCTGATGTTTGCCATACTGGAAGCGAAGTTCGCGCCAGCAAAGCCGCACAGCAGAGAAATGATGATAAATACGCTGTATGGCGTAGTGGTATCCTGCACGGCAAAACCCAGCCAGACACAAGGAATAATCAGAATACCAGTACTAAACGCCGTCCAGCGACGCCCACCGAAGATTGGAACCATAAAGGAGTATGGCACCCGCAATAATGCGCCAGAAACCGAAGGTAGTGCGGTTAAAAGAAATAGCTGATCGGTCGTAAAATTAAAGCCGACTTTCGGTAAGTTCACCGCGACAGCACTGAATAACATCCATACGCAAAACGCCAGCAGCAGACAGGGAACGGAAATCCACAGGTTGCGGCTGGCAATACGTTGACCGCGTTGTTGCCAGAACGCAGGATCTTCCGGTCGCCAATCTGTAATGACAGCTCCAGTAGCCCTTTCGGGGGCGGATGAGTGACTCATAGACACCTCTGATACTCGTTTCGATGTCTGCCACCTTAGTGGCTGTAGCTAAAGGTAATTTGATATAAATCAAACGACAATATAACTTTATCTATCATTGATATTTATCATTACCCATAGTGAGTACAGAGATTTCATAAAAATTATGAGATTTTTCACGGCGCTGTAAAATCCCTACCCTTACTGATGTAAAACGCCTAACCACACGGCAAATAAGGAGTAACTCTTTCCGGGTATGGGTATACTTCAGCCAATAGCTGAGAATAATGCCATTTCAGAATGTATCATCACATTCATTAAGGTTATTGCTCATTCAAAGCCTGAAGGAAGAGGTTTACATGCTTAAACGTTGTCTCTCTCCGCTCACCCTGGTCAATCAGGTTGCGCTTATTGTTTTGCTTTCTACCGCTATTGGACTGGCGGGGATGGCGGTTTCTGGCTGGCTGGTGCAAGGCGTTCAGGGCAGCGCTCATGCCATCAACAAAGCAGGATCGCTGCGTATGCAAAGTTACCGCCTGCTGGCAGCGGTGCCATTAAGCGAGAAAGACACGCCGTTGCTAAAAGAGATGGAGCAAACCGCCTTTAGCCCAGAATTGAGCCGTGCCGCAGAACGCGACGGGCAACAGGAACAACTAAAAAGTTTGCAGGAGTACTGGCGCAATGAACTCGTTCCAGGACTATTACGTGCGCAAACCAGAGAAACCGTATCGGCAGACGTCAGTCAGTTTGTTGCCGGGCTGGATCAGTTAGTCTCAGGTTTTGATCACACCACTGAAATGCGCATTGAGACGGTAGTGATGGTCCACCGGGTGATGGCGGTGTTTATGACATTGCTCTTGGTCTTCACCATTATCTGGCTGCGAGCGCGACTGCTGCAACCGTGGCGGCAATTGCTGGCGATGGCGAGTGCGGTAAGTCACCGTGATTTTAGCCAGCGGGCACATATCAGCGGTCGCAATGAAATGGCGATGTTAGGAACAGCGCTGAACAATATGTCTGCGGAACTGGCGGAGAGTTATGCCGTACTTGAGCAGCGAGTACGGGAAAAAACCGCCGGTCTGGAACATAAAAATCAGATCCTCTCTTTTTTGTGGCAGGCTAACCGTCGTTTGCATTCTCGCGCCCCGCTGTGTGAACGCCTGTCTCCCGTACTCAACGGCTTACAAAATTTAACCCTACTGCGTGATATCGAACTGCGGGTGTATGACACTGAAGATGAAGAGAACCATCAGGAGTTCACCTGCCAGTCGGATATGACCTGCGACGACAAAGGCTGCCAACTCTGCCCGCGCGGCGTATTACCTGTTGGCGATCGCGGCACGACCCTGAAATGGCGACTGACCGATTCTCATATGCAGTACGGAATTTTGCTGGCGACTCTGCCGCAGGGCCGCCATCTAAGCCATGATCAACAGCAACTGGTGGATACGCTGGTTGAGCAATTAACCGCCACTCTGGCACTGGATCGCCATCAGGAACGCCAGCAGCAGTTGATCGTGATGGAAGAGCGTGCCACCATTGCGCGCGAACTGCATGATTCTATTGCCCAATCTCTCTCTTGCATGAAGATGCAGGTGAGTTGTTTACAGATGCAAGGCGACGCGCTGCCAGAAAGCAGCCGCGACCTGTTAAGCCAGATCCGTAACGAACTGAATGCTTCCTGGGCGCAGTTGCGTGAGCTGCTCACCACATTCCGTTTACAGCTCACCGAACCGGGGTTACGCCCGGCACTGGAAGCAAGTTGTGAAGAATACAGCGCCAAATTTGGCTTTCCGGTGAAGCTGGATTACCAATTGCCACCGCGCCTGGTGCCTTCGCATCAGGCAATCCATCTGTTGCAAATTGCCCGTGAGGCATTAAGTAACGCCCTCAAACATTCGCAAGCGAGCGAGGTCGTGGTAACAGTGGCGCAAAACGATAATCAGGTCAAATTGACCGTCCAGGATAACGGCTGCGGAGTGCCTGAAAATGCCATCCGCAGCAATCACTACGGCATGATAATTATGCGTGACCGTGCGCAAAGTCTGCGTGGCGACTGCCGCGTCCGCCGTCGTGAATCAGGTGGCACCGAAGTGGTGGTCACTTTTATTCCCGAAAAAACTTTCACAGACGTCCAAGGAGATACCCATGAGTAATCAGGAACCGGCTACTATCCTGCTGATCGACGATCACCCGATGCTGCGAACTGGCGTAAAACAGCTTATCAGCATGGCCCCCGATATCACCGTGGTTGGCGAAGCAAGTAATGGCGAGCAGGGTATTGAACTGGCGGAATCTCTCGATCCGGATCTGATTCTGCTTGATCTGAATATGCCCGGCATGAACGGTCTGGAAACGCTGGATAAACTGCGTGAAAAATCTTTATCCGGTCGCATTGTGGTATTCAGCGTCTCTAACCATGAAGAGGACGTGGTCACCGCCCTGAAACGCGGCGCAGATGGCTATCTGTTAAAAGATATGGAGCCGGAAGATCTGTTGAAAGCGTTACATCAGGCTGCTGCTGGCGAAATGGTATTAAGCGAGGCGTTAACCCCCGTTCTGGCCGCCAGCCTGCGTGCTAACCGCGCGACTACTGAACGCGACGTCAACCAGTTAACGCCGCGCGAGCGCGATATTCTGAAGCTGATTGCTCAGGGCTTACCGAATAAGATGATTGCCCGCCGCCTGGACATCACAGAAAGCACGGTAAAAGTACATGTGAAGCACATGCTGAAAAAAATGAAGCTCAAATCTCGTGTGGAAGCCGCGGTATGGGTGCATCAGGAACGTATTTTCTGATTATGGTTCCCAGCGCAGTTCGTCCTTTGCCATCGCATCGAAAGGTTCGGCAAGCGTTAGCGTGATCTCATTGGAGGAGACACGCTGTCCCTGGTTATCTTCCACCACCACCGACAATCGCCAGTGATTGCTCGCCCCTTCCCCGCTCTGCCAGTCCGGCATGATCAGCGTCCAGCCATCCGTACTGTTGGCAGTTGCTCCCGACGTCAGACTTAACATCTGCGTATCTCCCTGCCAGATCAATTGGCGAATACCGTAACGACTGTGGATTTGTAATTTCAGCGGTACAGATTCGCCGGGTTTAAGATCCCAGGGCGGCGTCGCCAGAAACACCGTTAAAGTTTTACGCTGATGATACTCAATAACCGGCAAATTATTTCGCTGCGGATTGTCATAGCGACTACCGCGCAGCGACTGACTTTCCGCAACTTCACCAGCAGACAGTTGTTTATTGAGCGGCACGCCAAAACGGTAGTTAATATTCAGTCCGAGGTTATTTTGGCGTTCTCCACTTTCGCCTTGTTTATGCTGGGCGGTCACTGTGACGAGTGGCACAGGTGTGTAATTTAGCCCCAGACTCAAGGCAACTGGATTGTGATACCCCGTGCCAGAGTTAAACAGATCAACACTCTGGCCAAAATATTGTTCGACGCTGACGCTGGTGTTGATATGTTGGTAAAACGGCATTCGCATTCGGGCGGTCAGATCGTAACCGCGCGCCATACGTTGCTCAAGCGAAGCTGTCTGTTCACGCCATGAGGCAAAAGGCTGATAATAATTTGCCGACAGGCGCAGATATTCTCCCCAGGCTTCAGCGCCAAAGCCTGCCCGCTGAAGATTTTCATCCAACAAGTTGTCATAAAACGTGTTGTATCCCATCAACCACGAGCCATGCTTCCAGCGTTGACCCACGCCAAGATTACTTACCAGACCATCGTCCTGCTGGGTCAGTCCAACCTGGCTCCATGTGAGATAGCGCTCGTTATCCAGCAACGGTACAAACCAGCTTCCCCGACTTCCGGTGAAATGTCCTTCGTTATCCACTTTGACGTCAACACTGGCGTTCCCCCACGGCGAAAGCCAGGATTCTACATGCTGATTAACCTGCTGGCTAAGCGCATCACGGACTTTTCCCAGCGCAAAGGCTTTCGCTTGTTCGCCTGTATCCTGACCGTTATCAGTCATACTGGTTTCACCAAAATCTTTCACAATTTCAGCGAAGTGTTTTTCACCGTCATGATTTTCCGGTGCCATTCCTAAATCCGGCAGACCATCATTATCGTTATCAAAAGGATTTGCCGATTGCTGCTCAAAGGATGGCTGTGCATCAGCCATACCGCCTGCCAGCAGCAAGAGTAAAAAAAGCGGGATAACACGAAAGACGATACGGCTCAAAACGTCAGTAGTTTCCGATAAAAATGAACACTCATTACTTTATAGAATAACGATTACTGGTAACTTTTCTCGTACTTTCTCACGCTTTATGGAAAATCCTAAAAATGCGGCAAATTGGTCAGACAGCACAAAAACAGTAAGATATAAATAGAAAGTCTAATTCTCTGAATACAGGAGTGAATAATGCAAAAAATCGTGATCGTTGCCAATGGAGCCCCCTACGGGAGTGAATCCTTATTTAACAGCCTGCGGCTGGCCATTGCGCTACGAGAGCAGAAGAGCGACCTGGATCTGCGTCTGTTTCTGATGTCTGATGCGGTCACTGCCGGATTGCGCGGACAAAAACCAGGGGAAGGCTACAATATTCAGCAAATGCTGGAGATCCTCACGGCGCAAAATGTACCCGTGAAACTGTGCAAGACCTGCACCGATGGTCGCGGCATCAGCCCACTTCCGCTGATTGACGGGGTTGAAATTGGCACTCTGGTCGAACTGGCGCAATGGACGCTGGCAGCCGATAAAGTGCTCACATTTTAATGTCTGGCGGGGCGTCCGACGCCCCACTATGACAGATGTTTCATCAGGCAAATCCTGGCCGTAACACACCATCCGGAAAATTATCCGCCAGCAGTTTTTTCACCGACACCAGCAAATCATTTAACCCGTCATCTTGCATCCCCAGCTTGATAAGCTCTTGTTCCAGTGAAAACAGGTATTGTGCGTTGGTTCCCAGCGGACCGCTCGCTGACGCAATCAACGGCGCGATGACCTGAGCACGAGTGTCGGATTCATATTCTGGATGCCGTGGATCCATAATAAATACCAGTGCGTTTACTGTGCGCCCGTCATCAAGATCAAGCTGGCACCAGGTTGGCAGATAACAGCCAGTAATCATCTCCCGCTTCCACAGCAAAGTCAGTTCCTGCTCGAGCGACCCTTCCGGTAAGCGATACGCCACCCCTGTGGTGCGACCGCCCTCTTTCAGGGCAAGCATCCGTCCCGGCTGGTGCACTGTCCCGCGCCCCGCGGTCAGACGCAGGCAAAACGCCCGGTGCCACCCAACCAGCGTACCGGTACACGACTCGATAAACTCCAGCGCCGGATTCCACATCAGCGACCCATAGCCGAAGATCCACACCGGTCCGTTATCAGGACGGCAAGCCAGCGTCGCCGCCAGCGAGGCCGCCCGTTGTTCTGCTGACCATAAGAGTGATTCTTCAATGGCACCAAATGCCGTTTTACAATCGGCATTCATTAAGAAATCACGCGTTATCACCTTATACCTCCGCCACTGCATACTTCCTTGCGACAACTTATTGGTGTCTTCCGGACATTTTTACTGCTCATTTTGAAACCACTCTCGGGACAATATGCATTTCTCAGACCACTTGCAAGGCGACGCCGCACGAATAGCTTTAGTTCATCTCTGGGGATTACTCTTTTTTATGCCATTTATCATCATCCCCTTTGGCATATTCATGTTTCACTGCGGACCAGGCCACTTTATGCGCTGTCTCTTCACGACTGGCGTCATCACGCCGATCTTCTTTATTTTTATATTGATCCCAGGCGCTGTTGAATGCCTCTTTATAGATATCCTGGGCATGAGACGGTAGAACGCGTTTTACATTTTCTGGCAGATCGCTTTTTGTTTTATACGGCATTATTGACTCCTTTTTAAAGGTGAACTTTAAGTGTGGTCAACAATACCCACGCTTGCCAGCGTATAAGAATTCCCACGTTAGAATCTTCTTAAGAGACGCTAATACAAACATTGGCTAAACGCGTTGATTATTTTTATCCCCCAAAGAGTAAAAAAGCGGCAGCGGGGTAAAATTTCGTAAAATGTTACCGATATCCAGACACTTTCTGTTATTTTTTCCACCGATTTATTACATTTCCGACAAATTCATCTGCAAAGGGATAACCATAATGACAAATGCTCACGAGGCGGTAAAAACCCGCCACAAGGAGACCTCGCTTATTTTCCCGGTTCTGGCGCTGGTGGTGCTGTTCCTGTGGGGAAGCGCTCAGACACTACCAGTGGTCATTGCCATCAACCTTCTTGCGCTTATTGGTATTTTAAGCAGTGCCTTTAGTGTTGTCCGTCATGCTGACGTATTAGCGCATCGCCTGGGTGAACCTTATGGTTCTCTTATTCTTAGCCTTTCCGTGGTTATTCTTGAAGTCAGTCTGATCTCAGCCTTAATGGCGACCGGCGATGCCGCGCCGACGTTAATGCGAGATACGCTCTATTCAATCATTATGATTGTTACCGGTGGGCTGGTTGGTTTTTCATTACTGTTGGGCGGACGCAAATTTGCCACCCAATATATGAATCTGTTTGGTATTAAACAGTATTTGATCGCCCTGTTTCCGCTGGCAATTATTGTGCTGGTATTCCCGATGGCTCTGCCTGCGGCGAATTTCTCAACCGGTCAGGCGTTACTGGTGGCTTTAATTTCCGCGGCAATGTACGGCGTATTTTTGCTGATTCAGACCAAAACGCACCAGAGTCTGTTTGTCTATGAGCACGAGGATGACAGCGATGATGACGATCCGCACCACGGCAAACCGTCTGCCCATAGCAGTCTGTGGCATGCTGTCTGGTTGATTATCCATCTGATAGCGGTGATTGCAGTCACCAAAATGAACGCCAGCCCACTGGAAACGCTCCTCACCAGCATGAATGCCCCGGTGGCCTTTACCGGTTTCATGGTGGCACTGTTGATTCTTTCGCCGGAAGGTTTAGGGGCGTTAAAAGCCGTATTAAACAACCAGGTCCAGCGTGCGATGAATCTGTTCTTTGGTTCGGTATTAGCGACAATTTCGCTGACCGTACCTGTCGTGACGCTGATCGCCTTTCTGACGGGCAACGAATTGCAGTTTGCTCTTGGTGCACCGGAGATGGTGGTGATGGTGGCCTCTTTAGTACTGTGTCATATCTCATTCTCCACCGGGCGTACTAACGTCCTCAACGGCGCAGCGCATCTGGCTCTGTTTGCCGCCTATTTGATGACGATATTTGCCTGACATTGATATCTCCCCTGATGACAGAGATCGGGGGAGATAAGAAAAATCCCTCCGAGTTTCATCTCTTTTGACCTTCCTGAGTAATTCATTAATCAGAATTGCGAGCCTGTGCCACCGCTTGCACGAAATCACTGCAACAGTTGGTGAAAATCCGGAATGTACTCTTCATTACGAACGTTTCAGGGGTGAAGTAAAGAAAACTTGAAGTGTAGTATCCACGCCAAGCCGGAGTTATCCGGTGAGGCGCAATGTTGTGGGGGCTTTATCCCTGGCGGCATTGGTTGCTGGAAAGAGAAAACCCCCGCACGTTGAGAGGTCAAACCTGACAACAGAACGGGGGCTAATCTTGAAACCAGACACTTCAAGAATAGCCGCAAAACGTTGTCATTACAACAAAAAGGCGGCTATATGACGCTCGCGCAGTTTGCCATAACTTTCTGGCAGCACCGATCCTTGCGGGAATTATCACCGCAGCGATTGTCGGCTGGTGGCGTAACCGGAAATAAGGTGAAGACGGGTGTCAGGCTGCCGTGATGGCAATATGCGCCCGAAACCGGCCGCAGGAGTAACAACCTGCGGCCTTTTTTGTATCCTTTGGCCATAAAAAACTGCACCTTAATCAGTTGGGTGTCCAACTTTTGGGGTGCAGCCAAAACGCTAAGACTTTTGTTTTTAAGCAAAAAGATTACTTGCTGGTATCGAGTTCTTCGAAACCTTTAACCAGCTCATCAATTGCTTTCATCTGCTTGAGGAATGGTTCCAGTTTCGCCAGCGGCAGCGCGGATGGACCATCGCATTTCGCATGTTCCGGATCCGGATGCGCTTCAATAAACAAACCAGCCAGACCTACTGCCATACCGGCACGTGCCAGTTCGGCCACCTGGGCACGACGACCACCGGAAGCTGCACCAAACGGATCGCGGCATTGCAGTGCGTGGGTAACGTCGAAAATTACCGGCGAGTTGCCAGACACTTTCTTCATTACGCTGAAGCCCAGCATATCGACAACCAGGTTGTCATAACCGAAGTTAGCGCCACGATCGCAAAGAATAACTTTTTCGTTGCCGCCTTCTTTGAATTTATCAACGATGTTACCCATCTGGCCTGGGCTGACAAACTGTGGTTTCTTGACGTTAATTACCGCACCAGTTTTCGCCATGGCTTCCACCAGATCGGTCTGGCGAGCAAGAAACGCCGGTAGCTGAATCACATCCACAACATCAGCAACAGGCTGTGCCTGGCTTGGCTCGTGAACGTCGGTGATAATTTTTACGCCAAAAGTTTGCTTCAGCTCCTGGAAGATTTTCATCCCTTCTTCCAGGCCCGGCCCACGATAAGAGTGGATGGAGGAGCGGTTGGCTTTGTCAAAAGAGGCTTTGAACACGTAAGGGATACCCAATTTCTGGGTTACGGTTACGTAGTGCTCGCAAATGCGCATCGCCAGATCGCGGGATTCCAGCACGTTCATACCGCCAAACAGCACGAACGGCAGGTCATTTGCTACGTTGATGTCGCCAATGCTAACCACTTTTTGTTTCATAGGATCGCCTTAATCTTAAGTAAAATGTCGATTAATTAATGCAGCACAATATGTTTATGCGCGATGTTATTAATTTGCGCACGGATCATTTCGCTGATCGGGTCTTCCGGACACTGTTCAACGAAATAACTTAAATCATTCAACGCAACGTGTTCGCAATCCAGTTGCGCGTAAATCAACCCGCGATCGCGAATTTCATACGGATCTTCCGGGTTGAACTGTAACAAGGCTTCGCTGGTGCGTAATGCAAGTTCCATCTGGTTTTCTTCCATCAGTGATGCTTTCAGCGTATCCAACAGCTTGCGGATAACCTCAATGTTATCTGCTTCATCCAGGTCTTCATAAAACAGTTCCGCAGATGGGCTGATATTTCCCTTTAACCATATATCCAGCATATGTTCGCTTAACGATTCACCGTTAAAAGGGTTAATCAGCCAAATTTCGCCATCCGAACATTCAATGCGCAAAATAAGCTGCGTCGGGAAAATCACCGGCAGTAGCGGCAAATCGAGACGATTAGCGACCCACAACAAAATGGCACCTAACGATACCGCACTGCCCTGCCTGTTCTTCAACACATGGTCAAGCCATAAAGCATCGGAGAGGCGATAAACACCGCGTGAGGCTTTAAACCCCCATTCGCCGTAAAACAGCGCGATCAATTTTTCCAACTGCTCTTCTAAAGGTAGAAGCTGGTTAATTTCTTCCTTCGCCAGACTAACGAGACGCTCCAGTTCGTCGTATACATCTTGCGAGGGAAAATCGCGGCGGATTGCTTCGCAAGCCAGGATCATGCCTTCGCACAGCGGCGCTTTATTAAATTCGAAATCAGCTAACGATCTCATGACTTACCCCAGTAACGGTACTTTTGTGGTGGCGAGTTTAATGATGATGTACAGCACCACCAGCGCCAGCGGGAAGGTAATAATGCGCACCTGCTGACTGTGCACCCGACGGTAATCGAGAGCAATAAAACCCAAAACGATATAAATGATAACTCCAAACAGCTTTTCAGTCAGCCATTGTGCCTGCCCGGAAAATGGCAGGATGTGCGCTTTAGCCATCAGCGCAACGCCGCTAAACAATAACACTGTATCAATAACTGGCGGCAATACTCGCGTCCAGCGAGCAAATGCCAGTGAATGCTCCTGGTAGCGTAACCAAAAACGCAGGGCTAAAAAGCCGACAGAAAGCACGATACTGATGAGATGAACGCAAAGCAGCGTGTTGAAACTTGTCATCGATAATAGCGACCAAGCGTCACGCGCTCGTTATCACCGTAGTCACGACAGGTTTCGACATCACGATAACCCGCCTGCATAAATGCCTGCCGCACCACTTCGCCCTGCTGCCAGCCATGTTCCAGAAGCAGAAATCCGCCGGATGCGAGTGCATTACGCGACTGTTCGATGATGTGAACGATATCAGCCATACCGCTGTCTGCCGCAACCAGCGCCGACAACGGCTCAAAGCGGACATCGCCTTGTTGAAGATGTGGATCCTGCTCGTCGATATACGGTGGATTGCTAACAATCATCGCAAACTGCTGCTCGTCAAGTGCACTAAACCAGTCGCTTTGCAGGATATGGATATTTTTAATCGCCAGATGCTGTGCATTGCGCTTTGCAAGGGCAACTGCATCAGGCATTCGGTCAACCGCCGTAACATCACAATCCGGGCGTTCACTGGCCAATGCCAGGGCTATCGCCCCGGTGCCAGTACCAAGATCGAGAATGCGACAAGGCCGTTCAGGCAAGCGTGTCAGCGCCTGTTCTACCAGACATTCGGTGTCCGGACGAGGAATCAAAGTCGCTGGCGAAACAAACAACGGCAACGACCAGAATTCACGCACACCGGTTAAATGAGCAACGGGTTCACCGGCGCGACGACGCGCCAGCAGCGCGTCGAGTTGCTCTCGTTGCTCGTCAGTCAGGTGCGTTTCACCAAAGGCGAGAATGTAAGTGCGTCCCTTGCCGGTAACATGTTCCAACAAAATTTCAGCATCGCGCCGCGGGCTTTCACTCGCCTGAAGTTGGTTTATTGCTTCGCGCAACCATTGTTGATATTCCATTATTCTTGCTCGGACAACGCCGCAAGTTGGTCAGCCTGATGTTCCTGAATAATCGGTTCAATCAGCATATCCAGCTTACCTTCCATCACTTCATCCAGACGGTAGAGCGTCAGGTTGATACGGTGATCGGTGACGCGCCCCTGTGGGAAGTTATAGGTACGGTTACGGTCGCTGCGATCGCCACTCCCCAGCAGGTTACGGCGGGTCGAGGCTTCCGCCTGCTGGCGTTTTGCCATTTCCGCCGCATGGATGCGAGCACCGAGCACTGAAAGCGCCTTCGCTTTGTTTTTATGCTGTGAACGTTCATCCTGACATTCAACAACGATGCCGGTCGGCAAGTGGGTAATACGGATTGCCGAATCGGTGGTGTTAACGTGCTGACCTCCCGCTCCTGAAGAGCGGAAAGTATCAATGCGCAAATCCGCCGGGTTGATATCTGGCAGTTCCGCTTCTGGCAGTTCCGGCATTACAGCAACGGTACAAGCAGAAGTATGGATCCGCCCCTGCGATTCCGTGGCAGGGACACGCTGCACGCGATGACCACCGGATTCAAATTTCAACCGACCATACACACCATCGCCGCTGATTTTAGCAATGATCTCTTTATAACCACCATGTTCACCCTCACTGGCGCTCATGATTTCCACACGCCAGCGACGGGTTTCCGCGTAGCGGCTGTACATGCGGAACAGATCGCCAGCAAACAGCGCGGCTTCATCGCCGCCGGTTCCGGCGCGCACTTCGAGGAAGGCGTTGCGTTCGTCATCAGGATCTTTTGGCAGCAAAAGAACCTGAAGTTGTTGTTCCAGTTGCTCGCTTTTCTCTTTCGCTTCGCGCAGTTCATCCTGCGCCATCTCACGCATTTCTGGATCGTCGAGCATCATCTGTGCGGTTTCGATATCTTCCTGCACTTGTTGCCAGTCGGTGAAACAGCGCGAAACATCACTTAACTGCGCATATTCACGAGATAATGCGCGAAAACGATCCTGGTCAGCGATGGTTTGCGCATCACCCAGCAATGCCTGAACTTCTTCATGGCGTTCATGCAGGGCTTCCAGTTTGGCAACGATAGAAGGCTTCATAGGCGTAAATGCACCCTGTAAAAAAAGAAAATGATGTACTGCTACTCCAGCCCGAGGCTGTCGCGCAGAATATTCAGGCGTTCGTTATCCCCGTCACGGGCGGCCTGTTGGAGTGATTTCGTTGGCGCATGGATCAGGCGGTTAGTCAGTTTCCATGCCAGATCCTGCATAATGGCTTGCGCGTCGCCGCCTTGTTCAAGAGCCGCTAACGCTTTGGCGGTTAACTCATCGCGAACCTGCTCTGCCTGACTGCGATAATCGCGAATGGTTTCACTGGCGCTTTGTGCACGCAGCCACGCCATAAATTCGCTGGCTTCCTGAGCGACGATGGTTTCCGCCTCCACGGCGGCAGCTTTACGCTGTGCCAGATTGTGCGAAATGATGCTTTGCAGATCATCAACGCTGTAAAGGTAGGCGTTCGCCAGTTTGCCGACTTCCGGCTCGACATCGCGCGGAACGGCAATATCCACCAGCAGCATCGGTTGATTGCGACGGCTTTTTAATGCGCGCTCTACCATGCCTTTACCGATGATCGGCAATGGGCTGGCGGTAGAACTAATGATGATATCGGCTTCACGCAGACGTTCATCGATGTCGCTCAATGCAATCACTTCCGCGCCAACTTCATCTGCCAAAATTTGTGCTCGTTCGCGAGTACGGTTGGCGATAATCATCTTCTGCACTTTATGTTCGCGCAGATGACGTGCCACCAGCTCAATAGTTTCGCCCGCCCCCACCAGTAATACCGTCACCGTAGAGAGTGATTCAAAGATCTGTCGCGCCAGTGTACAAGCCGCAAAAGCGACAGACACGGCACTGGCACCAATATCTGTTTCGGTACGAACGCGTTTCGCTACAGAAAAAGATTTCTGGAACATGCGCTCCAGTTCGCTCGCCTTCATATGGCCTTTTTGCGAATCGGCAAACGCTTTTTTCACCTGGCCGAGAATTTGCGGCTCGCCCAGAACCAGTGAATCCAGACCACTGGCGACACGCATTAAGTGGCTAACCGCATCGTTATCCTGATGCCAGTAGAGGCTATTACGCAGATCTTCTTCATTAAGATTATGGTAATCGCACAACCAGCGAATAAGCGCCTCTTGCAGGTTATCCTGTTCTTCAACGCTAAGATAAAGTTCTGTGCGGTTACACGTCGACAGCACCACGCCGCCCTGCACCATCGGCTGCGCGAGCAGACTGTCCAGCGCCTGATCGAGCTTATCCGGCGAAAACGATACACGTTCTCGCAGCGATACAGGTGCCGTTTTATGGTTGATACCGAGTGCTAAAAGGGTCATGTCTGCGGGAAATAATACCAACGTTGATATGGTTAGTCTGCTCGCATCATACAGGATGCGCGGGATCAATAAAAGAGAGCGCCCCCTTTTGGAGTAATTGCCGAAACCCGTTAGATTCTGGCAATTAAGACAACTTGAACATAGACGATAGCGGACGGTAACGCTAGCATTAAGGGTTATAACTGCAACGTATCTCAAGGACTTGTCATCATTATGCCCCTGCCCGATTTTCGTCTTATCCACCTGCTACCGCTGGCAGCCCTCGTGCTCACTGCCTGTTCCGTTACCACGCCCAAAGGTCCAGGCAAAAGCCCGGATTCGCCACAGTGGCGTCAGCATCAGCAAGACGTTCGTAATCTTAATCAGTATCAGACTCGCGGTGCGTTTGCTTATATTTCCGATCAACAGAAAGTCTACGCCCGCTTTTTCTGGCAGCAAACCGGTCAGGATCGTTACCGTCTGCTGCTGACTAACCCATTGGGCAGCACCGAGCTGGAGCTGAATGCGCAACCAGGTAACGTGCAGTTAGTGGATAACAAAGGCCAGCGCTACACCGCTGATGATGCCGAAGAGATGATAGGCAAATTGACCGGGATGCCAATACCGCTCAATAGTCTGCGTCAGTGGATTTTAGGTTTGCCGGGAGACGCGACCGACTACAAACTGGACGATCAATATCGCCTGAGTGAAATCACCTACAGCCAGAACGGCAAAAACTGGAAAGTGGTATACGGTGGTTATGACACTAAAACGCAACCAGCGATGCCTGCCAATATGGAGCTCACCGACGGCGGTCAGCGCATCAAGTTAAAAATGGATAACTGGATAGTGAAATAATGCGGACTCAGTGGCCTTCTCCGGCAAAACTTAATCTGTTTTTATACATTACCGGTCAGCGTGCGGACGGCTACCACACGTTGCAAACGCTGTTTCAGTTTCTTGATTACGGCGACACCATCAACATTGAACTTTGTGACGATGGGGAAATTCGCCTGTTAACGCCCGTTGAAGGCGTGGAAAACGAAGATAACCTGATTGTTCGCGCGGCACGCTTGCTGATGAAAACAGCAGCCGCCAGCGGGCGTCTTCCGGCGGGAAGCGGTGCAGATATCAGTATTGACAAGCGTTTGCCGATGGGCGGCGGTCTGGGCGGCGGTTCATCCAATGCCGCGACTGTTCTGGTGGCGTTAAATCATCTCTGGCAATGTGGACTCAGCATCGAGGAGCTGGCGAAAATGGGGCTGACGCTGGGCGCTGATGTGCCTGTCTTTGTGCGTGGTCATGCTGCTTTTGCCGAAGGCGTTGGCGAAATATTAACACCGGTGGATCCGCCAGAAAAATGGTATCTGGTAACGCACCCTGGTGTGAGTATTCCGACACCGGTAATTTTTAAAGATCCCGAACTCCCGCGCAACACGCCGAAAAGGTCAATAGAAACGTTGCTAAAATGTGAATTTAGCAATGATTGCGAGGTTATCGCAAGAAAACGTTTTCGCGAGGTTGATGCGGTGCTTTCCTGGCTGTTAGAATACGCCCCGTCGCGCCTGACTGGGACAGGGGCCTGTGTCTTTGCTGAATTTGATACAGAGTCTGAAGCCCGCCAGGTGCTAGAGCAAGCCCCGGAATGGCTCAATGGCTTTGTGGCGAAAGGCGTCAACCTTTCCCCATTGCACAGAGCCATGCTTTAAGCCGGGCAAGCTGAGTTTCGGTGACAACGTCACCTTGTTCCAGACGTTGCATCGCGCTCTTTAATACACCGCCTGGAAAGAATATTGCCTGGCCCGCACAGTTTTCGGCAGATTCTTTCCACCAATGGACGCATGCCTGAGGTTCTTCTCGTGCCTGATATGAAGCTTTTTGCTGGTAACGCCACCCCGGAACTAGCACAACGTATTGCCAACCGCCTGTACACTTCACTCGGCGACGCCGCTGTAGGTCGCTTTAGCGACGGCGAAGTCAGCGTACAAATCAACGAAAATGTACGCGGTGGTGATATTTTCATCATCCAGTCCACTTGTGCCCCTACTAACGACAACCTGATGGAATTAGTCGTTATGGTTGATGCCCTGCGTCGTGCTTCCGCAGGTCGTATCACCGCTGTTATCCCCTACTTTGGCTATGCGCGCCAGGACCGTCGCGTCCGTTCCGCTCGTGTACCAATCACTGCGAAAGTGGTTGCAGACTTCCTCTCCAGCGTCGGTGTTGACCGTGTGCTGACAGTGGATCTGCACGCTGAACAGATTCAGGGTTTCTTCGACGTTCCGGTTGATAACGTATTTGGTAGCCCGATCCTGCTGGAAGACATGCTGCAGCTGAATCTGGATAACCCGATTGTTGTTTCTCCGGACATCGGCGGCGTTGTGCGTGCCCGCGCTATCGCTAAGCTGTTGAACGATACCGATATGGCAATCATCGATAAACGTCGTCCGCGTGCGAACGTTTCCCAGGTGATGCATATCATCGGTGACGTTGCAGGTCGTGACTGCGTACTGGTCGATGACATGATCGACACTGGCGGTACGCTGTGTAAAGCTGCTGAAGCGCTGAAAGAACGTGGTGCTAAACGTGTATTTGCGTATGCGACTCACCCGATCTTCTCTGGCAACGCGGCGAACAACCTGCGTAACTCTGTAATTGATGAAGTCGTTGTCTGCGATACTATTCCGCTGAGCGATGAAATCAAATTACTGCCGAACGTGCGTACTCTGACCCTGTCAGGTATGCTGGCCGAAGCGATTCGTCGTATCAGCAACGAAGAATCGATCTCTGCTATGTTCGAACATTAATCGAACCCGGCTCAAAGACCCGCTGCGGCGGGTTTTTTTGTCTGTAATATCCATTTGTATGACCTATGCCTCCTTCACCTGCCATTTAGTTGACAGATGATGCGCTCACGGATGAAACATTATTGTGAACAAAATATTCTCCTCACATGTGATGCCTTTCCGCGCTCTGATCGACGCTTGCTGGAAAGAAAAATACACTGCCGCACGGTTTTCCCGTGACCTGATTGCCGGGATTACCGTCGGGATTATTGCTATTCCGCTGGCGATGGCGTTAGCAATTGGCAGTGGCGTAGCTCCACAGTACGGTTTATACACCGCTGCTGTTGCAGGGATTGTCATTGCTCTGACGGGTGGGTCGCGCTTTAGCGTCTCCGGTCCGACTGCGGCATTTGTGGTAATTCTCTATCCTGTTTCGCAACAGTTTGGACTGGCAGGCCTGCTGGTTGCGACATTGTTGTCTGGGATCTTTTTGATCCTGATGGGGCTGGCACGCTTTGGCCGCCTGATTGAGTATATTCCGGTTTCCGTTACCTTAGGCTTCACCTCGGGTATCGGGATCACCATCGGTACGATGCAGATTAAAGATTTTCTCGGTCTGCAAATGGCTCATGTCCCGGAACATTATCTGCAAAAAGTTGGCGCATTATTTATGGCGCTGCCGACGATTAACGTGGGTGATGCCGCAATTGGTATTGTTACGCTTGGGATCCTGATTTTCTGGCCGCGCCTGGGCATCCGTTTACCTGGTCACCTTCCAGCATTGCTGGCCGGTTGTGCGGTGATGGGAATTGTTAACCTGCTCGGCGGGCATGTTGCTACCATCGGCTCGCAATTCCACTACGTTCTGGCCGATGGCTCCCAGGGTAACGGTATCCCGCAACTGCTGCCGCAGTTGGTGCTACCGTGGGATCTGCCCAATTCAGAATTCACGCTAAGCTGGGACTCCATTCGCACTCTTCTGCCTGCAGCATTCTCAATGGCAATGCTCGGGGCGATTGAATCTCTGCTCTGCGCTGTGGTACTGGATGGTATGACCGGGACGAAACACAAAGCGAATAGTGAGCTGGTCGGCCAGGGGCTGGGGAATATCATTGCCCCATTCTTTGGCGGTATTACCGCTACAGCCGCGATCGCGCGTTCTGCCGCTAACGTCCGTGCCGGGGCGACTTCCCCCATCTCGGCGGTAATTCACTCTATTCTGGTTATTCTTGCCCTGCTGGTACTGGCACCGCTGCTTTCCTGGCTGCCGCTTTCCGCCATGGCTGCCCTGCTGCTGATGGTGGCGTGGAACATGAGTGAAGCGCATAAAGTAGTCGATTTGCTGCGTCATGCGCCGAAGGATGACATCATCGTCATGCTGCTGTGCATGTCACTGACCGTGCTGTTTGATATGGTTATTGCCATCAGCGTAGGGATCGTGCTTGCATCGCTGCTATTTATGCGCCGTATCGCCCGTATGACTCGCCTGGCTCCGGTAGCAGTAGACGTGCCTGACGATGTACTGGTTCTGCGTGTTATCGGCCCGCTGTTTTTCGCTGCGGCTGAAGATCTGTTCACTGAACTGGAATCACGTCTGGAAGGAAAACGAATTGTTATTCTGAAGTGGGATGCCGTTCCGGTGCTTGATGCCGGTGGTCTTGATGCGTTCCAGCGTTTTGTGAAGCGACTGCCTGAAGGGTGTGAACTGCGCGTGTGTAACGTGGAATTTCAGCCTCTACGCACAATGGCTCGATCCGGTATTCAACCGATTCCGGGACGCCTGGCGTTCTTCCCGAATCGCAGCGCAGCGATGGCTGATCTGTAAGAAAGGCATTAAATTGACCAGTCAGCGCAAACTGACTGGTCAGTAAACTGCATTATACATTAGCTATGACGACGATTATCGCTACGGCGGCAACGTTTGTCATAGTGGCGAACCCACCAGTAACGGTCGCACACCTGTTCATGCCCACCAACACGGGCACCCGCCAGCCAGAGAATGGCACCGACGAAAATACTCAGCACTGCACCATGTGCGAAATACTGGGGCATATTAAACTGTGGTAACTGGTTGAGGATTGAATACCCCACGCCAACCACCATCACCACCAGACCCAACCCCATGAGCACATTACCGAGTAACGAAGCGTTTTTGCGTTTCATATGTCACCTCCGGAACTTTCTGGGTTGTAACAGGGAATACCCCTCATCCTTATGTGTAAAGTATAGACAACACCCTGTGGCTTATGTGCGGGTGTGATCACAATTACCCCCTTTATTTCAACAAAACT
Source organism: Escherichia marmotae (assembly GCF_002900365.1). Lineage (NCBI taxonomy): Bacteria > Pseudomonadati > Pseudomonadota > Gammaproteobacteria > Enterobacterales > Enterobacteriaceae > Escherichia > Escherichia marmotae. The sequence goes on from NZ_CP025979.1 coordinate 1,150,673, forward strand.
TTACAAATAACCATCTGAACACCCTGACTTTCTAATAGTCTGTAGAGGCAATTATTGTGTTGTCAGCATATAAGGCGCTGTTTTTTGTCAAGCGGGGCCGCAACCAGTAAACTACGCGCCAGTTATGTACTCACTCAGGACAAAAAAACGTGACGATTAAATTGATTGTCGGCCTGGCGAACCCCGGCGCTGAATATGCAGCAACGCGACATAATGCTGGTGCCTGGTTCGTTGACTTACTGGCGGAGCGTTTACGCGCCCCTCTACGGGAAGAAGCTAAATTCTTCGGTTATACCTCACGAGTGACTCTCGGAGGAGAAGATGTCCGCCTGTTAGTCCCGACTACATTTATGAATCTCAGCGGCAAAGCAGTCGCAGCGATGGCCAGTTTTTTCCGCATTAACCCGGATGAAATTCTGGTCGCCCACGACGAACTGGATCTGCCTCCTGGCGTCGCCAAATTTAAATTGGGCGGTGGCCACGGTGGTCACAATGGACTGAAAGACATCATCAGTAAATTAGGTAATAACCCTAACTTTCACCGTTTACGCATCGGAATTGGTCATCCGGGCGATAAAAACAAAGTTGTCGGCTTTGTGTTAGGCAAACCACCTGTTAGTGAACAGAAATTAATTGATGACGCCATCGACGAAGCGGCACGTTGTACTGAAATGTGGTTTACAGATGGCCTGACCAAAGCAACGAACCGATTGCACGCCTTTAAAGCGCAATAAGTCGTTGTCTGCGGCATTTTTGCCGAGTGCCGTGTATAATAGGCAAAGTTATTTCCATTTCTACAATCTGTTTACGATAACAGGTTGATTATTAAGATATTAAGGTGATTTAAATCATGGGATTCAAATGCGGTATCGTCGGTTTGCCCAACGTCGGGAAATCTACCCTGTTCAACGCGCTGACCAAAGCCGGTATTGAAGCGGCCAACTTTCCATTCTGCACCATCGAGCCGAACACCGGCGTCGTACCAATGCCCGATCCACGCCTGGATCAACTGGCTGAAATCGTAAAACCGCAGCGCACGCTTCCCACCACCATGGAATTTGTCGATATCGCCGGTCTGGTAAAAGGCGCGTCGAAAGGTGAAGGTCTGGGTAACCAGTTCCTGACCAACATCCGTGAAACCGAAGCGATCGGCCACGTTGTTCGTTGCTTTGAAAATGACAATATCATCCACGTTTCCGGCAAAGTTAACCCGGCGGACGATATTGAAGTTATCAATACCGAACTGGCACTGGCGGATCTCGACACCTGTGAACGTGCAATTCATCGCGTACAGAAGAAGGCCAAAGGTGGCGATAAAGACGCGAAAGCCGAACTGGCGGTTCTGGAAAAATGTCTGCCACAGCTAGAAAACGCAGGTATGCTGCGCGCGCTGAATTTAAGCGCAGAAGAGAAAGCGGCTATTCGTTACCTGAGCTTCCTGACTCTGAAACCGACGATGTACATCGCCAACGTCAACGAAGACGGTTTTGAAAACAACCCGTATCTTGACCAGGTGCGTGAGATTGCGGCGAAAGAAGGCTCTATCGTGGTTCCGGTTTGTGCTGCTGTTGAAGCAGACATTGCCGAACTGGACGACGAAGAACGTGACGAGTTTATGCAGGAACTGGGACTGGAAGAGCCGGGTCTGAACCGTGTGATCCGTGCTGGTTATAAACTACTGAATCTGCAAACTTACTTCACCGCTGGGGTGAAAGAAGTGCGCGCATGGACCATTCCGGTTGGTGCAACGGCTCCGCAGGCTGCTGGCAAAATCCACACCGATTTTGAAAAAGGCTTTATCCGTGCACAAACCATCTCGTTTGAAGATTTCATCACTTACAAAGGTGAACAAGGCGCGAAAGAAGCGGGCAAAATGCGTGCAGAAGGTAAAGATTACATCGTTAAAGATGGCGATGTGATGAACTTCCTGTTCAACGTCTAATTCCGCGTAATACCCGAGCGGTTAATAATGAGCCATTATGTGAGTTGCACATAATGGCTTTTTTTTACCTGCTACGCTGCTGCTTCCAATTCTGAGTTACCGAAATTCATAATCAGACTCCTGGCAATATTAACAATATGGCTTTTATGTGATAACAATCACAGTGCATTAACCGTTCAAGAGTTTGTCATGAAAAAAACATTTACCTTCAGCCTGTTAGCAATTGTCTTCGCCAGCCTGTTAAGTGCTTGTGTTCCTCACCATCATCACCGCCACAGCGATGGCCCTCGTGGCCCTGCGGCCTCCGGTAAGCCAATGCCCCCCTCAAATGGTGGGCCAAATCATGGCAGCCCTGGTCATGGTCGCTATTAATTAGCAAGTCATAGACGGGAGAGTACATACTCTCCCACTATCCACGGCGTTTGAACTGACTCGCATCAATGCCATGTTGCTTCATTTTTCGCCACAGCGTAGTGCGACCAATCCCCAGTAATGCAGACATTTCCTGAATACGTCCGCCCGTAACCTGAGCTGCATTAATAATTGCCTCTTTTTCGACTTCCGCAAATGACAGACTGGTTGAAAGACGTGTGGCGCTGACATCATCTGTCGCCTGTTCGGTAAACAGATGTTCAGGCAAATCACTGATGCGAATTCGCCCGTTATCGCTGCTCAGGGCAAGGTTCTCGATGACGCTGTACAGTTCAAAATCATTGCCGGGCCATGCACAAGAAACCAGGCGGGCAAGCGCATCGTCATCAATTTTCAGGCGGGTTGAGAAACGTTTTTCGAGATTGCGCAGCTTGTTATTCACCAACGCCGGAATACTGCCGCGCCGCATACGCAGCGGCGGGATAGTAATTTCAAACGCATGCAGCGCGTAATAAAGTTGCCGGCTAAAGCGATTTTGTTCCACCAGCATTGCCAGATCCGCGGTCGTTGTAGCAATGACTTTGGCATCAATCGGTATTAAACGCCGCGCATCCAGCCGCGTGATACCCCCCTGCTTGATAACCTGTAATAAAGCAGACTGTAACTCCACTGCCAGATATTCAATTTTTTCAAGAAACAACGTGCCGCCGTGCGCCAGTTCCAGCCGACTCAGGCGACCATTTTCGTTCTCCGGGCGATCGCTGCCAATAAGCTTGTCCGCCAGCGTCGCATCACCGTATAACTCGCAATTGACGGCGATATAAGGCCCTGCTGCCCGCTCGCTTTCATTATGAATTGCCTGACTTAACAGGGCTTTACCAACGCCCTCTTCCCCACAAAGTAGAACAGGAAAACTGCTGCGCGCCGCCTGACGGCCAAAATGAATCAAGCGGCGGGTTTGCGGATCGTCCTGCGGCATATGGGCAAATGTATGACTAACTTTGCCTAATTGACTGGTCATCAATTGCCGCATCTGTTCCACCGGATGCAGCAACAGAATAAAGCTGGTTCCCTGCGTTTCTATTATCGGTTTAAGGGTAATGACCGCATCAATAAACTGATGCTGGCTTTCAAAGGTCGCTTCCACATGTTTGAGCGGATGCGCCTGTTTTATTGCCTGTTGCAAAACGGCGGGTAACGTTAACAGTTCAGTGATCGCCTTGCCCTGACTTGCCGTCGCGTCCAGACGCAAAACACGCGCCGCCTGAGCATTGATAAATTGCAAATTACCCTGCTCGTCCCAGCTAATCACCCCATCGTCCATACTTTCTAACAGGGCGTTAAGCTGATTTAAATGCCGATTAGTTTCAGCAAGCAAACTGTCCGTCAGCAGTAAATTCCCCACCTCGCGAGCAATTGCCAGCGTCAACGGCAAATCGGCTGCCGTCGATTGTTCAGCCGGACACGCCAGGGCTATCGTCCCCGTCAATCGCCCTTTGCTGTCAAACAGTGGCGTTGCACAAAATGCCCAATCCCAAAGCATCTGCTTAAAATGTTGATCGGCCTTCGTTTTCACAGCCTGACCGGAGATAGCCGCTAACGATAATGCACAAGTGCCAATGATCCCTTCAGCACAATATGTACCGTCGCTGAATCCCAGCAGACTGAGCTGGCGCAACGTCTGCGGATCACCATAACGGCTAAGAATGCAGGCCGTTTCATCAAGGATAAACAGGGCGTACTCTCGGGGTGCCATATATTCCCAGGCATCTTCCAGCGCCGCTTGCCCGAGCGTCAGCATCGCCTTTTTACGCCGACAAATAGAAGCAAATGTTACGCCCTGTGCCTGGTGCGGTTTGCTCCATAACTCCCGTTTCATCAGCTTACAGCATCGCTCCCAGGAGGCTGCAATTAAGGGAGAAAGCCCCCGGCTATCGTTGTTAAAACCGCCATTCATATTCCGCTCACTTATGACAAAAGGTGTTCCGGCTCGCAATTTTTAGTATTAAGACACATACAAGTTTCAATATGAAACATTCATTAAAGCATATGTTCCATTATGAAACGCAATTTGGGTTAATTTTCTTTTCCCTTGCCTGATGCACAATGGATTCATCGGCAGTCAGTGGTCGCCGTATCGTTGAACATCATCCATGCCCTACCGTAAATGCTGGAGCAAAATAATGAAAAAATTGATCAATGATGTGCAAGACGTACTGAACGAACAACTGGCAGGGCTGGCGAAAGCCCATCCTTCGCTGACGCTGCATCAGGACCCACTGTATGTCACCCGAGCTGATGCACCCGTTGCAGGAAAAGTCGCTCTACTGTCGGGCGGCGGCAGCGGACACGAGCCGATGCACTGCGGTTATATCGGCCAGGGAATGCTCTCGGGGGCATGTCCTGGCGAAATATTCACCTCTCCGACGCCAGACAAAATCTTTGAATGCGCCATGCAAATTGATGGCGGCGAAGGTGTGCTGCTGATTATCAAAAATTACACCGGCGATATTCTTAACTTCGAAACAGCAACAGAATTACTGCACGACAGCGGCGTAAAAGTCACCACAGTGGTTGTCGATGACGACGTTGCGGTGAAAGACAGTCTTTACACCGCCGGGCGGCGCGGCGTTGCCAACACGGTATTAATTGAAAAACTGGTGGGTGCGGCGGCGGAACGTGGCGACTCACTGGACGCCTGTGCAGAACTGGGGCGTAAGTTGAATAATCAGGGTCACTCAATTGGTATCGCCCTCGGTGCCTGTACCGTTCCTGCCGCAGGCAAACCGTCTTTTACGTTGGCGGATAATGAGATGGAGTTTGGCGTTGGCATTCATGGTGAACCAGGTATTGACCGTCGCCCCTTCTCTTCCCTTAATCAAACCGTCGATGAAATGTTCGATACCCTGCTGGAAAATGGCGCATATCATCGCTCGCTGCGCTTCTGGGATTATCAACAAGGAAACTGGCTGGAACAGACGCAAACCAAACAGCCGCTACAGTCTGGCGATCGGGTGATTGCACTGGTCAACAATCTTGGTGCCACACCGCTTTCTGAGCTATACGGCGTCTATAACCGCCTGACCACGCGTTGTCAGCAAGCGGGTTTGACTATCGAGCGTAATTTAATTGGCGCGTACTGCACCTCACTGGATATGTCCGGCTTTTCTATCACCTTACTGAAAGTTGATGACGAAATGTTGGCACTATGGGACGCCCCGGTCCATACCCCGGCACTCAACTGGGGTAAATAAGGAGATGATGATGTCACTGAGCAGAACACAGATTGTTAACTGGCTCACTCGCTGTGGAGAAATTTTCAGCAAAGAGAGCGATTATCTCACCAGCCTTGACCGTGAAATTGGTGACGCTGACCACGGGCTGAATATGAATCGTGGCTTTAGCAAAGTGGTGGAGAAACTACCCGCCATCGAGGACAAGGATATTGGTTTCATCCTCAAAAATACCGGTATGACGTTGCTTTCCAGCGTCGGCGGTGCCAGTGGTCCGCTGTTCGGTACGTTTTTTATTCGCGCCGCACAGGTAACTCAGGCACGACAAAGCCTGACGCTGGAAGAGCTTTATCAGATGTTCCGCGATGGTGCGGATGGCGTAATCAGCCGGGGAAAAGCCGAGCCCGGCGATAAGACCATGTGCGATGTCTGGGTGCCGGTGGTTGAGTCGTTACGTCAGTCCTGCGAGCAAAATCTCTCTGTTCCGGCGGCGCTCGACGCTGCCAGCAGCGTCGCTGAATCCGCTGCACAAAGCACGATTACGATGCAAGCCCGCAAAGGCCGTGCCAGTTACCTCGGTGAACGCAGTATCGGTCACCAGGATCCTGGCGCGACCTCCGTGATGTTTATGATGAAAATGCTGGCTTTAGCCGCGAAAGAGTAAGGAATTGGTGATGGTAAACCTGGTCATAGTTTCACATAGCGCCCGACTGGGAGAAGGTGTTGGTGAATTAGCCCGTCAGATGCTGATGAGCGATAGTTGTAAAATCGCCGTTGCCGCGGGGATTGATGATCCACAAAATCCCATCGGCACCGATGCCGTCAAAGTGATGGAAGCCATCGAATCCGTTGCCGATGCCGACCATGTGCTGGTCATGATGGATATGGGGAGCGCGTTATTGAGTGCAGAAACCGCACTGGAATTGCTTGCGCCAGAGATCGCCGCAAAAGTACGGTTGTGCGCCGCACCGTTGGTTGAAGGGACGCTGGCTGCGACGGTCAGCGCGGCGTCAGGTGCGGATATCAACCAGGTTATCCATGACGCAATGCATGCGCTGGAAGCCAAACGCGAACAACTGGGTTTACCGTCATCCGACAGTGAAATCTCTGACATATGCCCTCCGCACGATGAAGAAGCTCGTTCTATGGCGGTGGTGATTAAAAACCGTAACGGCCTCCACGTGCGCCCGGCCTCCCGACTGGTCTATACCTTATCGGTATTTAATGCGGACATGCTGCTGGAGAAAAACGGTAAATGCGTCACGCCGGAAAGTATTAACCAGATTGCGCTGTTACAAGTCCGCTATAACGATACTCTGCGCCTGATTGTGAAAGGGCCTGAAGCTGAAGAGGCGCTGGCCGCTTTCCGCCAGTTGGCTGAAGATAACTTTGGTGAAACGGAAGAGATAGCGCCACCGACTCTGCGCCCAGTCCCTCCTGTCACGGGTAAAGCCTTCTATTATCAACCGGTTTTATGCACAGTGCAGGCGAAATCAACTCTGACAGCGGAACAAGAACAGGAACGATTACGCCAGGCGATTGACTTCACATTGTTAGATTTGATGGCCTTATCGGCAAAGGCAGAGGCAAACGGGCTCGACGATATCGCCGCGATCTTTTCCGGCCACCATACTCTGTTAGACGATCCTGAACTACTGGCGGCGGCAAGCGAACTCCTTCAGCATGAACACTGCACAGCAGAATATGCCTGGCAGCAGGTTCTTAAAGAACTTAGCCAGCAATATCAGCAGCTTGATGATGAATATTTGCAAGCTCGCTATATTGATGTAGACGATCTTCTGCATCGTACCCTGCTCCACCTGACACAGACGAAAGAAGAACTGCCGCAATTTAGCGCGCCGACTATTTTACTGGCGGAGAATATTTACCCTTCCACCATGTTGCAACTGGACCCGACTGTCGTTAAAGGCATCTGTCTTAGCGCCGGAAGCCCGGTATCCCACAGCGCCTTAATTGCCCGTGAACTGGGCATTGGCTGGGTTTGTCAGCAGGGCGAGAAACTGTATGCGCTACAACCTGAAGAGACATTAACCCTGGATGTAAAAGCACAACGCTTCAGGCATCAGAGTTAAATTAGATTCTCCGTCAGATTTGTCTGTCAGTTCGCAGAATAAGATTTCAATCATGTCCTTACGGCGATCCTGAACTAAGGTTTTCTGATACTTGAATACCGTTTTGTTCGGTATCGCCAAAGGAGAATGATTGATGAAACCACGTGTCCCTCGTCATCCACAAAGAATGGCGTTAATTCCCACCACACTTTTTTTGTGTTTTGCCGCGCTATCGGCACAGGCGGAAGAAATTGCCGTCACACCACAATCGCCTGATATTTTGTTGGGACCGTTGTTTGACGATGTACAAAACGCCAAACTTTTTCCGGATCAAAAAACCTTTGCCGACGCCGTGCCAAACAGCGATCCGCTGATGATCCTCGCTGATTACCGGATGCAACAGAACCAGAGCGGGTTTGATTTGCGTCACTTCGTGAAAGTCAATTTCTCCCTGCCAAAAGAAGGCGAGAAACACATCCCACCAAAGGGACAGTCGCTACGTGAACATATTGATGGGCTTTGGCCGGTATTAACCCGCACAACCGAAAGCACCGAAAAATGGGACTCTCTGCTGCCGTTGCCGAAACCCTATGTCGTGCCGGGGGGGCGTTTCCGGGAAGTATATTACTGGGACAGCTACTTCACTATGCTGGGGCTTGCTGAAAGCGGTCACTGGGATAAAGTTGCGGATATGGTGGCGAATTTTGGCTATGAAATAGACACTTACGGACATATTCCAAACGGTAATCGCAGCTATTATTTGAGCCGTTCACAACCACCCTTCTTTGCCCTGATGGTGGAGTTACTGGCACAACATGAAGGCGATGCAGCGTTGAAACAGTATCTGCCGCAACTGCAAAAAGAATATGCTTACTGGATGGACGGCGTTGAAAACCTGCAAGCCGGGCAACAGGAAAAACGCGTTGTAAAGCTCAAGGATGGCACTATCCTTAACCGCTACTGGGACGACCGCGATACACCGCGTCCGGAATCGTGGGTGGAAGATATCGCCACAGCCAAAAGCAATCCCGGTCGCCCCGCTACGGAAATCTATCGCGACCTGCGTTCCGCCGCCGCATCTGGCTGGGATTTCAGCTCGCGCTGGATGGATAATCCACAGCAGTTAAATACCTTGCGCACCACCAGCATTGTGCCGGTCGATCTTAATAGTCTGATGTATAAAATGGAAAAAATTCTCGCCAGCGCCAGTAAAGCCGCCGGGGATAACGCGATGGCCAGTCAATATGAAACATTAGCCAATGCCCGTCAGCAAGGGATCGAAAAATACCTGTGGAACGACCAGCAAGGCTGGTATGCCGATTACGATCTGAAGAGCCATAAAGTACGCAATCAGTTAACTGCCGCCGCCCTGTTCCCGCTGTATGTCAACGCTGCGGCGAAAGATCGTGCCAGCAAAATGGCAACGGCGACCAGAACGCATCTGCTGCAACCTGGCGGACTGAACACCACCTCGGTGAGAAGTGGACAGCAATGGGATGCGCCAAATGGCTGGGCACCGTTGCAATGGGTTGCTACCGAAGGATTGCAAAACTACGGGCAAAATGAGGTGGCGATGGATATTAGCTGGAATTTCCTGACCAATGTTCAACACACTTATGACCGGGAGAAAAAGCTGGTCGAAAAATATGATGTCAGCACCACCGGAACAGGTGGCGGCGGTGGCGAATATCCGTTGCAGGATGGCTTTGGCTGGACCAACGGCGTGACGCTGAAAATGCTGGATTTGATCTGCCCGAAAGCGCAACCGTGTGACAACGTTCCGGCAAGTCGCCCACTCAGTAAATCAACAACACCGCCGGTTAAACAAAAAGAGGCGGAACCTACGCCTTAAATTTACTGTATATCGGGCAATGTCATTCCGCACATTAAATTGGCATTGCCCATTTTTTCCATGAAATATCAAAAATCGCTCATTATACGTTCTATACCTTAGCCGCCTTATATCAGAGCAAGCGTTAAATCTTGCATTATCAATTTATTAATCATTACGATTCTATTTATATTTTTGTCTGTCTCCCATTCTCCCTGATAATTTTTCTTGTTAAACAAAATGCTGTTTAGCAAATAAGCAGACCAATCTGTTTCTTTAAATAAATCTTGATATCAAACATGATCTTTATCGATATATATGTAAATATATAGCGGTTTTGATTGTCAGGATATTACTCATGCCACTAACCAGACGGATGTTTACGCAGGCTCTTGCATCCACCCTGCTCCTGTATCATTTGCCGTCCTTTGCACAACCCGTTAAATTCTGGGCCTCACCGATGCTCCCCGACGCAAAAAAGATTACGCGCATAGTCAGCGCTGGTGCGCCTGCGGATCTGCTTTTGCTGGCTGTCGCTCCGGAAAAACTGGTCGGTTTTTCTTCCTTTGACTTTGCCCGCGAAGCGGCTATTCCATTACCCCCGGCGATTCGCCATTTACCTAAACTTGGGCGGCTTGCCGGGCGCGCCAGTTCGCTCTCGATGGAAGGGCTGATGGCATTGCAGCCCGATCTGGTCGTTGATTGCGGCAATACAGATGACACCTGGATCTCCCAGGCCCGGCAGGTTAGCGAGCAGACACAAATCCCCTGGTTATTGCTTAACGGGAAACTGGAACAATCCGCAGAACAGTTAACAACGCTGGGCAAAACGTTAGGCGAAGAAAACCGCGCCGCAGAACAAGCCAGTCTCGCCAACCGTTTCGTTCGTGAAGCTCAGGCGTTCGCCGCCTCGCCCGCTGCCAACATTCGCTTTTATGCCGCGCGTGGTGCCCGGGGGCTGGAAACAGGTTTACAAGGTTCGTTGCATACTGAGGCGGCAGAATTATTAGGTCTGCACAATGTTGCACAAATTGCCGATCGTCATGGGCTGGCGCAAGTATCCATGGAAAACCTGCTGCGCTGGCAGCCGGATATTATTCTGGTTCAGGATCCCGTCACTGCTGACTTTATCCGTAACGACACGCTCTGGCAGGGGGTAAAAGCTGTCGCGGAACGACGCATCTTATTTTTAACTGGCTTGCCCTTTGGCTGGATGCCCCACCAGGAATCAATCGCCTTTTGGGGTTACGCCGATTGCATGCCTGGCTCGATCCCGTAGTCAACAGCCAGTTTAAAAATGATATGCAGCGTTACGCCCAACTGTTCTGGCATAGCACATTAAGTGACGCCGACTATCAAAAAATGGTGGCGAGCTAATGAGAACAGTGGACGGGTTTATTTTGCTTTTGCTGCTGGCAGCCATCAGCATCACTTTTGCTGCCGTAAGTGGGGCTTATCACCTCGATATGCAGCAGTTGCTGGCGCTCATTCTTCGTCAAGAAGATGTCCCAGTGCAGGAACACATTGTCTTCTGGCAAATCCGCGTACCGCGCATTCTTGCTGCGCTGTTACTGGGCGCTGCGCTGGCGGGGGCGGGAACCACCTATCAGGGTATGTTCCGTAATCCCTTAGTTTCACCAGATATTCTGGGTGTCTCCGCGGGTGCCGGACTCGGAGCCTGCGCGGCAATCCTGTGGGGATTATCGATTGTTTACATCCAACTGTACGCGTTTTGCGGCGGACTGTTGGTCGTCGCGGGTGTCTGGTTGATTACACGCCGGGTTACCCGCCACGATCCGGTCTTAACTCTGGTACTGGTCGGTATTGCGCTGGGTACGCTATGCGGAGCCGGAATTTCGCTAATAAAAACTCTGGCCGATCCCTACACCCAGTTACCTTCAATAACCTTCTGGTTGCTGGGAGGGCTGTCCACCGTAACCTTGCGTGATCTTTACTACGCTGCGCCGATCATTCTAATTGGCTCCCTGCCCCTGTTTTTCCTCCGCTGGCGCATGAATTTACTCACACTTTCCGACGATGAAGCCAGCTCGCTGGGGCTGAATGTTGCGCGCCTGAGGTTAGGGTTGATTATCTGCGCCACGCTAATCACCGCCAGCACAGTGGCAATAGCAGGAATTATTGGTTGGATCGGCCTCGTCGTCCCACATATTGCCCGCTTGTTGACTGGTCACAACCATCAGCAACTATTGCCTGTGGCGATGTCTACAGGTGCCATTCTGCTTCTGCTCACCGACACACTGGCGCGAAGCATTGGGACAACAGAAATCCCGCTCGGCATTCTGACCGCTTTTGTTGGTGCACCATTTTTTCTGCTGTTGTTGTTACGCGGAGGTCGCCAGTGACTTTGCTTGCCGTCCGTCATGCTTCTCTGGGTTACTCCCGCCATCCAGTGCTACACGACGTTTCCTTCAACCTGTCTCAGGGATCAATTTGTTGCCTGCTGGGAGCCAATGGCTGCGGTAAAACTACGCTGATGCGCACCATTCTTGGCGTGATTCCATTGTCAGGTGGCGAGATTTTGCTGGATGGCGTACCTGTTCAGAAACTTAGCCATCACCAGCGCGCGCAAGCTATTGCCTGGGTGCCGCAAGCGCACGACGGTGTTTTTGCTTTCAGTGTACTGGACATGGTGTTAATGGGACTGACTCCAATAATGGGGACGTTTTCCGTCCCCGGTAAGCAAGAACGCCTGAAAGCCACAGAGCAACTGGAAAAGCTGGGTATTTCGCATCTGGCGACAAGGCGCTGGAATACCCTTAGCGGCGGTGAACGCCAGATGGCATTAATCGCCCGCGCCCTGCTTCAGCAACCACGCTTGTTGTTACTGGATGAACCTGCCTCCAGCCTCGATTTTGGTCATCAGATCCAACTGCTGGACACCCTGGCGCAGCTAAAAAATAACGGAATGACGATGCTGATGTCGACCCATCATCCGCTACATGCTAACGCCATTGCCGACAGCGTTATCCGGGTTGAGCCAGATGGACGCGTAACACAAGGCTTACCGGCTGAACAACTGACAATGGACAAACTGGCAGCCCTGTATCGGGTTTCCGCCGCTCAGATTCATCATCACCTCTCTGCCATTAAACGCTAAGGAACAATCATGCTCATTGATGATATTGATTTTGCAGACCTTTATCTTCAGCAATTAAAGCTGGCTCACCGAACAGAAAAAACGCCAGATCACTGGGATCAACGGGCGGAAAAAATGGCCGAGAATTGCGCCTCGCCAACGGACAGCTATCTGCAACAACTGATCGCTAAAATTGACCTGCAGGGCGCAAATTCCTTATTCGATATGGGCTGTGGACCGGGCACTGTGTCACTGGCACTGGCTGATAAAGTCACTACCGTTTATGGCGTTGATTACAGTCAGGGGATGCTGAACGTTGCCGCCCGTCGCGCCGCCGCGATGAAGGCCGACAATGTCCACTGGATCCAACGCGCCTGGGAAGAGCACTGGAGTGACCTGCCACGCTGCGATATTGCCGTGGCTTCCCGATCCACGCTGGTGGCTGACATGCGCCAGGCGATGACCAAACTGAATAATCAGGCACGGTTACGCGTCTATACCACCCATCTTGTCAGTACCTCGTTCGTCTCCCCTGCCATCCAGCGGGCGGCAGGTCGGGAAGTGATCGAATTACCCAACTATATCTTTGCACTTAACGTGCTGTATCAGATGGGAATTTATGCTCACGTTGATTTTATCCGTGGGCAAAATTGCCAACAGGATAACAGTACCTGGGAACGTTTTGAGCAGAACGTCAGTTGGAGTCTCGGCACGCTTAACGACGATGAACGCGAACGGTTATATCGCTGGTATCAACAACAGGATGCTCGCGCCCTCGCCCCTGCCAGCCGCGACTGGGCACTCATCTGGTGGGACAGCGTGCCACAGGAGGCACTGCGATGATTTTCATTTCTCAGGCACAAATCGATGCGTTACTTCTGGAGGATATCCAGGGCGGTGACCTGACCACACGCGCATTAGGCATCGGTGAACAGCCTGGTGTTATTGATTTTTTTCACCGCAAGGGCGGCTGCGTCAGTGGCGTGGCGGTGGCTTGCAAGATGTTAACCACGCTGGGATTAACCATCGATGATGCTGTCAGCGACGGTTCACTAGCGAACCCGGGTCAGCGTCTAATCCGGGCACATGGCAATGCCGCTGCACTTCATCAGGGGTGGAAAGCAGTCCAGAACGTGCTGGAGTGGAGTTGCGGCGTGTCTGATTATCTCGCTCAAATGTTGATGCTGCTTCGCGAACGTTATTCCGATGGCAATATTGCCTGCACCCGAAAAGCGATCCCCGGCACCCGTTTACTGGCAGCGCAGGCAATTCTGGCCGCAGGGGGATTGATTCACCGTGCCGGATGTGCGGAGACCATATTATTGTTTGCCAACCACCGTCATTTTCTTGCCGACAAGCAGGACTGGTCGGGCGCAATCGCTCAGTTACGTCGCCACGCACCGGAGAAGAAAATCGTTGTTGAAGCCGATACGCCTGAAGAGGCAATTGCCGCGTTACGCGCGCAACCAGACGTACTTCAGCTCGACAAATTTAGTCCGCAGCAGGCAACGGAAATTGCGCAAAAAGCACCGTCACTGGCTCCTCACTGCACGCTGGCTCTGACGGGTGGAATTAATCTGACAACTCTCAAAAATTACCTCGATTGTGGCATCCGACTGTTTATTACCTCCGCGCCTTATTACGCGGCACCGGCTGATATCAAAGTCAGTCTGAAACCCAAAGCCTCTTTTTAATTCTTTATTAAACGGAATTTATTTTATGAGATTCAAAAAACATTATCTCTGCACAGCATTATCAATTGCACTTGCCCAGCAGGCCGTAGCAGCTCAAGAGAGCGATACACTGACTGTATGGTCCAGCCCTGTATCATCGACGACGACCACCATTCTCGATCAACCCAACATAAAGGCGTTGGATAAACAAAATGTTGCTCAGGCATTAAGTGTCGTTCCCGGCGTGGTGCTGCAAAAATCAGGCAGCCGCAACGAAGAACAGGTCAAAGTTCGTGGTTTTGATAGCCGTCAGGTGCCGGTCTATTTCGACGGCGTCCCCATTTATGTTCCCTATGATGGTAACCTCGATCTGGCGCGGATTTTAACCAACAATATGGGCGCGGTCGAAGTTTCCAAAGGGTATTCCTCACTGCTACAGGGACCTAATCAGATGGGGGGGTCCATAAACATCACCACTCAGAAACCGACCAAACCGCTGGAAGCTAGTCTGGGATATCGTCAGGGATGGAGCCGTAGTCAGGACAACGCCTACGATATGCACGCTTCATTTGCCGCCAGCAGCGATCTGGGATACTTGCAAGTCAGCGGCAGCCAGCTAAAACAGGATTTTCTCGGCCTGCCACACGGTGTTAATAATGATATTGCAGGCAAGCACGGCAAGATGATTAACTCATCTGCCGATGACAAACGCGGCATTGTGAAGCTCGGTTTTACACCGCGTGAAAACGATGAATACACGCTGACTTACATTAAGCAGGATGGCGAAAAAGACAACCCGCCATACAGCGGAAACAGTGGCCAAAAGTCACGCTACTGGCAGTGGCCGGAGTATGACAAAGAAAGTTTTTACTATCAGGGAACCACACAGCTAAACGACCGTTTTACCCTGAAAAGCCGGCTGTATCGCGACACCTTTGAAAATACTCTCATGATGTACAACTCGCTGGCCGATCTGAAAAGTAAAAACGGTAGCTATAGTCACTATTCCGATTACAGCGATGGTGCCGGATTACAACTGGCGGCCGATGTACGTGAAAACGATCTGCTGTCGTTTGCCGTTAACTGGAAGGATGACGTACACCGGGAAAAAGGTGCACCTCACGCCGCTTACGATCGCTATGAAGATCGTACCTGGTCGCTCGCCAGTGAATATCAATGGGCTGCTGCTGATAATTTGGATGTTGTGGCCGGGATCAGCTATGACTGGCGTGATAGCGTAGAAGCGAAAAAACACGAAAAAGATGGCAGCATCACCCATTATGACGACAACAATCAGTCAGCTTTTAACTGGCAGGTGATGGGGAAATACCACTTTGCCAATGAAGACACGCTGACGCTTTCATACTATGACCGCACGCGCTTCCCGACACTGAAAGAACGCTATACCACGTCCAAACCGGCGTATAACCAGATAGCCATTGTTAATCCACAACTTAAGCCAGAACGCGCTCGCGGAGTGGATTTAACCTGGAATGGCGCTTTCACCCGCGCCTGGGGATTTGAAGTCAGCGTTTACTATAACCGGGTAAGTGACGCCATCCTTTCACACAATATCGATGCCGATACCATTCAAAACCAGAACAGCGGCACGGTAGATTACAGTGGCCTGGATGCCGGTATTAAGGGGAAAATCAGCAATGTACTGGATGTAGGATTGAGCTACGCTCTGATTCATGCCGATGCCAAACGCAAAGATATCGGCAAGATAACCGATCTGCCGACACAGACAATGACTGCATGGATGACACTCAAACCGTGGGAGCCGTTAAGCGTAACGCTGTCGGAAGAGGCGCGTTCCTCCAGTTACAGCAACAGCGACGGTTCACAAAAAGCCGCCGGTTTTGCGGTGACCCACATTCGTGCCGATTACGCCTTAGGTCATGGCTTCAGCGTCAATGCGTCCGTCAATAACCTGTTTGATACGAAATATGCCTACAGCGAAGGGTTTATTGAAGAAGGGCGTAATTTCTGGGCAGGTGTGGAATATACGTTCTGATTTGAAAGCGGATAGCGGCGTCAGCACCGCTATCCGCCTTATGAAAATCTTATTCTCTTCGCAGAAGGCGAAATACCCCCAGAACCAGGATAGCGCCGACAACCGCACCGACTATCCCGAGAATACAGGTCAGGAAAAATCCACCACCATCACGCCCTGGCATGATCAGCTTGGCGATAATGCCGGCTATCAGGCCAAAAATAATCCAGGCAATAATTCCCATGTTCAGGCCCTCGTTTCGATGAATCGGACGCAGAAAATGTTTACGTCAACGCTCTAAGTATAGGCAAGGGCTGGATCGATGCTGGCGTCTGTCGGTTGATTTAAGATCAACGTGTAAAAAATATTCACGCATTTGTATTAAGTTTTGTTAATCACTACCGATAAACCAAAGACAGTTTGTCGGTCAGGAGTTTTTCCGCGTGAGTCATTACCATGAGCAGTTCCTGAAACAAAATCCGTTAGCAGTCCTGGGCGTTTTACGCGATTTGCACAAAGCCGCTGTTCCCTTGCGTATCAGTTGGTCAGGCGGTCAGTTGATCAGCAAAATACTGGCAATAAGCCCTGATAAACTGGTGCTGGATCACGGCAGTCAACCAGAAGACAATAATACAGCGCTTAAGTAAGCGGCTCGTCAGAACCGTATTGATATTTACTGAGAGCTCAGATCAACTTTCCAGGGCAACAGATCGCGTACCCGGTTTGCCGGCCAGTCCTGGATATGTTCAATGACGTAACGCAGCCACTTTTCTGGCTCCACATTGTTCAGACGGCATGTGCCGATCAGCGAGTACAACACCGCCGCATGTTCACCACCGCTGTCGGAACCCGCGAACATCCAGTTTTTCCGGCCTACGGCCACTCCCCGTAAGGCGTTCTCTGCGATGTTGTTGTCGATTTCCACCCAGCCATTACTGCAGTACACGTTCAGTGCATCCCACTGTTTCAGCAGGTATGCGAACGCTTTTGCCGTATCTGAGTGACGCGACAGTGTTTTCATCTGTTGCTGTATCCAGTCATACAGTGACTGCATCAGTGGCGCGGCTCTGGCTTTTCTTGCCGCCAGACGCTGTTCTGCTGAACAGCCCCGGACCTCTGCCTCGATAGCATACAGTTCACCGATACGCTGCAGGGCTTCCGTGGTGATGTCGGTGGGCGCTCTTGCATGCACATCGTGGATTTTTCTCCGGGCATGAGCCATACACGCGGCTTCCGTTATTCTGCCGGATTCGTATAACACCCGGTAACCACCGTAAGCATCGGCCTGAAGCACACCGCTGTAACCGGCCAGGTGATTTTGTGGATGGATACCTTTCCGGTCCGGACTGTACGCGAACCAGACCGCCGGGGGCATCTGTGAACCGGCGTTGCGGTCATCACGGACGTAGACCCACAGCCGGGCTGTCCGGGTTTTACCGCTGCCCGGCTCCTGGACCGGGACGGGGATATCATCGGCATGGACTTTACCGGGCATCAGCACATACTGGCGCAGGACGTCATACAGCGGCTCCAGCAGTTCAGCAACGGCACCGGTCCAGCGCCCCAGTGTGGCACGGCTCAGCTCCACTCCCTGACGACGGTATATTTCTGACTGGCGGTATAACGGCAGATGGTCTGCATATTTCCCGGTGACAACATGGGCCAGAAGCCCCGCTCCGGCATAACTGCGTGCAATGGGTTTTGAAGGTACTGGTGCCTGCACGATATGGTCGCACCGGCAACAGGCCAGTTTCGGACGTTGTGTTTCGATAACCTTAAAGGCGCTGCTGATAAGCTCCAGTTGCTCTGACACATCACATCCCAGAGAACTGAGTTCACCACCACAGGCAGGACAGCATTCCTCTTCCGGCCGGATAACCCGGGTTTCACGGGGAAGTGAGGCCGGTAACGGTTTACGGGCTGAAGACTGGCGCAGGGCGGATGGCAGTACCGGGTCATATTGCTCACCCAGCGTTTCCGCCATTTCTTCCTGAAGTGCGCTGATTCGCTCCTGAGCTTCCTGTATCTGCCGTTCGGTTTTTGCACGAAGTTTTTCTGAGCTTTTACCGAACTGCATACGTTGCAGTTTCGCAACCAGCGCCTTCAGCCGGTTGATTTCGGAAGCATAAGCCGCCACCCGCTGTGAGAGCAGGCGGTTGTATTCAGCCATCTGGCGGATGGTGTCCTGTTGCGTCTGCAACAGTGCCCGCAGGCGGGCGTTCTCATGAGCAAGTGAGGTGTCCATATCCTCACTTTACAACGGGTTATATGCGGATTCCAGCGCGTTCCGTTCGTTTCGGGTGCTTCCAGTTGATACCTTCAGGAAGCATGGATAACTGAGCCGGAGTAAGGTGCACCTTGCCGTCACGGGTGACTGGCCAGACGAAGCGGCCCCGCTCCAGGCGTTTGGTGAAGAGGCACAGTCCGTCACTGTCAGCCCACAACACTTTTATCTGGTCACCCCGGCGTCCGCGGAAGATAAACAGGTGTCCGGAGAACGGGTCATCCTTCAGGACGTTCTGAACTTTTGATGCCAGGCCGTTAAAGCCATTCCGCATGTCGGTGATACCGGCAACCAGCCAGATACGCGAACCGGCAGGGAGAGATATCATCAGTGGCTGCTCCCTTTTATTTCGCGGATAAGTGTCTGTAATAACGCCGGCGTCAGTTTACCTTTAAGCCTGAGAGTTCCGGCCGGCAGAACCAGCTCACAACACAGACTGTCGGACGGTGTATTTATCTGCTCTGGTTCCTGTGCGGGGGCCGGGATTTTATTATCCGGCTCCGGCGTTAACGTCACGGGAAGCAGTGCCGGCATATTTTTTCCGGAAGGCAGCAGGCCACCTTTCCGGTATTGATGGCGCCAGTTGAAGAGCAGGTTATCGTTGATTCCGTTTTCCCGGGCGATCTGCGCCACACAGGCTCCGGGCTGCAGTGACTGCTCCACTAAGGCGATTTTAAACTCATAAGGGAAGTTGGGCCGCCGGGGTAATGCCAGTCAGTTAAGCAACTGACTGGCTCTTTTTCGGGGCTGTGGGGTATTTCCAGGGCCTCTCCTTTACCACTCTCGGGAAGGCTCTTTCCCTTCTTGTCGGTAATTTCACAAGTTGTCCCATACTTGCAAGATCGCGCATCAGCTCCGGTATACGTCCCGGTGAAGCGCCCTGCAATGTCATCAGCATTCTCATCACCATTCCGCATGATTCTGAGAAACTCAGTTGATTCGGCCAGTAACCTTTCAGATGTTCTGCCATTTTAATCATCTGATATCTCACCAGATTATAAGCCAGTAAGACACCCCACAGCTCTTGCTCCACAAGCTCCGGCTTTTTACTTCTCAGCGTCAGCCTGCTCAGTTGCATCGTCTGTTTTATCTCCCTGTATCCCAGTTCGATTTCCCAGCGATGACTGTACAGATCCGCCATTTCTCCTCCGGGGAAGCGCATGGCGTCCGTCATCGACGTCAGCAGATGGCAGACTTTTCCTTTGCGCGTCACGGTCAGCAGGCGGGCTGTCACCTCATTTCCCAGCCCCGGCCACTTTTTTCGTGCCTGCGGGCTGGTTTTCAGCTTCACCAGATGATCGCCTTTACCCAGTTTTCTGATCTCTTCATATTGCGCTCCCTTTCTGAGAGGGATCATCCAGTGGCGGTGTTCTCCCGCCTGGCTCCAGGCATTTAACAGTCCCAGTGAGTAATAACCTTTATCCATTAACGTCAGGGTGTTATCGCCGGTTTGTTCTATAAGTTGCTCAGCAAGCTCATTTTCGCTGTTCTTCATCGTGCCGAAGGCTGCAGCCGTCAGCAGATGGCTGGTCAGTTCCATCTGGCAGACCATTTTGACCTGCGGGTAGAGCGCCGGGTTCCCGGCATGTGTCTGGCGGGGGAAGGCTGCATCGTTCTCTGGTGTATCCGGTGTGCGCCAGAACACACCATCGATGGCCAGCAGGGTCAGGCCGCACCAGTGCGGATGCGGCGTGGTGTTATGCCAGAGCTGCGCTGTTTTCGTGAACACGCGGCGGACAGCCTCACTTCCCAGACGCTGGCGGGCCTGAATAACGGCACTGGGGGCAACGAAGGGGCGATTGCCCGGCAGCATGATGTCCAGGCGATTCACAATCTGGTGAAGAGGTTCTTTACGCTCAAGCGCCATGCCAACAATACACCAGACCATCATTTCGAGGGGAAGACGGCGCTTGCGTAGCGTTACAGTACCTGATTCGGCAAGGCAACGAGAGATGAGTTCGGGGTCGAGGTAATCCCCCAGAGAAGTCAGTGGGTTACGCAGAGAATCGTAACGGGATACCAAATCAAGGGCCTGTCCAATGAGCATAAAAAAATCCGGAAACGAGTGAGCGTTTCCGGATTCTTACACAGCCACTGGATCGGTCAACTGATCCTTAACTGATCGGCATTACGGCAAATGCCGAGGTCTGTTAATCGTGGCTATTATGAATATCACTGCACTATTTCATCCAGTCAGGATACCAGATGCGGAAGCTGCTCTACCGCTTTTACAGCATTGTATTCACTACTCTTATATATCCTGATATCGTTAAATCAACAGAAATAACCAATATCAGCAGGAAAGCATTAATATGGCGAACCATCTTTTTTTCACACTTGACAGGCTACGTACACTGACGTCAGGCATGAAAATTGAGTTGACTGAACCGCACTGCCCAATCGTTCCACTTCAGGCTCATACGAGCTCATTGTTTTCCGACGGCGTATCCAGGCATGCAAATAATCTTTTTTTCAACTACCACATAAACCTCGTCAGCTCAGACGAACGATTTGGAGCAATAATAGAAATACTGCTGGAAGAACGAAGAAAATCACATTTCCCTGAAAAACCATCGCGTTTCCAATCAATTTTTGCATGTGAGTCTGTAAAAGAAGCAGCCTGGTTCAGAGGTTTTTCAAAGTTTCCACTTGATACCCCAATATTTCAAGTCAACTCATCGTCGAACTATCATAGAGGCGATATGAATTTGTTAAATCTGAACTGCTCCCCAGTAGAAATATCTCAGAGGCTGGATCTTTACTGGAAGGGAGAAACAACTCAGATTTACGCAGGGTATCAACCATTCTGGGAGGTACTCATTCCATTGCCAGTTATTATTGGAGAAAGAATTATCGAATAATGGCTCTGACACCAGAATCATTTCCATAGCCGAACTGACGCTGACAGATTTTTAATTCGATTATGGCTTTCTCCATTGCTAGTAGCGCGTCTTCAGTGCGGTAGCAATCAACCTCAAGAACAAACGTTTTGAGGTTGTTGCTATCATTCCCAGCGAAAAGCGCATAGCTGGGTTGACCAGTCTGATTCATTCCCCCCTCCTCAAACAACAAAACCCGCTCAATGGCGGGTTCTGGTAAAGTTCATGCGCTTGGTTCGCCTCGCTATACAGCTTTGCGAAGCGTACCGGAATTGAAGCAGTTTATGGCTAAAATTGCAAGAACTTTTTTAAAGCTGCATCAGCCTTTCCACCAGTTTATCTCTGCGAACAACAAACCAACCATTGGCTCTCGCCAGTTCCAGCCATGACTCAAGGGAAATAACAATATCATCATCCCGCAACTGAATTGTGGAAACAGTGACACCGCCTCGCTGATAACAGAGAACTCGCGTGTCGTAACTTTTCTGGCATGAAACTGGCGCTGACGGATCCTTTTGTCTGAAATAGCAGTCTTCCAGTCTTTCGAACACATCCCACGCCGATCGGTTTCGAGCATTTTGGCATGACGGGCTGCTCCGCGTTCTGTCCAGAGTATGAGGGAGCGGGCTTTCGGGGAAATTTGTAACCCTCTTAAAGATGGTTGCAAATTTTGTGAGTTACTTAAAGTAACCCGCAAATTTTTCAACTCATCACCAACAACCTTGAAAAAGTGTTTACCCTCAACAAAACGCTCGGAATTACGGGTGTAATTTACTTTGATGTTGTTGATCTCGGTACAGTAAAGCTGTGCCAGTAACTCGGTAGTGATAACGGGAATTTGGTTGTGTGTAATTGGGGAAAGAGTTTCGACAGAAATCTGAGTGGCCATAACGATAACTCCGTACATTTGGACATTATCGCCACCGTCAGGTGCTAATCATCGTGGTGGCGAACTGTGCGGGGTTAGCACTACCGGGTACGGAAACCGGCGAGCCTTTCGGCTCCCCCACACAGCCCGCCATAAATCGCGAATGTGACTGTGCAAACGATATGAAAAAAGACGCGGGCGCGTCTCATATCGCTCCGTAAACATCCGGGGTGCTAATCCCGACGCCAGATTTTGCTGGCGCGTGAGGAATATAGCCCCGGATAACAGATTGAGTCAACAGACGGTTTTTAGATCCCCGGAAGAGAATGCATCACGCATCGGCAGATAGAGCATAAACTCTGCCATTTTCAACCACGCATCTATGCGATTACGGCACGTGGCGTAACACCACTCAGGGTGTGAATCATTCAGCAATTCAGCCATTTTGCGCTTAGTCATCCCCCTCCCTTCATATCGTTGCCGGAGGATACAAATCAATCCTGGGTGTTCTGCCAGCACTTCACTAATCACCCGATCAATGCATAACGCCTCTGCATCAGTACAATGCACCAGCCAGCTTTTTTGCTTGCCGTTGATCATATCCCGCAAAAAAGCCTCAAGTTCAGGTTTGTCCAGACCTGCTTTTTTCATCCTCCGGAGCGCCTCGTTAATTGCCGTTTTTGTCAGCTTTTTAGAGGTCAGCAACTGGTTGAACATATTTCCCATCTTACCGCCGCCAATATACGACCAGCGCCCCCACATGCGCAGTTTTCCCTGAATCCAGACACTTTCCAGCGTGGTGAGACGAAGGTGTTCCCCGCTTTTGCCTGTATTTGTTGGGTAAATCATAAATAACCTTCCTTTCTCCAGATTTCTTGTGTGCGAAAAACACCTTCTGCATGCATCAGGCGTAATTCTTCTTTGGTGTAATCGCTGGTTTTTACCCGCCCGTCGATTAAATCGTGGCATGAGCTACAGGCAATCGCCGCCTGCATATCGTGTGGTTTTGTCGCTGTTCCGCACGTTCCCGCCAGTCGGTAATGCGCCAGCACAGACGTTTCGGGATTGTGATTGCAGTAGCCAGGAATTCTGGCCTGGCACATCTGGCCCCGCGCCGCTTTACGTAAATCCACCATTACGCAAACTCCAGCAGCTGCGCGGCCACATTTTCGACTTGTTCCGGAGAGGAAAATTTACGGAACAGAATCCAGTTCCACAGCACATTCAGTACAGATTTATAAACCTGCTGAAACACGGTTTCGTCCATATTCGCAAACGCGATAGATTTCGCCCGACGCCCACGACTACCATCAGGATAAAGATGCTCGGTGTAAAATCCGGCCTGAATGGTTACCCACTCGCGGAAAGCCTCAAACGACTTTAGCAATGCCGTATCCCGAGTTCTGCGTGTCGCAACTGTATTTAGATATTGCTCTGCGGCATCACTCAGGGCTGGTGTGTGTTCCCGACCAACTGATTCGCACAAGTAATCCACGAAACCAGACAGCAGTTCTCGTTCGCGAGGTGTGATCGCCCCACCGACCGGAGTCCAGTAATCGAATCCCAGTTGCAGGAGTTTGAAAAAACGCTTGTGGAATGCGTAGTTACGCACACGCTTAAAGTCTGCGTGTATCCACTCACCTATTTTGATTTGATGCAGAAAATCGCAACTCTCCGGCGTCGCCGGGAGAAGTAAACCAGAAGAGGTTTGTTTGACCAGTTGTATATGCGCCATTTCTCAATCTCTCGATGGCGCAGCGCAGCAGATGCCAGTTGTTCAGGCTGACGAATAAAGTATAAATAAACTGGCTATGGTGTAAAGCCCCACATAGCATGAACAAACACTACATATCAAATAGCTGGTACAAGGATAGAAATACGACACTTATTATTAAAAACGATTAGATAAATTACATTTTAATGTTATGCAAAAGTTCTTTTTTATCATAATATTTCAATAAAAGCATTACAGATGCAATCATCCCGTCATCATCAATTATTTAAGGTGGTTAAACATGGAAAATAACAAGTTCGCACATCTCGCTCCTTTTTTATCCGTAATCCTTTTCGCTTGTTGTTTTATATGGGCATTATTTTTATAAAGTAGCCACATGATAAGTTGCTGGAATCATATTTCCCACTCAAGTCATTAACATTTGATAAGATATATCTAAAAGGACGCCTTTACATTATTTATGCGTATATAATTTATTTATATACACAGTAAAGGTATCCTGGGAAAATATTTATCGTTAAAAAAATATATCATAAATAATTAAGCTGAAATTTCAGAACACAACTAATACACACAATAAGGTTCAGTAACAGTAATCTATGTGGACTACATCGAGATTTTTTGATTAAACTTTAATAACTTATTCCTAACACACAGAATGCATAAACTAAAAGTAAAACAAATAGTTATACGAAAAACAACCATATTTATTCTATCTTCTCCTCTAATCAACATATCAATTATGTGTTTCATAACAGCTTGACATAACCCTCCAAAAGATGCATTTATAATGCATGTTTTGGAGGAGGTGGTTATGACACACAAGAGAATTCCTAAAGATTGGGTAATCAAACGCTCAACTCCGTTCTTCACAAAAGAGAACGTACCTTCAGCGTTATTAACACATCATAATACAGCAGCAGGTGTTTTTGGGCAGTTGTGCGTAATGGAAGGCACTGTAACATATTATGGTTTTACTGATGAGAATGCTACTGAACCGGAGATAAAAGTAGTCATTAATGCTGGCGCTTTTGCAACAAGCCCACCACAATACTGGCACCGTGTTGAACTAAGCGATGATGCTCAGTTTAATATTAACTTTTGGGTCGCTCCAGACTTCTCGGGCGAAAAAGTCTATAGCACCAAAAAATAGATGATCATATTAAAAATGCTTTAACAGTCAGACCCGGCAGGGCTATCCCCGACGGGTCTCATTTTTGTAAATATATTGGTTCTACATTGACAGGAGACTTCAACCATAAGAAGTAATCTGAATACTTGAGCAATAAATTTACTTAAGATTAATGAGCGCACCTTGCCGGACAAAGATAAACCAAGGTAACACCTTTTTTCTAGCCAGTATGTAATCAATCAGAAAGCCGCTCCATAAGAACAACAGCAAGACAATAAATTGCCATTACAGCCGCAATAGCCAGCGCACATTTGAGAACCAGCACGACAACCCCCTGTATTAGACGCACACCAGTCCTGATAAATATGAGGCTGTCTCGTCAGTGATTCAATACAACTATTGGGTATAGTTTCTGTGATTTTATTCTGTAGAAATGGAACACAACAACCAGTCACCACCAGCACTTCCTTAAATGCTCTAAGTCAGAAACAAGCCAACATTTTAGTCCGCTTTGAGCGAAAAGCGGATATTCAATTAAGCATTCCTACAAAAAAGCCCTCGAATAGAGAGGGCTGTTATCTGATCTAAGCCTGTTTTTGTCTCACAGTATTTAGTATGAGCGAATAAGTTTATCGTAGGCCGTTGCTTTCGATAGGTTCGGTAACTGGAGAGCAGTCGATGCTATGATCGCATTAAGAGCTTGCGAGGTTATTTGATTGGTAGTTCTGCTAACAAAATTGGATGCTATATGTTTATATCGAGAAGCACATGTTTGAGTTGCAAGCCTAGATATCACGTCTTTATCATAAATTATTTTTACGAACTCTTTTAACTCTGCCTCGCCGAACTTACCAATCATTTCTTCATAGTAAGAAACGGCCATATTAGACACTCCATAGATGTTGCCCAAATAACACAAAACTATAGTCTTAACATATTCAAATCGAACTGAGTCAGGGACATTCCCAGCAGAGGAGATATATGCTGCCAAAGAGGATGCATGAGCAGGTTCATTATGGAAATTATTCCATCCAAAATGGGCTTGGTATAAATTTGTCACTCTGATTGATATTTCAACAGCCAAAGAGTCTGATGGAAGATATGGAAGACCAGATACAGTAGTTAAAAACTCATTAGCCGCATCTTTCCTGGCTCTCTCTCCGTTAGCTGCAAAAGATTGATATCTTATACCACAACTATACTTCGTAGTTTCTGACGAAAGATCCCAACATTTTTTTGCAATTCCTTTTATATTATTCTTAACCTGTACAGCCGCGTTATCATTAGTATACATCCCAAATATAGTTCTTAAGAAAGAATCAACAACATCTTGAGGTAGGTTTTCCATCGCAGATTTTATATGGGCTAAGTCATCGCCTTCTAAGTTAGCGCCTCTGATGTTTGATCCTACCCACGTAATGTGGACACGGCCCTAAGCGAGATTATGGTTTTCAAATTGTTCCGGGCTGAGACCGCCACAGGCACTGTGACGACGCCAGCGATTGTAATCACACTCGATATAATTAAACACCGTTGCCCGCATTATTTCCCGGCTGCTAAAGCGTTCCCCGTGGATACATTCCACCTTCAGCGAATGAAAGAAGCTTTCCACACAGGCATTGTCATAACAGTTGCCTTTCGCACTCATACTGCCACGCAGGTTGTGTCGCTTCAGCAGCGCCTGATAATCCCCTGAACAGTATTGACCACCACGGTCCGTATGAACAATGACGCTTTCCGGGCGTCTTCTCCGCCACAACGCCATTTGCAGTGCATCACAGGCCAGTTGTGCTGTCATTCGCGGTGACATCGACCAGCCAATAACGGCGCGTGACCACAGGTCGATGACTACTGCGAGATACAACCAGCCCTCATCGGTACGCAAGTACGTGATGTCACCCGCCCACTTCTGGTTCGGGCCGCTGGCGCTGAAGTCCTGCTCCAGCAGATTCTCCAATACGGGCAGGCCATGTGCACGGTAGCTGACCGGGCTGAACTTCCGGCCGGCTTTCGCCCGCAGCCCCTGACGACGCAGGCTGGCGGCAATGGTTTTAATATTGAACTCCGGCAGTTCGTCAGCAAGGCGGGGAGCACCGTATCGCTGCTTTGCCTCAAAGAATGCCTTATGAACAGCGGTATCGCAGGTGAGCCGAAACTGTTGGCGCAGGCTCATCTGGTGACGACGCCTGAGCCAGACATACCAGCCGCTGCGGGCAACCCGAAGTACACGACACATCGCTTTGATGCTGAACTCTGCCCGATGATTTTCGATGAAGACATACTTCATTTCAGGCGCTTCGCGAAGTATGTCGCGGCCTTTTGGAGGATGGCCAGTTCCTCAGCCTGCTCCGCCAGTTGTCGTTTAAGGCGGACATTTTCAGCGGCCAGTTCGCTTTCGCGCTCTGACGAACTCATTTGTTGCTGCTGTTTACTGCGCCAGGCATAAAGCTGAGATTCATACAGGCTGAGTTCACGGGCTGCGGCGGCCACACCGATGCGTTCAGCGAGTTTCAGGGCTTCGTTACGAAATTCAGGCGTATGTTGTTTACGGGGCTTCTTGCTGATTGATACTGGTTTTGTCATGAGTCACCTCTGGTTGAGAGTTTACTCACTTAGTCCTGTGTCCACTATTGGTGGGTAAGATCAATCAACTGGAGACAATAAAAGAAAAATTGGGAGGGATTTTACTGACAGAAATAACCACTCGCCATATTGCCGAGTTTCTTGATTTGTGGATTGAAGGAGGGAAAAACACAATGGCAGGATCAATGCGTTCTGTGTTGTCTGATATGTTTCGTGAGGCCATTGTTGAAGGACGTATATCTCAAAATCCAGTAACGCCAACAAGAGCACCGAAAATAGTAGTTACAAGAGAACGACTGAAACTAAAGACATACAACTGCATCAGGGAGGCAGCAGATCAACTTCCGGCATGGTTCCCATTAGCTATGGATTTAGCCCTTGTAACAGGACAACGTCGCGAAGACATAACGAATATGCGGTTCAGTGATATTTATGATGATCGTCTCCACATCAGGCAAATTAAGACAGGAATGATGATTGCTATCCCCCTGTCACTCAGCCTTCCTGTCGCTGGTCTACGGCTTGGTACAGTAGTTGAACAGTGCCGCCTGGTAAGCCGGGGAGATTATCTAATCAGTGCCGGGATTAGAAAAAACAGCCCTGACGGCAGCATTCACCCGGATGGCCTGACAAAAAAATTTGTCGCAGCCAGAAAATTAACAGGTATCCAGTTCAGTGAAAACCCACCAACTTTTCACGAGATCAGAAGTCTGGCTGGACGATTGTACAAAGAGACATGTGGAGAAGAATTTGCTCAGCGTCTACTTGGCCACACATCGGAGAAGACAACAAAAATGTATCTTGATGAGAGAGAAAAAACGTACTTACTGCTCTGATTTTAACGTAAATGGATTGTTAAATGTATTTTGGTTGTGATATAACCAAAAAAGACCGGAATACAGAAATTCGAGTAAATTTCGGGGAATTTCGGGGATACGTTTGCAACTGATTGATTTTAAATACAATTAAAAAAAGACCGAATACGATTCCTGTATTCGGTCCAGGGAAATGGCTCTTGGGAGAGAGCCGTGCGCTAAAAGTTGGCATTAATGCAGGCTTAGTTGCCTTGCCTTTTAAGAATAGATGACGACGCCAGGTTTTCCAGTCCGCGCGTAAAGTGGTCAGAAAAAAAGCGCGTTTATCATCCTCTAAAATGTTAAAAACCGCCCGTTCTGGTGAAAGCACCCGAGCGGTTTTTTATTTAAAATCAAAAAATTACTATAGATAATTAACAGAGTCTCTCAGCTCTTTCAATAAACGGTGCCAGACTCACTTTTTCGCCTGGTTTATTGGGATCATCAATCTGGATCACCGAAATGGGCTGGGCTTTAGTCTTCCCGCTGGCTACTTCCTTTTGTGCGATATCGTTTAAAGGATACTGCACCAGGGTACTTGGGTTAATGACATACAAAGCATTGCCCGGACGACAGGTCAGCATCACCTCTTCGCGATTAAACGCCCATTTGTCTTTACCCATTTCAAAACGGCTGACGGTAATCACCTGCGGAGCCGCCAACGCCGCTGCCGAACTGGTGAGTAACAGAAACGCCAGAATACTTTTTTTCATCATTTTCGTAATCCATCAAAAAGGTTCGAGAGTCGCAAGCAGGCTGATAATCACCAGCACTACCGCACCTATCGCCCATTCGAGTTTAGTCATCCACACAAACCAGGGTGCCGCACGGTCTTCGTCCTGCCCCATGCGCGGAACAAGAACATAACGATTTGCCAGCGCGATGGCCACCATAACCATTACCAGTATGACTTTAAGTAATAAAAGCTGCCTCCAGTACGTCGCAAGTGTGGGGGAAAATCCAGTGATTAACAATGTATTAAGCACACCACTGCCCAGTACACCTATCACAGCAAAATGCCCACACCTGGAGAATCGCATCAGTGCATGAATGGCCTCACGTCGCCAACGCCCTTTCACCAACTGCATACACCAGACGACCGGCAGCAAGCCACCAAACCATGCCGCCGCACAGATCAGATGTACGGCGTGATTCGTCTGATGGATTTTCGCCGTTAATCCTTCGTTTAATGTCGCGTGTCCTACTCCCGCCATCAAAATAAATTGCGCGGTAGTTAACATAAACAACAAACGAGGCATATTCCGTGGTTGCATCAGAGCCACGGTCAGCGTAACGAGGGCGAGAACGATTTGCCAAATCCAGACACCACCAAACTGTGTTTGTAACACCGACAACCAAATGTTCAACGACACCACATCCGGCCATCCCGCGCCCATCAACCCTCCCTGAACGGCGAACATCGCAGCGGCACTGCTCAAACTCCAGACGGCGGCGTGCTGTTGTATACGCAGAAAACGTTTCGTCAGTAATCGACGAATTGTTACTGGTGCCAGCCATGCTCCATACATCGCGAAGCCAAAGACCAGCATCAGGGAGATAAAATGGATAAATCGTAGTGCGACCCAGGTAAACGCCAACATGCTTTATTTCACTGTAAAGGTGTATTGCCCTTTGGTTTTATGCCCGTCCACCGAAACAACATGCCAGTTAACGGTATAACTCCCAGGCTTCAGGGCGTCGGCAAGCGGAACAATCAATTGGGTTTTGTCCTGTTCATTACGCTTCGCGGGTAACGTTTTAATATTTTCATTCTTTGAGCCAATGACTTTTGCGCCACTGAACCCGGGTTCAATACTTTCAGAGAAGTTTAAAGTAATGGCCTGTGGAGCAGCGATAACCTCCGCATTCGCCGCAGGATACTGATGCGTCAAATGCGCATGCGCCCAGGCAGAAGGTACTCCCAGCGAAGCTGTCAGAAATGTCAGCGCATAACGAAGGGAACGTGCAGTTGAAGCCATATTATCTATTCCTTTTTGTAATAACTTTTTTACTGAGCATAACCTTGTCTAATGATAGAGTCGAGGATCATCAATTCCGGCTTGCCATCCTGGCTAACTCTTAGTAACTTTTGCCCGCGATTAATGAGGAGACACAGCATGTTGAAGAATCTGGCCAAACTGGATCAAACTGAAATGGATAAAGTTAATGTCGATCTGGCGGCCGCCGGGGTAGCATTTAAAGAACGTTACAATATGCCGGTGATTGCTGAAGCGGTTGAACGTGAACAACCAGAACACCTGCGAAGCTGGTTTCGTGAGCGCCTTATCGCCCACCGTCTCACCTCTGTAAATCTGTCACGTTTACCTTACGAACCTAAACTTAAATAAACCTTATATTAAGTTACACTTCCTTACATGATGCCTGCTAAATTATGAGTATTTTCTTATTCTCACCAATATTTGCGGACACTGTGAAAAGGAAGTCATCATGTCATACAGGAAAGTCGCAGCAGCACAATATGAGCCTCGTAAAGCCTCACTCACTGAGCAGGTAGCCCATCATCTGGAGTTCGTGAGGGCTGCCGCCAGACAGCAGTGTGAACTTTTGGTTTTCCCCTCGCTTTCTCTACTGGGATGTGATTATAAACGACGCCCTCTTCCTGCCCCGCCCGACCTCTCGCTATTAGACCCGCTTTGTTATGCCGCAATGACTTATCGAATGACCATTATTACCGGCCTTCCCGTTGAATATAACGATCGATTTATTCGTGGAATTGCCGTATTTGCACCGTGGATGAATGCGCCAGCAATTTATCATCAAAGTCACGGAGCATGCCTGGGGCGACATTCCAAAACCATCACGGTGGTGGATGGACAACCTGAAGGTATTGATATGGACCCGAGCTGCTCACTCTTTACCACCGGTCAGTGCATCAGCGAGCCAGATTTATTGACTTCTACTCGCCACTTACAATTTTTCTCACATCAATATTCCATCGCTGTTCTAATGGCTAATGCCCGCGGTAATAGTGCATTGTGGGATGAATATGGTCGCCTCATCGTCCGCGCCGATTACGGTTCGTTATTGTTAGTTGGTCAGCGCACATCGCAGGGTTGGCAAGGCGATATCATTCCATTACGCTAGGCGTTTTCGACCCGGAGTTTTGCCATGTTGCGTATTATCGATACTGAAACCTGCGGTTTACAGGGAGGGGTCGTGGAGATTGCCTCTGTTGATGTTGTTGACGGGAAAATCGTTAACCCTATGAGTCACCTGGTTCGCCCCGACCGCCCTATCACTCCGCAGGCTATGGCGATCCACCGTATTACTGAAGCCATGGTTGCTGACAAACCGTGGATTGAAGACGTGCTCCCACACTACTACGGTAGTGAATGGTATGTCGCCCACAACGCCAGCTTTGACCGCCGTGTACTGCCTGAAATGCCCGGTGAGTGGATCTGCACGATGAAATTGGCCCGTCGTTTGTGGCCGGGGATCAAGTACAGCAACATGGCGCTGTATAAAACACGTAAGCTCAATGTGCAAACGCCGCCGGGGCTGCATCACCACCGTGCGCTGTATGACTGTTACATCACCGCGGCCTTACTTATCGATATTATGAACACATCCGGCTGGACGGTAGAACAAATGGCGGATATCACCGGGCGTCCGTCATTGTTAACGACATTCACGTTTGGCAAGTATCGCGGCAAAGCGGTATCAGAAGTTGCAGAGCGCGATCCGGGCTATCTGCGCTGGTTGTTTAATAACCTCGACAGTATGAGCCCGGAACTGCGTTTAACCTTGAAGCACTATTTGGCGGATGCTTAAGCCGCTGGCTGACCAGGTAATGTTCCCTGCGCCAGCGCGACCAGAAAAGCATATTCCATTGCCACACCTTCGTAAGATTTAAAGCGACCGGATTTGCCGCCATGCCCCGAGTCCATGTCGGTACATAACAGCAACAGATGGTCGTCTGTTTTAAGCTCGCGCAATTTAGCCACCCATTTTGCCGGTTCCCAGTATTGCACCTGTGAATCGTGTAAACCTGTCGTCACCAGCAAATGTGGGTAAGCCTGCGCCGTGACATTGTCATACGGGCTGTAGCTTTTCATGTACTCGTAATATTGTAGATCCTGCGGATTCCCCCACTCTTCAAACTCGCCCGTAGTGAGCGGAATCGACTCATCAAGCATCGTCGTCACCACATCGACAAACGGCACCTGGGCAATAACGCCGTGGAACAATTCTGGTCGTTCATTGATAGCGACCCCCATCAACATGCCACCCGCGCTACCCCCCATCGCATAACAGAGCGAAGGAGAACCGTAACCCAGCTTTAACAGTGCGTCGCAGGCATCAAGATAATCATTGAAAGTATTTTTCTTTTTCAGGAACTTGCCATCTTCGTACCACTGCTGCCCCAGTTCACCACCGCCACGAACATGCACAATGGCGTAGACAAAGCCGCGATCCAACAAACTCAGGCGACTAAAACTGAAATCGGCATCAATACTTGCGCCGTAAGAACCATATCCGTACACCAGCAGCGGGTTGTGCCCTTTGCGGAAATGTTTGCGATGATAAACCAACGAAACCGGAACTTCGACGCCATCACGGGCGGTGATCCACAGGTGTTCACTACGGTAATTCTCTGCATCAAAACCGGGCACTTCAGTTTGTTTTAATACGCGGCGTTCACCGGTGTCCATATCCAGTTCAAACAGCGTGTCTGGCGTGGTCATGGAGGAATAGCCGTAACGCAATCGCGAAGTTTCAGGTTCCGGATTATAGGCAATCCAGGTGACGTAAGCCGGATCGTCAAAAGCAATACCGATAACTTCCCGCGTTTTGCGATTGATTTGCCGCAGACTGGTTAACCCACGCTGGCGCTCTTCAACCACCAGCCAGTCGGTAAACAGCGTAAATCCTTCCAGCATGATGTTATCGCGTGGCGGAATTAACTCTTCCCACTGCTGCTCTTCACGCATTCGGGTACGATATAAACCAAAGTTTTTGCCGTTACGGTTAGAGCGTAGATAAAAGCGGTGCTGATAATGATCGAGACTGTATTCGTGATCTTTACGCCGCGGCCAAAAGACAAACGGTTCTGCATCGGCCAGCTCGGCATCCAGCAGACGAACTTCACTGGTCGTGGCGCTGGCAAGGTGAATAACCACATAGTGTTTTGATGTCGTTTTATGCAAACTGACATAAAAAGTATCGTCTTTTTCTTCGTAGATCAGTTTATCTTGCGATGCCGGAGTCCCGATGGCGTGCCGCCAGACCTGATAAGGCAGCAGAGTTACCGGATGCTTACGCACATAATAAAAAGTCCATGAGTCATTCGCCCAGACAAAGCTGGGTTCCACATTATCCAGCAGTTCGGGATACCAGTTGCCCGTTTCAAGATTGCGAAAACGGATGCCGTACTGGCGTCGGGAAAGGAAATCTTCTGCCAGCGCCATAATGGTGTTATCGGGCGTTATAGCCATGCCGCCCATAGAATAAAATTCACTGTGTGCCGCCCGCTTGTTGGCATCAAGCAACGTTTCCCATTCGTCCCACTCTTCAGTGAATGCAGACTGGCGTTGATAAATGGCATATTCACTGCCGGGTTCATAAATATGCCGGTAACGATAACCGTTTTTAATATAAGGCGCAGAGACTTCTCTTTGCGGGATACGCTCAATGATTTCTTTTAGTATCCGATCCTGCAGGGCTTGTTGCGAAGCCATCACCTGGTGCCCGTAACTATTTTCCTGTTGCAGGTAATTCAGTACTTCCGGCTGCGAGCGCGTGTCGTCCCGCAACCAGTAGTAATTGTCGATACGCGTATCACCATGAAGCGTCATGGCATGGGGAATTCGAGCAGCTTTTGGTAGCATGTTATTGTTCTTTCTGGTTGAAGCATCTTATAAGGGTGGCAAAACTCACCCGGGATGCAAGCGAAACAGGACAGTCATTGCAGCGATGATGACACGTTATGAAGTGAAAATCGAAAGGTAGCAGGCAGATAAAATCAGTCGGTTCAACTAGCTGTGCGAGTTTGTATAGCCCGAAAAACGTAAATATAGGGCTATACAGAGAGAAGGATTATTCAGACAAAGTACGCTTTTGCTGTTCGAGATCGCGTTCGATCCCTTCGCGAACATCCTGGGGAATTTTCAGCGCGTCGCCCAGTGCATTCAGGTAACTACGCTCCATAAAATGGTCAATATCAATAGCTGCACAGCTCAGGAAATAGATTTCCAGCGCCTCTTCTTCGTTTCGAACCCCCAGGGCCAGACGCTGAGGATCCAATGGCTGTTCGATTGCCTGCTCGATAAGAACACGGCCCTGCTCTTCTACACCCGCTTCACGCAATTGCTGATCGATAGCCGCACGCTCTTTGGCATCAATATGACCATCACTTTTAGCGGCAAATACCAGCGCGAGGATCAAACGTTCCGTGCGCTCATCCAGCGGCGTGCTCTGGGTGCCGAATTGCGGTTCGTTCTGGTGCGCCGCGCGAATTTTATCTTTGTATTTGTTCCACAGCACCGTACCAGCCACCGCGCCACCGCCTACCAGCAACGCGTTCGTGCCATACTTCGTTAAAAGTTTACGTGCTGATTTATTCGCTACCAGTAACCCAGCCAGCCCGCCTAATGCGCCCGGCACTAAAAGTTTGCCCAATCCCTGATCCGTAGACGAGGAGGTAGAAGAACTGTTTTGCCCGAGAAGGGATTGCAGTTGATTTAACCAGTTAGCCATGTTTGCTCCTCAATAACCATTTTAATGCCTGTAGCATAGCGGATGAGGATGTCAGAAAGTGTATATTGAGGCAAAAGATGCGCAAATTAGTGGACAGCAAGGAAGCCAGCCACGGAAAATGGTGATCGGGTTATTTAGGGTAATTGCGATGGTAGAGGTTTGTAGCCGTAATTGGAGTTGCCTTATGCTGATTGCCTGATGCGACGCTGTCGCGCCTTATCAGGCCTGCGGGATCTGGTGCGTTATAGAGCGGATAAGACGCTCGCGCCGCATCCGCCAGGGGTTGTGTGCAATGACTGACAGCAATTAACGACGCTGGTAATCCGCCATTCCCGCTTTACAGTCCACATTAACCAGATAATGAATATCAGCGCTTTTACCACGCACGGTCAGCGGAACTGACCATTTATCATCTTTACCCTGAATATCCTGCACACTGACCCACGCTACCGGATCGGCCTGACCAACGATTTTTTGATCGTCTGCCCAGCGCGCGACGCGGTTTTGTTGATAATCGCGTTTTACACTCGCAGCGATTCCAGCTGCATCCAGACCTTCACACTTTGGGAAAGTGACCGACTTGCTGGTTTCGTTATTTGCAGCGAAAACTGATGCACAGGCAGAAAGCAGTAACAGCCCCAACAACGCCCCTCTTTTTTTCATGTTTTTCTCCATAGCACAATGATTCAGGAGAAAGCATGGTACAAATTATCAGGAGCGCAAGTGGCTTCAGGCGGCGTGTGTCTCATCTGCCACATCAGAGCGACTACCGACCACCTGGGGAGACGGTAATTTACCAGTTTTCAGAATCGTGCTAAGCACATCTTTCTGTTCTGCCAGCCACAGCGAAAGCGCTTCACGTTGCTCGTCTTCCATTTGTACTGGAGAATTTGTCAGCCAGGTGTCGAGCAGATCCGCCGTATCAAGCATTTTGTCATAAGCATCGGCTTCCTTTTTGCTGGTAAACGACATCTTCTCTTCGCCCTCACGAATGACTACGTATTTAATTTCAACCGCCATTTGCAGCCTCTCACAATAACTGTAATTTTATACAGTATAATTCTTTTCGGTCTTGAAATCAACACGAGCAATCAAGCAATAAAGACATACGCAAACGTTTTCGTTTATACTGCGCGCGGAATTAATCAGGGGATATTCGTTATGACGTTATTAGGCACTGCGCTGCGTCAGGCAGCAACTCGCGTGATGTTATTAGGCTCCGGTGAACTGGGTAAAGAAGTGGCCATCGAGTGCCAACGCCTCGGTGTAGAAGTGATTGCGGTCGATCGCTATGCCGACGCGCCAGCCATGCATGTCGCGCATCGTTCTCATGTCATCAATATGCTGGATGGCGATGCGTTGCGCCGTGTGGTTGAACTGGAAAAACCGCACTATATCGTGCCGGAGATCGAAGCTATTGCCACCGATATGCTGATCCAGCTTGAAAAGGAAGGGTTGAATGTTGTCCCCTGCGCTCGTGCGACTCAGCTAACGATGAATCGCGAAGGGATCCGTCGCCTGGCGGCAGAAGAACTTCAGCTTCCCACTTCAACGTATCGTTTTGCCGATAGCGAAAGTCTTTTCCGCGAGGCGGTTACCGCCATTGGCTATCCCTGTATCGTTAAACCGGTCATGAGTTCTTCCGGCAAGGGGCAGACGTTTATTCGCTCTGCCGACCAGCTTGCTCAGGCGTGGGAGTACGCCCAGCAAGGTGGTCGCGCCGGGGCGGGCCGCGTGATTGTTGAAGGCGTGGTTAAGTTTGACTTTGAGATTACCCTACTAACCGTCAGTGCGGTGGATGGCGTCCATTTCTGTGCACCAATAGGTCATCGTCAGGAAGATGGTGACTATCGCGAATCCTGGCAACCGCAGCAAATGAGCCCACTGGCTCTGGAACGTGCGCAGGAGATTGCCCGCAAAGTGGTGCTGGCGCTGGGCGGCTATGGTCTGTTTGGTGTGGAGTTGTTTGTCTGTGGCGATGAGGTGATTTTCAGTGAAGTCTCCCCTCGCCCGCATGACACCGGGATGGTGACGTTAATTTCTCAGGATCTCTCGGAATTTGCCCTGCATGTACGCGCGTTCCTCGGACTGCCTGTTGGCGGGATTCGTCAGAATGGCCCTGCCGCTTCTGCAGTTATCCTGCCGCAACTGACCAGTCAGAATGTCACGTTTGATAATGTGCAGAATGCCGTTGGCGCAGGTTTGCAGATTCGTTTATTTGGTAAGCCGGAAATTGATGGCAGCCGTCGTCTGGGTGTGACACTGGCTACAGCGGAGAGCATTGATGAGGCGATTGAACGCGCGAAGCACGCCGCCGCACAGGTGAAAGTACAAGGTTAAGTCCGTCAGAAACACGCTGCAAAAATGCCCGATCATGGATCGGGCATTTTGACTTTTACAGCTTCGCGCCTTCTACTGCTTCACGTGCCAGCTTAGTGATGCGGTCGTAATCGCCTGCTTCCAGCGCATCCGCCGGAACCAGCCATGAACCACCGATACACAGCACGCTTTTCAGCGCCAGGTAGTCACGGTAGTTAGCCGGAGAAATACCACCAGTCGGGCAGAAACGAACCTGGGAGAACGGGCCTGCGATCGCCTGCAGTGCTTTCACGCCGCCATTAGCTTCCGCCGGGAAGAATTTGAACTCTTTCAGGCCGTAGTCCATACCCAGCATCAGTTCAGAAACAGTGCTGATACCTGGAATCAGAGGAATGAAGCCTTCAGTCGCTGCTTTCAGCAGTGGTTCAGTCAGACCCGGGCTAATGGCGAACTGTGCGCCTGCTTCGGTCACTTCTGCCAGTTGCTGTGGGTTCAGCACAGTACCAGCACCCACAATCGCTTCCGGTACTTCTTTGGCGATTGCACGGATAGCATCAACTGCACACTCGGTACGCAAAGTCACTTCCAGAACGCGCACGCCACCAGCAACCAACGCTTTTGCCATTGGCACCGCGTGTTCCAGTTTGTTTACCACAATAACCGGTACAACCGGGCCAGTGGTCAGGATTGATTCTGCACTTGTTTTCCAGTTTTTCATCAGAGTTTTCTCTCGCCTGATTACAAATTTTGTCGTCTTAAAAAGTGATACAGGTTGCGCCCTGTTCGGCACCGGACAGTTTTTCACGCAAGGCGCCGAATAATTCACGTCCTGTTCCTACGCGTGACGCGCTCAGGTCAGGAATGTGTGGTTCGCGAGCAGCCAGTTCCGCTTCGTCTACCAGCAACGTCAGTTCGCCTGTCTGTCCATTCACACGAATGATGTCTCCATCGCGCACTTTCGCCAGTAACCCGCCATCGTAGGCTTCTGGTGTTACGTGGATAGCTGACGGCACTTTACCTGAAGCACCGGAGAGGCGTCCATCGGTAACTAACGCAATTTTGAAACGCCGGTCCAATAATACACCAAGTGGCGGCATGAGTTTATGTAATTCTGGCATTCCGTTCGCTTTTGGCCCCTGATGACGAACAACAACCACACAATCACGGTCCAGCAAACCCGCTTCAAAGGCTGGCATAACGTCATGCTGGCTCTCGAAAACAACCGCAGGCGCTTCAATTACCTGGTTTTCAACGGGTACAGCGGAGGTTTTCATAACCGCACGGCCCAGGTTACCGCTTAACACTTTTGTCCCACCATGATGAGAGAAAGGTTGTTCGAAGGAAGCGATCACATTGCTGTCGAGCGATTTTTCTGCACCTTCTCGCCAGTCCAGCTCACCGTTATTCAGCCACGGCTCGAGGGTATAACGAGAAAGACCAAAACCCGCTACCGTATTCACATCTTCATGCAGCAGACCCGCCTTGAGCAGTTCACGCACCAGCACCGGTACGCCTCCCGCCGCCTGGAAGTGATTAATATCGGCCGGGCCGTTCGGGTAGAGACGCGCCATCAGCGGTACGACATCAGAAAGATCAGAGAAGTCATCCCAGTTAATCTGAATACCCGCCGCACGCGCCATCGCCACCAGGTGCATTGTATGGTTAGTGGAACCACCTGTTGCCAGCAGCGCCACG
Organism: Escherichia marmotae; assembly: GCF_002900365.1. Lineage (NCBI taxonomy): Bacteria > Pseudomonadati > Pseudomonadota > Gammaproteobacteria > Enterobacterales > Enterobacteriaceae > Escherichia > Escherichia marmotae. Next base: position 1,189,955 of record NZ_CP025979.1, read on the forward strand.
ATACCGTTCACCACCACTTTCTCATCGATCATCTTACCGATTGGCATCCATTCATTACCATTGCCGGTCATGCGTGTAACCTGGCGCGCAGCGGCTGCAGTTAATGCATCACGCAGTGGAGAGTCCGGATGAATAAAAGAAGAGCCTGGCAACTGCATCCCCATAAATTCAACCACCATCTGATTGGTGTTGGCTGTACCGTAAAAAGTACACGTACCCGGCGCATGATAAGACGCGGCTTCTGACTCCAGCAGCGCCATACGATCCACTTTTCCTTCAGCATAAAGCTGGCGAATGCGAACTTTCTCTTTGTTTGGCAAACCACTTGCCATCGGGCCTGATGGCACAAATACCGCAGGCAGATGACCGAACGACAGTGCAGCCATCGTCAGCCCTGGGACAATCTTGTCGCACACGCCGAGGAACAGCGCGCCATCAAACATGTTATGAGACAGCCCCACCGCCGCCGACATGGCAATCACTTCGCGGCTTAACAGCGACAGCTCCATTCCGTCCTGCCCCTGGGTGACACCATCGCACATCGCCGGAACACCCCCCGCCACCTGGCCGACCGCGTTAGCTTCATGCAGTGCTTTACGAATGATCTCTGGATAATGTTCATAAGGCTGGTGGGCAGAGAGCATGTCGTTGTAGGAGGTGATAATGGCGATATTGTTACGCAACATGCTTTTCAGGGAGGCTTTGTCTTCTGGCTGGCAAGCGGCGAAACCGTGTGCCAGATTACCGCATGCCAACTGCGAACGATGAACGGTCGAGGTTTTCGCTTGTTCGATCCGGGCGAGATAAGCAGAACGAGTCGCGCGCGAACGTTCAATAATTCGTTTTGTTACGCGTAACAATTGTGGATTCATAAAGGCTCCTGAAATTGAGTTGTCAGAGCAGGCTGATTCACAATGCGTTTCACTCAAGAAAAATATGACTGAAACGCCTGTAACCGGAGCTCATAGGGCAGAAACGTTTCAGTGAGTGTAATAAAAAAAGCCTCGTGGGTGAATCCACACGAGGCTCAAAAGTGTAAAAATTACTCTACAATCTGTGCAAGAACATGTTACCGGTAAAATAACCCGTAAGGATAAGTCGAGATATTACTCAAACTCATTCCAGGAGCGACCGTCACGGGTAATCATCGCCACCGAGGCAACCGGGCCCCAGGTTCCGGCCTGATACGGTTTCGGCGCATCGTTGTCCATCGCCCATGCTTCAGTAATGGAATCTACCCATTTCCACGCTTCTTCCACTTCATCGCGACGCACAAACAACGCCTGAATACCGCGCATCGTTTCCAGCAACAGACGCTCATAAGCATCAGCCAGATGCGTCTGATTAAAGGTTTCTGAATAGCTCAGATCCAGTTTGGTGATTTGCAGATTATGTTTGTGATCAAGACCAGGGACTTTATTCAACACCTGGATATCCACGCCCTCATCGGGTTGCAGACGAATAGTCAGTTTGTTCTGCGGCAGATCCTGCCACGACTCTTTGAACAGATTCAGTTCTGGTGTTTTGAAATAGACCACAACTTCAGAGCATTTTGTCGGCAGACGTTTACCTGTTCGCAGGTAGAACGGCACGCCAGCCCAACGCCAGTTATCGATGTCGACGCGGATAGCCACGAAGGTTTCCGTGTTACTGCTTTTATTCGCACCCTCTTCTTCCAGATAGCCTGGTACTTTTTTGCCCTGAGCGAAGCCTGCGGTGTATTGCCCGCGTACTGTTTTTTCACGCACATTGGTGCGGTCAATTCGACGCAATGACTTCAGTACTTTCACTTTTTCATCACGGATGCTGTCGGCGCTCAGGTCGGACGGCGGAGACATCGCAATCATGCAAAGAATTTGCAGCAGGTGGTTCTGGATCATATCGCGCATCTGACCGGCTTTATCAAAATACCCCCAGCGCCCTTCGATTCCGACCTCTTCTGCCACCGTGATCTCAACATGATCAATGGTGCGATTGTCCCAGTTGTTCACAAACAGAGAGTTAGCAAAACGCAGCGCCAGCAGGTTCAGTACCGTTTCTTTACCCAGATAGTGGTCGATACGGTAAACCTGGCACTCCTCGAAATATTCGCCTACCTGATCGTTAATTTCACGCGAAGTCGCCAGTGATGTTCCCAGCGGTTTTTCCATGACCACGCGAGCAGGTTTAGCATTCAGTTTTGCCTCACCCAGCCCTTTGCAGATCGCACCAAAGGTGCTTGGTGGCATGGCAAAGTAGTTAATGGTGATACGATTTTTTTGATCCAGCATCGCGCCAAGGCGGTTGAATGCGGCCGTGTCATTGACATCAAGATTACAAAAATCCAGACGCGCACTCAGGGTATCCCACAGACCTTCATCAATGGTTTCTTTCATGAAGGTTTCAAGCGCCTCGCGGACAACTTTGGTATATGCCGCTTTATCCCAGTCAGCACGCCCTACGCCGATAATCCGGGTGTCCGGGTTGAGCTGACCGGCTTTTTCCAGTTGATACAGGGAAGGCAGCAATTTACGACGCGCAAGGTCGCCTTTCGCGCCGAAAATGACCAGGTCACAGGCCTGGGCTGTTTGCGTTACCGCCATGTCATTCTCCTTAAGTTAACTAACCCGGTACTTAAGCCTGGGTATATTTGTAATTTTCTTACGGTGCACTGTACTGCTTTTACGGGCTTGCGAAAACTGTAAACGCTTATCCACCCGTGCGATTACAGCAAAAGCGCGCAAAGTGCGGCAAAACTGATAAAAAAACCATCGTTTTCCATTGGGTAAAAATCTGACACTGATCATGTTATGAAAAAAAATAACAACTTTTTTATCTGCTTTTGTCATTAACCCAGCACACAGGCGTAATATCTGACAAAACTGCATTTCGATTTCTTTCAGAGCGGAAATCGTCATTACCCGTGAGTCTCTTTACATCATGAATATGCTGGAAAAAATCCAGTCTCAACTGGAACATTTGAGCAAATCAGAACGCAAAGTTGCCGAGGTCATTCTTGCTTCGCCCGACAACGCGATCCATTCGAGTATTGCTGCTCTGGCGCTGGAAGCCAATGTTAGCGAGCCGACGGTGAATCGTTTCTGTCGCAGCATGGACACTCGCGGTTTTCCTGATTTTAAACTGCATCTGGCGCAAAGTCTGGCGAATGGCACTCCTTATGTTAATCGCAACGTCAATGAAGATGACAGCGTTGAATCATACACAGGGAAAATATTTGAGTCGGCAATGGCTACTCTTGATCACGTCCGTCACTCGCTGGATAAATCCGCCGTCAATCGTGCCGTTGATCTCCTCACCCAGGCGAAGAAAATTGCCTTTTTTGGATTAGGTTCTTCCGCTGCCGTTGCCCACGATGCGATGAATAAGTTTTTTCGCTTCAATGTTCCGGTGATCTACTCGGACGATATCGTACTGCAACGAATGAGTTGTATGAATTGTAGTGATGGTGACGTCGTTGTGCTGATTTCCCACACCGGCAGAACAAAAAATCTGGTTGAACTGGCGCAACTGGCGCGAGAAAACGACGCAATGGTGATTGCCCTCACCTCAGCGGGAACGCCACTCGCCCGGGAAGCAACGCTGGCAATTACCCTCGATGTACCGGAAGATACTGACATTTATATGCCCATGGTCTCTCGACTTGCACAGTTGACCGTGATAGATGTGCTGGCAACAGGATTTACTTTGCGACGCGGAACAAAATTCAGAGATAACTTGAAGCGGGTCAAGGAAGCTCTCAAGGAATCGCGTTTTGATAAGCAGTTACTTAATTTAAGTGACGATCGCTGAAACGATAGTCACTGTTCTATCCTTATACGACATTCGCATGTGTTTAATTTAGAACCGTTATCGTTTTAATTTATGCGAATTTCATGTTCAAGCAACACCTTGTTGTTTCAGTCAACGGAGTATTACATGTCCAGAAGGCTTCGCAGAACCAAAATCGTTACCACGTTAGGCCCGGCTACTGATCGCGATAATAACCTTGAAAAAGTTATCGCTGCCGGCGCAAACGTTGTACGTATGAACTTTTCTCACGGCTCGCCTGAAGATCACAAAATGCGCGCAGATAAAGTTCGTGAAATTGCCGCAAAACTGGGGCGTCATGTGGCTATTCTGGGTGACCTTCAGGGGCCAAAGATTCGTGTATCTACCTTTAAAGAAGGTAAGGTGTTCCTCAACATTGGGGACAAATTCCTGCTGGATGCTAACCTGGGTAAAGGTGAAGGCGATAAAGAAAAAGTCGGTATCGACTATAAAGGTCTGCCTGCTGACGTCGTGCCTGGCGACATCCTGCTGCTGGACGACGGTCGCGTACAGTTAAAAGTGCTGGAAGTTCAGGGCATGAAAGTGTTCACCGAAGTCACTGTCGGTGGCCCTCTCTCTAACAATAAAGGGATCAACAAACTCGGCGGCGGTCTGTCGGCTGAAGCACTGACCGAAAAAGATAAAGCTGATATTCAGACTGCAGCACTGATTGGCGTGGATTATCTGGCAGTTTCCTTCCCGCGCTGTGGCGAAGATCTGAACTATGCCCGCCGTCTGGCACGCGACGCAGGTTGTGATGCGAAAATTGTCGCCAAGGTTGAACGTGCGGAAGCCGTTTGCAGCCAGGATGCAATGGACGACATTATCCTCGCCTCTGACGTGGTGATGGTCGCACGCGGTGACCTCGGCGTTGAAATTGGCGATCCGGAACTGGTCGGCATTCAGAAGGCCTTGATCCGTCGTGCGCGCCAGCTTAACCGTGCGGTAATTACAGCGACCCAGATGATGGAGTCAATGATCACCAACCCGATGCCAACCCGTGCAGAAGTTATGGACGTGGCAAACGCCGTGCTGGATGGTACTGATGCCGTGATGCTGTCTGCAGAAACCGCTGCGGGCCAATACCCTTCAGAAACAGTTGCTGCGATGGCGCGCGTTTGCCTGGGTGCTGAAAAAATCCCGAGCATTAACGTTTCTAAACACCGTCTGGACGTTCAGTTCGATAATGTGGAAGAAGCAATCGCCATGTCCGCGATGTATGCAGCTAACCACCTGAAAGGGGTTACCGCTATCATCACCATGACCGAGTCTGGTCGTACCGCGCTGATGACCTCCCGTATCAGTTCCGGTCTGCCAATTTTCGCCATGTCTCGTCATGAGCGTACCCTGAACCTGACTGCGCTTTATCGTGGTGTCACGCCGGTCTATTTTGACAGTGCAAGTGATGGCGTAGTTGCGGCCAGCGAAGCGGTAAATCTGCTGCGCGATAAAGGCTATCTGATGTCCGGCGACCTGGTCATCGTCACCCAGGGCGACGTAATGAGTACCGTGGGTTCTACCAATACCACGCGTATTTTAACTGTTGAGTAAGTAAGTTGCCGGATGCGGCGTAAACGCCCTGTCCGGCCTACAACACCTTGATAATTCAAAAGATTACAAATCGTCTGTAGGCTCGATAAAATTACTCATCAGGCAAACTTGAACTTATCAACTAACGGAAGCCTCTCCTCGTGAGTAATGCCGATCAGTTAAGGATCAGTTGACCGATCCAGTGGTTGTGTAAGAATCCGGAAACGCTCACTCGTTTCCGGATTTTTTTATGCACATTGGACAGGCCCTTGATCTGGTATCCCGTTACGATTCTCTGCGTAACCCACTGACTTCTCTGGGGGATTACCTCGACCCCGAACTCATCTCTCGTTGCCTTGCCGAATCAGGTACTGTAACGCTACGCAAGCGCCGTCTTCCCCTCGAAATGATGGTCTGGTGTATTGTTGGCATGGCGCTTGAGCGTAAAGAACCTCTTCACCAGATTGTGAATCGCCTGGACATCATGCTACCGGGCAATCGCCCCTTCGTTGCCCCCAGTGCCGTTATTCAGGCCCGCCAGCGCCTGGGAAGTGAGGCTGTCCGCCGCGTGTTCACGAAAACAGCGCAGCTCTGGCATAACGCCACGCCGCATCCGCACTGGTGCGGCCTGACCCTGCTGGCCATCGATGGTGTGTTCTGGCGCACACCGGATACACCAGAGAACGATGCAGCCTTCCCCCGCCAGACACATGCCGGGAACCCGGCGCTCTACCCGCAGGTCAAAATGGTCTGCCAGATGGAACTGACCAGCCATCTGCTGACGGCTGCAGCCTTCGGCACGATGAAGAACAGCGAAAATGAGCTTGCTGAGCAACTTATAGAACAAACCGGCGATAACACCCTGACGTTAATGGATAAAGGTTATTACTCACTGGGACTGTTAAATGCCTGGAGCCAGGCGGGAGAACACCGCCACTGGATGATCCCTCTCAGAAAGGGAGCGCAATATGAAGAGATCAGAAAACTGGGTAAAGGCGATCATCTGGTGAAGCTGAAAACCAGCCCGCAGGCACGAAAAAAGTGGCCGGGACTGGGAAATGAGGTGACAGCCCGCCTGCTGACCGTGACGCGCAAAGGAAAAGTCTGCCATCTGCTGACGTCGATGACGGACGCCATGCGCTTCCCCGGAGGAGAAATGGCGGATCTGTACAGTCATCGCTGGGAAATCGAACTGGGATACAGGGAGATAAAACAGACGATGCAACTGAGCAGGCTGACGCTGAGAAGTAAAAAGCCGGAGCTTGTGGAGCAAGAGCTGTGGGGTGTCTTACTGGCTTATAATCTGGTGAGATATCAGATGATTAAAATGGCAGAACATCTGAAAGGTTACTGGCCGAATCAACTGAGTTTCTCAGAATCATGCGGAATGGTGATGAGAATGCTGATGACATTGCAGGGCGCTTCACCGGGACGTATACCGGAGCTGATGCGCGATCTTGCAAGTATGGGACAACTTGTGAAATTACCGACAAGAAGGGAAAGGGCCTTCCCGAGAGTGGTAAAGGAGAGGCCCTGGAAATACCCCACAGCCCCGAAAAAGAGCCAGTCAGTTGCTTAACTGACTGGCATTACTCCTCGTGAGAGGCTTTTTTTATTTGATGGGATAAAGATCTTTACGTTTATACGGCTGGATTTCACCAGGCTTCCGGGTCTTGAGCAATTTTAAAATCCAGGTGTATTGTTCTGGTCGCGGACCAACAAAAATCTCGACTTCTTCATTCATCCGCCGCGCAATCGTATGATCATCCGCTTCTGACAAGTCGTCCATCGGCGGGCGCACCTGAATCGTCAAACGGTGCGTCTTGCCATCATAAATCGGAAACAGCGGTACGACGCGCGCACGACACACTTTCATCAAACGACCAATCGCGGGCAGCGTCGCTTTATAGGTTGCAAAGAAATCAACAAATTCGCTGTGCTCCGGGCCATGATCCTGATCGGGCAAATAATAGCCCCAGTAGCCCTGACGAACCGACTGGATGAACGGTTTAATGCCATCATTTCTCGCGTGAAGACGTCCGCCAAAACGACGACGCACGGTGTTCCAGACATAATCAAAAACTGGATTGCCCTGATTATGGAACATTGCCGCCATTTTCTGTCCTTGCGAGGCCATCAGCATGGCGGGGATATCCACTGCCCAGCCGTGCGGCACCAGAAAGATCACTTTCTCGTTGTTACGCCGCATCTCTTCGATGATCTCCAGCCCCTGCCAGTCGACGCGCGGCTGAATTTTCTCCGGCCCACGTATCGCCAGTTCCGCCATCATCGCCATCGCCTGGGGCGCTGTGGCAAACATCTCATCAACAATCGCTTCGCGTTCGGCTTCGCTACGTTCCGGAAAACAGAGGGACAGGTTGATCAACGCACGACGGCGCGAGCTTTTTCCCAGTCGTCCGGCAAAACGCCCGAGTCGCGCCAGAATGGGATCGCGGAATTTCGGAGGTGTTAAAGCAATACCGGCCATCGCCGCCACGCCCAACCAGGCTCCCCAGTAGCGCGGATGGCGAAAGGATTTATCAAACTCAGGAATGTATTCACTATTATTTTTTTTCGTTTCCATGCTTTTCCAGTTTCGGATAAGGCAAAAATCAATCTGCTGATAGTGTAGCGGCGCAATTTGCCCCGCACCAAATAAAAAAGCCGGTACTGACTGCGTACCGGCTGCGAATGGATGTTAATTAATCAAACAGTAGCTGCGGCACAATCTCTTTGGCCTGCGCCAGGAACTCGCGACGATCGGAACCTGTCAGCCCTTCGGTACGCGGCAGTTTCGCCGTCAGCGGGTTTACAGCCTGCTGGTTGATCCATACTTCATAGTGCAGGTGTGGTCCGGTTGAACGCCCGGTGTTACCGGATAGCGCGATACGATCGCCACGTTTCACCTTCTGCCCCGGTTTCACCAGAATCTTACGCAAGTGCATATAACGCGTGGTATAGCTACGACCATGACGGATCGCAACATAATAACCTGCAGCGCCACTGCGTTTGGCTACTACCACTTCACCGTCACCCACCGAAAGCACCGGTGTACCCTGTGGCATCGCGAAATCAACACCTCTGTGTGGTGCAACACGACCAGTTACCGGGTTCAGACGACGCGGGTTAAAGTTAGAGGAGATGCGGAACTGTTTCGCCGTCGGGAATCGCAAGAAACCTTTCGCCAGGCCAGTACCGTTACGGTCATAGAACTTGCCATCTTCAGCGCGGATTGCGTAATAATCTTTGCCTTCAGAACGCAAACGCACGCCCAGCAACTGGCTTTGCTCACGTTTGCCATCAAGCATTTCACGCGACATTAATACAGCAAATTCATCGCCTTTTTTCACCTTCCGAAAGTCCATCTGCCACTGTAGCGCTTTGATCACTGCGCTCACTTCAGCGCTGGTCAAACCAGCATTTCTGGCGCTGGCAACAAAGCTCGACCCAACGGTGCCTTTCAGTAGATTATTAACCCACTCCCCTTGCTGCATTTCGCTGGTCATTTTAAAACCATTAGCAGCAGTGCGATCATAGGTACGGGTTTCGCGGCGAGAAACTTCCCAGGTCAGACGCTGTAAATCGCCCTCTGCGGTTAATGTCCAGGAGAGTTGTTGACCAATTTTCAGGTTACGCAGATCTTTATCCGCAGCAGCCAGTTGGGTGATATCACCCATCTCAATACCATATTGATTGAGGATGCTACTTAGCGTATCGCCTGTGGAAACGACATATTCATGCACACCCGCTTCACCAGCGGTTTTGTCGTCCAGTTCGTCCTGCGGAATGGCTTCATCTTCTTGTGCGGTTTGATCAATCGGTTCACTGGCTTCAGGTAAGAGTGAACGGATTTCGTTCTGTTCCAGCTCAATTGTTTTGACAATTGGCGTGGCGTCGCGGTGGTAAACATAGGGCCGCCAGACAGCGACGGCCAGGGTAAGAACGGTGAGCGACCCCAGCATAACGCGGTGTGGTCGCGGTAAATTATTAAACGCCAGGGCGACAGAGCGGGCTATCTGTTGCACGTAATCACTTCCTCATTAATCTCCTTTCAGGCAGCTCGCATACTGGTTGGCTAATTGATTCAGAAACTCTGAATAACTTGTTTTACCCAGTTTGATATTCGTCCCAAGGGGATCCAACGTTCCCATACGAACGGATGTCCCTCGTGCGACGCTTTCAACGACCGCTGGCCTGAACTGTGGCTCAGCAAAAACGCAGGTTGCTTTTTGCTCAACCAACTGTGTTCTTATTTGATGTAAACGCTGCGCGCCCGGTTGAATCTCTGGGTTAACGGTAAAATGACCAAGCGGTGTCAGTCCGAATTGTTTTTCGAAGTAGCCATAAGCATCATGAAAAACGAAATAACCTTTTCCCTTGAGCGGCGCGAGCTCATTACCAACCTGTTTATCGGTTGCAACTAATTGTGCCTCAAAATCCTTCAGGTTGGCGTCAAGTTTGGCTCGACTTTGCGGCATAAGTTCCACTAATTTTCCATGGATTGCAACCGCTGTAGCCCGCGCTATCTCTGGGGAAAGCCAAAGATGCATGTTGAAATCGCCGTGATGGTGATCTTCGTCACTTTTTTCCGCGTGGTTATGATCATCATCATCGTCGTGAATACTTTTCATCAGCAGCGGTTTTACATTCTCAAGCTGCGCAATCGTTACCTGTTTCTCCTCTGGTAATTTGCTCACCGGCTTTTGCATAAACGCTTCCATCTCCGGGCCAACCCAAACGACTAAGTCCGCGTTCTGTAAGCGTTTTACATCCGATGGACGCAGTGAATAATCGTGTTCAGAAGCACCGTCCGGAAGTAATACCTCGGTCTCTGTTACCCCATCAGCAATGGCGGAAGCGATGAATCCGACAGGTTTAAGCGAAGCAACAACGGCGGCATTTGCGGCCTGTGTTGCGCCCCCCCAGAGAGCAGCGGATAATGCTGCGAAAAGAAGCGTTTTTTTATGTAACATAATGCGACCAATCATCGTAATGAATATGAGAAGTGTGATATTATAACATTTCATGACTACTGCAAGACTAAAATTAACATGACAAGTCTGGTTTCCCTGGAAAATGTTTCGGTCTCTTTTGGCCAACGCCGCGTCCTCTCTGATGTGTCGCTGGAACTTAAACCTGGAAAAATTTTGACCTTACTTGGGCCGAACGGTGCCGGTAAGTCGACGCTAGTGCGGGTTGTGCTCGGACTGGTAACACCTGATGAAGGTGTTATCAAGCGCCACGGAAAACTGCGCATCGGATATGTGCCGCAGAAGCTGTATCTCGACACCACGTTGCCACTAACTGTAAACCGTTTCTTACGCTTACGCCCCAGTACACATAAAGAAGACATTCTGCCTGCACTGAAACGCGTTCAGGCCGGGCATCTGATTGACGCGCCAATGCAAAAGCTCTCTGGTGGTGAAACGCAGCGTGTATTGTTGGCACGCGCGTTGTTAAATCAACCGCAATTATTAGTGCTGGATGAACCTACTCAGGGCGTGGATGTGAATGGTCAGGTTGCGCTGTACGACCTTATTGACCAACTGCGCCGCGAACTGGATTGCGGCGTTTTAATGGTGTCTCACGATCTGCATCTGGTGATGGCCAAAACCGATGAAGTACTTTGTCTGAATCATCACATCTGTTGTTCCGGCACACCGGAAGTCGTTTCCCTGCATCCGGAATTTATTTCGATGTTCGGACCTCGGGGTGCTGAACAGCTAGGTATCTATCGCCATCATCATAATCACCGCCACGATTTACAGGGGCGAATTATTCTGCGTCGGGGAAATGACCGCTCATGATTGAATTATTATTTCCCGGTTGGTTAGCCGGGATCATGCTGGCCTGTGCTGCAGGTCCGCTGGGTTCGTTTGTTGTCTGGCGTCGTATGTCTTATTTCGGTGACACGCTGGCTCATGCGTCTTTACTGGGAGTCGCGTTTGGTTTGTTACTGGATGTGAATCCTTTCTATGCGGTGATTGCGGTTACGCTGCTGCTGGCGGGCGGCCTGGTATGGCTGGAGAAGCGCCCACAACTTGCGATCGATACGTTATTGGGAATTATGGCGCACAGTGCATTGTCGCTGGGTCTGGTCGTCGTCAGCCTGATGTCTAACATTCGCGTTGACTTGATGGCATACCTGTTCGGTGATTTGCTGGCAGTAACACCGGAAGATCTTATCGCTATTGCGATTGGCGTGGTTATCGTGGTGGCGATTCTGTTCTGGCAATGGCGCAATTTACTGTCGATGACGATTAGCCCGGATCTGGCGTTTGTTGATGGTGTGAAATTACAGCGTGTGAAATTGTTGTTGATGCTGGTGACCGCATTGACGATTGGCGTAGCAATGAAATTTGTTGGCGCGTTGATTATTACCTCGCTGTTGATTATTCCTGCGGCTACTGCGCGCCGTTTTGCCCGCACGCCGGAACAGATGGCTGGTGTCGCTGTCGTAGTAGGAATGGTTGCTGTAACGGGCGGTTTAACATTTTCCGCGTTTTACGATACGCCAGCAGGCCCCTCGGTGGTGTTGTGTGCAGCGCTGTTGTTCATTCTCAGTATGATGAAAAAGCAGACCAGCTAAGTTGCGACTGGCACTATACAGTGCCAGTTTCATCAACCAGGCCACCACATTGCGGACATAATCAAAAAAACATACCGTTAAGAACGATCGAACAGTGAGAACATAAATCTGTATATGTTCTGAATGAGACCCGTGTTCGGGTTCGACGAATTAAACGGCTATATTAGCAAATCTCCTTTTACAGCTATTCTCCCTCTCAAAAAAGCGAAATCAGATCAAACCCCTCTCACTTGTGAGGGATATTATCGTCTCTCTGGAAAATGCCCGTACAGGCAGATACATAATCTCTGGAAACTGGTAATAAATACAGTAGTGTGGCACGGCGAAATATATGTATTAGCAGGGGAAATATTTATACAAAAAATGGATAATTACCATCAAATGCAATCTTGCGATTAAAGATCATTTCACATCATCAGAAACAGAAAGCGGTATACGGATGATCAATCTTAGGCAGGCCGTTATTAATGTGCTGATAATTCAGATGGCTTTTACCAGAATAGGTAAATAACCTTATATTGAGGTTCATCTTCGTTCCTCACTTGATGGCAAGAAATAACAAAGGTGGTAAACGGCATGCACCTGGCTCATTTAGTGCTAACTGAAACAACATTCTAAAAAGAGCAGCTATGTGTTTGTAACGTGTACAAATCAAGGCGCACATTTGCTTGTAGAGCACTAAGCGCAGGTCATTGCTGCACAAATGGGGCAGATTTCTGCTCAGATGGGTGTCAGACAATAATGGCAATCCACTGGCAATTCTGGATGCTAATTTCAGTTCTGATGCACCAACAATGCCCCATGCACAAAACAAGTAATCCCTTCGGTTTCAGTTGCTCACTGTGCCCAGTCAGGTTTATTGAGTATATGATCCTGCCAGTCGATCACTTCTGATTCTTTCACCGCGATATGACGTACGGAAATTCGCTCACCATGCATTGCCGCTTTCGAACCGGTAATCAGTGGGTGCCACCCTGGCAATGCCTTCCCTTCCGCCAGCAACCGATAAGCACAGGTCATCGGTAGCCATTCGAATGTTGGCAGATTCTCACGGGTTAATTTAATGCAGTCAGGTTCAAACTCGAAGCGGCGTTCGTAGTTACGACATTGACAGGTTTTAATATTAAGCTGACGGCAAGCGACGTTAGTGAAGTAGATTTCGTCAGTATCTTCATCCATCAGTTTATGCAGACAGCACTGACCACAACCATCACACAACGACTCCCATTCTGCATCGCTCATTTCATCCAGGGTTTTACTTTGCCAGAAAGGTATATCGCTCATCAGGTGTTCCGCCATTACGTTAAAACGCACCTTATAACCAGTCTGGCACAGCGTTGCAAGTATTGCCGCCTCTTTCAGGCGGCAAAAAGTATTACAAAACGCGAGTTGTCAACGAATGACTACCGAAAGTGATGGTCAGTTCATCACCACTGTGTAGTGGGCCAACACCATCAGGCGTGCCTGTTAGTACAACGTCACCAGGCTTGAGGGTAAAAAACTTGCTCATATAAGCAATCAGCGGAACGATTTTATGGATCATATCTGCCGTTGTACCCTGTTGACGAACGACACCATTTACACTTAAGCCTAGCGACGTATTTTGTGGATCGCCAGTGAACTCTGCAGCGGGAATAAACCCGGACAGTGGGCAAGAGTTATCAAACCCTTTAGCTTTTTCCCATGGCTGCCCGGCTTTCTTCATCTTTCCCTGAACATCACGTAATGTCAGATCGAGCGCCACACCATAACCGGCAATGGCTTTGCGTACATGCTCTTCCGTGGCCTGGCGTAGCGTCGCGCCGATCAACACCGCCAGTTCAACCTCATGATGAACCGCACCGAAATCAGAGGGGATGGCCAATGGCTGGCGCAGATCGCACAGTGCCGTTTCGGGTTTAATGAACAACACTGGCTCTTCAGGCACTTCACTCCCCATCTCTTTAATATGTTTGGCATAATTACTGCCAACACAGACCACTTTACTCACCGGATAATCCAGCAGCGCACCTTGCCAGTTGTGATGTTGATACATAACGTTCCTCTCACTTCATCGTGGTTCTTAAAACCCGCTCCGACAAATATGGTGCCACCGCCGGATATCGGTTATTTTTTAGTGCTGTCTGTATTTTTCGCCATCACAGAAAGATGTTGCTTCAGCAAATCCTCGGGAGGTGGTGGCAATTGAAGATAATAGCCATGCTCAGCTAATGCCTGTTTAACTTTCTCAATATCGGCATTTACCAGTTTCTTTCTCCCGTCCAATGGAAGAATCATCGCAAGTTGAGGTTGACCAAAACCTTTCATCAGCTCCTCTGGAACACGCGAAAAGTCGTCTTTTTTTTCAACATATAAATAGGTCTGGTCACGTTTGCTACTTCGATAGATCACACAAAACATAATTTTACTCTGAATAAATGGGGGGGTGACTTGCCTCAATATAATCCAGACTATAACATGCCTTATAGTCTTCGTAATATCATCGCACGCTGATGATGATGGTAATTAGCTAATTGAGTAAGGCCAGGATGTCAAACACGCCAATCGAGCTTAAAGGTAGCAGCTTCACCTTATCTGTGGTTCATCTGCATGAGGCAGAACCTAAGGTTATTCATCAGGCGCTGGAAGACAAAATCGCTCAGGCTCCCGCATTTTTAAAGCATGCCCCCATCGTACTCAATGTCAGTGGCCTCGAAGAACAGGTCAACTGGTCTGCAATGCATAAAGCTATCTCGGCAACGGGCTTGCGGATCATTGGTGTCAGTGGCTGCAAAAATGCGAAACTGAAAGCTGAAATCGAAAAAATGGGGTTGCCAATCCTGACTGAAGGAAAGGAAAAAGCGCCGCGTCCAGCTCCTGCCCCCCTGGCTCCTGCGAAAAATACAACGCCGGACACAAAAACGCGCTTAATAGATACCCCAGTGCGTTCCGGTCAGCGCATTTATGCGCCACAATGTGATCTAATTGTTACAAGCCATGTTAGCGCAGGGGCAGAATTGATCGCAGATGGTAACATTCATGTCTATGGCATGATGCGCGGTCGTGCGCTGGCGGGGGCAAGTGGTGATCGGGAAGCACAAATATTTTGTACGAGCCTGATGGCAGAACTGGTCTCTATCGCAGGTGAATACTGGCTGAGTGATAAAATCCCAGCAGAATTTTATGGCAAAGCGGCACGGCTGCAATTAGTCGAAAACGCTTTGACCGTTCAATCGTTAAATTGATCCCTTTTTAACAAGGAATTTTTATGGCACGCATTATTGTTGTTACTTCGGGGAAAGGGGGCGTTGGAAAGACAACCTCCAGCGCGGCCATCGCCACTGGTTTGGCCCAGAAGGGAAAGAAAACTGTCGTGATCGATTTTGATATCGGCTTGCGTAATCTCGACCTGATTATGGGTTGCGAGCGCCGGGTCGTTTACGATTTCGTCAACGTCATTCAGGGCGATGCAACGCTAAATCAGGCTTTAATTAAAGATAAGCGTACTGAAAACCTCTATATTCTTCCGGCATCACAAACTCGCGATAAAGACGCACTCACCCGCGAAGGGGTCGCCAAAGTTCTTGATGACCTAAAAGCAATGGATTTTGAGTTTATTGTTTGTGACTCACCGGCGGGTATTGAAACCGGTGCATTAATGGCGCTCTATTTCGCAGATGAAGCTATTATAACCACGAACCCGGAAGTCTCATCAGTTCGTGACTCTGACCGTATTTTAGGTATTCTGGCGTCGAAATCCCGTCGAGCAGAAAACGGTGAAGAACCGATTAAAGAGCACCTGCTATTAACGCGCTATAACCCAGGCCGCGTTAACAGAGGCGACATGTTGAGCATGGAAGACGTACTGGAGATCCTGCGCATCAAGCTCGTCGGCGTGATCCCAGAGGATCAATCAGTATTGCGCGCCTCTAACCAGGGGGAACCGGTTATTCTCGATATCAACGCCGATGCGGGTAAAGCCTATGCTGATACCGTAGAACGTCTGTTGGGAGAAGAACGCCCTTTCCGCTTCATTGAAGAAGAGAAGAAAGGTTTCCTCAAACGCTTGTTCGGAGGATAAATTATGGCATTACTCGATTTCTTTCTCTCACGGAAGAAAAACACGGCCAATATTGCAAAAGAACGGTTGCAAATTATTGTTGCTGAACGCCGGCGCAGCGATGCAGAACCGCACTATCTGCCGCAGTTGCGTAAAGATATTCTTGATGTCATTTGTAAATACGTACAAATCGATCCCGAGATGGTGACTGTTCAGCTTGAGCAAAAAGATGGTGATATTTCCATCCTTGAGCTTAACGTGACCTTGCCGGAAGCAGAAGAGCTGAAATAAGCCGTATTAGCTCAGACCTGATCTGACAGTTACCGGTGATTTATACAGGTATCTGTCAGATTACATCCGATTTAAGTTTTTCTCTGCCTGGCTACCCCTTTCCCCGCCAAACAGATTCACATTACTGCCGCCAGAAGATAATCACTTACATTACGTTTTCTGATAAATATTGTTCACATATAAATTACACAATAATATTGATATTTCAGATCACCTTACCTTTACAATACCACGTTAACATTTGATGACATTTCTTGAATAAACATTTCAAATCAATGAGTTAATTATTATTTAAGATTATTCCCATTCAAGCAAAAACCATAATTCTTATTATACAAACCGCGCTCATTTTGAATTATCTGAATAATAGAGAGCGTTCTTTAGTTAAGCTGTTCTTAATTGAAGACGAAATTATTGTGTGTGCAACTTACTAAATACCGGACATCTAAGTTGAAGAAAAAAATACTCGCCTTAGGGCTTATCTCAGCATTGCTCTGCTCCGCGCCAGCGATGGCGGATATGAATCGCACCACGAAAGGTGCACTGTTAGGCGCAGGCGTTGGTTTACTGACTGGCAATGGTGTTAATGGCGTACTGAAAGGTGCTGCTGTGGGCGCTGGCGTTGGTGCAGTAACAGAAAAAGGCCACGATGGTAAAAATGCCCGTAAAGGCGCAAAAGTGGGTGCCGCCGTTGGCGCGGTCACTGGCGTTCTGACCGGCAATGGTCTTGAAGGCGCAATTAAAGGTGCCGTAATTGGCGGTACGGGTGGTGCAATTCTGGGTAAAATGAAATAAGGAATGATGATGAAAAAATTTGCTTTACTGGCGGGGCTGTTCGTCTTCGCACCAATGACCTGGGCTCAGGACTATAATATTAAGAATGGTTTGCCAGCAGAAACCTATATTACCTGCGCAGAAGCCAACGAAATGGCAAAAACTGACAGCGCACAGGTTGCAGATATCGTTGCGGTAATGGGTAACGCCAGCGTTACCAGCCGTGATTTAAAGATTGAGCAATCACCGGAACTGAGTGCCAAAGTGGTAGAAAAACTGAATCAGGTTTGTGCCAAAGATCCGCAAATGCTGTTAATTACCGCAATTGATGACACCATGCGTGCCATCGGTAAAAAATAATCGATAATGTAGCACCGCGCCGATTGATTCGACGCGGTGTATTTTTAGCGGGTGAACAGACTTACAGACAATACTGAAGCACTGATTATTTATCTTGGTGATTTTATTGATTTAGTTTTTTATTCTTCACAAAAACTATTTCCCTGCAATCATATTCGTATACGCGTTACTCACCGCTAAAGCAATTCCTCAAATTAAACCCGGATAGTTTTTCAGTTTTAACGATTAATTATTCAATGATTGGACTTATAAACACGCCTGATCAAATATTCTATAAGTCCAGATTATCAAAATATAATGAAAAAGATTAATGTTGATCCCTTTGACTTACAAACTTTTCTCTTAATCGGTTAAGTAAATTGATCACCAACCAAACAAGTGCATTGATTAAATTTATGGTAACCAGCACTTCTCCCAGCCAGATGCTGGGTTTGGCGAACAGGATCACCAGAATGGTGATCAGCATAAACGCGATGGAGAAGATGATATACAAAGTGAAATAATCCAGGCTATTACTATTGTTCATGCTACTGACGGCGATCCTGAAAACAATTTCAGATAATTATAGCAAACAAAATAATGAACAATAGTAACAAGACGCAACGAGCTAATTATCTGTCTACAATTGCACCACCACAGAGTCTTTTCGATCATTTTTTAGTCAGACATCATCATGCTACGTGAATTAGTACATATTTACTCAACAACCACCTTCACCCTCGGTTTTGAGAGAATAATTTTGACTAACTCAATATACGTCACCGGTTTATAGAAATAATACCCCTGCTGAAACGTGATATTATTTTTGTTCAGGTAATCGAGTTGCTCCTTCGTTTCGACACCTTCGGCAACAATACTGATAGAAAGTTTGCGCGCCAGATCCAGCACACAGTCCAGAATTCGGGTGGAATCTGGATCTGCGTTGACCCGACCAACGAAACTGTGATCAATCTTAATATAATCGATGTGCAGATCATGGAGATAAGAAAGTCCCGAGTACCCCGTACCAAAATCATCCAGCGCAATGACAAAGCCATTTTCATGCAGAATATTTAGTCGCTGGACAAGGTTTTCATCAACATGCAAAGCTTCACGCTCAGTAACCTCAAGAACGAGATTCAAATCATGGCGCGTGAAGCTGTCCCGGTATTTCAGACACTCTTCAACAAACGTAGGCGAAATAATATGTGAGGCGCTAAAATTAATCCCTACATGGAAACCTTCCGGCAGTTTACTTGCGATCGCGTTCATTTGTGTGGCGACCTGGTTCATCAGACTTTGGGTGAGCGGAACTATCAACCCTGATTTTTCAGCAAGTGGAATAAATGCTGCGGGTGAAATATATCCTCCGCGAGGATGTTTCCACTTGGCAAGTACTTCTACGCCGCGTAACGTCCCTTCCCGGCCATTAACCACGGGTTGGTAAAAAGGTACAATTTCACCATTGCTTATTGCTCTACGCAGGATCTCTTCAGGTGTGTCACTCTTGTTAAAATATTTATCAAGCAAAAAAGCAGCAGAACAGGAGATTAACAGGCTGAATATCAAAATACCCAAACCTTTATCGATAAGTCTGGTGAAATTAAATAGCGGCGGTTGGTTATAGATAATACTGAAATGATATTTTGTGGAATTTACCCGTCCAGAAAATTGATGGCTGCCATTGAGAGTTGTCACATCTCCTGACGGTCCAATAATGCTATTCCCCACGCGCAAAGTATATTTCACCCCCTTCAACGGCACATTGAGCGCCCCGCGGATATGCTGGTCACTAATTGTCACCAGGATACGCGTATCAGCGAATTGAATCTGATAAAGGAGGATGGGTAATCTATTTACGGTGTCGATCGCCGGAGCCAATAGCAAATTGTTGTCAGATATAACAGGAATACGGGATAGCAGAACCCGATTACCTGGTAGCGATGTACACCAGACTGCACCTTGTTTGAGAATGATGATCGTCCGCAGATGTGGTTTCAGCGCAGCCTCTGTACCTAGTTGGTATTGTTCATCCAGATCGCACCTCTTCCCGGCAATTTTCATTGCCGTTCGAGTCGCCTGTGACGCTTCCTCAAGAATATGATTAATGTTGTTAGCGGCGTACCTCGCCCCCGCCAGGCTCTCTGCTTTTGCGGAATACCAGAGCTGAAAATTCAAAATAGACACACCAGTAAGAAACAAGCACACCGCAACGAGGATGGGGATAAGTGTATTGCGCATTTGCGTGTCCCGGGGCCATTATTTTGTGTTCATTCGCTCAATCTGGCGTCTACAAAGAGCATGGTAGAGAGAACCAGAAATATCCATACTCTTGATGAAATTTTGCCCTCTATGCCGTAACTTAAAGCAGAGAAAAAGCATTGGACAACAAAACGGAACAAGAATATTGGTCAGGCAAAGTTCTCTGTGTCCCCTTCACTTTTATACATAAGCTATCAATAAGTAAGGATATGATGAACTGGCACAACGTCGATGGGGCCTCGCTGGTAAGGTGGGTGTTAATTTTCCAGTACGTGCCCCCGCGTCTTTTCTTCGATAGCGGCGGCTCCAGATCATAAGATGGAGATGCCAGACCATGTCGCTCAATAGCCACATCCCAAATCAGCACCAATACATACAGCAAAATCACTAGAATGAATGTGAAACACGGATAGCAGTAATATAAGCCTTACACGTTAAAACAAGAAAAATAACTTTTTCTGATGAACTTACCTAACCAATTAGAATTAAAAAGAAATCACTAATCGCTATATTTAGCAAGTCGGACTATAGGGACAATATAATACAGACTCTGGTTACATAAGACGTTCACTTTTCACAAACCACCACGTTACAAATTGTAAAGATTAACTCTTCCAGTTTGCATTCAACTTGGCTGGTCATATCTAAATAGATATGTAAAATTGATAACGGCTGGTAATCATTCAATACTCGCACTATAGAAAGTTCGCCAGCCTGCCGCAGGCACGTGCTTTCATATGACGTGTCTGCGGTTTCGTTGTGATATTTAAATAGTAGTACTGGTGAATTATGAGCAATCCGAATCCATGCCTGACGTGTGGTGCCTGTTGTGCATTTTTCCGCGTCTCTTTTTACTGGGCCGAAGCTGATGATGCAGGCGGCACCATACCGGCTCATCTGACTGAGCAGATATCCCCTTACCACCGATGTATGCGCGGTACTAACCAGAAGAATCCACGCTGTGTTGCCCTGGCTGGAACGCCTGGAAAAAACGCCTGCTGCACAATATACAAGAATCGCTCATCCACATGTAGAGAATTCGCCATGTCTGGCGAGCATGGAGAAATTAATGAGGCATGTAATCGCGCCCGAGCTAAATATGGGCTACCGCCAATTTAAAACCGCGCCTCCTTAATAAGGCATTCAGGTGTCAAAATCAACCATACCGCGACATTATTGTTGCGGTTTAATTATTAACAATGAAAAATGAAATCATAAAATAACGCATCAACAATAATTAACATCGTTAAAATTAAATATCCTTGAGTGAAAATAGAATATTTTATGTTCCCATAGACGAATTTTTTCATGTTATGATATAATATAATACGATGAAAAAACACAAGTTATCAACTTGTCGGTAATGTAAATAAATTTCGAGGAGATCATTCCAGTGGGACGTAAATGGGCCAATATTGTTGCTAAAAAAACGGCTAAAGACGGTGCAACGTCTAAAATATATGCAAAATTCGGTGTAGAAATCTATGCTGCAGCTAAACAAGGTGAACCAGACCCTGAATTAAATACATCTTTAAAATTCGTTATTGAGCGTGCGAAGCAGGCACAAGTTCCAAAACACGTCATTGATAAAGCAATTGATAAAGCTAAAGGTGGCGGAGATGAAACGTTCGTACAAGGACGTTATGAAGGTTTTGGCCCCAATGGTTCAATGATTATAGCCGAAACGTTAACTTCAAATGTTAACCGCACGATTGCTAATGTTCGCACAATTTTCAACAAAAAAGGCGGAAATATCGGAGCGGCAGGTTCTGTCAGCTATATGTTTGACAATACTGGAGTGATTGTATTTAAAGGAACAGATCCTGACCATATTTTTGAAATTTTGCTTGATGCTGAAGTTGATGTTCGCGATGTGACCGAAGAAGAAGGAAATATCGTTATTTATACTGAGCCTACAGACCTTCACAAAGGAATTGCAGCGCTAAAAGCAGCCGGAATTACTGAGTTCTCAACAACAGAATTAGAAATGATTGCTCAATCAGAAGTTGAGCTTTCACCAGAAGATTTAGAAATCTTTGAGGGACTTGTTGATGCCCTTGAAGATGATGATGATGTTCAAAAAGTATATCATAACGTTGCAAATCTCTAATTATGAATTTAAGAAATCTGCCTTTATGGCAGATTTCTTCACCTTATCTTAGATTTACCTAAAAACTCCGCATTAAATCCAGTACCTCTACCGCTCCCGGCATGTTAAGGCATTAGCGCTTTCTGATTTCAGTGATATAGGTAATGGCAGCATGTTCAACAAAATTGGACACGTCGTCATAGGCTTCTTTACCGACGGGAGAATTGAATGCTGCGATAGCGTCTTCAAGTGAGTCGAACCACAGTTCGGAGAAACCGTCGACGGGGGAGTCGGGATATTTTTCCCGATCGATGGGGTTGAGTACATAACCTTTTAAGCCGGGGAGTCTGAGCGCTATCGCTGTATGTACCTCATCCCAGTATTTAACAAAATCGTCGAAGCTCTGTCCTTTTTTACGGGTAAGAAAGCCCACATGTTTGAAACCGTTAGCAGATGACATCATATTCTCCTCTGTATTAATTCATGTTTTTGTAAAACTGGCCGGCGAAATCCGGCATCGTCTTGCAATTTAGATGAAGCGTAATAGAGAAGGTGACTATGGCTGTTTTTCTTCGTGCGATAAACACGCTTTCACTCGTCTCTGAGTAGACATAGATTCTACAAATCGTTTTCAATTTATTGTAAAATAAATCTATATACAGGGCTAATACCTCTCACGGACAATTATGAGAAGAACAGATCATCTGGGGGGAATTACGGCTTTTGTCGCCACAGCCCAGCAAGGAAGTTTTACGGCAGCAGCGGAAAAGCTGGGGCTGACAAAGTCTGCCATAGGAAAAAGCGTCAGTCGTCTGGAAGACCGCCTCGGGTTGAAGCTTTTTCAACGTTCCACCCGTCGGTTGAGCCTGACGCCTGATGGCGAGCGTTTTCTTGCCAGTTGCCAGAGCGCAATAGATATCCTGGAGCAGGCTGAGGCGGAACTGACGTCACATACCTGCCAGCCCTCCGGGCGCCTGCGGGTAGATTTACCTGCAGCCTTCGGACGACAGCGCATCCTTCCTATCCTGCTTGATATCACCCGACGCTACCCCGAACTGGCGTTGACCGTTACGTTCAGCGAGCGGTTCGTTAACCTGATTGATGAGGGGATCGATCTTGTCGTTCGCATTGGTGAGCTGTCAGACAGCAGTGGGCTGGTTGCCAGAAGACTGACAACCCAGAAGCTGGTGATCTGCGCCTCTCCAGATTATCTGTTCAACCACGGCGAGCCTGTCAGTATTGATGACCTGAATCACCATCAGTGCGTTGTCGGCTTTCGCCGTAACCAGCCTGTTTCGTGGTTGCTGAAAGAGGGGGATGGTCAAATCAGCCGCTTTGTCCCTCCGCCGACCCATGAGTTTGCCGATGGTGACGCGATGCTCGCTGCTACCCTGGCGGGAGGGGGATTGTCGCAACTCCCCCTCTGGTTGGTGGGCAGATATCTCGACGAGGGTAAATTGCGGGAAGTGCTGCCCGGACACTCCGGCGGGGAGATGCCTATCAGCGCGCTGTGGCCAAAAAGCCGCCAACTGCTGCCCAAAATCCGCTATGTAGTGGATACCCTGGTCAGAGCTGCGGAAGACGGCCTGCTTGATTAATTATTCCCTGCTATCGGACCAGAAGGGGTAATCCGTATAGCCTTTTTCATCTCCGCCGTACATCGTTGCCCGGTTAACATCATTCAACGGCCAGTCATTAACCATTCGTTCCACAAGATCCGGGTTCGCAATGTAAGGCCGACCAAAACCAATCAGGTCAGCTTTCCCCTCCTGGAGATATGCTTCGGCACGCTGCTTATCAAAGCCACCGGTAATAATCAAAGGTCCGGAATAAGCTGCACGAAATTTTTCAATAAACCCGGCAGGGATGGCCTGTTCTCCCAGTGTTTGCTGGTCGCTCAGATGAACATACGAGAGAGAACGGGCGCTGAGTTTATCAGCAAGCATCAGCCAGGTTTCTTCCTCGCCATCAAAAGGACGCATGTCAAACAGACGCCCGAAGGGAGCCAGGCGGATACCCGTTTTACCTGAGCCGATGGCCGTAGAGATTGCGTCAGTCACTTCCAGAACAAAGCGCAGGCGATTGTCAGTATCCGCGCCACCGTACTCATCCTTGCGAGTATTCAGCCCACCATTAATAAACTGCTCAAGCAGATAGCCATTGGCGGCGTGGATCTCAACACCATCAAAGCCCGCCCGAATAGCATTTTTAGCGGCCTGAACGTAATCCTGCACCACGGCTTTAATCTCGGGGATCGACAGCGCACGGGGTTCCGATACCGGAACCGGACCGGGTTTGCCGTTTTCGTCGCGTGCGTAGCAGGTGGAATTATTGGCTTTAACTGCCACCGAACTGACGGGGGCCTGTCCATTAGCCTGCAAACTTGTGTGAGAAATTCGCCCGACGTGCCAAAGTTGAATATAAATTTTTCCGCCAGCGTCGTGGACCGCTTTTGTAACTTTTCCCCATCCCTGCACCTGAGCATCGCTGTAGATTCCGGGAGTGAAAAGATAACCCTGTCCCTGGACGGAGATTTGCGATCCTTCTGTAATAATGAGCCCTGCAGATGCGCGCTGCTGATAATATTTTGCAGTCAGTTCATCTGGAGTATCGTCTGAAATTGCCCGTGAGCGGGTCATTGGTGCCATAACGACGCGATTTGCCAAGTTAGTGTCACCGACCTGAAACGGGGTAAATAATTTTTCCATTTTTATCTCCTTTACTGGAGGAAGTATGATGGTCTCAACGACGTAATAAAAAAACAGCACTCTGGTCCGAACTAAGTAGACATAATTTCTACATTTAGTGTTCTCTCAGTATTAAGCCGTCATATTTTTGTTTTTAGGTGATGTCCCACGTGGAGATAAAGCCTGCCGCAAAGTTGATGAAGGCTCAGTACATCTGCTTCTGGCACATAACAGTCTTCCAGACAGCGGTCGATATATTCACTCGGCCCCCGTATCAGTTCATCCAGTGCGGTTGCTTTGTTCATGCCTTTGATGATGTCCCGTTTCAGGAAATCAATATGCCGGTTATCCAGCTCAAGAAAATGCTGCTGCACCACAGGGGTATTCCGTCGAGAATACTGGCAATTTCACCTGCAATCCGTGAAAGCACAAAAGTACAAAATGCGGTTTCCACCACTTCAGCAGAGTCTCTGGTATTTTCAGCTCCTGTGCGTCGGTCTGCGCACGTGTAAGTTCTGAATAGTACGGACATTCGCACCAAAAATGTCAGCCGACTGCTTTTTGTTGACTTCCATTGTTCATTCCACGGAAAAAACAGAGAAGGAAGCAGCAGAGGCCAAAAAGCCCATTTTCAGTAACTGTCGTTTCCTTTCTTTTTAGGCGGTGTTTTAAATAAAAACATTAAGTTACAGTGAAGAAGAACGAAACGCCTTAAACCGGAAAATTTTCATAAATAGAGAAAACCCGCGCGCCTTCCCCCGTAGTCTGCCGGATTGCCGGAAAGGGCCTGCAAAATTTTAGTCACCAAGTCCAGTTATAAGAGGAGCATTCCTGTCTCATATTCTCTTTTTCTGCTCCTCACTCTGAGGGAAATAACGATTTTTGGAAGTAATAGCAACCGCAACAGTCTTGCGTAATGATGGCGGCATCATTCATCTCTCGCAGTCTTACGCCTCTCTTCTTTAATCTTGAAATGTGACGGAGTTCCGGCAATGCCCAGAAACCAGCATTACAGGCCGATGTGCCACAGGCGGCGCCAGTTGTTATTATCAATGGATTTCATATCCTCACCCCGATGTGCGCGAATGGTGCAGTATGTTTGAAAAGATCGGAGTCTACGGGTTAGTTTTTACAGCAAACATTGTTCACAACAACACTAAAAAACAGAAATTTAAAATAATAGGGTTAAAAACCATGTATTAAATAATAATGCGCGATATGTTTTGTTATTTAGTGTATTGTATACGACCATTTACACAGGAAAAGCCTATGTCAGAACGTAAAGACTCAAAATCACGCCGTAATTATCTCGTTAAATGCTCCTGCCCAAACTGCACCCAAGAATCAGAACACAGTTTTTCCAGAGTACAAAAAGGTGCCCTTTTAATCTGCCCTCATTGCAACAAAGTATTCCAAACAAATCTTAAAGCTGTTGCCTGATTTTTGATTACTTATCAAGAGCTTTGATATTTTAATAATATATTTAAATCAGATAAGAAAAAACCCGCCTGAGCGGGTTTGAGATTGTGGTGCTTTTTGTGGGAGTCACCCACTTACGCACTTTGTTTTACTATGCCAGCAGTTAGCTTCTGCTATTAAACTATTCATACAGCAAACCTGTACTTCACCACAAAATGGGATTCTATATCCATTACTCTATCTGCATCTCTACTCAGGCATCAGCCATCTTCGTTATCGTATACAGTCGAGTCCTGGATTTTAATCGGTAATTATAACATTTGCTGCCGCAGGACCTTTAGCACCACTCTCTACAGAGAAGGTAACCTTTTGACCTTCAAATAAGGTTCGATAATTATCATTCTGAATCGCAGAAAAATGCACAAACACATCTTTACTACCATCAACAGGAGAAATAAAGCCGAAACCTTTATCAGCGTTAAACCATTTTACTAAACCAGTCATTTTATTTGACATTCTACATTCCTTAACTTGAGCCTTTCGGCATAAATGGTTTGTATAACAGAAACGACTTCGTACTTAATTGGAGAGACTCAAAGAAGGAATAAGTGAATAACACCTGAAATGAGAACTGCTTTAGTAAACTACTTCGTATATCGTCTGTTCTTCAAACCGACGCAATCATTAACGCATAGTTGTACACATAGAAGCAATGTTTATTTTAGACATCCAGCCACCCCCTCCAATTTAAAACACAAAAAACTCTCATTAGCGGGTTTTCTACTTTTTCTCAACACCGGATATACAAAGCCCATCGTTGAGAAAATCTCACCCATGTTTTTTGAAACAAAAAGCAAGCATCATGCCGCCATCTTCGCTGAAAATTATTTATATTGTCAATTTCCTTAACTGCACCTCACATACGCTTCTTCCTGCCAGCACTTTGTAACCAGTTTATCAATAACGTCAGCATATCCTTTATCCCATTGATAATCCGTCATGTCTGGAACCAGCTTCTGGACATGACATCGCACCTGGGGGGCGGTAAACGACTAAACCAATTTCCATTGCAACGTCCGCACATCTTATAAACAGGCACGCCATGAAGCCGGATTCTTTTTTATCCAGGGCAATACCTTTACCCTTACACCCTCTGCTCACCGTGCTGACTTCTCCCTTGCCATGACAATACTGACATAGTTTCTTCTCCCACCAGGTAGACGGTATATCCGAGCAGCGTTGGCATTTCGGATAACTTCAGCTCAGGTTTACGCTTCACCTCCACAGAGGTCAAACGCTGGATACAAAAAATTGTATGTGCGCATAAACGTCCCTGTTTAGCGCAGAAGCCACCGGAGTTGTTCAGGCTCCGATAGGGTAATTATGCCGTTTTGATTTCCCAAAAACATCGATACAGTTAAAATACTTTTACTCTCTGGAAGCCTTTCTTAGCTCTCTTGGTGTTATCTTAAAACGATTATGGAATCTTTCAGTAAAACGAGAAGGACACTTATAACCATTTTCTCTGGCAATCTCGCTTATGGATTTTATAGTCGTTTGTATAGCAGACAACGCATTATTTAACCTCACATCGTCCAATATACTTTGAAAACTTACCCCCTCGTTTGCCAGACGGCGATGTAATGTGGAAACAGAAATGTAGAGATATCTCGCAACCTTGTTTGCTGTCCATTTTGCTCCTGGTTCGGGTAGCAGCAGGTTATAACAATGACTTATCAGTGATTGTTTACTATCTGATAAAAGTAAATAATTAGCATGATTTACTCCTAACGAAAGTAGAACAGCCATTGCTAAATGCTCCTGAATTTGAGTTGAGAAACCTCGAAAAATAGATATTTTTAGCTGCTCCCAACAATATATTAACTCAGGGTTCTGAGGTAAACAGAACCCTGTTTTGTTACGTATTTGATCAGTTACCGAAAAAAAATTTTTGGAATTTTTCAATTAGTTCAATGGGAAAGTAAAGCATTTCTGCAAGATAAAGACCTGCTTCTGGATAATTCGCAATATAAAACTCATGTCCACATGGAAATAACATTATTTGATTATTATCAACAGTCAAACTATGCGTCTCCCAATTGATAATTTTTTTCCCTGACGGATACGACATAAAGCTGGCACAATAGCCCTAACAATATGAATCTCATGATGTTTATGCATCCGTATTTCTTCAATCTTTAGGTTGGTCTTACCTTTTGCCAGCATACTCTCACCCTACTTTATCTCATAAACTGGTGTTATCTCAGCGGTTGTGATTTTATTGGCATTAAGCATATAACCAACTAACGCTCCGCTGGAATTAGAATCTACAGGAATCTTGTCAGTTTTCAGAGCCCATACTTTAAACTGGTAATGATGCGGTTTATCCCCTTTCGGAGGACATGCACCACCAAATCCGGCATAGCCAAAATCATTTCGGCCTTGAACAGCACCTGTCGGAAGTTTTGTACCATCACGTCTTCCTGCATCAGCAGGCAAATATGTTACTGTTGCTGGAATATTAACAACAGTCCAGTGCCACCAACCACTACCAGTAGGTGCATCTGGATCATAAACAGTTACGGCGAAACTTTTAGTGCCCTCAGGGACACCAGACCAGGTTAATGAGGGCGATATATTGCCACCTTCACACCCAAATCCGGAAAAGATATGAGACTTTGTAAGTTGTTTTCCTGTTTTCATTTCACTACTTGTGACCTGAAACTCTGCGGCCTGCGCAGAAAATGTGATGAATACCAATACACTTGAAACGATAAGTTTTTTCATAAAAACCTCTTTGTTATGACCTATCGTTATTTTATTTGATATTCATTTATCTCATTATGCATAAAGACGCAATGTTCATGCAAAAGCAATCATAATTATAAAATCGACCCCAGCATTAACCATAATATGCACGAATCATATTGATGTTATCTAAATAGATTTTAGGTTTATTATTAGTCATGCGGGCATAAGTTAGTATGATTTATAGACGGCTATTTTTGAACCAGAATACGCGCAATTTCACTGACAAGGATTTTTTGCATCTTGTTGAGTTTCCTAAGATGCCTCCTGTTGTACAACTCTTAAGTTGCCGTTAAATTCGCTAAGAAAATTTCATCCGATAAGTCAAGGCATGTAAAATATGAAAATTAACAAAATACTATCATCCGCAACATTATTGTATGGTATGTCAGTAGTCATGTCGGTCGGGAATTGTTCAACAACTGTCCAGACTAATCTTCCTGGTTACACCCCTGGTGCAGATGTCATTAATGTTTCATCGACCAGAAACCAGGTCGATCTTATTGGTGATGTTGTTTATTCCCAGATAAAAGGAACTCGTTCTGTCAGACAGCTTCACATGTCAGTTCTTGTCCCGCGAACAAATGATTTGAAACCAGCCATTATTTACTATCCTGGCGGCGGGTTCATGTCTTCTGAACATGACAAATTTATTGAAATGAGAATGGCTCTGGCAGAAGCTGGTTTTGTTGTAGCCGCTGTAGAATACAGAACAATTCCTGATACATTTCCAGCGCCAGTTGAGGATGGAAAAGCTGCAATACGTTACCTGAGAGAGCATGCCAGCGATTATGGGGTTGATCCTCAAAGAATCGGAGTTCTGGGTGACTCTGCCGGTGGATGGCTTGCCCAGATGATGGGAACTACAAATGGTGACAAAACCTTTGATAAAGGTGACTTTCTTCAGCAATCATCAGATGTTCAGGCAGTTGCCACACTTTATGGGATTTCTGACTTGTTGAATATTGGTGAGGGGTTCCCTGAATCAGTGCAGGAGGTTCATCGATCTCCTGCCGTAACCGAAGCTTTAATGATCAATGGCCCTGCATTCAGAAGTTTTGCGGGAGCCCCCATCACAGCGTCAAAAGAAAAAGCGCTAAACGCCAGCCCAATCGGACATATGAAAGGAGTAAAACCCCCATTTCTTATTATGCATGGTAGCAAAGACACTCTGGTTTCACCGGAGCAAAGTGCCAAACTATTCAGGATGTTGAAAAAGAACGGCAATAATGCTGAGTACGTGCTGGTAGAAGGGGCTGAGCATGGAGATAATACATGGTATCAGCCAATTATTATAAACAGGGTTGTTGAGTGGTTTACTAAAAATCTGGGAGTCCCTATGAAAACCACCACCCAACAACAAAACCCAAACGCTAACCTGTAAAAAGCAGCCCGCATTTACATGCGGGCTGACATATTCCATTTGATTAAAAAGAAATTATTTTTAATGTGGTGCGCTTCGTGACAACAAGTTAATTACCAACACTCCGGCACAAATCAATATCATGCCTATAATGGCTGGCAGATCCAGACGTTGGCCGAAAAATCCCCAGGAAAGTAAACTAATCAGGACTATACCGACTCCTGACCAGATAGCATAAGCAATCCCTGTAGGAATATAAGCCAATGTTTGAGCTAATAACCAAAATGATGCACAGTAACAAATAATTGTACCAACAGAGGGCCATAACCGTGTAAAGCCATCTGAATACTTCATTAAGGTTGTACCAATGTAACCGGCTCATTTAAACCGTCTGGTCTGTTTCCTCCGGCTCTACAAAAATAATGTCCATCATTTTTAATGGACACTATCGTATGAAACACCGGACCTGGATCACTGAAGCTTTACGTCTTCACTTTGAAGAACATTTACCCCGGGTTGTGGCCGGGCGTCGCCTGGGTGTAACAAAATCAACAGTTTGTAGTATGTTCGTGCGCTTTCGGAGAGCTGGCCTTTCGTGGCCTTTGCCCGCAGGGCATGTCGGAGCAGGAACTTGATGCCTGCCTTTACGGACAATTTTCCACGGTACCAGTCGTACGTCCTGAAAGCACCGTTATATCCGAAGCCCCCGTGGTAAAAAAACGTCCCCGGCGGCCCAACTTCCCTTATGAGTTTAAAATCGCCTTAGTGGAGCAGTCACTGCAGCCCGGAGCCTGTGTGGCGCAGATCGCCCGGGAAAACGGAATCAACGATAACCTGCTCTTCAACTGGCGCCATCAATACCGGAAAGGTGGCCTGCTGCCTTCCGGAAAAAATATGCCGGCACTGCTTCCCGTGACGTTAACGCCGGAGCCGGATAATAAAATCCCGGCCCCCGCACAGGAACCAGAGCAGATAAATACACCGTCCGACAGTCTGTGTTGTGAGCTGGTTCTGCCGGCCGGAACTCTCAGGCTTAAAGGTAAACTGACGCCGGCGTTATTACAGACACTTATCCGCGAAATAAAAGGGAGCAGCCACTGATGATATCTCTCCCTGCCGGTTCGCGTATCTGGCTGGTTGCCGGTATCACCGACATGCGGAATGGCTTTAACGGCCTGGCATCAAAAGTTCAGAACGTCCTGAAGGATGACCCGTTCTCCGGACACCTGTTCATCTTCCGCGGACGCCGGGGTGACCAGATAAAAGTGTTGTGGGCTGACAGTGACGGACTGTGCCTCTTCACCAAACGCCTGGAGCGGGGCCGCTTCGTCTGGCCAGTCACCCGTGACGGCAAGGTGCACCTTACTCCGGCTCAGTTATCCATGCTTCCTGAAGGTATCAACTGGAAGCACCCGAAACGAACGGAACGCGCTGGAATCCGCATATAACCCGTTGTAAAGTGAGGATATGGACACCTCACTTGCTCATGAGAACGCCCGCCTGCGGGCACTGTTGCAGACGCAACAGGACACCATCCGCCAGATGGCTGAATACAACCGCCTGCTCTCACAGCGGGTGGCGGCTTATGCTTCCGAAATCAACCGGCTGAAGGCGCTGGTTGCGAAACTGCAACGTATGCAGTTCGGTAAAAGCTCAGAAAAACTTCGTGCAAAAACCGAACGGCAGATACAGGAAGCTCAGGAGCGAATCAGCGCACTTCAGGAAGAAATGGCGGAAACGCTGGGTGAGCAATATGACCCGGTACTGCCATCCGCCCTGCGCCAGTCTTCAGCCCGTAAACCGTTACCGGCCTCACTTCCCCGTGAAACCCGGGTTATCCGGCCGGAAGAGGAATGCTGTCCTGCCTGTGGTGGTGAACTCAGTTCTCTGGGATGTGATGTGTCAGAGCAACTGGAGCTTATCAGCAGCGCCTTTAAGGTTATCGAAACACAACGTCCGAAACTGGCCTGTTGCCGGTGCGACCATATCGTGCAGGCACCAGTACCTTCAAAACCCATTGCACGCAGTTATGCCGGAGCGGGGCTTCTGGCCCATGTTGTCACCGGGAAATATGCAGACCATCTGCCGTTATACCGCCAGTCAGAAATATACCGTCGTCAGGGAGTGGAGCTGAGCCGTGCCACACTGGGGCGCTGGACCGGTGCCGTTGCTGAACTGCTGGAGCCGCTGTATGACGTACTGCGCCAGTATGTGCTGATGCCCGGTAAAGTCCATGCCGATGATATCCCCGTCCCGGTCCAGGAGCCGGGCAGCGGTAAAACCCGGACAGCCCGGCTGTGGGTCTACGTCCGTGATGACCGCAACGCCGGTTCACAGATGCCCCCGGCGGTCTGGTTCGCGTACAGTCCGGACCGGAAAGGTATCCATCCACAAAATCACCTGGCCGGTTACAGCGGTGTGCTTCAGGCCGATGCTTACGGTGGTTACCGGGTGTTATACGAATCCGGCAGAATAACGGAAGCCGCGTGTATGGCTCATGCCCGGAGAAAAATCCACGATGTGCATGCAAGAGCGCCCACCGACATCACCACGGAAGCCCTGCAGCGTATCGGTGAACTGTATGCTATCGAGGCAGAGGTCCGGGGCTGTTCAGCAGAACAGCGTCTGGCGGCAAGAAAAGCCAGAGCCGCGCCACTGATGCAGTCACTGTATGACTGGATACAGCAACAGATGAAAACACTGTCGCGTCACTCAGATACGGCAAAAGCGTTCGCATACCTGCTGAAACAGTGGGATGCACTGAACGTGTACTGCAGTAATGGCTGGGTGGAAATCGACAACAACATCGCAGAGAACGCCTTACGGGGAGTGGCCGTAGGCCGGAAAAACTGGATGTTCGCGGGTTCCGACAGCGGTGGTGAACATGCGGCGGTGTTGTACTCGCTGATCGGCACATGCCGTCTGAACAATGTGGAGCCAGAAAAGTGGCTGCGTTACGTCATTGAACATATCCAGGACTGGCCGGCAAACCGGGTACGCGATCTGTTGCCCTGGAAAGTTGATCTGAGCTCTCAGTAAATATCAATACGGTTCTGACGAGCCGCTTACGTACCAATCACCTCTGCAAATATTGCACCACCAAGATAAATATAAGGATTCATAGCATAGTCTTTCCTGTTAATACCGGAGAGAATTGTACTACAGTTTGAACTTAACTCACCGGTTTCATCCCGGTGCATTCATTGATGTTTGATCTTACCCACCAATAGTGGACACAGGACTAAGTGAGTAAACTCTCAACCAGAGGTGACTCATGACAAAACCAGTATCAATCAGCAAGAAGCCCCGTAAACAACATACGCCTGAATTTCGTAACGAAGCCCTGAAACTCGCTGAACGCATCGGTGTGCCCGCCGCAGCCCGTGAACTCAGCCTGTATGAATCTCAGCTTTATGCCTGGCGCAGTAAACAGCAGCAACAAATGAGTTCGTCAGAGCGCGAAAGCGAACTGGCCGCTGAAAATGTCCGCCTTAAACGACAACTGGCGGAGGAGGCTGAGGAACTGGCCATCCTCCAAAAGGCCGCGACATACTTCGCGAAGCGCCTGAAATGAAGTATGTCTTCATCGAAAATCATCGGGCAGAGTTCAGCATCAAAGCGATGTGTCGTGTACTTCGGGTTGCCCGCAGCGGCTGGTATGTCTGGCTCAGGGGTCGTCACCAGATGAGCCTGCGCCAACAGTTTCGGCTCACCTGCGATACCGCTGTTCATAAGGCATTCTTTGAGGCAAAGCAGCGATACGGTGCTCCCCGCCTTGCTGACGAACTGCCGGAGTTCAATATTAAAACCATTGCCGCCAGCCTGCGTCGTCAGGGGCTGCGGGCGAAAGCCGGCCGGAAGTTCAGCCCGGTCAGCTACCGTGCACATGGCCTGCCCGTATTGGAGAATCTGCTGGAGCAGGACTTCAGCGCCAGCGGCCCGAACCAGAAGTGGGCGGGTGACATCACGTACTTGCGTACCGATGAGGGCTGGTTGTATCTCGCAGTAGTCATCGACCTGTGGTCACGCGCCGTTATTGGCTGGGCGATGTCACCGCGAATGACAGCACAACTGGCCTGTGAGGCACTGCAAATGGCGTTGTGGCGGAGAAGCCGCCCGGAAAGCGTCATTGTTCATACGGACCGTGGTGGTCAATACTGTTCAGGGGATTATCAGGCGCTGCTGTAGCGACACAACCTGCGTGGCAGTATGAGTGCGAAAGGCAACTGTTATAACAATGCCTGTGTGGAAAGCTTCTTTCATTCGCTGAAGGTGGAATGTATCCGCGGGGAACGCTTTAGCAGCCGGGAAATAATGCGGGCAACGGTGTTTAATTATATCGAGTGTGATTACAATCGCTGGCGTCGTCACAGTCCCTGTGGCGGTCTCAGCCCGGAACAATTTGAAAACCATAATCTCGCTTAGGGCCGTGTCCACATTACGTGGGTAGGATCAGTTCGTTTATATACCATCGATAACCTGAATTCCTGTCTGCGCCACTTTAGCCGCTGCCTGATTTATACTGGTTACTGAAACAGAAAGCCACAGAGCAGAAGGTGGCGTCATGGCACCGGACATTATCCTGCTGCGTACCGGGATCGACGTGAGGGCTGTCAAACAGGGAGATAATGCGTGGCACAAATTACGGCTCAGCGTCATTACCGCTTCTGAAATTCACAACGTGATAGCAAAACCCCGTTCAGGAAATAAGTAGCCTGACATGAGAAGTACATGCCGAGTTTTGACGAGATGGTGCCGGAGTTCATCAAAAAAATGGACGAGACATTGGCTGAAATTGGTTTTGTATTTGGGGAGCAATGGCGATGAAGCATACTCACGATAATATCCGCGTAGGCGCGATCACTTTCGTCAAACCGATCGTTATCATGATAATTGAGGTAAAGAATGGCGCAAAGTAGCGTTGTGAAAATTTAAACGTCTCAACGCCTCCTTGAATTTCTCACCCCACATGAAAAAGAACCAAACAGCCCGCTTTGAGCGAAAAACGAACTATGATATTAGCAAGAAAGCATCACTGTTAATATTCGAACAATTAATGCTCAGCTATTTCTCTATTATTTACAATCAGAAAGGACGTGTAATGGGTAAGGTTGATGAACTAAAGATGAAATATCCGGACGCGAATGCCTGGCAAATGGGCGACAGCCCTGAACTGGCTAACGAGCTTGCAGCACTTATAGAAAAAGGGATTAAAACGGCCTCCTGTGGCTCTTATGCCTCTTATCAGAAGGAAGAATTTGCCCCAAGGATTGGGAGCTATAACATCATCCTTGACGGCCAGGATGTACCGGTATGCGTGACCAGGCTGGTGTCGATGCAACTGGTGTGTTTTTGTGATGTTACTGCCGAGTTAGCTCGCAAGGAAGGTGAAGGCGATTTGAGCCTTGAATATTGGCAGAGAGAGCATCAACGATTTTTCACCCAGGAAGGTCATTTTTCTGAAGATATGGAGTTGATTATGGAAGAGTTTGAAGTTGTTGAGGTTCTGTAAGATGAGATAAACGAGCTGACGTTATATCAATTGGCATTTATAACAATGTCCGCACCTGACACATAGCGGATCTAAATATTAACGAGCGTCCACCAAATAGAGGAATGTCTAATAGGAACCTGGCAGTAGAACTGTCATCTGACTGACCAACCGACCCCAAACAACTAAGAGGTTTTGATAACTTATTTTGATAAAATTTTGATAACCGTTAGCAAACTTACATAAAACAACGGGCGTGTTATACGCCCGTTATAATATTTAACACATATAGTAATTACATGTTCTTGATGATCGCATCGCCAAACTCTGAACATTTCAGCAGCTTAGCGCCTTCCATCAGACGTTCGAAGTCATAGGTTACGGTCTTCGCATTGATTGCGCCTTCCATACCTTTAACAATCAGGTCTGCGGCTTCAGTCCAGCCCATATGGCGCAGCATCATCTCCGCGGAGAGAATGATAGAGCCTGGGTTTACTTTGTCCTGACCGGCATATTTCGGTGCTGTACCGTGGGTGGCTTCAAACAGTGCGCATTCGTCACCGATGTTTGCACCAGGGGCGATACCGATACCGCCAACCTGTGCTGCCAGTGCGTCAGAAATGTAGTCACCGTTGAGGTTCATACAGGCGATAACGTCGTATTCAGCCGGACGCAGCAGGATCTGTTGCAGGAATGCGTCAGCAATCACGTCTTTAATGACGATCTCTTTGCCGGTGTTCGGGTTTTTGACTTTCAGCCACGGGCCGCCGTCGATCAGTTCACCGCCAAACTCTTCACGCGCCAACTGGTAACCCCAGTCTTTAAACGCGCCTTCGGTGAACTTCATGATATTGCCTTTGTGCACCAGGGTCACTGAGTCACGGTCGTTGGCAATTGCGTATTCGATTGCTGCTCGTACCAGACGTTTGGTGCCTTCTTCAGAACACGGCTTAATGCCGATACCGCAATGTTCCGGGAAGCGAATTTTCTTCACCCCCATCTCTTCACGCAGGAATTTGATCACTTTCTCAGCGTCAGCAGAGTCAGCTTTCCATTCGATACCTGCATAAATGTCTTCCGAGTTTTCACGGAAGATGACCATATCAGTCAATTCAGGGTGTTTAACCGGGCTTGGAGTGCCCTGGTAGTAACGAACCGGGCGCAGGCAGATGTAGAGATCCAGTTCCTGGCGCAGTGCTACGTTCAGAGAACGAATACCGCCACCAACCGGAGTAGTCAGCGGGCCTTTGATGGCAACGCGATATTCACGAATCAGATCAAGGGTTTCAGCAGGTAGCCAGACGTCCTGACCATAAACCTGGGTGGATTTTTCACCGGTGTAAATTTCCATCCAGGAGATTTTACGCTCGCCTTTATAGGCTTTCTCGACTGCAGCGTCGACCACTTTCAGCATGGCTGGGGTTACATCTACACCGATTCCATCACCTTCAATGTAAGGGATAATCGGATTTTCAGGAACGTTGAGTTTGCCGTTTTGCAGGGTGATCTTCTTGCCTTGTGCCGGAACAACTACTTTACTTTCCATTCACCTCTCCTTCGAGCGCTTCTGGTTTGCTCGTCTGCCACCACGTTGCACATGCGTTTGCGTCCTGCCACACGGATGCATTAGAGCAATTTTTTGTTAATGATTTGTAATTGGCTTGTCAATACTACCCTATTGTTTGTCGTCATGAAAGATGCGCGTTATTAGGCTATAATGCGGCAATTCATAAACCCTGAAAATACCATGCAAAAAACTTCTTTTAGAAATCACCAGGTTAAGCGATTCAGCTCGCAACGTTCCACCAGGCGCAAACCTGAAAACCAGCCCACGCGCGTGATCCTGTTCAATAAACCCTACGATGTTCTTCCGCAGTTCACCGATGAAGCCGGGCGCAAAACATTAAAAGAATTCATCCCTGTTCAGGGCGTTTATGCGGCAGGTCGTCTCGACAGAGATAGCGAAGGGTTACTGGTGCTGACGAATAATGGCGCGTTACAGGCGCGTTTAACCCAGCCGGGCAAACGCACCGGAAAAATCTATTATGTGCAGGTGGAAGGCATTCCCACGCAAGACGCACTTGAAGCCTTGCGCAATGGCGTAACCTTAAATGATGGCCCTACCCTGCCCGCAGGTGTGGAACTGGTTGAAGAACCGGAGTGGTTATGGCCACGTAATCCACCAATTCGTGAGCGTAAAAGTATTCCTACCTCCTGGCTTAAGATCACCTTATATGAAGGACGTAATCGCCAGGTGCGCCGCATGACCGCCCATGTTGGTTTCCCCACGCTGCGACTGATTCGCTATGCGATGGGTAATTACACGCTGGATAATCTTGCCAATGGCGAATGGCGAGAAGCGACAGAATAAGGACGCAAAATGTTTAAACCGCACGTTACCGTTGCCTGCGTGGTGCACGCAGAAGGCAAATTTTTAGTCGTTGAAGAGACGATTAATGGTAAAGCGTTATGGAACCAACCCGCCGGACATCTGGAGGCGGATGAAACATTAACAGAAGCAGCGGCGCGTGAGCTGTGGGAAGAAACCGGCATCAGCGCGCAACCGCAATATTTCATCCGTATGCATCAGTGGATTGCGCCGGATAAGACGCCATTTTTGCGCTTCCTGTTTGCCATTGAGCTTGAGCAAATATGCCCAACACACCCTCATGACAGTGATATCGACTGTTGCCGTTGGGTCAGTGCTGAAGAGATTTTACAGGCACCAAATCTGCGCTCGCCATTAGTGGCAGAAAGTATTCGTTGTTATCAAAGCGGGCAACATTATCCGCTGGAGATGATTGGCGAGTTTAACTGGCCTTTTACAAAGGGTGTCATCTAAAAGGCTGCGTGATAGAATACGCCGCCTTGAAGTTCAATGTCGTGAGTAATCCAATGTCTGAAACCGCAAAAAAAGTGATCGTCGGCATGTCCGGCGGCGTCGATTCCTCCGTTTCTGCCTGGCTGTTGCAACAACAGGGATATCAGGTCGAAGGCCTGTTTATGAAGAACTGGGAAGAAGACGACGGTGAGGAATATTGCACGGCGGCAGCGGATCTGGCTGATGCCCAGGCTGTCTGCGATAAGCTCGGCATTGAACTGCACACTGTCAACTTTGCAGCCGAGTACTGGGACAACGTCTTTGAACTGTTCCTTGCTGAATATAAAGCGGGTCGCACGCCGAACCCGGATATTCTGTGCAACAAAGAGATCAAATTTAAAGCCTTCCTCGAATTTGCCGCCGAAGATTTAGGTGCCGATTATATCGCTACCGGCCATTACGTTCGTCGTGCAGATGTCAATGGCAAGAGCCGCCTGCTGCGTGGTCTGGACAGCAACAAAGACCAGAGCTACTTCCTTTATACACTTAGCCATGAGCAGATAGCGCAAAGCCTGTTCCCGGTTGGCGAACTGGAAAAACCGCAGGTACGTAAGATTGCGGAAGATCTCGGTCTGGTCACCGCGAAGAAAAAAGATTCTACCGGGATCTGCTTTATCGGTGAACGTAAATTCCGCGAGTTTCTTGGCCGTTATCTCCCGGCGCAACCGGGAAAAATCATTACTGTCGATGGTGATGAGATTGGCGAGCACCAGGGGCTGATGTATCACACCCTCGGACAGCGTAAAGGCCTGGGCATCGGTGGCACCAAAGACGGCACTGAAGAGCCGTGGTACGTGGTGGATAAAGACGTCGAGAACAACATTCTGATTGTTGCGCAGGGTCATGAACACCCACGTCTGATGTCTGTCGGATTGATTGCCCAGCAACTGCACTGGGTCGATCGCGAACCTTTCACCGGCACTATGCGTTGCACGGTGAAAACCCGCTACCGCCAGACTGACATTCCATGCACCGTCAAGGCGCTGGATGATGATCGCATTGAAGTGATTTTCGATGAGCCGGTTGCGGCCGTCACTCCAGGTCAATCCGCCGTCTTCTATAACGGTGAAGTGTGCCTCGGCGGCGGCATCATTGAGCAGCGTCTGCCGCTGCCAGTCTGATTATTTTCTTACTTAAAACAAGGAAGCAGTGAACGTGGCAAAGAATTACTATGACATCACCCTCGCCCTGGCCGGTATTTGTCAGGCGGCACGCCTGGTACAACAGCTTGCTCACCAGGGGCATTGTGATGCCGATGCGCTACACGTCTCACTCAACAGTATTATCGATGTGAACCCCAGCTCCACGCTGGCGGTTTTTGGCGGCAGCGAAGCCAACCTGCGCGTCGGGCTGGAAACCCTGCTCGGCATGCTCAATGCCAGCAGTCGCCAGGGCTTAAACGCTGAGTTAACCCGTTACACCCTTAGCCTGATGGTGCTTGAGCGCAAACTCTCGTCTGCCAAAGGTGCGCTCGACACTCTGGGTAACCGGATTAACGGTCTGCAACGCCAGCTCGAACATTTCGATTTACAGTCGGAAACGCTGATGAGCGCAATGGCTGCTATTTATGTTGATGTTATCAGCCCACTTGGCCCACGTATTCAGGTCACCGGTTCCCCTGCCGTACTGCAAAGCCCACAGGTGCAGGCGAAAGTTCGCGCTACCCTGCTGGCAGGCATTCGCGCCGCCGTGCTCTGGCACCAGGTTGGCGGCGGACGTCTACAACTGATGTTTTCTCGTAATCGCCTGACCACTCAGGCAAAACAAATTCTTGCTCATTTAACCCCGGAGTTGTGATCTATGGAATTATCCTCACTGACCGCCGTTTCCCCTGTCGACGGACGCTACGGCGATAAAGTCAGCGCGCTGCGCGGGATTTTCAGCGAATATGGTTTGCTGAAATTCCGTGTACAAGTTGAAGTACGTTGGCTGCAAAAACTGGCCGCGCACGCAGCGATCAAGGAAGTTCCTGCTTTTGCTGCCGACGCAATCGGTTACCTTGATGCAATCGTCGCTAATTTCAGTGAAGAAGATGCGGCGCGAATCAAAACCATTGAGCGTACCACTAACCACGACGTTAAAGCGGTTGAGTATTTCCTGAAAGAAAAAGTGGCTGAGATCCCAGAACTGCACGCAGTTTCTGAATTTATTCACTTTGCCTGCACCTCAGAAGACATCAACAACCTCTCCCACGCATTGATGCTGAAAACCGCGCGTGATGAAGTGATCCTGCCGTACTGGCGTCAACTGATTGACGGCATTAAAGATCTGGCTGTTCAGTATCGCGATATTCCGCTGCTATCCCGTACCCACGGTCAGCCAGCGACACCGTCAACCATCGGTAAAGAGATGGCTAACGTCGCTTATCGTATGGAGCGCCAGTTCCGCCAGCTTAATCAGGTGGAAATCCTCGGCAAAATCAACGGCGCGGTCGGTAACTATAATGCCCACATCGCCGCGTATCCGGAAGTTGACTGGCATCAGTTCAGTGAAGAGTTTGTCACCTCACTGGGTATTCAGTGGAACCCGTACACCACCCAGATTGAACCGCACGACTACATTGCCGAACTGTTTGATTGCATCGCGCGCTTTAACACCATTCTGATCGACTTTGACCGTGACGTCTGGGGTTATATCGCCCTTAACCATTTCAAACAGAAAACCATCGCCGGTGAGATTGGTTCTTCCACCATGCCGCACAAGGTTAACCCAATCGACTTCGAAAACTCCGAAGGTAACCTGGGGCTTTCCAACGCGGTGTTGCAGCACCTGGCCAGCAAACTGCCGGTTTCCCGTTGGCAGCGTGACCTGACCGACTCTACCGTGCTACGTAACCTCGGAGTGGGCATCGGTTATGCGCTAATTGCTTACCAGTCCACCCTGAAAGGC
Source organism: Escherichia marmotae (assembly GCF_002900365.1). NCBI lineage: Bacteria > Pseudomonadati > Pseudomonadota > Gammaproteobacteria > Enterobacterales > Enterobacteriaceae > Escherichia > Escherichia marmotae. Next base: position 1,231,213 of record NZ_CP025979.1, read on the forward strand.
GTGAGCAAACTGGAAGTGAACCGTGACCATCTGCTGGATGAACTGGATCACAACTGGGAAGTGCTGGCTGAGCCGATCCAGACAGTTATGCGTCGCTATGGCATCGAAAAACCGTACGAGAAGCTGAAAGAACTGACTCGCGGTAAACGCGTTGACGCCGAAGGCATGAAGCAATTTATCGACGGTCTGGCGCTGCCGGAAGAAGAGAAAGCGCGCCTGAAAGCGATGACCCCTGCTAACTACATTGGTCGCGCCATCACAATGGTGGATGAGCTGAAATAACACCCATATCAATGCCGGATGGCGATGCTGTCCGGCCTGCTTCTTAAGCTGATCTTTTCCCGTATTATCTCCCCTACCCGCTGGTTTAATTAATGTTTACTCCCATAAACACATAATCGCGTTACACTATTTTAATAATTAAGACAGGGAGAAATAAAAATGCGCGTACTGGTTGTCGAAGACAATGCGTTGTTACGTCACCATCTTAAAGTTCAGATTCAGGACGCTGGTCATCAGGTCGATGACGCAGAAGATGCCAAAGAAGCAGATTATTATCTCAATGAACATTTGCCAGATATTGCAATTGTCGATCTCGGTTTGCCTGACGAAGACGGTCTGTCACTGATCCGCCGCTGGCGCAGCAATGATGTTTCACTGCCGATTCTGGTATTAACCGCCCGTGAAAGCTGGCAGGACAAAGTCGAAGTATTAAGCGCCGGCGCTGACGATTACGTGACTAAACCGTTTCATATTGAAGAGGTGATGGCGCGGATGCAGGCATTAATGCGTCGTAATAGTGGTCTGGCTTCACAGGTTATTTCGCTGCCACCGTTTCAGGTTGATCTTTCCCGCCGTGAACTATCGATTAATGACGAAGTGATCAAACTGACCGCGTTTGAATACACCATTATGGAAACGTTGATTCGTAATAATGGCAAAGTGGTCAGCAAAGATTCGTTGATGTTACAACTCTACCCGGACGCCGAATTGCGGGAAAGCCATACCATTGATGTACTCATGGGGCGTCTGCGCAAAAAAATTCAGGCGCAATATCCGCAAGAAGTGATTACCACCGTTCGCGGCCAGGGTTATTTGTTCGAATTGCGCTGATGAAAAAATTACTGCGTCTTTTTTTCCCGCTTTCGCTGCGGGTACGTTTTCTGTTAGCGACGGCGGCGGTAGTACTGGTGCTTTCGCTGGCCTACGGAATGGTCGCGCTGATCGGTTATAGCGTCAGTTTCGATAAAACCACGTTTCGCCTGTTACGCGGCGAGAGCAATTTGTTCTATACCCTCGCAAAGTGGGAAAACAATAAGTTGCATGTCGAGTTACCAGAAAATATCGACAAGCAAAGCCCCACCATGACGCTAATTTATGATGAGAACGGGCAACTCTTATGGGCGCAGCGTGACGTTCCCTGGCTGATGAAAATGATCCAGCCTGACTGGCTGAAATCAAATGGCTTCCATGAAATCGAAGCGGATGTTAACGACACCAGCATCTTGCTGAGTGAAGATCATTCGATACAGCAACAGTTACAGGAAGTACGAGAAGATGACGACGACGCAGAGATGACCCACTCGGTGGCGGTGAACATCTACCCGGCAACGTCGCGGATGCCGAAGTTAACCATTGTGGTGGTGGATACTATTCCGGTGGAGCTTAAAAGTTCCTATATGGTGTGGAGCTGGTTTGTCTACGTGCTCTCAGCCAACCTGCTGTTAGTGATCCCTCTGTTATGGGTCGCCGCCTGGTGGAGTTTACGCCCCATCGAAGCCCTGGCAAAAGAAGTCCGCGAACTGGAAGAACATAACCGCGAATTGCTCAACCCAGCCACGACACGAGAACTGACCAGTCTGGTGCGTAACCTGAACCGGCTATTAAAGAGTGAGCGTGAACGTTACGACAAATACCGCACAACGCTCACCGACCTGACGCACAGCCTGAAAACACCACTGGCGGTACTGCAAAGTACGCTGCGTTCTTTGCGTAGTGAAAAGATGAGCGTCAGTGATGCTGAGCCGGTAATGCTGGAACAAATCAGCCGTATTTCACAACAAATCGGCTACTACCTGCATCGCGCCAGTATGCGCGGTGGAACGCTGCTTAGCCGCGAACTGCATCCCGTTGCCCCGTTACTGGACAATCTCACCTCGGCGCTGAACAAAGTGTATCAGCGTAAAGGGGTCAATATTTCTCTCGATATTTCGCCAGAAATCAGTTTTGTTGGCGAGCAGAATGACTTTGTCGAAGTGATGGGCAACGTACTGGATAACGCCTGTAAATACTGTCTTGAGTTCGTGGAAATTTCAGCGAGACAAACCGAAGATCATCTCTATATTGTGGTCGAGGATGACGGCCCGGGAATTCCATTAAGCAAGCGTGAAGTCATTTTCGACCGCGGCCAACGTATAGATACTTTGCGTCCCGGACAAGGTGTTGGTCTGGCTGTCGCCCGTGAAATTACCGAGCAATACGACGGAAAAATCATCGCCGGAGAGAGTATGCTCGGCGGCGCACGAATGGAGGTCATTTTTGGTCGCCAGCATTCTGCACCAAAGGGTGAATAAATATGCCCTTTCTTCACGCATTACGTTAAGCATCCGTTATAATCGGTTGCAGATACCCGCCTATGGACGCTTAATATGGAATACCAACTTACCCTTAACTGGCCCGATTTTCTTAAACGCCACTGGCAGAAACGTCCGGTGGTGTTAAAACGCGGCTTTAATAATTTTATTGACCCGATCTCTCCAGACGAGCTGGCAGGTCTGGCAATGGAAACGGAAGTCGACAGTCGGCTGGTCAGTCATCAGGATGGCAAATGGCAGGTCAGCCACGGTCCATTCGAAAGCTACGATCATCTCGGTGAGACCAACTGGTCATTGCTGGTGCAGGCAGTGAATCACTGGCATGAGCCAACCGCCGCGCTGATGCGTCCGTTCCGTGAATTACCAGACTGGCGCATTGACGACCTGATGATCTCATTTTCCGTACCTGGCGGCGGCGTCGGTCCACATCTCGATCAGTACGACGTTTTTATTATTCAGGGCACCGGTCGTCGTCGTTGGCGGGTGGGTGAAAAGCTGCAGATGAAGCAACACTGCCCGCATCCGGATCTGCTACAGGTCGAGCCGTTTGAAGCAATTATCGACGAAGAACTGGAGCCAGGCGATATTCTTTATATTCCGCCAGGATTCCCGCACGAAGGCTACGCGCTGGAAAATGCGATGAACTATTCTGTCGGTTTTCGTGCACCGAATACGCGGGAGCTGATCAGCGGTTTTGCCGATTATGTTCTGCAACGTGAGCTGGGCGGTAATTATTACAGTGATCCGGATATCCCTCCTCGCGCCCATCCGGCGGACGTTCTGCCGCAGGAGATGGATAAACTGCGTGAGATGATGCTTGAATTGATCAACCAGCCAGAACACTTTAAACAGTGGTTTGGCGAGTTTATCTCCCAGTCACGGCATGAACTGGATATCGCTCCGCCAGAACCGCCTTATCAACCGGATGAAATATACGACGCGCTGAAACAAGGTGATGTACTGGTACGTCTGGGTGGTCTGCGCGTGTTGCGTATTGGTGATGAAGTATATGCTAATGGTGAAAAGATCGATTCTCCACACCGTCCGGCGCTGGAGGCACTCGCCAGCAATATTGCTCTGACCGCCGAGAATTTTGGCGATGCGCTGGAAGATCCATCGTTCCTCGCTATGCTCGCGGCGCTGGTCAATAGCGGGTATTGGTTCTTCGAAGGATAAGTTTGAATCTAAGCCGGATGCGGCATCACATGCCGCATCCCTTTTCGCTTACTTCCGTTGTGCCGTTAACTCGGCAATACGCACGATCACCTGTACCGCTTTTTCCATTCCTTCCAGGGTCACAAACTCATGTTTACCATGATAGTTATAACCGCCAGTAAACAGGTTCGGGCACGGCAATCCCATAAATGACAACTGTGCACCGTCGGTGCCGCCACGGATCGGTTTCAGATCCGGTTCAATATCGCAATCGCGCATCGCCTGCTGGGCGATATCAAGAATATGCGGATGCTCAACGATTTTCTCGCGCATATTGTAGTAGCTGTCTTCAATCACCAGTTCAATGTAGCAGTCAGGGTGTAGCCCTTTACCCACTTTCTTGGCAATTTCCATCATCTTACGTTTACGCGCTTCAAACTGTTTACGGTCGAAATCACGAATGATGTAGTGCATATCGGTACGCTCAACGGTGCCTTTCATGCTCGTCAGGTGATAAAAACCTTCATAACCTTCGGTAGTTTCCGGGCTTTCATCCGCCGGAACTTCCGCATGAATGCGTGCTGCCAGTGACAGCGCATTAACCATCACGCCTTTTGCCGAGCCAGGGTGAACGTTGTTGCCGACTATTTTGATATTCACCGATGCGGCATTAAAGTTTTCAAACTCCAGTTCACCTACGCCACCGCCATCAACGGTATAAGCCCAACGAGCATCAAAGGCTTCAACATCAAAGTGTTTTGCCCCTTTGCCCACCTCTTCATCTGGCGTAAAGGCGATGCGAATATCGCCGTGTGGAATGTTTTTCTGCTGCAATACTGCCAGCGCGGTCATGATTTCTGCGATACCCGCTTTATCATCTGCACCTAACAAGGTTTTACCATCGGTGGTGATCAACGTCTGCCCCAATAGTTGATGCAGAACCGGGAACATCACCGGTGATAAGACTTCATCACCGATACCCAGCGCGATGTCACCACCGCGATAGTTTTCAACAATTTGCGGATTTACATTTTTACCGCTGCAATCCGGAGAGGTATCCACATGAGAAATAAAGCCAATCGCCGGAATATCGCCTGGAACGTTAGCCGGTAACGTCGCCATCAATGTGCCCTTCTCACTTAAGGTCACATTGATAAGCCCCATCTCTTCAAGCTGATCTTTCAACAGATGCAATAACTTCCACTGGCCTTCCGTGCTGGGAACCTGTCTCACCCCCGCTTTTGATTGGGTATCCAGAGATACGTAGTTCAAAAAACGCTCAAGTAGTTTATCCATGTAGTCACCCTCACTTTTCGTGACAACATTATTAAGAAGCAAGAAAAGACAAATATTGCGTCAGGTCACTTTTACCCCTGCAAGCGGGAATATTTATCAACATTACCTTAATCAATATAAAGCTAAGCCAGTAATTCACAACAAGGATTGGCGATTACGATGGTTTGCCGTAGAATTACCGCCCTCATTAAGAGTCACCAAGGTGGTTAACCACAAACCCCGCATCGGTAAGCCATCCGTTGCGTTTACATGGGACAGAGTAAAAAATTGAATAAACAACCGAGTTCGCTTTCACCGCTGGTGCAATTGGCGGGAATTCGCAAATGTTTTGATGGTAAAGAAGTCATTCCCCAGTTGGATCTGACTATCAACAATGGCGAGTTCCTTACGCTGCTTGGCCCTTCTGGCTGCGGTAAAACAACCGTTCTTCGCCTGATTGCAGGTCTGGAAACTGTTGATTCTGGACGCATCATGCTGGATAACGAGGACATCACCTACGTTCCGGCGGAAAACCGCTATGTGAACACCGTTTTCCAAAGCTACGCGCTATTCCCCCACATGACCGTGTTCGAAAATGTGGCCTTTGGCTTGCGTATGCAAAAAACCCCCGCTGCTGAAATTACGCCTCGCGTGATGGAGGCTCTGCGGATGGTGCAACTGGAGACCTTCGCTCAACGCAAACCTCATCAACTCTCTGGCGGTCAACAGCAACGCGTAGCCATTGCCCGCGCGGTGGTTAACAAGCCTCGCCTGTTGCTGCTGGATGAATCGCTCTCCGCGCTGGATTACAAACTGCGTAAACAGATGCAGAACGAGCTGAAAGCTTTACAGCGTAAGCTTGGCATTACTTTCGTTTTCGTCACCCACGATCAGGAAGAAGCGCTCACCATGTCGGACAGAATTGTGGTGATGCGCGATGGTCGCATTGAACAAGACGGCACGCCGCGTGAAATTTACGAAGAGCCGAAAAACTTGTTTGTTGCCGGATTCATTGGCGAAATCAATATGTTCAACGCCACGGTGATCGAGCGTCTCGACGAACAACGCGTACGAGCCAACGTTGAAGGCCGCGAATGTAATATCTACGTTAACTTCGCTGTTGAACCAGGGCAAAAGTTGCATGTTTTGCTGCGCCCGGAAGACTTACGCGTTGACGAAATCAACGATGACAACCACGTCGAAGGGCTGATTGGCTACGTTCGCGAACGCAACTACAAAGGTATGACGCTGGAATCAGTTGTCGAACTGGAAAATGGCAAGATGGTGATGGTCAGCGAATTCTTTAATGAAGACGATCCTGACTTTGACCACTCTCTCGACCAGAAAATGGCCATTAATTGGGTAGAAAGCTGGGAGGTTGTACTGGCTGATGAAGAACACAAGTAAGTTCCAGAATGTAGTGATTGTCACTATTGTCGGTTGGCTTGTGTTGTTTGTCTTTCTGCCCAACCTGATGATCATTGGCACCAGCTTTTTGACCCGCGACGACGCCAGTTTCGTCAAAATGGTTTTTACGCTGGAGAACTACGCCCGTCTGCTCGATCCGCTCTATTTTGAAGTGCTGCTGCACTCACTGAATATGGCGCTGATCGCGACTATAGCCTGCCTGGTGCTGGGCTACCCGTTTGCCTGGTTTCTGGCTAAACTGCCACACAAGGTGCGTCCGCTGTTACTGTTTCTGTTGATTGTGCCGTTCTGGACCAACTCACTGATTCGTATCTATGGCCTGAAAATTTTCCTCAGCACCAAAGGCTATCTCAACGAGTTCTTGCTGTGGCTGGGCGTTATTGATACCCCAATTCGCATCATGTTCACCCCCAGCGCGGTGATTATCGGTCTGGTATATATCCTGTTGCCGTTTATGGTGATGCCACTTTATTCCAGTATTGAAAAGCTGGATAAACCATTGCTGGAAGCGGCTCGCGATCTCGGTGCCAGCAAGTTGCAGACTTTTATCCGCATCATCATCCCACTGACCATGCCGGGGATTATTGCCGGATGTCTGTTGGTGATGCTGCCAGCAATGGGCCTGTTCTATGTTTCTGACCTGATGGGCGGTGCGAAAAACCTGCTGATCGGTAACGTCATCAAAGTGCAGTTCCTCAACATTCGCGACTGGCCGTTTGGTGCCGCGACCAGTATTACCCTGACTATCGTAATGGGTCTGATGCTGCTGGTTTACTGGCGCGCTTCTCGTTTGCTGAACAAGAAGGTGGAACTCGAATGATCGGTCGACTGCTCCGCGGCGGTTTTATGACCGCTATCTATGCGTACCTGTATATTCCAATCATCATTTTGATTGTGAACTCCTTTAACAGCTCGCGCTTTGGCATCAACTGGCAGGGTTTTACCACCAAATGGTATAGCCTGCTGATGAACAACGATAGTCTGTTACAAGCAGCGCAACATTCACTGACGATGGCGGTGTTTTCAGCGACATTCGCTACGCTTATTGGCTCACTGACGGCTGTTGCGCTGTACCGCTATCGCTTCCGCGGTAAGCCGTTCGTTAGCGGGATGCTGTTTGTGGTAATGATGTCGCCAGATATCGTGATGGCGATTTCCCTGCTGGTGCTGTTTATGCTGCTGGGTATTCAGCTTGGCTTCTGGTCGCTGCTGTTCTCACACATTACCTTCTGCCTGCCATTTGTGGTGGTGACGGTGTATTCGCGTCTGAAAGGCTTTGATGTGCGGATGCTGGAAGCAGCGAAAGATCTCGGTGCCAGCGAGTTCACCATTCTGCGGAAAATCATTCTGCCACTGGCAATGCCAGCGGTGGCGGCGGGTTGGGTGTTAAGCTTTACCCTGTCCATGGACGATGTGGTAGTTTCGTCGTTTGTCACCGGGCCGAGCTATGAAATTCTGCCGTTAAAAATTTATTCGATGGTCAAAGTCGGCGTATCGCCGGAAGTTAACGCGCTGGCAACCATTTTACTGGTGCTGTCGCTGGTGATGGTGATTGCCAGCCAGCTTATTGCTCGTGATAAAACGAAAGGTAACACAGGGGACGTTAAATGAAAAAATGGTCACGCCACCTGCTCGCGGCGGGTGCTCTGGCACTGGGCATGAGCGCCGCTCACGCCGATGACAACAACACGCTGTATTTCTACAACTGGACCGAGTACGTACCGCCAGGACTGCTGGAACAGTTCACTAAAGAAACCGGCATTAAAGTTATCTATTCGACTTATGAGTCGAATGAAACCATGTACGCCAAGCTGAAAACGTACAAAGACGGTGCTTATGACCTGGTGGTTCCTTCAACCTATTACGTCGATAAAATGCGTAAAGAAGGGATGATCCAGAAGATCGACAAGTCGAAGTTAACGAACTTCAGCAACCTCGATCCAGAAATGCTCAACAAGCCATTTGACCCGAATAACGATTACTCCATTCCGTATATCTGGGGCGCGACGGCGATTGGCGTTAACGGTGATGCGGTTGATCCGAAATCCGTGACGAGCTGGGCCGATTTGTGGAAGCCTGAATACAAAGGCAGCCTGCTGCTGACCGACGACGCCCGTGAAGTGTTCCAGATGGCACTGCGTAAGCTGGGTTATTCTGGCAACACCACCGATCCGAAAGAGATTGAAGCCGCGTATAACGAGCTGAAAAAGCTGATGCCAAACGTAGCGGCGTTTAACTCCGATAACCCGGCTAACCCGTACATGGAAGGCGAAGTTAACCTCGGCATGATCTGGAACGGTTCTGCTTTCGTTGCCCGTCAGGCAGGCACGCCAATTGACGTGGTCTGGCCGAAAGAAGGCGGCATTTTCTGGATGGACAGCCTGGCTATTCCAGCAAATGCCAAAAACAAAGAAGGCGCGCTGAAACTGATCAACTTCCTGCTACGTCCGGATGTGGCAAAACAGGTTGCGGAAACTATTGGTTATCCAACACCAAACCTCGCCGCACGTAAACTGTTAAGCCCGGAAGTGGCGAACGACAAGACCCTCTATCCGGATGCCGAAACCATCAAAAATGGCGAATGGCAGAGTGACGTTGGCTCAGCCAGCAGCATTTATGAAGAGTATTATCAGAAGCTGAAAGCAGGACGTTAATTCAGCAAGCGGGCGGAGTTATTACCGCCCGCTTTTTTATTAAGCAAGGATGTTGCTTATGAGTCAGGACAATCAAATTTTATCCCGCGTTTTCCCTGGAGTCGGTCTGATACTCCTCCTTATTTCTATTGTTATCTTTTATAACCAGTTCACCTACAGCAAAAATACTGTACATACCGAAGGGATCATTGTTGATACCGTCTGGCACAATTCACGCCAGATCGGTAATGATGGTTCATGGCATCCTGTTGTCGCATTTCGTCCTACGCCAGACTACACGCTCATTTTCAATTCGAGTATCGGTAGTACTTTTTATGAAGACAGCGAAGGCGATAAAGTTAATGTTTATTATCCTCCAGGACATCCTGAAAAGGCTGAAATAAATAACCCGTGGGTTAATTTTTTCAAATGGGGATTTATCGGCATGATGGGCGTTATTTTTATCGCCGTCGGTTTATTAATCAGTATGCCCTCCTCTAAAAAGACGCGCAGGAAAAGGAAATCCCGCCAATGAAAAAGTTATTTATATTGCTTTTCTGCCACTGGCGGGAATAAGCCAGCCTGTAATACCCGTAATGAAAACATTCTTTACGGATACCACTGGCACCGTTCCCGATGGCGAGGATATCGCGCGTAAAGCGGAGATCTTTCGTCAACAAACCGGGATTGCGCCATTTATCGTGGTTGTTCCTGACATCAATGAAACCAGTCTCAGGAAAAATGGCAAAGCGATGCTGGCGCATGCGTCATCTTCATTGACTGATGTAAAAGGGAGTGTTCTGTTAATCTTTACTACCCGGGAGCCACGGTTAATTGTGATAACCAACGGCCAGGTTGAAAGCAGTATGGACGATAAACATCTGGGACGGCTGATAGAAAATTACACACTGGCTTATTTAAATGCTGATCTCTGGTATCAGGGTATGAATAATGCACTGGATATTTTACAAGCTCAGATATTAAAACAACCAACGCCGCCACTGACATATTATCCGCATCCCGAACAAAAGCATGAGAGTGATCCGCCAGGCAGCACCTCGACATTAGGTTTTATCTCCTGGGCTGCAGCATTTGTCTTATTTTCCAGGATCTTTTACTACACGACACGTTTTATTTATGCGCTAAAATTTGCAGTAGCTATGACTGTTGCCAATATGGGCTATCAGGCTTTATGCCTGTGTATCGATAATAGCTTTACGATTGCCAGAATATCGCCGCTCTGGGCGGTGCTGATTGGTGTCTGTACGTTTTTTGCCGCGCTGTTATGGCCGAGTAAAAGTTAAAAGAGGTCGGTAAAATGCGCGTGTATTATGCCGGATGCGGCGTGAACGCCTTATCCGGCCTACAAAACCCACAAATTCAATTAATTGTGCCCTTTTATAGGCCTGATAAGCGTAGCGCATCAGGCAATGACTTCTGCTTTATAAGCCCTTCAGCAACTTCTCAACAAACTCTGGCACGACCTGACTTGCCGGGCCGTAATATTTCTCGGCAAACTCATTGCCAACCTGGCTCGGTTCAAGGTTCAGTTCAACCGTATGCGCGCCATGCAGCTTCGCTTCGTGGACAAATCCTGCTGCCGGATAAACATGCCCGGACGTGCCAATAGCAATGAAAATATCCGCCATCGATAACGCCATATAGATTTCATCCATACCGAACGGCATTTCACCAAACCACACCACGTGTGGGCGCAGCGGTGCCGGAAACTGGCAGCAATGGCATTTATCTTCTGGCGTGACATCGCCCGTCCAGTCGAGCACCTGCCCGCTTTGCGTACAGCGTACTTTCAGCAATTCCCCATGCATATGAATCACATTGGTATTGCCCGCGCGTTCATGCAGGTTATCGATATTCTGCGTCACCAGCAAAAAGTGATCGCCCAGGGCGTCTTGCAGTTTTGCCAATGCAAGATGCGCAGCGTTAGGTTGAATTTCTGGCTGCTGTAGTTGACGGCGACGGGCGTTATAAAATGCCTGTACCAGTTCAGGATCGCGGTTAAAGCCTTCTGGCGTCGCGACATCTTCTACACGATGTTCTTCCCACAGGCCGTCTGCAGCGCGAAAGGTACGAATACCTGATTCCGCAGAAATGCCTGCCCCTGTCAGTACGAGTACTCTTGGTTTTTCCATTGCTTCCGGCACCACTTTATCTCTGAAAAAAATACGCTGACGCAAACGCTCGTGCAGGCGGCGTTTGTTTTTACGAAAACGACTTAACCGATGACCCCGACGCGACAGCATAGCAACCTCTATTGATTAATCGGTAAGATGTAAGAAGGCAGCTCCACGCATTCCTCCTGCATCCCCGTGACGCGCACGCTCAATGCGTGGGACACGAGCTACAGGTAAGAGATGACGAGGCAACCTGTCCGTTAGTTGCGTTGTGATTGCCGGGAAATTGGATAACCCACCACCAATGACCAGCAAATCAGGGTCAATGATAGTCAGGATATTTCCCAGACAAACCGCTAATAAATCCAGATAACGCTCAACGTGCGCCCTTGCCTGCTCATCGCCTTGATCGTAAAGCGCAATAATCTCTGGAGCCTGCAACGGTTGATGATAATAATGTTGATACAGCCACGCAAAACCGCGACCAGAAAGATAATTCTCGATACAGCCATGCTGGCCACAACCGCAACGGCGTAACGGGAAATCCAGTCCCATCATGGTTAACGCATCGACCGGCAGACGCATATGCCCAAACTCGCCGGTAATATAGCTTTTTCCCGTCACCGGTTTACCGTTGAATACCAGCCCGCCACCAACGCCAGTACCAAGAATTAACCCCATCACCAACGGATATTGGGTAAATTCCTCATCCCAGGCTTCAGAAAGGACAAAACAGTTGGCATCGTTATTAAGGCGCACATCGCGATCAAGACGTGCGCTCAGGTCGGCACGCAGCGGTTTACCGCTGGCAGCAGGAACATTGACGGCATACAAAGTGCCATCTTCCGTTTCCGGCATTCCAGGAATGCCAATGCCAACAGAACCTTTACAGCCAAAACGCAGGTCAGCTTCGGTCACCAACTCGCACACCGCATCTAAAAATGCGTCATAGCTGTCACGCGGCGTCGACACCCGCTTTTCCCATTGCAGTTGCCGATTGTTATCAAACACGCCAAGCGCAATTTTCGTCCCACCAATATCAAACCCGTAATACATTGCCACTCCTTGTTTTAATGTACTGCCTTACTGGCCGCTAAGGACTCGCGCAGGGTCAATATTACTGGCGCGCCGCGCCGGATACCAACTTGCCAAAAGACTCAGCAACAATGCTGTGACCAGTACGTAGAAGACGTCCAGCCAGTGTAATTCCGATGGCAGAAAGTCAATAAAATAGATGTCACTGGAGAGGAACTGATGACCGATCAGACCTTCAATCCACTCAATAATCGGAGTAAGTTGCAGCGAAACCACCACGCCGATAACCACGCCACACAGGCTGCCAAACAGCCCCGCCAGTAGTCCATACCAGACGAAAATAGCGCGAATTAAACCGTCTTTAGCACCCAGCGTTCTCAATACTGCGATATCGCCGCTCTTGTCTTTCACCGCCATCACTAAGGTGGAGACGATGTTGAAACAGGCTACGCCAATCACCAGTACCATTGCCAGATACATAATGGCGCGGATCATCTGGATATCCCGATACATATAGCCGTAAGTACCGATCCAGCTCTTGATATAGACATAGCTGTTGGTCACTTCACCCGCATCGCGTACCAACTTGTTGGCGTTAAAAACATCCGTCATTTTAAGGGCAATACCTGACACACTGGAACCCATATCAAGATATTGTTGAGCGTCCATCAGCGGGATCATGGCAAAACTGTGATCAAGTTGACCGCTTAGCTGCAAAATTCCGGTAATTTGCAAGCGCACACGTTTCGGCTGCATCAGCTTATGCTCAGGCTTTGAGTTCGGGATCATGATCGACACCCAATCGCCCTGCTTCACTTTCAACGCATCCGCCACGCCTTTGCCGATAATAATCTGCTGTTCACCGGCTTTAAAATTTTTCCAGGCATCTCCCTGGACAAACGATGGCAGCGCGCTCAGTCGCTGTTCCTGCTGTGGGTCAACACCTTTTACCTGCAGAGCGCGCAAATTTGCACCGCTCTCCACCAGCCCCGTGAAATTGATATATGGCGCAGCGGCGGCAATACCCGGCACTTTCTGCACTTTATCCAGTGCTTCTTGCCAGTTCGTCCACGGCTGATTCACCGCTTCAATTTCACCATGCGGCACCACTGCCAGAATGCGGTTGTTCAGTTCACGTTCGAAGCCGTTCATCGCACTTAAACCGACAATCAATACTGCCACGCCCAGGGCAATGCCAATGGTAGAAATAACGGAGATCAGCGACACCATGCCGCCGCGTCGCCGTCCGCGACTAAAACGCAAGCCAATTAATAACGATAAAGGCATCGCCATTACTCCGCCCCCATCAGGCTCAGTTCCGCCGTCAGACGACCATCACGCATTTCCAGTTGACGGCTCATACGTTTCGCCAGTTGCAGATCGTGAGTAACCACCAGAAAGGCAGTGCCCTGCAAGCGATTCAATTCTCCGAGCAACTGGAAGATGCTGTCAGCGTTACGCGCATCGAGGTTACCAGTAGGTTCATCCGCCAGCACCAGACGCGGGTTATTAACCAGCGCCCGGGCAATCGCCACACGCTGACGCTCACCACCAGAAAGTTCTGACGGGCGGTGATTCGCCCGGTGCTCCAGCCCCACAGCTTTTAGCATTTCCAGCGCCCGACTGTTAATTTCAGCAGGCTTTTTCTTGCCAATCAGCAGCGGCATAGCGACGTTTTCCAGCGCGGTAAAGTCCGGCAGCAGGTGGTGGAACTGATAAATAAAGCCCAACTTCTGGTTGCGCAGTTCCGCTTTCGCCGCCGACGACAGTTTGCTCATCGGCTGACCGCTAAAAATCACATCACCGGAGGTTGGCGTATCCAGCCCGCCCAGTAAATGCAGCAAGGTACTTTTGCCAGAACCGGAGCTACCAACAATGGCCATCATTTCGCCTTCGCCCACGCTGAAACTGACATTGTGCAGCACGTCGGTTTGCACACTGCCTTCCTGATAGCGTTTGCACAGGTTGTCGCATTGCAACAGGATCTTATTCATAACGTAAAGCCTCAGCGGGTTGAGTGGCGGCAGCGCGCCAGGAAGGGTAAAGCGTAGAAAGCAGCGCGATAGCCATCGCCACCAGCGCAATAACAATGACCTGTAAAGGTTCGATAGCGACCGGTAACGCTGCGCCATCAAGCAGGACGCCGATTATCGGCATCAGATTATTTAACTGGCTGGCAAGCAGTGCACCAAGCGCAGCGCCCAGGATCGCACCGATAACGCCAGCGCTGGCTCCTTGTACCATAAAGACCATCATGATTTGTCGTGGAGTTAAGCCTTGTGTCTGTAGGATCGCCACTTCGCCCTGCTTCTCCATTACCATCAGCCCCAGCGATGTAATAATGTTAAACGCTGCAACGGCGACAATCAGACTCAGCAACAGACCCATCATATTTTTTTCCATGCGCACGGCCTGGAACAACTCGCCTTTACGATCGCGCCAGTCCTGCCACTTGCTGCCTTCTGGCAGTTTTTGCTGGCTTAAAGAGTCGACTTTCAGCGGCTCATCCAGCCACAGACGCCAGCCGGTGATATTACCCGCCGGGTAACGCATCAGACGCGAGGCATCCTCAATATTCACCAGCATTTCATAGCCGTCGACTTCACTGTTGGCAGCAAAAGTGCCAATCACATTGAACAGGCGCTGACTTGGAATACGCCCCATCGGCGTAAACTGGCTGGCAGACGGCACCATCACACGGATTTGATCGCCGCGATTGACGTCTAACTGTGAGGCAAGTTGTTCACCGAGGATGACATTATATTTCCCCGGTTCGAGGTCGGCTTGCTTCACATTGACCAGATACGGGGTTAGCGGATCTTTTTGCGCCGGGTCGATACCCAGCATCACCCCGACCGCCACGCTGCGCGCGCTTTGCAGCACCACATCACCTGTAGTGAGAGGCGCAATACGATTTACGCCGTCAAGTTTGACCGCAGTCTCCGGGAGTTGTTGCGGGTTAAGGGAGCCATGCTCCGAAGAGAGAATTGCCTGTGGCATCAGGCCAAGGATGTTGTTTTGCAGTTCGCGCTCAAAACCGTTCATCACTGACAATACCGTGACCAGCGCCATCACCCCGAGGGTAATGCCGATAGTAGAAAGCCAGGAGACGAAACGACCGAAGCGATCCGCTGCACGCCCACGCATGTAACGCAGGCCAATAAATAGAGCGACAGGTTGGTACATGAAATCCGTCTGGTTGCTGTTAGCAAAGACACGAGTATATAAGCGAAAGCAGGATGGGTAAACGCCTGAACTGTAAGTGATCGTCAGGGCTAATCTGAAAAGTATCAGTAAATCAATCGGCTAAAGTGTCTCGTTTTCTCATCTGCCTTGTAACCTGATCTTTATCTGAAAAATAACCAAATACAGACAGATACGCATTACACCACGCCGCTCACCCCGCAGGATCAACGGCATGTTAAATTTTATGAGCGCGTTGTCCTGATGAAACAAAAAGAGCTATGGATTAATCAGATCAAAGGGTTATGTATTTGCCTGGTGGTGGTTTATCACTCGGTTGTTACCTTTTATCCGCATCTGACCACTTTCCAGCATCCGTTATCGGAAGTCTTGAGCAAATGCTGGATCTATTTCAATCTTTACCTTGCACCCTTTCGGATGCCGGTCTTTTTCTTTATATCCGGCTATTTGATTCGCCGCTACATCGACAGCGTGCCGTGGGGTAATTGTGTCGATAAACGCATCTGGAGCATCTTTTGGGTGCTGGCGCTTTGGGGCATTGTCCAGTGGCTGGCGTTGAGCGCGCTCAACCAATGGCTGGCACCAGAGCGCGATTTAAACAATACCGCCAATGCTGCTTATGCCGATTCCACCGGCGAGTTCCTGCATGGGATGGCCACCGCCAGCACCAGCTTGTGGTATCTGTATGCCTTAATCGTCTATTTCGTGGTGTGTAAAGCTTTTAACCGCCAGGCACTGCCGTTATTCGCCCTGTTTGTACTGATGAGCGTGGCTGTTAATTTCGTTCCCACACCGTGGTGGGGGATGAACAGTGTGATCCGCAATTTGCCTTATTACAGTCTTGGCGCATGGTTTGGCTCAACGTTGATGACCTACGTTAAAGAGGTGCCGCTACGTCGCCATCTGTTGATAGCAGTGCTGCTGGCTGTTCTGGCGATCGGAGCCTGGTTGTTGAACGTGTCGCTACTACTGTCGCTGGTGTCGATTGTGGTGATTATGAAGCTGTTTTATCAGTTCGAGCAGCGCTTCGGTATGCGTTCCCTCAGCCTGTTGAATGTGATTGGTTCCAACACCATCGCCATCTACACCACCCATCGCATTCTGGTAGAGATATTCAGCTTAAGTCTGATTCCGCAAATAAACGCGGCGCGCTGGTCGCCGCCAATCGAACTGGCGCTCCTGCTGGTTTATCCCTTTGTCAGTTTGTTGATTTGCACACTGGCTGGCTTGCTGGTGCGAAAATTTTCACAACGCGCATTCAACGATCTGTTGTTCTCCCCGCCTTCTCTGCCTGCAACCAGTTACTCTCGCTAAGCCATCGCCCCAGCCGGGGCGATTCAATTTGCTAAACCATGTCGATTCCGGATAATGAACAGCATTGCTTATCAGAGATATGCCCCCATATGTTGAGGCATATCCTAACGAGACTCTGACAACTGTTATGCCTGAACAATATCGTTATACGCTGCCCGTCAAAGCGGGTGAGCAGCGTCTGCTGGGCGAGTTAACCGGAGCTGCCTGCGCGACGCTGGTAGCCGAAATTGCCGAACGTCACGCCGGACCGGTGGTGCTTATTGCACCAGATATGCAAAATGCCCTGCGTTTGCACGATGAAATCAGCCAGTTCACCGACCAGATGGTGATGAACCTGGCGGACTGGGAAACCCTCCCCTACGACAGTTTTTCGCCTCATCAGGACATTATCTCCTCGCGTCTTTCCACCCTTTACCAGTTACCATCAATGCAGCGTGGCGTACTGATTGTTCCGGTGAATACGCTTATGCAGCGCGTTTGCCCGCACAGTTTTCTCCACGGCCATGCGCTGGTAATGAAAAAAGGTCAGCGGTTATCGCGCGATGCATTGCGTACCCAACTGGACAGCGCTGGTTATCGCCATGTTGATCAGGTGATGGAGCACGGCGAATACGCCACGCGTGGTGCGTTGCTGGATCTTTTCCCAATGGGCAGCGAACTGCCTTATCGTCTTGATTTTTTTGATGATGAAATCGACAGCCTGCGGGTATTTGACGTCGACAGCCAGCGCACGCTGGAAGAAGTGGAAGCCATCAACCTGCTGCCCGCACATGAATTTCCGACCGATAAAGCGGCGATTGAGCTGTTCCGCAGTCAGTGGCGCGATACTTTTGAGGTGAAACGCGATCCGGAACATATTTACCAGCAAGTGAGTAAAGGCACGCTGCCTGCCGGGATCGAATACTGGCAGCCGCTGTTCTTCAGCGAACCGCTGCCGCCACTGTTCAGTTATTTCCCGGCCAATACGTTGCTGGTGAATACCGGCGATCTGGAAAACAGTGCCGAACGTTTCCAGGCCGATACGCTGGCGCGTTTTGAAAGTCGCGGCGTCGATCCGATGCGACCGCTATTGCCGCCACAATCGCTCTGGCTGCGAGTGGATGAACTTTTCTCGGCGTTAAAAAACTGGCCTCGCGTGCAGCTTAAAACCGAGCATTTACCGACGAAAGCAGCGAATGCCAATTTAGGTTTTCAGAAACTGCCAGACCTGGCCATTCAGGCGCAACAAAAAGCGCCGCTGGATGCGCTGCGTAAATTTCTCGAATCCTTCGATGGCCCGGTGGTGTTCTCGGTAGAAAGTGAAGGCCGCCGCGAAGCACTCGGGGAACTGCTCGCCCGAATCAAAATTGCCCCGCAACGCATTATGCGTCTCGATGAGGCCAGCGAGCGTGGGCGTTATCTGATGATCGGTGCTGCCGAACATGGTTTTATCGATACAGTACGTCATCTGGCGCTGATTTGTGAAAGCGATCTGCTCGGTGAACGTGTTGCCCGTCGTCGTCAGGACTCTCGTCGCGCCATCAACCCAGACACGCTGATCCGCAACCTCGCGGAGCTGCATATCGGCCAGCCGGTTGTTCACCTGGAACATGGCGTCGGGCGCTATGCCGGAATGACCACGCTGGAGGCTGGCGGCATTACGGGCGAGTATCTGATGCTCACCTACGCCAACGACGCCAAACTGTATGTTCCGGTATCATCGCTGCACCTGATTAGCCGTTACGCCGGTGGCGCAGAAGAAAACGCTCCGCTGCATAAACTTGGCGGAGATGTGTGGTCACGGGCGCGGCAGAAAGCGGCGGAAAAAGTGCGTGATGTGGCAGCGGAACTACTGGATATCTACGCCCAACGCGCTGCCAAAGAAGGCTTCGCGTTTAAACACGATCGCGAACAATATCAATTGTTCTGCGACAGCTTCCCGTTCGAAACCACGCCGGATCAGGCGCAGGCCATCAACGCAGTTCTTAGCGACATGTGTCGGCCACTGGCAATGGATCGTCTGGTGTGCGGTGACGTTGGCTTTGGTAAAACGGAAGTGGCGATGCGTGCCGCTTTCCTGGCGGTGGAAAACCACAAGCAGGTGGCAGTGCTGGTGCCAACCACCCTCCTCGCCCAACAACACTACGACAACTTCCGCGACCGTTTTGCTAACTGGCCGGTGCGCATCGAAATGATCTCCCGTTTCCGCAGCGCCAAAGAACAGGCGCAAATCCTTACGGAAGTGGCGGAAGGGAAAATCGATATTTTGATCGGCACGCACAAACTGCTGCAAAACGACGTCAAGTTTAAAGATTTGGGCTTGCTGATTGTCGATGAAGAACACCGCTTTGGTGTCCGTCATAAAGAACGCATTAAAGCGATGCGCGCGAACGTCGACATACTGACGCTCACCGCGACACCAATTCCGCGCACGCTGAACATGGCAATGAGTGGAATGCGCGATCTGTCAATTATCGCCACACCGCCCGCCCGTCGTCTGGCGGTCAAAACGTTTGTCCGCGAGTACGACAGCCTGGTCGTCCGGGAGGCCGTCCTGCGTGAAATTTTGCGTGGGGGGCAGGTTTATTATCTCTACAATGACGTGGAAAACATCCAGAAAGCCGCCGAACGGCTGGCGGAACTGGTGCCAGAAGCACGAATTGCCATCGGTCACGGGCAGATGCGTGAGCGCGAACTGGAACGGGTGATGAATGATTTCCATCACCAGCGTTTCAACGTGCTGGTTTGTACCACAATTATCGAAACCGGGATCGACATTCCTACCGCCAACACCATTATCATTGAACGCGCGGATCATTTCGGTCTGGCGCAGTTGCACCAGTTGCGCGGTCGCGTCGGACGCTCACACCATCAGGCGTATGCGTGGCTGCTGACGCCACATCCGAAAGCGATGACTCCCGATGCGCAAAAACGTCTCGAGGCGATTGCGTCTCTGGAAGACCTTGGCGCGGGCTTTGCGCTGGCAACTCACGATCTGGAGATTCGCGGTGCGGGTGAACTGCTCGGTGAAGAACAAAGTGGTTCGATGGAAACCATCGGTTTCTCGCTGTATATGGAGTTGCTGGAAAACGCCGTTGATGCGCTGAAAGCCGGACGCGAGCCGTCGCTGGAAGATCTCACCAGCCAGCAAACGGAAGTCGAACTGCGGATGCCGTCGCTACTGCCGGACGATTTCATCCCTGACGTGAATACACGTCTGTCGTTCTATAAACGCATTGCCAGCGCCAAAACGGAAAATGAACTGGAAGAGATCAAAGTAGAGCTTATCGATCGCTTCGGCCTGCTGCCGGATCCGGCACGTACTCTGCTGGAGATTGCCCGCCTGCGCCAGCAAGCGCAGAAGCTGGGGATCCGGAAGCTGGAGGGGAATGAGAAAGGCGGCGTGATCGAATTTGCCGAGAAGAATCACGTGAATCCAGCCTGGTTGATTGGTTTGCTGCAAAAACAGCCGCAGCACTATCGTCTCGATGGCCCGACGCGCCTGAAGTTTATTCAGGATTTGAGCGAGCGGAAACAACGTATCGACTGGGTGCGCCAGTTTATGCGTGAGCTGGAAGAGAACGCCATCGCGTAGTAGTAAATCGGGGGGCGGTTATGCCCCCTTTAGACACAAAGCATAAACAAAATTTGCTACACTTATCAGGCCTACCGTGTATTGAATTTGCAGGCGGATAAGGCGTTCACGCCGCATCAGGCATGAACCAGCATCTCTCCTAATATTTACAAATTCTTTGCACTTCCCTGCACTACCCGACACTGCCACCATTCATAATTCATACTTATCTTTTTATTACAATAACCTTATATTTTTTATGGATTTTTGGTGATGATCAAAACACGTTTTTCTCGCTGGCTGACGTATTTTACGTTCGCCGCAGCCGTAGCACTGGCGCTACCGGCAAAAGCCAATACCTGGCCGCTGCCACCTGCGGGTAGTCGTCTGGTTGGTGAAAACAAATTTCATGTGGTGGAGAATGACGGTGGTTCGCTGGAAGCCATCGCCAAAAAATATAACGTCGGTTTCCTGGCGCTGTTACAGGCCAACCCTGGCGTTGATCCGTATGTACCACGAGCCGGAAGCGTGTTAACGATTCCGTTGCAAACGCTGCTGCCGGATGCGCCACGTGAAGGCATTGTGATCAATATTGCAGAGTTACGTCTCTATTATTATCCACCGGGTAAAAATTCGGTGACCGTATATCCGATCGGCATTGGCCAGTTAGGCGGAGACACATTGACACCAACAATGGTAACTACCGTTTCGGACAAGCGAGCTAACCCAACATGGACACCTACCGCAAACATCCGCGCCCGTTATAAAGCCCAGGGCATCGAACTTCCGGCTGTTGTTCCGGCAGGACCGGATAATCCGATGGGTCATCATGCGATCCGTCTGGCGGCCTATGGCGGCGTTTATTTACTTCACGGTACAAACGCCGATTTCGGCATTGGTATGCGGGTAAGTTCCGGCTGTATTCGTCTGCGCGATGACGATATCAAAACACTTTTCAGCCAGGTCACCCCTGGCACCAAAGTGAACATTATCAACACACCGATTAAAGTCTCTGCCGAGCCAAATGGCGCACGCCTGGTAGAAGTGCATCAGCCTCTGTCAGAGAAGATTGATGACGATCCGCAATTGTTGCCGATTACGCTCAATAGTGCGATGCAGGCATTTAAAAATGCAGCGCGAACTGACGCCGAAGTAATGCAGCATGTGATGGATGTACGTTCAGGAATGCCGGTGGATGTACGTCGTCATCAAGTGAACCAACAAGCGTTGTAAATACCGGATAAAAAAATCCCCGCGGCACGGCATGTCGCGGGGAAAAAAGCAGCAGTAGCGGGCATTAATGAGGGTTAATGCTTATTTATAAATTACTGCCGTTCCATGAAGGGTATTCGGGCCGGTTACTGAAGTAATACGGAAAGATTTTGCGCCCATCTCATCCGCTTTTTGTGCCAGTTGTTCTTCCAGCGATCCCAGATTTGTCCCCGCGTTAGCACTGATAGTACCCACTTTTTGTTGACCTTCTGGTGTTGCCTGAACTTCGACAGCCGCAAAGCTGGCAAATGACATGGAGCTTAAAATCGCCGCAGTGATGAGGGTTTTTACGTTTTTCATAATAGTGACCTTATGCAGATGAATGGCGTCGCAAGCAATTACTTAACGATCGATAACTAAATGATAGATGTGATCTGGATCACATACAAGATATTTTTTATAACACTCATTAATTAAATTAAAATTCTTTAAATTTCAGTTAAATAGGGAGCAATTATTTTTCTGCTCTCTGGACTGGTGAACGGTGGTGATTATTTTTATAATAATCATTCATTCACAGCTACAAGGTATAACGGCATCATGGCAACTGACTCAGCACATTGTGTAAAAAAAAGCCGTGGCCGCCCCAAAATGTTCGACAGGGAAGCCGCGCTTGATAAGGCTATGAAACTGTTCTGGCTGCACGGTTATGAAGCAACTTCCCTTGCCGATCTCGTCGAAGCGACCGGAGCCAAAGCGCCGACGCTGTATGCGGAATTCACCAACAAAGAGGGATTATTCCGCGCCGTACTTGACCGCTATATCGACCGTTTTGCCGCAAAGCACGAAGCGCAATTGTTTTGTGAAGAGAAAAGCGTGGAGTCTGCACTGGCAGACTATTTCGCCGCCATCGCGAGCTGTTTTACCAGTAAAGACACCCCTGCAGGTTGCTTTATGATTAACAACTGCGCCACGCTCTCCCCGGACTCCGGAGATATCGCCCATACCGTAAAGTCACGCCACGCGATGCAGGAACGCACCTTGCAACAGTTTTTATGTCAACGCCAGGCTCGCGGGGAAATTCCTGCCCACTGTGACGTAACGCATCTTGCGGAATTTCTTAATTGTATAATTCAGGGGATGTCGATCAGTGCCCGGGAAGGCGCATCGCTGGAAAAACTAATGCAGATTTCGCGGACAACATTGCGCTTATGGCCAGCGCTGGTGAAATAAGACGCAAAAAAAGCCCCTCAGCCTGAGCGAATGAGGGGCTAAATTGCAGAGTACAGCTTTTTTATACTTTGTTATTCAGAACCAGTTGTCCGTTGTTATCCAATGGGATTTGTGTGCCCGGATCGCTACCCATGCGGATTTTGCCCTGCTGATCGCCAATCTTATAGGTCACGTCATATCCCAGCATTTTTTCTGACTTGTCATATACCGTTTTACAACGCTGTTGGGTGGTCGTGTAAGTATCGCTTTCCTGGAGAGAGCCCTGAATCTGATTACCGGCATACCCACCACCAAGCGCCCCCACAACGGTGGCAACATCTTTACCGCGCCCACCGCCAAACTGATGCCCTATAACCCCGCCCGCCACAGCGCCCAGAACCGAACCGGCGATGCGATTTTCATCCTGCACCGGTCGGCGGTGAGTCACCGTGACGTTGCGGCACTCCTGGCGCGGTGTTTTAACTGTTTCCTTGATTGGGATTGCAGAAACAACCTGAGCGTATTGCGGGCCACGTTCAAACACGTTCAGACTGGCTACTGCCGCTACGCCGAGCGCAGCCGCGACACCAATCCCGATACCCGCCAACATTGATTTATTCACGGGAACACCTCCTTCTTTGCAGTTATGCCAATCATGCAAGCGAAGAGGAAAAGCCGCTATCAGACAGAAGATGAAAAACGCGGGAATAGCAGGAAATACTGAATGATTCAGATGAGTCTGAAGGGATGCCTGATGCGACACTTAACGCGTCTTATCAGGCTCACAAATCGTCCTCTTCCTGTAAGGGCGGATGAGGCGTTCACACCACATCCGCCAGTACAAGCCAATTAATGCAGTTTCAGACGCGGACGGATCACGCGGTTAATGCTACCTACCAGCATCATCAGCCCCGTTTTAAAGTAGCCATGCAGCGCAATCTGATGCATGCGGTACAGAGAAACGTACACAAAACGCGCAATACGTCCTTCAATCATCATCGAACCTCGGGTCAGGTTACCCATCAGGCTACCAACGGTAGAGAAGTTCGACAGTGATACCAGCGAACCGTGATCCTTATACTGATAATTTTTTAGTGGTTTACCGTTCATCTGCGCCAGAATATTGTTCATTGCGCAGGTAGCCATCTGATGTGCGGCCTGGGCGCGCGGCGGTACAAAGCCCCCTTCCGGACGCGGACACGACGCACAGTCGCCAATGGCATAAATGTCTGGATCGCGCGTGGTTTGCAGCGTCGGTTCCACCACCAGTTGGTTGATACGGTTGGTTTCCAGCCCACCAATATCTTTCAGGAAATCCGGCGCTTTAATTCCGGCAGCCCACACCATCAGATCGGCCTGAATATATTCGCCATCTTTAGTGTGCAAACCGCCTTCATCGGCACTGGTCACCATCGTTTGCGTCAGTACGCGAACGCCCAGTTTCGTTAACTCACTGTGAGCCGCAGCAGAGATACGTGGCGGCAATGCTGGCAAAATTCGCTCGCCCGCTTCCACCAGCGTTACATTCAGGGCTTCGTTGGTCAGCCCTTTGTAACCGTAA
This sequence comes from Escherichia marmotae, assembly GCF_002900365.1. Classification (NCBI taxonomy): domain Bacteria; kingdom Pseudomonadati; phylum Pseudomonadota; class Gammaproteobacteria; order Enterobacterales; family Enterobacteriaceae; genus Escherichia; species Escherichia marmotae. The sequence continues at coordinate 1,255,524 of NZ_CP025979.1, forward strand.
CTATGTAGTTGTTTCACCGCATTGTGCAGTTCGGCAGAGAGTTCCACGCCAGTAGCGCCGCCGCCGACAATCGCAATGTTCACTTTGCCATTGGCGCCCAAATTAGCAGAGTACTTCAGGAACAGATTCAGCATCTCCTGGTGGAAACGACGCGCCTGGTGCGGGTTATCGAGGAAAATGCAGTTCTCTTTTACACCCGGCGTATTGAAATCGTTGGAGGTGCTGCCCAATGCCATTACCAGCGTGTCATAGGCAATTTTGCGTTCAGGCACCAGCAGTTCGCCTTTTTCGTCGCGCAGTTCAGCAATGGTGATTGTTTTCGCTTCACGATCGATATCAACCACAGAACCCAACTGGAACTGGAAACCATGATTACGTGCATGGGCCAGATAGCTCAGCGCATCAACGCCTTCATCGAGCGATCCAGTCGCCACTTCGTGCAGCAGCGGTTTCCACAGATGGCTGTGGTTACGATCTACCAGCGTAATTTTGGCTTTTTTCTTGCGCCCCAACTTATGTCCAAGCTGTGTCGCCATTTCCAGCCCACCAGCACCGCCGCCGACAATCACAATCTTTTTCAATGGCGTAGTCAACGTGACCCCCTTAAATTTATTAACCAATTGTTAATTAATGGTTATGATCATAGCCCTTAATTAACAGCAGGTTACAGTGATGAAAATGTTCTTCGCTATTGAGAATAACATGAATGGTGCATTGGTCATACCAAAATTGATGTGAATCAAGTTTTGTTGCTGAAAAGATAATCGGATTTACCGGATGAGATCAAAAAACACAGTGCTTTGTTTATTGTTCAAGCAGCTTCGGGAGAGTGAAACAGGGTGAGGTGTTAGGCCTGATAAGATGCACATCAGACATTGGTGCACGGCTGTCGGATGCGGCGTGGACGCCTTATCCGACCTACAGAATCCGGGGCGCATCAGATAGCGGCAAGGTTACCTGATGCGACCGATGATAGCTTTTAACCGAGGGTTTTGAACGCTTTAATACGCTGCAAATGCGGGGAGATGTTTTTGAACTTGTGCGTCTGCTCTTCGTCCCAGACAATCTCGTAATAATGATGCAACTCTTCAGATGTCCGCTGGCTATTAAGCGCTTCATCGTGACGCGACAAGATCACCAGGCAACGATCGCGATTCTTCTCGCGGAAGTTGGTCACACACTTAGTAGCAATATCAGCGTACTCTTCCGGGCGATCAATCTTCCCTTCCATGTTTTCATAAGGGAACAGATTAGGGTTGAAGATCACCTGGCGGATATCACAGAGAAAACCAATCCGCTCCGCCCAGTAACCACCCAGCCCAACACCGCAAATTAACGGGCGCTCGTCAACATTCAGTTGCAACATTTTGTCCACTTCTTTGAGCAGATGCTGCATATCGTGTTTCGGGTGCAGAGTGCTGTAGCTTATCAGCCGTACATCGGGATCAATAAACTGCAATTGTAAGACTTTTTCGTGGTTACCCGGACTGTTAGAGTCAAAACCGTGTAAATAGATAATCATCGCTTCCTCACATAAGCCAGGGTTAGTGACTTGCTTTCTCTTCCTGCCAGCGTTCATGTAACTGATTCAGACGGGCGCTGATCTCTTTCCAGCGAGCCAAGTCCATCAGTTCCTGTCGCGAAAATGAACCTTTATGATACAAACGTGTAACACGTTCTGCCTTGATCGGTGACAGATTATCTAACACGCTGACGGCCCCTTTACGATTATTGCAGACCAGGATCATATCGCAACCCGCATCCAGTGATGCCTGCCCACGTTCAGCATAACTGCCCATAATCGCTGCGCCTTCCATCGATAAATCGTCAGAGAAAATCACACCGTCAAAACCCAGTTCCTGACGTAAAACGGTCTTAAGCCAGTGGGGAGATCCGCTCGCCGGACGCGGATCAACATCACTGTAGATCACATGCGCAGGCATAATGGCGTCGAGTTTATTTTCGCGAATTAACGTGCTGAAGACTGACATATCTTTGGCACGAATTTCCGCTTGCGGACGCGGATCACACGGCGTCTCTTTATGTGAGTCAGCAGTTACTGCGCCGTGACCAGGAAAGTGTTTACCGGTGGTTTTCATTCCGGCTTCATGCATACCATCAATAAATCGGCTGGCGATTGCGAGGGCTTTTTCTGGATCAGCATGATAAGAACGCTCACCAATCGCCGCGCTGATATGCCCTACGTCCAGCACTGGCGCAAAGCTGATATCAATATCCATAGCGATCATTTCGCTGGCCATTAACCAACCCGCCTCTTGCGCCAGTTTGCCACCCTCTTCCATTCCCAGCAGTGCAGCGAATGATTGCGCCGCCGGTAAGCAGGTAAAACCCTCACGAAAACGCTGCACACGCCCACCTTCCTGATCCACCGCCACCACCAGGTGATTGCGCGAAGCTGCTCGGATCTGACGCACCAGTTCGCGTAACTGCTCTGGATCGTGATAGTTACGCGTAAAGAGAATCAGCCCTCCGACCAGCGGATGCGCGAGAATCTCACGCTCTTCCGCGTCCAGTTCGTAACCTTCAACATCCAACATTACTGGACCCACACTGCTCTCCTTATTGTTTTATTGATAGCTGCCGCCAGGTGTCATTGGCCAGCCTGATAAATTGTTGATCGCCGGTTTGTTGCCAGCGGTACTCAAACCACCCTGCTTTCAGCATCAGCAACCAGGGAAACCAGCGCCTGACCTGACGCCACAATTGCGCCGGATTAATCTTCGCCCGCACGGCATAATCATTAACCAACCGTCGGTGCTGGTCAGTATTTTCCACCCACACCGCCGCCAGTTCCAGCGCGATATCGCCATCACCGGCATACTCCCAGTCGATGAGTTTTAACCCTGACGCGCTATGCACCAAGTTTCCGGCATGAACATCCATATGCAACGGACTCAGGCGTAGTGGCTGTGGTTCCCGCGCTTTGCGCAGACGTTTCAACATTCGCAGCCACCCCGTTGTTCGCCGCGCAGGATCGCTTTGCTGCCAGTACAGTTCCAGTAGCGGCAACAACGTTACTCGCCAGCCAAAACGCGGTTGTTGATGCAAATAATACAGCAAGCCAGCCAGTTCGTCGGTATCTGGCAATTGCGTTTTTACCTCGCCGGGTAAATAGTCAACCACCATCCAGCCACGAAGATATAAATGCGGCTTTGGCGCAAGGTATGCAGGTAATTGTGATAACACCCGATACTGACGTAAAAACGCGGACTGCGACGCATCAGGATCGTGCGGCTGACGCACAACAAAACGCTGATCCTTATATTCAATGAGAAAACTCCCGCCGCTAAGCCCATGATTAAACGTCGCGACGGGATGATACTGCGGAAAATAGCGCGACAGTAATTCGTCGCGCGTGATGGGATTATTGCTGCTGAACGGCACCTTTACCTGACCAAATAATTTCGCCCGTCTGCACCAACATCAGTTGCATTTGTAGGGTCGGTGCATTGACGTTGCCAGAGGCACTGGAGTAAAGCACGTAATGAGCTCCGACATTGCGAGCAATGCCTATGGCTTTACTACGCGTGCCTAAGCTGTCCTGCGGCGACAAACCTAGCTGCTGCTTAGCCATAGAAAGCTGCTGGGCGGAAACAAGGGTAAATTTACCGTTATTGGCCAGCGCATTACGCAGCGTTTCAGTCGCTTCTCCGGTATTCAGCGAACCGTTAGTACGGTTGTTAACGCTATCAACCAGCAGAACGCTCCCCGCAGTCACGCCATCAGCCCCAAGCATCTTACTGACCATTGGTTGCATTGCGCCATTCCAGTCATAATGACGAATATGCGGTGCAGGAGGCGCGGTTTGATCTTCGTGCTCAATTGGCCCTGGCTGCTGCGGGATCGTCGGCACCGATGGCACCGTGGGTACTGGCTGTTGCGGCTCGGCAGGTTGCTCCGGCGCAGGTTTCACCTCTTCTACCGGTGCGGGTTCACGTGGCCCCACACACCCGGCGAGAAACATCGCCAGCGCGGTGATTAAGGCGTAGCGACTCATTTTTGTCATCAAGATTCACCCCTTACAAATAAATATAAAGTCTGACTTTGTGCGCCCCAAGATAATTGGCGCTGCCGTACAGAGTCACCGCTGAACGCGCGGGAATTGTGACACTGCGTGGCGTTTCCAGAGGATGCATCTCCAGCCCTCTGGCGTCATACCAATAAAAACGATAATGAACGGTAACGGGTTCTTGCCTTTCGTTATAGAGCGTCGAGGATGCTGAAGACTGAATGTCAGACATTGAAAAAACAGGCTTTTCTGCGCTGATACCAGCAGCCAGAAGTGATGACTCCATCACCAGAGATTGTTCATCATTCACCGGAATTTCCGGATGTGAGCGACAACCCACCAGCAATAACAGCGCCAGAGACACCAGCCCAAAGCATCCTTTTCTCATCGTTACAGACCTTTATGCGCCAGCATTGGCCCCAACGGACGGCCACCCAGCAGGTGCATATGGATGTGGTACACCTCTTGTCCACCATGACGGTTGGTATTCATGATCAAACGGTAACCATCTTCGGCAATCCCTTCCTGCTCAGCGATTTTTGCCGCCACGGTGATCATGCGCCCCAGCGCCTGCTCATGCTCGGTTGACACGTCATTCACGGTAGGAATGAGGATATTAGGAATGATCAGAATATGTGTTGGCGCTTGCGGCGAAATATCGCGAAACGCCGTTACCAGATCATCCTGGTAAACGATATCGGAGGGGATCTCACGACGAATAATTTTGCTGAAAATAGTTTCTTCTGCCACGACATTTTCCTTTTTCATAATAGCCATGCGTTGCGCCATGCTACGCCGCGCCACACTGCGAGTATAGAGTATGGTCGAGTTAAACCCGCTCTTTCAACCTTAACTCACGATTTATTAAGCAAAAAATCGCTTTACTGCCGCATACATCGCTATTATTCCCATTTCCGCCTGCTAATGAACCGAAAACATGATTTCTCTTTAGTTTATATATTAAACAGGGATACACAGCCGCCATTGTTACCCGCCTGTATTGCGTTGGCATTATTCTTTCGCGCCGAAAACGACAGTTGATCTGTTCACCCGTTATCAGGTGACAAAAAACTTCTCGTTACAGGGGAACGTCAATAACCTGTTCGATAAAACCTATGATACCAACGTAGAAGGTTCTATCGTCTACAGCGCACCGCGTAATTTCAGCATTACCGGAACGTACCCGTTCTGATTGGCGCCAGTAAAAAAGGCAGCCATTCGGCTGCCTTAGTCTCCCCAACATCTTACGGATTAGTGGTTACGGATGTACTCATCCATTTCAGTTTTCAGGTTATCGGATTTAGTACCGAAAATCGCCTGAACACCAGAACCAGCAACCACTACGCCCGCTGCGCCCAGTTTTTTCAGGCCAGCCTGATCCACTTTGGACACATCAGCAACGCTGACGCGCAAACGGGTAATACATGCGTCGAGGTTAGTGATGTTTTCTTTACCGCCAAATGCGGCAACCAGAGCCGGTGCCATTTCGCTAGTACCGGTTGCTTTCGCATCTTCAGTTGCGTCTTCACGGCCCGGCGTTTTCAGATCCAGAGCTTTAATCAGCACGCGGAAGATAGTGTAGTAAACAATCGCATAACCGATACCGACAATCGGGAACAGCCACAGGTTGCTGCTGTTACCAGACAGTACGATAAAGTCAATCAGACCGTGCGAGAACGAAGTACCGTCACGCATCCCCAGCAGAATACAGATTGGGAATGCCAGACCTGCCAAAATCGCGTGGATGATGTACAGGATCGGCGCAACGAACATGAAGGAGAACTCGATCGGCTCGGTGATACCGGTCAGGAACGAGGTCAGTGCCGCGGAGATCATGATACCGCCCACTTTAGCGCGGTTTTCTGGTTTAGCAGAGTGCCAGATAGCAATCGCGGCAGCCGGCAGACCGTACATTTTGAACAGGAAGCCGCCAGACAGTTTACCCGCAGTCGGGTCACCCGCCATATAACGCGGAATATCGCCGTGGAACACCTGACCTGCGGCATTGGTGTATTCACCAATCTGCATCTGGAAAGGTACGTTCCAGATGTGGTGCAGACCAAACGGTACCAGGCAGCGTTCGATGAAGCCGTAGATACCAAACGCAACTACCGGGTTCTGGTAAGCAGCCCACTGGGAGAAGGTCTGGATTGCGGAACCAATTGGCGGCCAAATGAAGGACAGCACAACGCCAGTAAAGATGGCAGCCAGGCCAGAAATGATCGGCACAAAGCGTTTACCGGCAAAGAAGCCAAGATACTCAGGCAGCTTAATACGGTAGAAACGGTTAAACATGTACGCTGCAATCGCACCGGAGATGATCCCCCCGAGTACGCCTGTATCCGCCAGATGTTTAGCGGCAATTTCTTCAGCAGGTAAATGTAGTACCAGCGGCGCAACCACGGCCATGGTTTTTACCATGATGCCATAGGCAACAACTGCGGCCAGCGCAGATACGCCATCGTTATTGGTAAAGCCGAGGGCAACACCAATCGCAAAAATCAGTGGCATGTTTGCAAAGACGGAACCGCCTGCTTCTGCCATAACATGCGATACAACGGCGGGTAGCCAGCTGAAATTCGCGGAACCGACGCCCAGCAGAATACCTGCGATAGGCAGTACGGATACCGGCAGCATCAGCGATTTACCGACCTTTTGCAGGTTAGCAAATGCATTCTTAAACATAATTGAGAGTGCTCCTGAGTATGGGTGCTTTTTTAACGTTCTCACGCGTGGCAAGGGGGGAGAGCCTTACCGTATACAGGGCATCTAAGCGCCCCTTATTTATTACACAGAGTAAAATAATTCAATGTTGATTTGTTTGACGGTTATCACGTTTCAACTTCTGGTCATGAGAGAAGTTGCACATTTTGACAAAACATATGTCAAGATATTTCAAACGTGGTTATCCACCGCCCAATTTGCGGCGGTGAACTTTACTCGTTTTACCCATTAATTACGAGCTTAAAAAAAATTCATTCAACAGATGGATTGAAGGCGGGAAGCGTCGATGTGAAACAGACGGGCGAAGTTATCGGTGGTTACCTGCGCCAGTTCTTCAACGGCAACACCTTTCAACACAGCCATGTATTCTGCAACGTCACGAACCATCGCAGGTTGATTCTCTTTTCCTCGATGCGGTACGGGTGCCAGATAAGGTGAGTCAGTTTCGACCAACAACCGATCCAGAGGCACATAGCGCGCGGCATCGCGTAGTTGTTCCGCATTTCGGAAGGTCACAATGCCGGAGAAGGAGATGTAAAATCCGAGATCCAGTAACTTGCCCGCTGTTTCTCTGTCCTCTGTAAAACAGTGTAGTACGCCACCGCAATCCGTCACTCTTTCTTCGCGCAGAATTGCCAGCGTATCGGCACGGGCATCGCGCGTATGAACGATAACCGGTTTGTTCAGTTCGCGGCCAATCTGGATATGGTGAATAAAGGACTCTTGCTGACGCACTTTGGTTTCCGGCGTGTAATAATAATCCAGCCCGGTTTCACCCAGCGCAACAACCCCCTCTTCTGCCGCCAGGCGGCGTAAATCTTCCACATCGTAGGGATCGTTCTGGTTGAGCGGATGTACACCGCAAGAAAATGCAACGTTGTCACGTTCGCCTACCAGATCTCGCATATGCAAGTAACCCGGTAATGTCGTGGCAACCGCCAGACAAAATTTCACATCGCGCGCGGCGGCTTTCGCCAGAACGTCATCCACGTCCTTATGCAAAGATTCATAATTCAGACCATCAAGATGGCAGTGTGAGTCGACTAAAAACATAATGTCTCTCTTAAAGATGAGGAACCGGTAACACAACGCCCGGTTGCAGGTAATGCTCAATACGCAGTAAAAGATCGGTGATGAGAAGCTCGCGGTTTACGCCTGTGACAGAAATTAACTGTTCACGACTTTGGCAAACATCCCCCAGTATAGCCTGCAGGCGAGAGGGAGAAAGCTGGTTTGCCAGCGCGGTGACAACGCCAGGAACATCAACATTGGTGACGTGTGAGGCGTCATAATGGCGTTTGAGCGCATCCATCAACAAAGTTGCCAGCCAATGTAAACGCGCCGGAGCTTGTTCGTGATTAAGTGCCGACAACATCGAATACCAGTCGCCAGATTGCACGCTATGTGCCAACGCCTGACAAAGAGTCTCACGTGCCTGCCAGGTATCTCCCTGAAACAACACCAACGCCGCACCAGGCGAACCGGCGCTCAGGCGCAATGCGGTGAGTATGGCCTCTGGTGACATTGTCACTTCACGCGCAAGCCAGCTCACCGCGTACTGTTCTGGCGGTGGTGCAAGGTAATGCAAGCGACAACGGCTGCGCAGTGTGGCCAGTAAGCGTTCAATTTCTCGTGTAGCGAGGAAAAACCAGGTTTCCGCTGGCGGCTCTTCCAGAGTTTTCAGCAAGGCATTAGCAGCAGCATCGGTCAGCAAGGCAGCATCGGTGACCCAGACAACTTTTGCACCGCCTAATCGTGCGTGCTCATTCAATTTTTCAGTGACTTCACGCACAGCATCAATGCCCAGCGCGTTCTTTCCTTTTTCAGGTGCAAGAGTGTAATAATCGGGATGTGTCCCCGCCTGCATCAACTGGCATCCACGACAGTGACCACAGCTTTTGTGGCCCTGCGGTTGTTGGCAAAGTAAATAACGGCTCAGAGCATAGATTAAGGCATCATCGCCCATACTGGGTAACGCCTGAATCAGTAGCGCATGGTGACCCCTTCCGGCCTGATAGCTGGCTACCAGTTTTTCGAAATCAGGTCGTAACCATGGATACCATCTCATGCGTCCTGCTCCTTAACCCAGTGAGTCACGGTGGTGCGAATCGCGTCCATAACGGCTTCCAGCGGCTGGGTAGCATCAATGGTATGAATGCTTTTATCTTGTGCGGCCAGTTCCAGGTAGCGGGCGCGGGTACGATTAAAGAAATCAAAAGACTCTTGCTCAATGCGATCCAGCTCGCCACGCGCACGTGCGCGCTTAAGGCCGACTTCTGGGGTAACATCGAGATAGAGCGTTAAGTCAGGGCGAAAATCCCCAAGAACGGCATCACGTAACGTTGCCAGCATATGCTGGTCAATACCACGGCCACCGCCCTGATACGCCTGAGTGGAGAGATCGTGGCGATCGCCAATCACCCAGGTTCCATTAGCCAGCGCGGGTTTGATGACAGTCTCGACCAACTGAACGCGCGCGGCATAAAACATCAGCACTTCGGCTTTATCGGTAATGACTTCATCGCCTACCGATTTGATATCCAGCACCAGGCTTCTTAACTTTTCGGCAAGTTGCGTGCCGCCAGGTTCCCGAGTGAAAACCATGTCACGGATACCCAGTTGCTCAAGCGTCTCGACCACCACGTTACGCGCGGTAGTTTTGCCTGCACCTTCCAGCCCTTCAATGACGATATACTTACTGCGCATTTTTTTCCTTAAGCACTTTCAGATAATCCTGCACAGACTTGTTATGACTGGCAAGATTGGTATTAAACGTGTGACCGCCTTTACCATCGGCCACAAAATAGAGATACGGCGTTTTTGCCGGATGCGCAGCAGCCTTCAGCGAATCCGCCCCCGGCGTTGCAATTGCGCCTGGCGGCAGACCGGTAATGGTATAAGTGTTATACGCTGTTGGTGCTTCCAGATCTGCACGGGAGAGCTTGCCATTATAACGCTCTCCCATCCCGTAAATCACCGTCGGGTCGGTCTGCAGACGCATGCCAATACGTAAACGGTTGATAAATACCGAGGCAACCTGATCGCGTTCACTGGCAACGGCCGTTTCTTTTTCGATAATCGACGCCATGGTCACCAGTTGGTTTTTATCTTTATAGGGCAGCCCATCTGCACGGCCTTCCCAGGCGCTATCGACCGCTTTCACCATTTTCTTGTGCGCTCGTTTGAGTAACGCGACATCAGTGGTATTGGCGGTATACATCCAGGTATCTGGCCAGAACCAGCCTTCAATCCACTCCGGGTTTTCCAGCTCCAGCGCCTGTGCCACGGTGGCGTATTTATCGTCGCTCAACGTGTGCTTAACATACGGTGCCTCACGCAATTGTTTGAGGTAATCGCTCAGACGCATCCCTTCCACCAGGCGTAGCGGGAACTGCGCTTCTTTACCGCTTTCCAGCAATTTCAGCATCTCGCGCACGGTCATCTGTGGTGTAAAACGGTAAGTACCGGCTTTGAAATGAGAAAGATCCGGCTCGATACGCAGCAACCATTGAAATACACGTGGGCGATTGATGATCTTATCGGCATAAAGTTGTTCACCGAGCCCCCGTCGCCCGGTCCCCGGTTTCAAGGTAAATATAGTCTCTTCTTTAATAAGTAATTTGCTGTCAGCAAGGTGGCGAACTTTCCAGACGCCCACACCAGCGGCGATACCCAGTACCACCAGCAATAACAAGACAATCAATAACACTTTTTTCATGACTAATTCGGGTGCTCACAAAGTGGGGCTAAATATTCATATAGCGTTGTTGACGAAAAGGAGACATCGTCACAAGCGCGTACAGGGATAATCGGCATTAGCGCATTACAAACTATCATCTCATCCGCCTGCATCACTTCTTCCAGTGTGGCTTGCACTTCGACAACCTGATAAGAGGATTGTGCCAGTAAACGAATACAGAATTGTCGCATAATGCCGTTGACACCAGCCTGATCCAGACGCGGCGTATAAACTACGTTGTTCTTGCGCCAGAACAAATTAGCCGCACAGCATTCCGTAACCCACCCTTCGCTGTCAAGAACCAGCGCCTCATCAGCGTTTGTCTGCTCAAGATGAGAGCGGATCAGTACTTGCTCAAGGCGATTCAGATGTTTAATACCTGCAAGATGAGGATTGCGCCCCAGACGTACAGGGCTCAGTGCTAGGGAAATGCCCTCTTGCCGCCAGCGGGCATAATGCTCTGGATATTCAGATACAGTCAAAATACGGGTTGGTGTATAGCAACTGACTGCACTGTATCCTCGACCTCCACAGCCTCGGCTAATGATCACTTTCAGAACACCATTCTGTGATTTTTGTGCTAAACATTGCATTTCGTCTGCCAGGAGTTCCCAATCTGTATATAGAATATTTAACCGCGAACACGCATCGCGAAGACGAGACAGATGGGAGGACAGCAACACGACTTGCCCGTCAACAATACGCGCGGTGGTAAAACATCCATCACCAAACTGAATACTTCTATCGCCAACTGGCAGATTTTCATTACAATACCCATTAATTAAAGGCATTTTTATCTCCGGACTTAAATATACTGAATCAGCTTAATTTCCATTTTGGCAAGAGTTTAGATTATTTTTCACCATTTGTGTCTTACATCTGAAAGTTTGTCAGTTTTATCCTTGCAATATATTCACACATTCAATAAAACATATCAATGTTCGAGGTGACATCATGTCATCTGCCGCCTTACATTCATCCAAATCATTATTCAAATTCTCCACAACATATACACACAAATTATTATTTAAGATAAATTTAAAAATACATTTAGAAGAAATAATTTGTTAAAAGCAATAATATTAATATAATGAAAAAGCCTGTGACATTTAATGTTCACTGGATGGTGAATATTTTTCGCTGTGAAAATAAACAAATACAAGGACAATGTTAATGAAAGTTAAACTAGCCGCACTGGCTTTAGCAACAACCGTGGGGCTTTCCGCAAACGCCTATGCAGATGACGGTAAAATCGATTTTACTGGCAATATTATTGAAGCCGGTTGTACTGTAGACAGTACTCTTACTACACCTCAAACAGTTAAATTAGGCGATGTTGCAAAAACCGCATTTAATGGCGCAGGTACTACTGCCGCAAATACCCGTTTTATCCTTGCTTTGAGCAACTGCCCAGATGCTCTCAAAAGCAAAGCGGTTGTCGTAAAATACGACGGCACGCCGGACAGTACTAACGGTGATTATCTTCAATTAACTGGCTACGGTACTGCTGGCGTTGCTAAAGGTGTCGCTATCCAGCTACTTAATGCCTCCGGTACTGCATTACCGTTAGCAACCTCTTCCGAAGCTAAGAACATTAGCGCAACCGGTGATGCTAAGTTGACCTTCTTTGCGCGTTATATCGCAACTGACGCCGTCGTTAGCGCTGGTACTGCTAACAGCACCGTGAACTTTACGCTGGCATATAACTAATACTCGCATTTTATTAAGGTAAAACCGGAGCATTCCGGTTTTACTTTCGAGGTTAATTAATGAAATCATTAAAGACACTGATTGCTACGGCATTATTTTTAACCATAAACATAGCGCATGCGGGTGTTATTATTGGCAGCACAAGGGTTGTGTATCAGGGTGAGAAAAAAGAAACCTCACTAAACATTAAAAATCCCGACAAATACTCATACCTGGTGCAGTCATGGATTGACGAGGATGACAGCAACAACAAAAAAACCTCTTTTATCATCACACCTCCATTGTTCCGTTTAGGTGCAAACGAAGAAAACATGCTGCGAATTATTCACACCGGTGACAATTTACCCACCGATCGTGAATCCATGTACTGGATGAATATAAAAACGGTTCCTGCGACGGAAGCGACACCGACCACAAATACGTTACAAATTGCGATAAAGACACGCATCAAACTCATTTATCGCCCGGTGGGTCTGTCTGACGTACCGGAAAAGTCAACGGATAAGCTGTCCTGGCGGCGGAATGGTCAGCAGTTGGTCGTCACCAATCCAACGCCCTATTACATGAACTTTAGCACCGTCAACATTGGTAACACGATGGTCAAAGACGCCACTTATGTTGCACCAATGGATAGCGCGAGCTTCACTATTCCTTCAAATGCGACAGGCAACGTCACCTGGACACTGATCTCAGATTTTGGTTCCACAGGTAACGAACATCGCGCCACGTTGTAAATTTTTACTCTAACCCGAAGGATAACGGAATGTCCGCAGACGTCAGACAAAAAAGAAAAATTCTCAGCAAGATAGCTTGCTTTATTGCCTTGCAATGCTCAATTTCGGCGTCTAATCCTGCATTTGCACGCGAATATTTCAACCCCGCCCTGCTCGGTATTGACGGCCCGAATACAGACCTAATCGATTTGAGTTCTTTCAGCGAAGGAATTGGGCAAATGCCTGGGACTTATCGTGTTGATATAATCATCAACCAGATGGCTCAGGGCACATATGATATTCCGTTTACGATGCAAAAAGAGACGAACGGAAATTCTTCATTACAACCTTGCATTAGCCCGGAAATGTTAAAGACATTTGGTGTTCGTACCGAACAATTTCCACAACTGAACAACAGCAGCGAGTGCGCCAATTTGTCCGCCATTCCGATGGCCAGCACTGAGTTTATATTCAACCGTCAGCAATTGATGATCACTGTGCCACAAGCCGCAATGAACAATTCAGTGCGTGGCTTTGTTCCCCCTGAACGGCTTGATGAAGGCATAAACGCGCTACTGCTCAACTACAATTTCTCGGGCGCGAATACCGCCACGCGAAATTCCGACGGTACAGACACCGACAGCTACTATCTCAACCTGCTTCCCGGCCTCAACATTGGCCCATGGCGAGTGCGTAACTATAGTACCTGGAGTCGAGACACCTCCGGTGGAGATAAGCAGGAAAACTGGGATTCAATTTATACTTACGCGCAGCGTAATATTATCGCACTGAAAAGCCAATTGACCGTCGGCGATAGCACTTCCGCGTCGGACATGTTTGACAGCGTGCCTTTTCGCGGCGCTCAAATAGCCTCCGATGACGATATGTTACCTGATAGCATGCGCGGGTATGCCCCTATGGTACGCGGAATCGCCCGTACCAATGCCCAGGTGATTATCAAACAGAACGGCTACACCATTTATCAGACTTATGTCTCGCCGGGTGCGTTTGAAATTACCGATATGTACCCTACCGGCAGCAGCGGCGATCTGGATGTCACGGTCAAAGAAGCCGACGGCAGTGAACAGCACCAGATTATTCCGTTTGCATCCGTACCGATATTGCAACGTGAAGGCCGGCTGAAATATAGCCTGACCAGTGGACAATATCGCCCCTACGATAACAATGTTGAAACGCCATGGTTCACACAAAGCACGGCTATCTACGGCCTGCCAGCCGGTTTCACACTCTATGGCGGCGGTCAGTTCTCTCAACATTATCAATCGCTATTAGGCGGTTTGGGTAAAAACTTCGGTACCTTAGGCGCAGTTTCCGTTGATGTCGCACAAGCCTGGTCACAGCAGCAGGATCAAGACAAAATAGGAGGTCAGTCATGGCGAATTCGTTACAGCAAGAATTTCCTTGAGACTGGCACGAATATTTCGATATCTGGTTATCGCTACTCGACATCTGGCTACTACAGCTTGCAGGAAGTGCTGGATACCTGGCGTGATAGCAACAAGAATACGACTGACGATCGGCGGCGCAATCGCGCAGAATTTTTGCTCGCGCAAAACCTCGGTTTAAACTATGGCTCCCTCTCGCTAAACGCAATCAGTGAAGATTACTGGAACAGCGATCGGAAGATGCGTTCGATTGGCGCAGGCTATAGCAATAGCTGGAATAACATTACTTTCAACATCAATTACAGTTATAACCGCAACACGAGCAACAGCAGCATCACGGCCAATAATAATGGACAGACGATCTACGACGAAGATCAGATCCTCTCACTGAGTATCAGCCTTCCGCTCGATCGTTGGCTAAGTAATAGTTCGGCAAGTTATAACCTGAACACCAGTAAAAAAGGCAATACCAACCATTCAATTGGGTTAAATGGCAGTGCCCTCGAGCAACAAAATTTGAACTGGAGCTTGCAGGAAAGCCAAACAAACCATGGAGAGGGTAACGGCGGCTACGCCAGTGTGGATTACCAGGGAACTTACGCCAGACTCAATGCAGCCTACAGCTATGATCAAAACCAGCAACGTGTGAACTACGGTATTGAAGGTGGCGTTGTAGCACATGCCGACGGTATTACATTGAGTCAGTCGTTAGGGGAAACCGTCGCCCTGGTGCAGGCACCTGGTGCCAATGGGGTTAGCGTGTCCAACCAAACTGGCGTCAAAACGGATTACCGTGGCTACACAATCGTTCCGTTCGTCAACGCATATAAGGAAAATGCCATTTCACTGGAAACCGAGACACTACCTGATGATGCCGATCTCACCATTTCCAGCAGAACAGTTACACCAACCCGTGGAGCAATTGTACGCGCCACCTTCAACACACAAGTGGGTAAGCGCGTACTCATAAACTTAACCCGACCAGGTGGAACAGCAGTACCATTTGGCGCACTGGCATCCATCGATAAGAGCACCAGCGCACAAGGCTTTATTGTGGGCGATAACGGTCAGGTATATCTCACAGGTATGCCAGAAAGCGGTGCGCTAAAAGTGAAGTGGGGAAATGGTGTGGGTGACTCTTGCCAGGTATCATTTAATTTACCCGTCACCGCACAAACGGGTGGTGTCATTCAGACAAACGGGGTCTGTAAATAATGCAATATACAATTTTCAATCATAATGGAAAAAAAACTTTCCGCCGCACCACTATCCTCCGTCTGTTTGCCGCCATTGGGATGGCAACAAGCCCGGTAATAGTATCTGCAACCACATTTGATTTAAGCGCCGCTGATACGTCAACCAAACCATATATATTATCTAATACCGGTATTCCTGCGCAGGTAGGGGGAAAAACCTGGTTTGATGACTGGGGGCAGAACTGGTCGCTAAAAGTTTCTGGGGGCGGGTCGGGTACTGCTTATGCAGAAGTGACGATTAATGGGCAAGAGGTAGCAGGTTTTACTGGAGATGATGGCGCTACCGTTTATAAAACGAGTAACCCTGGTATTGGTATTGCCTATCAAGTAACTTACAGGCCTGACGTCTCAACACCGATAAAGGTTTTCAACCCGCCATTCCGGCTGGATTTTTCCGGTGCAGGCGCGGGTGGATTCTTCATTGTTCGCTATGAACTTATCAGACTGACTGACTTCTTGCCTGCCGGGCAGATTGTTCCACCTACAGTTACGGTGACTTATCATAATCCCGATGGAACCAGTAAGACGTTTACTGCCCGCTCGGGTACTAGCGGTCAACCAAAGTACACGGCCTGCACCATCACGGCACCAAAAGAGATAAAACTGCCAACGCTTTATGGCAAAGATTTAGTTAATGGTGTCCAGGGTGAGACAAGTGTTCCAAAAATAAGTTTAACCAATTGCCCGGGAGCAATGGATAGCATCAACTATAAATTCACAGCAACCTACGGCACACATGACGCGGCAAATGGCGTTATGAAGGCACAAACCGGTAATGATTATGCCAAAAATGTCTATATAAGATTTATGAATGGCGATAATACTCCCTACAACCAATTAAACAGCCCTAAAAAATTAACGAGTTATATTGGTTCAGGAAATTACGATTTGCCTGATTTTAAAGTTGGTTATTTCATCGACGATATAAATACAGTCACTGCCGGAAAGGTAAACTCCGCGCTTCAACTCGACGTGACTTATAACTGAACCTAAAGGAGAATATTATTATGGATAAAAAGATTGGTATAATAGCAGCTGCGTTAGTAAGTTTATTTTCTATCAACAGTTATGCTGTCGATATTAATATCACAGGGTTAGTCATCGCTTCGCCATGCATTGTGAATGGCAATAATCCGTCATTAGACGTTAATCTGGGTAATGATATTTTAGCCGATAGTCTGTCCACAGCGGGTAGTGCTACAAGCTGGAAAGATTTCACCCTTTCCCTGACTAACTGCCCTGCCTCCACCACCTCTTTTAGCGTGGCTTTTTCCGGCACAACTGATACCGATACCGATTACTATAAAAATACTGGTGGTGCAACCAATCTAAAACTGGAGCTTACAAATCAGGCTGGCGATGTGTCATTTAAAAACGGTGCGTCTCTGCAAAATGTCATTATCCCTGGTACTCACACTTACGATTTGAAGATGCGCTCTCGCGCGGTCTCCAAAGGCAACGTGATGCCTGGTTCTATTCAAGGTCAGGTTCAGGCAACCTTTACCTACCAGTAAATGCAGGAAGGCATCATGACGCGACAGGTTCTCAAATACATTCCCGCACTGGTATGCATGTGGGTTACCGGGGCACCCGCTGCAGATATTAATCTCAGTGGAACGGTAGTAGCGGCGGCCTGTACCGTTGATACGAATACCAAAGCGCAGACAGTGACGTTTCAACAGGCGCGCGCCGTAGATTATAAAACGGTAGGCAGTACCAGTGAATGGCAGGATTTCCAACTGTCGCTTTCCGGCTGCCCTGCTTCTACTACGCAGGTTACAGCATCATTCAGTGGCGATGCAGATACTGTAGATCCAACGAAATTTAGCAACAGTCTGGGAAATGCCACAGGGATGGCGTTGCAGATAATGACGCGCGACCATTTGACTGAAATCCAGCCGCTGGGCGCATTGACCGTAGGCGTTAACAGCACACAGAATAGCGTGATATTTCCACTCTCTGCCCGCTTGTACACTCCTACTGGCGTAGTAACGGCAGGTGAGTTTAAAACGGTTGTGCAGTTTTCTTTTACCTACCAGTAAATCTATCGGAAGACAAAAAAAAGCGGAGCGCCTGAGCGTTCCGCTTTTTTATTTGCTTCGCGAATCTTTAAACGCGTTTAAAGATCAACGAACCGTTAGTGCCACCGAAGCCGAAGGAGTTACACAAGGTGTACTCCATTCCGCTTACCTGGCGCGCTTCATGCGGCACAAAATCCAGGTCGCAGCCTTCATCCGGGTTATCCAGGTTGATGGTCGGCGGAACAGCCTGATCGCGCAGGGCCAGGATGGAGTAGATAGACTCTACTGCACCCGCTGCACCTAACAGGTGACCAGTCATGGATTTCGTGGAACTTACCA
The DNA here is from genome assembly GCF_002900365.1 of Escherichia marmotae. Classification (NCBI taxonomy): domain Bacteria; kingdom Pseudomonadati; phylum Pseudomonadota; class Gammaproteobacteria; order Enterobacterales; family Enterobacteriaceae; genus Escherichia; species Escherichia marmotae. The sequence goes on from NZ_CP025979.1 coordinate 1,273,462, forward strand.
GCACACGGCTTGCAGCTTCACCGAAGATGGTTTTCACTGCCTGCGCTTCGGCCTTATCGCCTGCTGGCGTTGAAGTACCGTGCGCGTTAACGTAGCCAATCTGGCTCGCTTCAATGCCTGCATCACGCAAAGCATTCGCCATTGCCAGTGCTGCGCCTGCGCCATTTTCCGGCGGCGACGTCATATGGTAGGCATCGCTGCTCATACCAAAGCCGACAAGTTCAGCGTAAATTTTCGCACCGCGTTTTTTTGCGTGTTCGTACTCTTCGAGCACCAGCATACCGGCGCCATCGCCCAGTACGAAACCATCACGCTCTTTATCCCACGGGCGGCTGGCCGCTTGCGGGTTATCATTGCGGGTAGATAATGCACGTGCCGCGCCGAAACCACCAACGCCCAGCGGCGTACTGGCTTTCTCTGCGCCACCTGCAACCATCACGTCAGCATCGCCATACGCGATAATACGCGCAGCATGGCCAATGTTATGCACGCCAGACGTACAGGCGGTCGCGATAGAGATGCTTGGGCCACGCAGGCCATACATGATAGTCAGGTGACCTGCCACCATGTTCACAATCGTTGACGGAACGAAGAATGGGCTGATCTTACGTGGACCACCGTTCATCAGAGATGTGTGGTTTTCTTCGATCAGTCCGAGGCCGCCAATCCCGGAGCCAATTGCGGCACCAATGCGGGTTGCGTTCTCTTCCGTTATTTCAAGGCCAGAATCCTGCATGGCCTGAACGCCAGCGACAATTCCATATTGAATGAAGGCATCCATCTTGCGCTGTTCTTTGCGCGAGATAATGTCCTCACAGTTAAAATCCTTTACTAAGCCAGCAAATTTCGTTGCATAGGCGCTAGTATCGAAATGGTCGATTAGGCTGATGCCACTCTGACCGGCAAGCAGAGCTTTCCAGGTAGACTCTACGGTATTGCCGACAGGAGACAACATGCCCAGTCCGGTCACAACTACACGACGCTTAGACACGTTTGTCCTCCAGGGAGGGAAAAAATGATTCTAGTGGGACAAAAAGATAAAACTCAGGCGGTCGAACGACCGCCTGGAGATGTTCACTTACGCCTGGTGGCCGTTGATGTAATCAATGGCAGCCTGAACGGTGGTGATTTTCTCAGCTTCTTCGTCCGGAATCTCAGTATCAAACTCTTCTTCCAGAGCCATTACCAGCTCAACGGTGTCAAGAGAATCCGCGCCCAGGTCTTCAACGAAAGAAGCATTGTTGGTAACTTCTTCCTGCTTAACGCCCAGCTGTTCGCCGATAATTTTCTTAACGCGTTCTTCGATAGTGCTCATACTCTTAAATTTCCTATCAAAACTCGCTTTCGCGATGGTTTTCGTAGTGTATAAAATGTTGAAAAATTTGCAACTAAATCCCGGCAGGTCTTACCACGATTTTACGCTATTTTGAGGCCATACCCCCCAACAACGCAAATCATTTTGCACTAATTATTACTCATAACCACGCAGACTGCGCGCAACATGAGCATTTTGTGCAATTCGCGGTCAGACCATGTACATCCCGCCGTTCACATGCAAAGTTTCACCCGTGATGTAAGCTGCTTCGTCGGATGCCAGGAATGCAACCGCGTTGGCGATTTCCTGTGCGCCGCCAAGGCGACCCGCAGGAACCTGCGCCAGGATACCCGCACGCTGGTCATCGCTCAGCGCACGTGTCATGTCCGTTTCAATAAAGCCCGGAGCAACAACGTTTACAGTAATACCGCGTGACGCAACTTCGCGCGCCAGTGATTTACTGAAGCCGATCAAGCCCGCTTTCGCCGCAGCGTAGTTGGCCTGACCGCCATTTCCCATGGTACCAACCACAGAACCGATAGTGATAATACGACCATGACGCTTTTTCATCATAGCGCGCATTACCGCTTTTGACAGACGGAAAACAGATGAAAGGTTGGTTTCGATAATATCGTTCCACTCATCATCTTTCATTCGCATTAACAGGTTATCACGAGTGATACCGGCATTATTGACCAGGATATCGACTTCACCAAATTCTGCGCGAATTTTTTCCAGAACAGATTCGATAGATGCCGGGTCGGTCACATTCAACATCAGACCTTTACCGTTAGCACCTAAATAATCACTGATCGCCTGAGCGCCGCTTTCACTGGTCGCAGTGCCGATAACTTTCGCACCACGGGCTGCGAGCGTTTCAGCAATTGCGCGGCCAATCCCACGGCTTGCACCGGTTACCAGTGCGATTTTTCCTTCAAAATTCATGATTTTCCTCTTTTAAAGCTCGAGCGCCGCTGCCATCGCTGAAGGTTCATTCAGCGCCGAGGCGGTCAGGGTGTCGACAATGCGTTTTGTCAGGCCAGTAAGCACTTTGCCCGGGCCGACTTCATAAAGATGTTCTACGCCTTGCGTTGCCATGTATTCAACGGACTTCGTCCACTGAACTGGGTTATAAAGCTGGCGCACCAGGGCATCACGGATGGCATCACCATTGGTTTCGCATTTCACATCAACGTTGTTCACAACCGGAACGGTTGGGGCGTTAAAAGTGATTTTTGCTAATTCAACAGCCAGCTTGTCGGCAGCCGGTTTCATCAACGCACAATGAGACGGAACGCTCACTGGCAACGGCAACGCACGTTTTGCGCCAGCAGCTTTACAGGCAGCACCTGCACGCTCAACCGCTTCTTTATGACCGGCAATAACCACCTGGCCCGGAGAGTTGAAGTTTACCGGAGAAACCACCTGGCCTTCCGCTGCTTCTTCACAAGCCTTAGCAATAGACGCATCATCCAGACCGATGATTGCCGCCATTGCGCCAGTCCCTTCCGGTACAGCTTCCTGCATGAACTTGCCGCGCATCTCAACCAGACGCACCGCATCAGCAAAATCAATCACACCAGCACAAACCAGCGCGGAGTATTCGCCCAGGCTGTGACCAGCCATCATTGCTGGAGCTTTGCCGCCTTGCTGCTGCCATACGCGATACAGCGCAACAGATGCAGCTAACAGTGCTGGCTGGGTTTGCCAGGTTTTATTCAGTTCTTCGGCTGGCCCCTGCTGGGTCAGCGCCCACAGGTCGTAGCCCAGCGCTGCAGAAGCTTCAGCAAACGTTTCTTCAACAATGGGATAGCTCGCCGCCATATCAGCCAGCATTCCAACGGTTTGAGAACCCTGTCCAGGGAACACAAATGCAAATTGCGTCATTTTTAAATCCTTATCCTAGAAACGAACCAGCGCGGAGCCCCAGGTAAACCCACCGCCAAAGGCTTCAAGCAGGACCAACTGACCAGGCTTAATACGCCCATCGCGTACCGCTTCATCAAGTGCACAAGGCACAGAAGCAGCAGAGGTATTACCATGGCGATCCAGGGTCACGACGACATTGTCCATCGACATGCCGAGTTTTTTCGCCGTTGCGCTGATAATACGCAGGTTCGCCTGATGCGGAACCAGCCAGTCCAGTTGAGAACGGTCAAGATTATTCGCCGCCAGCGTCTCATCAACGATGTGCGCAAGCTCAGTTACCGCGACCTTGAAGACTTCGTTGCCTGCCATAGTCAGATGAATTGAATTCTCTGGATTCACACGGTCAGCGTTAGGCAGCGTCAGCAATTCACCATAGCTGCCGTCGGCATGCAGATGGGTGGAGATAATTCCTGGCTCTTCAGAGGCGGCCAGCACCGCAGCGCCCGCACCATCACCAAAAATGATAATGGTCCCGCGATCTGTTGGATCGCAGGTGCGCGCCAGTACATCGGAACCGACGACCAGAGCATACTTCACCGCACCAGATTTCACATATTGATCAGCTACGCTCAGGGCGTATGTGAAACCTGCACAGGCTGCGGCAACGTCAAACGCCGGGCAACCTTTAATGCCCAACATGCTTTGAATCTGACATGCTGCGCTCGGGAAGGCGTGCGTGGCAGAAGTCGTTGCCACAACAATCAGGCCAATCTGGTCTTTGTCGATACCCGCCATTTCAATTGCACGTGTCGCCGCTTCGAAGCCCATGGTAGAAACGGTTTCGTTTGGTGCAGCAATATGACGTTCACGGATGCCAGTACGAGTAACAATCCACTCGTCAGAGGTATCCACCATTTTTTCCAGATCGGCGTTTGTCCGCACTTGTTCGGGCAGATAGCTGCCAGTACCAATAATCTTCGTATACATGTACGCTCAGTCACTTTTCGGTTATATACCGTCACTTGCAAACTGCGAGTTCGCTGGCAGCGTCCTGCTACCGCAGAGTTCCGCTTTTGCCACCGTCCAGCAGCTCAAAACCAGCTGGGTATACAGATTTCAGGCGAGCGGCAATTCGCTGAGGAACTTGTCGCTGCACCGCCTGCACTGCCTGTTCAATCGCGACCGCAAAAGCTCGCTGATTGGCCGCACCATGACTTTTTATCACCGTGCCGCGCAATCCTAACAGACAGGCGCCGTTATACTGGTCGGGGTTGAGGTGACTGAATCGCCTCGTCAGGCTCTTTTGTAGCCAACGCTTTAATAACAGTAGCCACCACGACCGTTTTTTCCCTTCTCCCTGGGATTTCAGCAGAGAAAGGAACATCCTGACAACACCTTCCATCGTCTTTAATGTGACATTTCCTGTAAAACCGTCACAGACCAACACATCTGTCTTGCCAGTTAATAACTCATTGGCTTCAAGATAGCCGATATAATTGACAGAAGGGATTGTTTTAAGCACAGCTGAGGCGTCCCGAATACTGTCGAGACCCTTTACTTCTTCTTCACCAATATTGAGCAACGCCACGCGAGGGTTAGGGATTTCCACCACCTCTTCTGCCAAAACAGAGCCCATAATGGCGAATTGCACCAACATTGTGCTATCACAATCGACGTTGGCCCCTAAATCGAGAACCACCGTTTTGCCCTTTTGCTGATGCGGTAACACCGTCACCAACGCCGGACGCTCAATCCCCTCCAGGGGTTTGAGCAATAATTTTGCCAGTCCCATCAGCGCCCCGGTATTACCGGCACTGACACAGGCCTGCGCTCGCCCCTCTTTCACTAGTTCCAAAGCCACGCGCATTGAGCTACCACGACTGCCGCGGATAGCTTGCGAAGGCCGGGCATCACTGGCGATAACTGACTGCGCAGGGATAATCTGCAAACGCGAACGTTGTTCGAAGTCAGCTTTAGCAAGTAATGGCGTGATGGCGTCGGGATTACCGACTAAAAGAAGAGTGAGTTGCGAATTAGAGTTCAGTGCCTGCAAAGCTGCAGGCACTGTCACAGAAGGGCCAAAATCGCCCCCCATGACATCTAACGCCAGGGTTAGACGTGTCAAGGTATCGTCGCCGCCCGGTTTGGTCTTTCCCCAGTTACCTGGGGAAAATCCTCACTAAGCTTCATCACGCAGACGCGTGATTACTTAGCGATGACCTTGCGGCCGCGGTAGTAACCGTCGGCAGTGATGTGGTGACGCAGGTGTTTTTCACCAGAAGTTTTGTCTACAGACAGGCTGGTGACTGCGGTCAGCGCGTCATGGGAACGACGCATGCCACGTTTGGAACGGGTTGGTTTATTCTGTTGTACGGCCATGGACCTTACTCCTCAATTACGGTTTATCCCCGATCCAACGGGGAGCACCAATTACTTACGCTTTAAGCTGGCTAATACGGCAAATGGGTTTGGTTTTTGCGCTTCATCAGGCAATTCACCAAAGACCATGTCCGCTTCGGACACTTCACAGTGTTCAGAATCATGCACCGGAACTACCGGCAAGGCGAGGATGATTTCATCTTCAACCATTGCAAGCAGATCGATTTCACCGAATTCGTTAACCTCAATCGGTTCATACGTTTCCGGCAGTGCTTCAGCCTGTTCGTCTGAACGCACAGGACTAAAACAATACGTTGTGTAGACCTGATGAGAAAACGGCTTCCCGCAACGCTGACACTCGAGCGTTACCGTCACCTTCGCATCGCCGTTTAACACTGCGAGACGTTGGTTATCGATAGCGAACGACATGGAGCATTCCACATCACTGTCCACACTGACTACAGATTCAGCGACGCGCTCAACCTGATCAGGAGTATAAATACCCTGGTAATCAAGGCGTTTTTGAGCCGTACGAACCGGATCGAGAGTCAGGGGTAATTTTACCTTTTGCATAGGGCGCGCATATTAACTTTGTAACGTCATAGAGTCAAAGAAAAAGGCAGCCTGTGGTTGCCTTTTGCCAATAATTCGCACACATTGCGGGTTACTGCTTTATTTTCGTTCAGTGCTGACAACGAACATCAACCTGCAAAACGAAGCGCATAGTTTAAAATGGCTATCATCAATACGCTATATCTGATGGAAAAAAATATGTCTAAACTTATTTTAGCCTCCACCTCGCCCTGGCGCCGCGCTCTACTTGAAAAACTGCAAATCTCTTTCGAATGTGCCGCGCCGGAGGTCGACGAAACCCCGCATAGCGATGAATCACCTCGCCAACTGGTGCTTCGACTGGCGCAAGAAAAAGCGCAATCCTTAGCATCACGTTATCCAGACCATTTAATTATTGGTTCTGACCAGGTGTGTGTTCTTGACGGTGAAATCACCGGTAAACCGTTAACGGAAGACAATGCGCGCCTGCAATTACGCAAAGCCAGCGGCAATATTGTCACCTTTTATACCGGGCTGGCATTGTATAATTCCGCCAACGGACATCTGCAAACAGAAGTGGAACCATTTGACGTCCATTTCCGTCATCTGAGCGAGGCGGAGATTGATAATTACGTGCGTAAGGAGCATCCCCTGCACTGTGCAGGTAGCTTTAAGAGTGAAGGCTTTGGCATTACGCTATTCGAGCGTTTAGAAGGGCGTGACCCTAACACGCTGGTTGGTTTGCCGCTTATTGCGCTCTGTCAGATGTTACGTCGGGAAGGGAAAAACCCGCTGATGGGATAATTTTATGAGCCGGACGCGTTTACGCCGCATCCGGCAATTGGTGCTGACTGCCTGATGCGGCGTAAACGCCTTATCAGGCCTACCGCCTACTATCTGATTTATATGCTCGCATTAACGCGTATTACGCAGTTTCTGCAAACAACGCTTCAAACCATCATCCATCGGCGCTTCGATACGCATCACCTCACCCGTTCCCGGATGGGTAAACTTCAACGCCGCGGCGTGCAGGAATAAACGATTTAATCCCGTTCCCGCTTCAGTGAGTTGTTTATCAAATTCGCGGTCGCCGTAACGATCATCAAAGGCAATCGGATGACCAGCGTATTGCGTATGCACACGGATCTGGTGTGTACGACCGGTCACCGGGCTACAACGCACCAGCGTGGCAAACGCATAGCGTTCTTCCACTTTGAAGCGCGTTTCTGACGGCTTACCCTCCTGGCTCACACGCACAATACGCTCGCCGCTTTGCAGAATGTTTTTCAGCAACGGCGCTTGCACGCTTTTCACGTGTGACTGCCACTGACCGCGCACCAGCGCCAGGTAATCTTTTTGCATACCTTTTTCACGTAATTGCTCATGTAGAGAACGTAACGCCGAGCGTTTTTTCGCTACCAGCAGCACACCAGAGGTGTCCCGGTCGAGCCGATGCACCAGTTCAAGGAACCGCGCTTCCGGGCGCAACGCCCTCAGTCCTTCAATAACGCCGAAACTTAAACCACTGCCGCCATGTACTGCTGTGCCAGACGGTTTATTCAACACCAGGATATGATCATCTTCATATAAGATGACATCCGCCAGCGCAGCGACTTTTTGCAGATGCGGCGAAACCGCGTCTTCTTCCCGTTCAGCAACGCGAACCGGCGGAATACGCACTTCATCGCCAGCTTCGAGTTTATATTCAGGCTTAATACGTTTTTTGTTCACCCGTACTTCGCCTTTACGCAAAATACGGTAGATCATACTTTTTGGTACGCCTTTCAATTGGGTACGCAAAAAGTTATCGATACGTTGCCCCGCTTCATCAGCGGTAATAGCAACGATTTTTACGGATGGAGTCTCTGTTTTCATGGGGGGCGATTCTAAATAGCCAGCAGGATTCGCGCCACTCATTTTTCTATGCTTATATTTAGTTCTGCACCTTATTACTTCCCAGCGCAATCACTTAATTGCTGGTTATTAAACCAATCACCAGCAAGAAGTGAAAAAACTGTGAGTAAGTGGGTGATAAATGGTAAAAGTCATCTTGCTATAACAAGGCTTGCAGTGGAATAATGAGAACGTTTCCGTGTCCAACCTTGTTAAAACAAGAAATTTTACGGAATAACCCATTTTGCCCGACCGATCATCAACGCAGCAATGGCGTAAGACGTATTGATCTTTCAGGCAGTTAGCGGGCTGCGGGTTGCAGTCCTTACCGGTAGATGGAAATATTTCTGGAGAGTAATACCCAGTCTGTTTCTCTGATAATTGCGCTGTTTTTCCGCATGAAAAACGGGCAACCGACACTCTGCGCCTCTTTGAGCTGACGATAACCGTGAGGTTGGCGACGCGACTAGACACGAGGCCATCGGTTCACACCCGGAAAGGCGTTACTTTGCCCGCAGCTTAGTCGTCAATGTAAGAATAATGAGTAAGTTACGATGAAAAGAATGTTAATCAACGCAACTCAGCAGGAAGAGTTGCGCGTTGCCCTTGTAGATGGGCAGCGTCTGTATGATCTGGATATCGAAAGTCCAGGGCATGAACAGAAAAAGGCGAACATCTACAAAGGTAAAATCACCCGCATTGAACCGAGTCTGGAAGCTGCTTTTGTTGATTACGGCGCTGAACGTCACGGTTTCCTCCCACTAAAAGAAATTGCCCGCGAATATTTCCCTGCTAACTACAGTGCTCATGGCCGCCCCAACATTAAAGATGTGTTGCGTGAAGGTCAGGAGGTTATTGTTCAGATCGATAAAGAAGAGCGCGGTAACAAAGGCGCAGCACTGACCACCTTTATCAGCCTGGCGGGTAGCTATCTGGTTCTGATGCCGAACAACCCGCGCGCGGGTGGCATTTCTCGCCGTATCGAAGGCGACGACCGTACCGAATTAAAAGAAGCACTGGCAAGCCTTGAACTGCCTGAAGGCATGGGGCTTATCGTGCGTACTGCTGGCGTCGGCAAATCTGCCGAGGCGCTCCAGTGGGATCTGAGCTTCCGTCTGAAACACTGGGAAGCGATCAAAAAAGCCGCTGAAAGCCGCCCTGCTCCGTTCCTGATTCACCAGGAAAGCAACGTTATCGTTCGCGCTTTCCGCGACTACCTGCGTCAGGACATAGGTGAAATCCTTATTGATAACCCGAAAGTGCTCGAACTGGCGCGTCAGCATATCGCCGCGTTGGGTCGCCCGGATTTCAGCAGCAAAATCAAACTGTACACGGGTGAAATTCCACTGTTCAGCCACTACCAGATTGAATCGCAGATCGAGTCCGCTTTCCAGCGTGAAGTTCGTCTGCCGTCCGGTGGTTCTATTGTTATCGACAGCACCGAAGCGTTAACCGCCATCGACATCAACTCCGCACGCGCAACCCGCGGCGGTGATATCGAAGAAACCGCGTTTAACACTAACCTGGAAGCTGCTGATGAGATTGCTCGTCAGTTGCGTCTGCGTGACCTCGGCGGCCTGATTGTTATCGACTTTATTGACATGACGCCAGTACGCCACCAGCGTGCGGTAGAAAACCGTCTGCGTGAAGCGGTGCGTCAGGATCGTGCGCGTATTCAAATCAGCCATATTTCTCGCTTCGGCCTGCTCGAGATGTCCCGTCAGCGCCTTAGCCCATCGCTGGGTGAATCCAGCCATCACGTCTGCCCGCGTTGCTCCGGTACTGGCACCGTGCGTGACAACGAATCCCTGTCGCTCTCTATTCTGCGTCTGATTGAAGAAGAAGCCCTGAAAGAGAACACTCAGGAAGTCCACGCTATTGTTCCTGTCCCCATTGCTTCTTACCTGCTGAACGAAAAACGTTCTGCGGTGAATGCAATTGAAACCCGTCAGGACGGCGTGCGCTGCGTGATTGTACCAAACGATCAGATGGAAACTCCGCACTACCACGTGCTGCGCGTGCGTAAAGGAGAAGAGACGCCGACCTTAAGCTACATGCTGCCAAAACTGCATGAAGAAGCGATGGCATTACCTTCTGAGGAAGAATTCCCTGAACGTAAACGCCCGGAACAACCTGCACTGGCAACCTTCGCCATGCCGGATGTTCCACCAGCGCCAACCCCGGCTGAAACTGTAGCACCGGCAGCAGCCCCAGCACCGAAAGCTGCGCCGACAACGCCTGCTGCTCCAGCACAACCAGGCCTGTTGAGCCGTCTTTTCAACGCACTGAAATCGTTGTTCAGCGGCGGCGAAGAAACCAAACCGGCCGAGCAACCCGCGTCGAAAGCAGAAGCAAAACCGGAGCGCCAACAGGATCGCCGTAAGCCTCGCCAGAACAACCGCCGTGACCGTAATGAACGCCGCGATACACGTAGTGAGCGTACAGAGGGCAGCGATAATCGCGAAGAGAACCGTCGTAATCGTCGCCAGGCACAGCAGCAGACTGCCGAGGCTCGTGAGAACCGTCAGCAGACCGATGTAACTGAAAAAGCACGCACCACTGACGAGCAGCAAGCACCGCGTCGTGAACGTAGCCGTCGCCGTAACGACGATAAACGTCAGGTGCAACAAGAAGCTAAAGCGCTGAATGTTGAAGAGCCATCTGTTCAGGAAACCGACCAGGAAGAACGTGTACGTCCGGTTCAACCACGTCGTAAACAGCGTCAACTGAACCAAAAAGTGCGTTACGAGCAAAGCGTTGCTGAAGAAGTTGTAGTCGCACCGGTGGTTGAAGAAACCGTCGCTACCGAGCCTGTTATGCAGGAAACGCCTGCCCAGCGAACTGAACTGGTAAAAGTTCCGCTGCCTGTGGTTGCGCAAACTGCGCCGGAACAGCAAGAAGAGAACAATGCCGATAACCGTGACAACGGTGGCATGCCACGTCGTTCTCGTCGTTCGCCTCGTCACCTGCGCGTAAGTGGCCAGCGTCGTCGCCGCTATCGTGACGAGCGTTATCCGGTTCAGTCACCAATGCCGTTAACTGTAGCGTGCGCATCTCCGGAACTTGCCTCTGGCAAAGTCTGGATCCGCTACCCGGTTGTACGTCCGCAAGATGTACAGGTTGAAGAACAACGCGAGCAGGAAGAAGTACAGGTTCAGCCGATGATGACTGAAGTCCCTGTCGCCGCCGCTGTGGAGCCAGTCATTGCCGCGCCGGTTGTTGAAGAAGTAACTGAAGTCGTAGAAGCACCTGTTCAGGTTGCCGAACCGCAAGTGGTTGAAACGACGCATCCTGAAGTGATTGCCGCTGCAGTAACTGAACAGCCGCAGGTGATTGCCGAAGCTGATGTTGCCGTAGCGCAGGAAGTTGCAGAGCACGCAGAACCAGTGGTTGAACCGCAGGAAGAGACGGCTGATATTGAAGAAGTTGCCGAAACTGCCGAGGTTGTGATTGCCGAACCTGAAGTCGTTGCTCAACCTGCCGCGCCTGTGGTCGCTGAAGTTGCAGCAGAGGTTGAAACAGTAGCCCCTGTTGAAGCCGAGGTAGTCGTAGAGCATAACCACGCTACCGCGCCGATGACACGTGCTCCGGCACCGGAATATGTTCCGGAAGCGCCGCGCCACAGTGATTGGCAGCGTCCAGCCTTTGCCTTCGAAGGTAAAGGTGCCGCAGGTGGTCATACGGCGACGCATCATGCCTCTGCCGCCCCTGCGCGTCCGCAACCTGTTGAGTAATCATTAACTCAAAGCGATCAAGCCCTGGCAACCGCCGGGGCTTTTTTTATTTCAGTTATGAATCAATATATTCAACTTCACCCAATGGTATTCTTGCCAGCCACACTCAAAAATAAGGCAAAAAAATGCCCGCTCAGGCGATCCCAGAGCGGGCAGACAAAACATACCCAGTTTCATGATATGTTTGAAAAGTGCTTATTTATTGAGCTGAAAAAGCGATAATCCTTGCATATCAGTAAACGCTTTGTACGACGCCTGCAACGCCGTTTGCTGCATGATGTAAGATGAAATCGTCGCGTTCCAGTCCACATCAACCAAATCACTCATCTGCTGCGTCTGACCTAAAGCGCGATCGCTACCTAATGAATCCAGCGACTCCAGTTCGTTCAACTGTGTGCCTAATTCCGCACGTACGGTGAGCACATTATTCAGCGAGTTTTTCAGGCCACGGTTAGTTTTATCTAATGCCGCAGCAGCGGTTTCTTTATCCGCTTCACTATCTGCAACCGGTGTTTTCAGCGCAGCGATGGCGCTATCCAACATAGCAAAAAGGCTGGTTTCAGAATCGCTACCGTCTGGTTCCGCTACCGCATTACTGGTAATGCTATTAAAAATTTTGTCGCCGGTATGCCCTATCACCATCGAACGCGAAGCATCAACCTGTTGCTTAATACTTTCAGTTCCGCCGACATATTCACCTTTCGCTTCGCTAAACGGTGCGGATTCGGTTTTATAACCAGCAAAAATGTAGCGCCCGTTACCGTCAGTGGTATTCGCCAGATTCAACAACTGGTCGCGGAGTCCCTGAATATCCGTGGCTAACGATGCCCGATCATCGTCACTTAACGTGCCGTTGCTGGCGTAGACAATTTTTTCCTGGGCATTCTGGATTGCCGTAGTAACCTGGCTAAGCACACTCTCTTCCAGCGACACTTTTTGCGTCGCGAAAGTACGCGCCAGCGTGTACTGACTGTTTTGCGCCTGCGCTTGTGAGAGCACGACAGCTTGTGATGCAGCAATGGGATCGTCAGAAGGGTTAACAACTCTCTTACCCGTCGACATCTGTTCGCCATACTTCATCCATTCCGCCTGGGAACTGGTGATACCGCGCATATTTTGCTGGTACATCATCTGGGTACTGAAACGCATTTTTTCTCTCCCTTAGCGAATGTTAATAAGCGCATCGAAAATGGCGTTCGCCGTCTGCAGAACCTGCGCATTCGCCAGGTAGTACTGCTGAAAACGTTGCAAGTTGCCGTACTCTTCATCAAGGTTGACGCCGGAAATAGATTGCTGCTGATTAGAGAGTTGCGTCACCACATTACCTTGCGTCGTACTGCTGGTTTTCAACGTAGCAGTTTTATTGCCGATATCACTCACTAACGAGGCATAGGCGTCGTTGAAGGATTTCGCCCCGCCCACCGTTTTACTGTTGCTTTGCAAATCCAGCAGCGCCTGACCATTACGGTTATCGCTCTCACCAGCGGTTTTATCGCTCGCCATGGCGATTTTCGCTTCGTCGGTGATTAAAACGTCCATGTTGACGATGGCATCGCTTACCGGTTTCAACGTGAAGCTGTCATTAGCATCTGGTGTGCCGGTAAACGTCAACTCCAGACCGTCAAACGAAACTTTACCGTCGGTATCTGGCGTCACCGTAAAAGTAGTATTGCTGGCAAGGCGGGTGACCTGCCACTGATTATTGTTGAAAGAGATTTTGTAATCTGTTGCCAGAACCGCGGAGCCGTCGGTCACCGTGGCGCTGATCGCGCTACTACCCTGGTTTTTAGTATTCTCCAGCACAGCCGGTTTCCCGATGGCAAAAAAATCTTTCCCTGTATCGCCATTGGCATCAAACCCGTCTTTGTGTTGAGTATTGAAAGCCCCGGCAAATGCCAGCGCCAGTTGTCCGAGCGTATTGCGCGTCTGGTCGAGATCCTGAGAACGGAACGTCAGAAGGCCGCCCAGCGACCCGGTATTCAGTAATTTCTCCGGGATCTCAATATTGCCCACAGTACTATCAACATAAGCGACTGTCGTGCGGGAAGGATCGGCGCTGGACGGTACTGCCGCCAACTGACGCGCCGTGCTGCCCTGTACCAGTGAGTAACCATTGGCCATCGTGATGTTGTAAGTGCCGCCATCCTGAACGCTGACTTCTACACCAACGATCTGGTTTAATTCGCTCACCAGTTGATCACGTTGATCCAGCAGCTCGTTAGGTGACGCCCCTGCCCCCACACCTGTCAGGCGTGAGATTTGATCGTTCAGACTGGCGATTTGTTTAGCATAATTGTTGATCTGGTCAACGCTGGCACCTATCGCGATATTGACCTGTTTATCCTGGTCGCGCAGATACTGATCGGTGGTTTTAAACTGGTTTACCAGCCCTTCTGCTTTACCGATCAGCGCCTGACGTGCCGCCGGATCTTCCGCGTTACTGACCAGTGTTTGCAGACTGGTGAAGAAATCCTGCATCTGTGTTGCCAGCGAGGTCGTGCTGCCAGAGAGCATATTGTCGATTTTCGACATCTGTTCATAGCGGGAAGTCAGACCGCTACTCTGGGTTTGCGCCGCACGTAACTGGTTGGTAATAAACGCATCATACTCACGTTGCACACCGGATACGTAGACACCATTGCCAACCCAACCACCTGCGTTGGCCTGCGCCATAATGGTGGTTTGGCGGGTATATCCGGCAACGTTATAGCTGGAAATATTATTACTCGCCGTATTTAACGCTGCCTGCGCCGCGTTAAGTCCGCTCATGGCGTTATTGATCAAGCTGGACATGGAGGTTCCTTATAAGCCTTCAATTACAGAGCATTATCGGCAGACACCCGCCGGACTTGAGTTCTTCAGAACAGATTATCGATACTCATGTTGTAAGTTTTGCTCACTTTGTCGCTTACCGATTTCATCTGCTGAATCATATGGGTTAGTTTGCGGGCATAATGAGGATCGGTCGCATATCCCGCGTCCTGTAATGCCTGCGCCCCCTGCTCAGCGCTTTTGGCATTCGTCACGGCGGCGTAACGCGGGTTACGTGTTAATAGACCGACATAATCTGAAAGCGCTTCAAGATATGAGCTGTAAACCCGGAACTTCGCCTTTACTTTCTTCGCTTCGCCATTTTCATATTCGGTGGTGGTAATTTCAGTGATCGGCCCTTTCCAATTGCCGGAGGCTTTGACGCCAAACAGGTTATAGCTTGGCTCACCATTTTCACGACGGATTTGCCGTTGTCCCCAGCCTGATTCCAGCGCCGCCTGGGCAAGGATCAGATGATGCGGCACACCACTTTGCTGGCTTGCCCGTTGGGCGGGAAGCGAGAGTTGCGCGAGGAACGCTTTGCTGTCACCAGGTAGCGAATCATCGTAGTTACGTGGTACGGCTTTTTGCACCAGTTGCGAGAGCGCCTGGTTTTGGTAACGCATCACAGTTTCAAGCGGGAATTTCATCGGTGCCGCTGGCGTTGCTTCATCTGGCAACGGCTGCTCTGGTGTCATCTGTTTAACCATCATCTCCGCCAGCCCCAGACCTTTGCCTGCTGTCATCTGTTGGGCAATCTGCTGGTCATACATACTGGTGTAGAGTCGGGTATGCTCGCTGCTGAACAGGCCATCTTTCGGTAAGGCTTCACGCATACTTTTCAGCATCATCTGCACGAACATCCCTTCTACCTGACGAGCCACCGGGCGAATATTTGCCGCCGGATCTTCACCCACTTTCGCTTTCAGGTCATTAAGCGATTGTGCATCCCAGGCGGCACTGGCCAGCAGTTTGCTGTCGCTAATCATCAGATGATTTCCAGTTTTGCCCGCAGACATCCCGCGCTTTGCATCGATTGCAGTATGGACATCAGATCCATCGGCGTAGCCCCCAATGCATTGAGCGCGCGCACTACGTTATTGAGGCTGGCGCTTGAACGCACGCTTTGCAGCGAACCACCGCTCTGACGTAAGTCGATCTGCGTTTGTGGGGTTACCACGGTTTCTCCACCACCAAACGGCGTATCTGGCTGGCTGACATTCACCTGCCGATTCACCGTAACCGAGAGGTTGCCCTGTGCCACCGCGCAGCTATCGAGGGTCACTTCACGATTCATCACCACTGAACCGGTACGCGAGTTAATAATCACTTTGGCGTCCTGCGGAGTGACATTGACCTGCATGTTCTGGATATCGGCAAGGAAACGCACCTGGGAACTGTTGCCACTCGGCACGCGTACCTGAATAGTTCGCGCATCTAACGCCGTCGCGTTGCCGTATCCGCGTGTGCGGTTGATGGTATCGGCAATTTCCTGCGCCAGGGTGAAATCTTCCTCATTTAGCTGCAAATTGAAGGTATTGCCAGCACCAAACTGGCTGGGCAATTCGCGCTCAATAATTGCACCATTGGTGATCCGTCCGCCATTCAATTGGTTAACCTGAACACTGCTGCCCCCCGCCGATGCGCCTGCGCCGCCGACCAGAATATTGCCCTGCGCCAGCGCATACACCTGGCTATCGACACCCTTAAGCGGTGTCATCAGCAGCGTACCGCCACGCAGACTTTTGGCGTTACCCATCGACGACACCACGACATCAATGGTTTGCCCCTGGCGTCCAAAAGGCGGAAGTGACGCCGTCACCATTACCGCAGCGACGTTTTTTAACTGCATATTGGTGCCTGTCGGAACGGTAATTCCCAACTGCGAGAGCATGTTATTTAGCGTTTGCGTGGTAAACGGCGTCTGGGTCGTCTGGTCACCCGTACCATCCAGGCCAACTACCAACCCATAACCAATCAGCGAGTTTTGCCGTACGCCCTGAACGCTGGTGAGATCGCGAATACGGTCGGCCTGCGCCACGACCGCAACCAGCAGAAGAATGAATGCAGAGAGAAATTTAATCACCACAGCCTCACTTACATTGGCGACAGGTTAAGGAAGAAACGCTGTAACCAGCCCATATTTTGTGCTTCGTTAATGTAGCCATTGCCAACGTACTCAATGCGCGCATCCGCCACCTGGGTAGACGGTACGGTGTTGCTACCACTGATAGTGCGTGGATTGACCACGCCGGAGAAGCGAATAAATTCGGTGCCCTGATTAATGGCGATCTGTTTTTCACCCACCACATGCAGGTTACCGTTTACCAGCACTTGATCGACCGTCACCGTCAACGTGCCGCTGAAGGTATTGCTGGCATTGGCTCCACCTTTCCCGTTGAAGCTATTGCCGCCAGAGGCATCGACATCAGCGCGGGCATTACCAAACAGCCCCTGCAAATAGCGCGGCACAGTATCAAAGCCAAAATTGGTTTTACCGTCGCGGCTGGCATTAGCGGAAGAACTCTTGCTGGCACTGACGTTTTCCTGCAACACAATGGTCAGCGTATCGCCAATATTACGTGGGCGGCGATCTTCAAACAGCGGTTGATAGCCATAGTTAATCGGCTGAGCAGACTGGAATATGGAACCGTTGGCGACGGGTGTCGGACCAGGAACCGGCTGTGCAGTAGTCGCCCCCTGTACCAACGGCGTGGAGGGTATCCAGGCACAGCCGGTCAGTGAAAACACCAACAAGCTGGAAATGGCGTAAATGCGCGCAGCGTTTTTTTGCATGGCTATCATCTTCAAAAATCAGTAAACCGGTGAACCAGCCACCGGTTATGCCTTAGAGTTGCGTCAGTTTTTGCAGCATCTGATCGGTGGTAGATACCGCTTTACTGTTGATTTCGTAGGCACGTTGTACCTGAATCATGTTGACCAGTTCTTCCGCCACGTTGACGTTAGATGTTTCAACATACCCTTGATACAGCAGCCCCGCACCGTTCAGACCCGGTGTACTTTCGTTCGGTGCGCCGGAGGATTGCGTTTCGGTGTAGAGGTTTTCGCCAATGCTCTCCAGCCCAGTGTCGTTCATAAAGGTAGTGAGATTAAGCTGCCCAACCTGAACCGGAGCCGCCTGGCCTTGCTGGGTTACGCTGACCACGCCATCACGACCGATGGTGATGCTTAACGCATTCGCTGGAATGGTGATCGCAGGCTGTACCTGAAAACCACCCGCCGTCACCAACTGCCCGTTCTGATCCACCTGGAAAGAGCCGTCGCGGGTGTAGGCCGATGAGCCATCCGGCAGCATGATCTGGAAAAAGCCCTGCCCTTTAATCGCCACATCTTTGCTGTTATTGGTTTGCGACAGGTTGCCCTGACTGTGTAGGCGTTCAGTGGCAACCGGACGCACACCAGTACCGATTTGTAACCCGGACGGCAAGGTGGTTTGTTCGGAAGACTGCGCTCCAGGCTGGCGAATGGTTTGATAAAGCAGATCTTCAAACACCGCCCGCTGACGCTTTAAACCGTTGGTACTGACGTTTGCCAGGTTGTTGGCAATGACGTCCATATTGGTTTGCTGGGCGTCGAGGCCGGTTTTGGCGATCCATAATGAACTGATCATAAAATGTCCTGTAGTGGAGTGCTGACCACGTGCATATGTCTTTTTACCGGATGCGGCGTAAACGCCTTATCCGGCCTACAAGATCTCGCAAATTCAATACATTGCGATGCAACTCGTAAGCCCGATAAAATTGCGCATCAGGTAACTTATGCTTGTCACTTATCCTTTCAATTAACTCATCGAAAGCAGTTGATTGGCACGGCCTGCGTTATCATCAACGCTGCTGATAACCTTCATCTGCATTTCAAAACGCCGCGCGCTGGCAATCATGTCGCTCATCGCCGCAACAGCATTGACATTACTGCCTTCCAGCACGCCCGACATCACCCGTAACGTCGGGTCTGCCTGAAGTTCCGCTCCACGTGTGGCCTGACTTTCAGCAGTCAAACGAAAAATGCCGTCATCGCCGCGCTGCACTTCACTGCCCGTAGCTTTCACCAGTTTCAGCCGCCCGACTGGAGCGACGGTATTTGCCGGATCGCCAGAATTCAGCGCCGAGATAGTACCATCGGCAGCAATAGTGATTTCCGCCCCTTCCGGCACAGCAATCGGCCCCGCCTCACCAATCACCGGATGCCCCTGAATCGTCAGTTGCCCGGTGGGATCAACCTGAATGCTGCCATTACGCGTATATCCTTCGCTACCGTCAGCGGTCTGCACGGCCAGCCAGCCGTCTTGCTGTAACGCAACATCCAGCGGACGTGAGGTGTAATCCATCTTGCCGGGCGTCATGTCTGCCCCTGGCGTAGATGCCGTCACCAGCGTGCGTGTAGGCAGCGAAAGTCCCTCTACCGGCACCGCACGTAAGGCGTTTATCTGCGCGCGAAAACCAGGTGTAGATGCATTCGCCAGATTACTGGCAGTTACCGCTTGCTGATTCAGCGTCTGGCTGGCGGCCCCCATCGCGGTATAGATTGCGTGATCCATTGAGCTATCCCGTCAGCGATTAGCGTAAGTTAACCAGCGTGTTGAGGATCTGGTCCTGGGTTTTGATAGTCTGGGCGTTGGACTGATAGTTACGCTGGGCGACAATCATATTGACCAGTTCTTTGCTGAGATCGACATTGGACGCTTCCAGCGCACCATTGGTCAGCGTGCCAAAATTGCCTGTTCCGGCAGTCCCCAACAGCGCCACGCCAGAAGATTGCGTCGCAGACCAGACATTATCGCCTTCGGACGCCAGTCCTTCGTTGTTAGCGAAGTTAGCCAGCACAATCTGCCCCAACAGTTGGGTTTGTTCGTTGGAATAGTTGCCGACTACCGTACCGTCATCGTTGATTTGGTAACTCACCAGATCGCCCGGTTTGTAGCCGTTCTGGGTGGTTGCCACGATGTTGTTCGCACCGGCGTTTTGTTGCATGGAGTTGAGGAAACTTAACGAGAATGAGGCGGGATCTGCACCGTTAATTGCACCGGTGGCAACTAACGCAGAAGCACCAGATGTCAGAGTTCCATTCGCATCAAACGCCAGTGTTGTTACTTGCTTAGCGATACTGGCTGCATCACTACTATCCTGGGTGTAAACATCCCAGTTATTATCCCCGGTCTTCACAAAGTAGACGCTCATGTCATGAGCATTCCCCTAGCTGTCAAATACCGTTACCGAACCTTTTTTGTTATAGCTATCCGCATCGCTGGCATCGAAAGTTTTGACTGTCGGAAGAGGATCACTGGAGTTAAGGTTGATCTGCATTGACGCCGTTGTCGTCGTTTTCGCCGCCATCAGGGTATTCGGAATCGAAATATTGCCTGGATTCGCCCCCTGCTGAATAGTCGGTGGTGTGCCGGTTGCCGGATAACCCGTTAACTGTAAACCTTGCATATTCACCAGATTACGGTTTTCATCGAGTTTAAATTGCCCGTTACGGCTGTAAAACACTGAGCCGTTACTGTCTACGAGGCGGAAGAAACCGTTCTGGCTGATGGCAACGTCAAGGCCACGTCCTGTATTCGTGGTCGTTCCATCGGTAAAATCCTGGGTAATGCCGGCAACTTTTACCCCCAGCCCCACTTTAGAACCCGCGAACATATCAGCAAAAGAAGCCGTACCGGATTTAAAACCATAGGTGGCGGAGTTGGCGATATTGTTGCCAATAACATCGAGGTTGGTGGCGGCTGCGTTTAATCCGCTAACCGCTTGAGAAAAGGCCATGACTGACTCCTGAAATGTGAAGGCTTAAATTATCTGCCGTACTTCGTCGAGAGTGGTGGTGCCGTAAGTGCCGAGATCCAGCGTATTACCGTTGTTACCGCGGATCACGCCCTGCACCAGAGCAAACTGCAGCGGTTGCGCAACTAACTGCGTACCACCGTTACTGGCGCTAATCGCCACGTTATAAGAACCATTCGGTGCGGTTGTGCCGTCAGTTAATGTGCCGTCCCAGGTGAAACTGTGGACTCCGGCGGTCAGTTCACCGATATCAATCGTGCGTACAACCGCGCCATTTTTATCAGTGATCGTGGCGGTGACTTTGTCTGCCGCCTGTTGCAGTTCAACACCAAACGGCGTGGTCGTGGTTACCGCCCCTTCTTCACTGCCAGTACCGGCAAGAATGGTCGTGCCGGGGATCATCACACCATGACCAATCAGGTTACTGGCCTGTAGCGACTGACTGTTGTCTATCTGTCCGGAAATCGAACCGAGTGTAGTATTGAGTTTTTCAATCCCGCTAACCGTGCTGATTTGCGCCAGTTGCGATGTCAACTCGTTGTTCTCCATCGGATTGGTCGGATCCTGATTTTTCAGTTGCGCCACCAGCAACGTCAGAAAACTGCTTTGTAAATCTGCAGCGTTACTGCCAGTGAGCGAACTACTGCTGGTAGTACTGACACCAGTGTTTGTCGGATCGGTAGTGGTTACCGCAATGGACATGGTTTTCTCCTTTATTGACCGAGCGTGAGGGTCTTCAGCATCATGCTTTTCACCGTGTTGAGGACTTCAACGTTGGCCTGATAACTGCGTGATGCCGACATGGTGTTAACCATCTCCCCAACCACATCCACGTTTGGCATTTTCACGTAACCCTTCGCGTCCGCCAGTGGATTTCCCGGCTCATATACCAGTTTGTCTGGCGCCTGGCTTTCAATCACGTCAGCCACTTTCACCCCACCTGTCGCGGTTCCCGGCGCGGCGTTCACCTGAAACACCACCTGTTTTGCCCGATAAGGTTGTCCGTCTGGCCCTGTCACGCTATCGGCATTCGCCAGATTACTGGCCGCTACGTTCAGACGCTGGGACTGGGCAGTTAACGCCGACCCGGCGATCTCAAAAATATTCAGCAGTGCCATCCGTTAATTTCCGCTCTGTAAAACGTTCATCATGCCTTTGATTTGCCCACTCAACGCGCTAAGGCTCATCTGATATTGCAGGCTGTTATCGGCAAACTGGGTGCGTTCGCGATCCATATCGACGGTATTGCCGTCCAGCGAAGGCTGATCCGGAATACGGTATTGCAGTTCTGCGGAAGGAGGCGTCAGCGCCTGCGCCGGAATGTGTTGCGTTGAGGTCATGGTCAGGGCCACCACACTGGTTTCATCCCGTCCACGCAGCATTACTTTTTTAAGTTCACTGGCAAAATCTATATCGCGCGCCTGATAACCAGGGGTATCGGCGTTGGCGATGTTTGCCGCCAGCACTTCCTGACGATGAGCGCGCAGATTGAGCGCCTCTTGTTGAAAACGTAAGGCGGCGTCGAGCTTATCGAGCATATCTCCTCCGCAGATATCAAAATTCTGCCGTCAGCTTAAAGGCTTTAGGCGCGCGTTATCGGCGGAATAAACGCAAAATGGGTCGCTATTTATGCCGTTGATGGTCACGCCGCGCGGGTACAATTTAGCCTGTAGAAATGGCTGGGGGCGGAAATGCAAATAATGAAGCATGGCGTGGTACTCATCGCGATACTGTTCAGCCCGCTGAGTACGGCTGGCGATTTCACATCACAATTGAAAACCTTTTTTGTGGTACAACTGGCGGGGTTGAGTGATGAGGTTCGTATCTCTATTCGCACGCCCCCCATTTACTGCCTGCGTGTGAACAGCCATTGTTTTCCATCACCAGTAATTCCCGCCTGTGGGGCAATGTGAATGTGCTGGCACGCTGCGGCAACGACAAACGATATGTGCAAGTCAATGTGCAGGCCACTGGGAATTATGTCGTTGCCGCGATGCCCATTGTGCGGGGAGGAAAACTGGAATCTGCCAGCGTCAAACTGAAACGCGGACGGCTGGATACCTTACCGCCACGTACTGTACTGGATGTTAATCAACTGGTTGATGCAGTCAGTCTGCGCGATCTGACGCCCGGGCAGCCAATACAACTAACCATGCTGCGCCAGGCCTGGCGAGTAAAAGCCGGACAGCGTGTCAACGTGATCGCCAGTGGCGATGGTTTCAGCGCTAATGCTGAAGGTCAGGCGCTGAACAACGCGGCGGTTGCGCAAAATGCTCGTGTCCGCATGGTGTCGGGTCAGGTGGTCAGTGGTGTGGTGGATGCGGATGGGAATATTCTTATAAACCTGTAATCTGTTAAAGATTGACCGACTATTGCCGATAAATAAGCAACAAATGATAAAAGCGCCCTCAATGAGGAATAAACCATGAGTATTGACCGCACCGCTCCCCTGAAGCCCATAAGCACCGTTCAGCCACGCGAAACCAGTGACACTCCGGTAGCCAATACCCGCTCGACAAAAACGACCGCCGCCGCCAGTACCAGTGTGACATTAAGCGATGCACAAGCAAAGCTGATGCAACCAGGCAGCAGTGATATCAATCTTGAGCGCGTAGAAGCGTTGAAACTGGCGATTCGTAACGGTGAACTAAAAATAGATGTCGGCAAAATTGCCGATGCACTGATCAGCGAAGTGCAACAAGACTTACTGAGTAAATAAACGTATGACGCGTCTTGCAGAGATCCTCGACCAGATGTCCGCAGTGCTTAACGATCTTAAAATGGTGATGGAGCAAGAGCTGCAACATCTCTCTATGGGGCAGATCAACGGCAGTCAGTTACAACGGATTACAGAACAAAAAAGCTCACTGCTGGCGACGCTGGATTACCTCGAGCAGTTACGTCGGCAAATACCGGATGCCGCAAACAGCAACGATATCGCACAATGCTGGCAGGAAATTACCGTAAAAACGCAGCAACTGCGTCAGTTAAATCAACATAACGGCTGGCTACTGGAAGGACAGATTGAGCGCAATCAACAGGCGCTGGAAATGCTGAAACCACATCAGGAGCCGACGCTGTACGGGGCCAACGGTCAAACCTCAACGCCCCATCGCGGCGGTAAAAAGATATCTATCTGAAGATTTTCTCCGGCCTGCAATGCAGGCCGGGATTGGTTATTAAGCCGTCCGACGGGCAAACTCTTTGACTTTGAAGCCCAGCACCGCCAGCGCGGCAAAGTACGCCGCAATTCCCGCGACAACTACCGCCATCAAACGCAGTAAGCGCCAGGGCATAGTACCCAATGACCAGTCCGGCATGATGTGCAACATACCTAAAAGTACGCCAGACATCACCAGCACTGCCACCACCAGACGCAGCAGAAACGCAGTCCAACCGGGTTGCGGGGTAAAGATTTTCTGCTTACGCAACTGCCAGTAAAGCAGCGAGGCATTCAGGCAAGCTGCCAGACCAATGGAAAGCGACAGTCCGGCATGTTTCAACGGGCCGATAAACGCCAGGTTCATCAACTGCGTCAAAATCAGCGTGACGATGGCAATTTTCACCGGTGTTTTAATATCCTGGCGGGAATAAAAACCCGGAGCCAGCACTTTCACCACAATCAGGCCGATCAACCCCACTGAATAGGCAATCAATGCCCGCTGAGTCATCAGCGCATCAAAGGCGGTAAATTTACCGTACTGGAACAGCGAAACAGTTAATGGACCAGAGAGAATACCCAACGCTACCGCGCTCGGCAGCGCCAGCAGGAAACAAAGACGCAGGCCCCAGTCCATCAAGCGGTTGTATTCATCATGATTACCGCTGGCAAAACTTTTCGACAGCGACGGCAGCAAAATAGTCCCCAGCGCCACGCCCAGTACGCCAGACGGAAACTCCATTAAACGGTCGGCGTAGTACATCCACGACACGGAACCTGAGGCAAGAAACGAAGCAAAAATGGTGTTGATGATCAAGGAGATCTGACTAACAGAAACACCAAGGATCGCCGGCCCCATCTGTTTCACCACGCGCATTGCTCCTGCATCGTGAAAGTTAATGCGCGGCAGAACCAACATGCCGATCTTCTTCAGGTGCGGTAGCTGATACACCAGTTGCAGTATACCGCCCACCGTAACAGCCCACGCCAGCGCCAGCACCGGCGGATTAAAGTACGGTGCAGCAAACAGCGCAAAACCAATCATGCTGATGTTAAGTAACGTCGGGGCAAATGCCGGAATCGAGAAACGGTTCCAGGTATTCAAAATAGCCCCCACCAGCGATGCCAGGGAGATCAGCAAAATATAGGGAAAAGTGATCTGCAATAGCTGAGTGGTCAGCGCGAATTTGTCGGCGGTGTCAGCAAAGCCCGGCGCGGTCACCATTATCACCCACGGTGCGGCGAGCATCCCGGCAACGGTCACAACCGCCAGTGCCAGCGTCAGCAGGCCCGAGACATAAGAGACAAAGACCCGAGTTGCATCTTCACCTTGCTTGCTTTTATATTCCGCCAGAATCGGCACGAATGCCTGGGAGAATGCCCCTTCGGCAAAGATACGGCGCAACAAGTTAGGAAGTTTGAAAGCGACGAAAAAAGCGTCGGTTGCCATCCCTGCGCCAAAAATTCTGGCGACAATAGCGTCACGTGCAAAGCCAAGCACACGCGAAAACATGGTCATCGAGCTGACGGCGGCCAGCGATTTTAATAAATTCATTGGTGTTCTAATCCAGACCCACGAACAAAACGCCTGCAACGCAGGCGCTGAAAGAGGCGAATAGTCTACCTAGATTATGGTGAATTGCTACCGCCAGATGTTACAGGGTTTATTCACTCATCGCGTCTCGCCAGAGTTTGTCAACGATGCGCTGCGCCAGTACTGCCTGCTCACCAGCAGTTTGTGGAACTGTCTGATTTTGCACGCATTCGATGAAATGATGCGCGCAGCCAACAAATCCACGCTGCTCGAGGGTACTTTGCCAGCCGGGAATCGGTTTGTGCACCACGCCCTGCCCGCGCTCCTCGCGCCATTCACGCATATCCGTAATGTCGATGAGCGCGCCGTCGGTCACGGCCTGCACCGTTTCACGCTGGCTACCAGCACGGCGATGCATGCAGGTGGTGATTTGCAAAGGCCCCACCGAAAAATGGTGCTCGGCAAACAACATTTCGCCAGACTCGTTAGTCAACAGCGAACCACCGTCAAGGGAGGCTTTGCCGCCAGACAGCCACAGAGCAGTGTCAACCACATGCAGATAATCATCCAGCAACGTGAAATAAAGATCGTGTGGCCCGACGCTATGAGTACGATGTTTATCCATTCTCAGCGACACTGCGGTGGCAAGTTGCGTTTTTAGCTCACTGTAGAGCGGTGCAAAGCGACGGTTAAAACCGACCATCAACGTCAGTTTTTTCCGCGCCGCCAGTTCCACCAGCCGCTCGGCATCGCGCAGATTTTCTGCCAGGGGTTTATCGACACAGACATGAACGCCAGCGTTTAATAACGCACTGACCACTTCAAAATGACTGGCGGTGCTGGAGTGGACAAAAACTGCATCGCAACTGGCAGCAAGGTTAGATAACGAATCGGCATAAGGAATGCGCCAGCTTTCACAAATGGGTAGAGCTTTCTCGCGCGTTGGCGACCATGCCCCCTGTAACGTCCAGTCAGACGCTGCCGCCAGCACCGGTAACCACGCTTTTTGCGCGATCCCTCCTAACCCCACTACGCCGATACGTAATTTTTTCACTTTAATCTCCCAGATGGGCCAGCAACGAATCAAGACGCTGTTTCAGTTCTGCCACTTCGATTTCCAGTGCTTCGACACGGACCTGTAAATCACCTTCAACCGCGTTCGACGGTTCCGTTACCACAGGTTGCTCATCTATCTCACCACTGAAAAGATGCATATAGCGACTTTCGCGTTTACCCGGTTCGCGAGCCAGACGCACCACAAAAGGGCCATCTTCGCGATTCGCCAGTTGTTCCAGCGTCGACTCCACTTCCGCCATATCGCTAAATTCATACATTCGCGCCGCGCGGCTGCGCAGTTCACCCGGCGTCTGGGCACCACGCAATAACAACGTGGTGATTAACGCCACTTCTGCGGCGCTCAGTTTCAGATCGCCAAATTCTGAATTACAAAAGCGTTGCTCATATTTGGTGACCCGATTACCAAAACCGCTCACCGTGCGTAAATAATGACGTTTTACCAGATTATCCAACTGCTCCTGCACTTCAGATTCGCTTAAGTTCATTACCGGTTCACGGTTCGTTTTCTGATTACAGGCCGTGACTACGCTATTCACGGAGAGCGGGTATTGCTCCGGCGTCGTCACCTGTTTTTCCAGTAAACAGCCAATCACGCGGGCTTCCAGTGCGGTAAGTTGATACTTCATAACATTCTCCTTAGCGGCCAGGCGTCCAGTCCGGGGTGGTTAATGCCGTCAGCACGTGATCGCGCCATTGTCCATCAATCAACAGATAATCTTTCGCATAACCTTCTTTTTCAAAACCCAGTCGCGCCAGCAAATCACCGCTACGTTTATTGTGCGGCATATAGTTGGCCATAATGCGATGAATGTGTTGGGTACGCTGCATATAACGAATGGCGGCGGTCAGGGCTTCAAACATTAGCCCCTTGCCCTGCCATTTTTGTCCGATTGAATAACCGAGATAGCAGGCATGGAAAGATCCTCGCACCACATTAGAAAAATTGGCAACGCCAATAATCTCTTTCTCATCCGGGTCGAACAACCCAAAATAGAATGCAGAACCTTGTTTATGAAATTCATTAATCATGCTTAACCTGGCCTGCCAGCCTGAAGGATAGCAGTGGCTTTCGTCGCGCACTGGTTCCCAGGGCTTGAGAAAATGGCGATTTTCTGCGTAATAGTCCGCCAGCCGCCAGGCATCACGTTCATGCACCAGACGCACGACCAGTCGGTCTGTGGTTAAGCGCACTTTTGGCACGTTACTACGATAGCCAAACATTCTATACCTACTCCTTCCCGTAACGTCTTTAATACGCTGTAAGTATTACTATACCTGCGCAACCAGAACCTGTGAAAAGTCCAAAATGCCATTTCCTGCATTATTCACATATTTGATAAAAACTCTCTATCAAAGAGGACTTTCGATAAAAAAATATTGTCCCGGGAAATATGGGAAAAGTATTAGCGACCATGCAGAATAGAAAGTGCTCATCTTTTATTTCCCGGGAGGGGAAATGTCGCGCGTTTCACAGGCCAGGAACCTGGGTAAATATTTCCTGCTCATCGATAATATGCTGGTCGTGCTGGGGTTCTTTGTTGTCTTCCCCCTGATCTCTATCCGCTTCGTTGATCAAATGGGCTGGGCAGCCGTGATGGTCGGTATTGCTCTCGGTCTGCGTCAGTTCATTCAGCAAGGTTTAGGCATTTTTGGCGGCGCAATTGCCGACCGCTTTGGCGCAAAACCGATGCTCGTCACCGGAATGCTGATGCGCGCCGCGGGATTTGCCACTATGGGGATCGCCCACGAGCCATGGATGCTGTGGTTTTCCTGCCTTCTCTCAGGTCTTGGCGGTACTCTGTTCGATCCGCCGCGTTCGGCACTGGTGGTCAAATTGATCCGCCCGCAACAGCGTGGACGTTTTTTCTCCCTGTTGATGATGCAGGACAGTGCTGGTGCGGTCATTGGCGCATTATTAGGTAGCTGGCTGTTGCAATACGATTTCCGCCTGGTCTGCGCGACGGGTGCAATTTTGTTTGTGCTGTGTGCGGCATTTAATGCCTGGTTGTTACCGGCATGGAAACTTTCTACCGTGCGTACGCCAGTCCGCGAAGGCATGGCCCGCGTGATGCGCGATAAACGTTTTGTCACCTATGTTCTGACGCTGGCAGGCTACTACATGCTGGCCGTTCAGGTAATGCTGATGCTGCCGATTATGGTCAACGATATCGCCGGAGCGCCCTCTGCCGTTAAATGGATGTATGCCATTGAAGCGTGTCTCTCCTTAACGTTGCTTTACCCTATCGCCCGCTGGAGCGAAAGACGTTTTCGTCTGGAACACCGATTAATGGCTGGGCTATTGGTCATGTCGTTAAGCATGATACCGGTTGGAATGGTCAGCAATCTGCAACAACTCTTCACCCTGATTTGTCTATTTTATGTCGGTTCAATCATTGCCGAACCTGCGCGTGAAACCCTAAGCGCCTCGCTGGCAGATGCACGAGCGCGCGGCAGCTATATGGGGTTTAGTCGTCTGGGCCTGGCGATTGGCGGTGCTATCGGTTATGTCGGTGGCGGCTGGCTGTTTGACCTGGGTAAATCGGCGCAGCAACCAGAACTACCGTGGATAATGTTGGGCATTATTGGCATTATCACCTTCGTTGCGATGGGGTGGCAATTTAGCCAGAAACGCGCTACGCGTCGGTTGCTGGAACGCGACGCCTGAAAATGCCATGCTTTCTGTTACCATTGTTCGCCCAGTCAATCTACTCGCCGCAGCAACCTGTTATTACCTGTCGCCGCTGTTTTCAGTTTTTTCTGCTGGCGGGTTTAACGCTGGTGACACATGCTGCGTTGTGTCAGGATATTGACGCAGATTTCATGTCGAGGACTACCATGAACAAGTTTTTATTTGCCGCTGCATTGATCATCAGCGGCCTGCTCGTTGGCTGTAATCAACTCACCCAGTACACGATTAGCGAACAAGAAATTAACCAGTCGCTTGCGAAACATAATAATTTCTCAAAAGATATCGGTTTGCCCGGTGTGGCTGATGCCCATATCGTTCTGACAAATCTGGCCAGTCAAATTGGCCGCGAAGAGCCAAATAAGATCACCTTAACCGGTGATGCCAATCTGGATATGAACTCTCTTTTCGGCAGCCAGAAAGCAACCATGAAACTGAAGCTGAAGGCGCTGCCGGTGTTTGATAAAGAAAAAGGCGCGATCTTCCTGAAAGAGATGGAAGTGGTCGACGCAACGGTGCAGCCAGAAAAAATGCAAACGGTAATGCAAACATTGCTTCCCTATTTGAACCAGGCACTACGCAATTACTTCAACCAGCAACCGGCTTACGTTCTGCGCGAAGATGGTAGTCAGGGTGAAGCAATGGCGAAAAAACTGGCGAAAGGTATTGAGGTGAAACCTGGCGAAATTGTCATTCCGTTTACTGATTAAACACGAAGGGCGCATTCGCGCCCTTTATTTTTCGTGCAAAGGAAAACGTTTCCGCTTATCCTTTGTGTCCGGCAAAAACATCCCTTCAGCCGGAGCATAGAGATTAATGACTGCACCATCCCAGGTATTAAAGATCCGCCGCCCAGACGACTGGCACCTTCATCTCCGCGATGGCGACATGTTAAAAACTGTCGTGCCGTATACCAGCAAAACTTATGGCCGGGCCATCGTTATGCCCAATCTGGCTCCGCCCATAACGACCGTCGAAGCTGCCGTAGCGTATCGCCAGCGTATTCTTGACGCCGTACCTGCCGGACACGATTTCACCCCGCTGATGACCTGTTATTTAACAGATTCGCTGGCCCCCAATGAATTGGAGCGTGGATTTAACGAAGGCGTGTTCACCGCGGCAAAACTTTACCCGGCAAACGCTACCACCAACTCCAGCCACGGTGTGACGTCGGTTGACACTATCATGCCGGTACTTGAGCGAATGGAAAAAATTGGCATGCCGCTGCTGGTGCACGGAGAAGTTACACACGCCGATATCGACATTTTTGACCGTGAAGCCCGCTTTATTGAAACGGTTATGGAGCCACTGCGCCAGCGCCTGACTGCGCTGAAAGTGGTTTTTGAGCACATCACCACTAAAGATGCTGCCGAATATGTTCGTGACGGTAATGAATTGCTGGCCGCTACTATTACCCCCCAGCATCTGATGTTTAATCGTAACCATATGCTGGTTGGCGGTGTACGTCCGCACCTGTACTGCCTGCCCATTCTCAAACGTAATGTGCATCAACAGGCACTGCGTGAGCTGGTCGCCAGTGGCTTTAATCGCGTTTTTCTCGGGACTGACTCCGCACCACATGCACGTCATCGCAAAGAGAGTAGCTGCGGTTGTGCAGGCTGTTTTAATGCACCAACGGCGCTGGGCAGTTACGCCACTGTATTTGAAGAAATGGATGCGTTGCAGCACTTTGAAGCGTTCTGTTCTTTAAACGGCCCGCAGTTCTATGGTTTACCGGTCAACGAATCGTTTATTGAACTGGTACGCGAAGAGCAACAAGTTGCTGAAAGCATCGCTCTGACCGACGACACGCTGGTGCCATTCCTGGCCGGAGAAACGGTTCGCTGGACAGTTAAACAATAAAAAAACGTAGCATCCTGTTGTCATTAGGTTATTTTACCTGTATAAATAACCAGCATATTTAACAGGGGGCTATTATGAGAATTGAAGTCACCATCGCGAAAACTTCTCCATTACCTGCCGGGGCTATTGACGCTCTGGCAGGTGAACTTTCCCGCCGTATTCAGTATGCGTTTCCTGATAACGAAAGCCATGTGTCTGTTCGTTATGCTTCAGCCAATAATTTATCGGTTATTGGCGCGACAAAAGAAGATAAACAACGTATTAGCGAAATTCTGCAAGAAACATGGGAAAGCGCAGATGACTGGTTCGTTAGCGAATAATATGCAGTAATGTTTGTTTTGCCGGGTCGCCCCGGCTTTTTTATTTTGCGTACAAATCTTCTACACTTCCTCAAAATAATTGCACAATATGCTAAAAAAATATGAATGACATGCTGTTTTATTGTTCATATAAATCTTAAAACCAAAAAAATATCTCTTTCCCCCTTTAAAAATTCGGTGAACACCCTTACTTATTGGTATACTGAAGTTGCTTCAGATAAAAACGCATTGAACCTCGAATAACGTTGTCTAGTAACACGAATTAGGGGGCCATGATGGAAAAAAACAATGAAGTCATTCAGACTCATCCGCTCGTAGGGTGGGACATCAGCACCGTTGATAGCTATGATGCGCTGATGTTGCGTTTGCACTACCAGACCCCAAATAAGTCCGAGCAGGAAGGGACTGAAGTTGGTCAGACACTCTGGTTAACTACTGATGTTGCCAGACAATTTATTTCGATATTAGAAGCAGGAATCGCCAAAATTGAATCTGGTGATTTCCATGTAAATGAGTATCGGCGTCATTAACATGACATGACCATCCACCCAAAAGGCACCTGACCGGTGCCTTTACCATTTCTGGGTTGTATATCTGCATTCACTTAATTACTCTGCTTGTACCATGAGAGCAGAGAGAAAAAAATGAAATACGATCTCATCATTATTGGCAGCGGTTCCGTAGGTGCTGCAGCCGGGTATTATGCCACCCAGGCCGGTTTGAAAGTGCTGATGACCGACGCCCATATGCCACCACATCAACACGGCAGTCACCACGGTGATACGCGATTAATTCGCCATGCTTATGGTGAAGGCGAAAAATATGTTCCGTTAGTGCTTCGCGCGCAAACGTTGTGGGATGAACTCTCCCATTACAACGAAGAAGACCCTATTTTTGTGCGCTCTGGCGTCATCAACCTTGGTCCTTCTGACTCCAAATTCCTCACCAACGTTGCCCACAGTGCGGAACAGTGGCAACTCAACATCGAAAAACTGGATGCGCAAGCGATTATGGCCCGCTGGCCGGAAATACGCGTCCCGGACAACTACATCGGCTTATTTGAAGCTGATTCCGGCTTTTTGCGCAGTGAACTGGTGATTAAAACCTGGATCAAACTGGCGAATGAAGCTGGCTGCGCGCAACTGTTTAATTGCCCGGTCACCGCTATTCACCATGATGACAACGGCGTAACCATTACAACGGCTGATGGCGAGTATCAGGCAAAGAAAGCGATCGTCTGCGCGGGAACCTGGGTAAAAGACCTGCTACCAGAACTCCCGATTCAGCCAGTACGCAAAGTATTTGCCTGGTATCAGGCAGATGGTCGTTATAGCATTAAAAATAAATTTCCGGCGTTTACTGGCGAACTGCCCAATGGCGATCAATATTACGGTTTTCCTGCCGAAAATGACGCTCTGAAGATTGGTAAACATAACGGTGGTCAGGTGATTCATTCCGCGGATGAACGAGTTCCATTTGCGGAAATTACCAGCGACGGTTCTGAAGCCTTCCCATTCTTGCGCCAGGTGTTGCCAGGTATTGGCTGCTGCCTGTACGGCGCTTCCTGCACCTATGATAATTCGCCTGACGAAGATTTTATTATCGATACCCTGCCCGATCACGATAATACGCTGCTGATTACCGGCCTGAGTGGGCACGGCTTTAAATTTGCGTCGGTTTTAGGGGAAATAGCCGCTGACTTTGCACAAGACAAAAAAAGCAATTTTGATTTGACGCCATTCAGACTTTCCCGCTTCCAATAATCATCATTACGGCCTCCAAAATGAGGTAATGCCGATCAGTTAAGGATCAGTTGACCGATCCAGTGGCTGTGTAAGAATCCGGAAACGCTCACTCGTTTCCGGATTTTTTTATGCACATTGGACAGGCTCTTGATCTGGTATCCCGTTACGATTCTCTGCGTAACTCACTGACTTCTCTGGGGGATTACCTCGACCCCGAACTCATCTCTCGTTGCCTTGCCGAATCAGGTACTGTAACGCTACGCAAGCGCCGTCTTCCCCTCGAAATGATGGTCTGGTGTATTGTTGGCATGGCGCTTGAGCGTAAAGAACCTCTTCACCAGATTGTGAATCGCCTGGACATCATGCTACCGGGCAATCGCCCCTTCGTTGCCCCCAGTGCCGTTATTCAGGCCCGCCAGCGCCTGGGAAGTGAGGCTGTCCGCCGCGTGTTCACGAAAACAGCGCAGCTCTGGCATAACGCCACGCCGCATCCGCACTGGTGCGGCCTGACCCTGCTGGCCATCGATGGTGTGTTCTGGCGCACACCGGATACACCAGAGAACGATGCAGCCTTCCCCCGCCAGACACATGCCGGGAACCCGGCGCTCTACCCGCAGGTCAAAATGGTCTGCCAGATGGAACTGACCAGCCATCTGCTGACGGCTGCAGCCTTCGGCACGATGAAGAACAGCGAAAATGAGCTTGCTGAGCAACTTATAGAACAAACCGGCGATAACACCCTGACGTTAATGGATAAAGGTTATTACTCACTGGGACTGTTAAATGCCTGGAGCCAGGCGGGAGAACACCGCCACTGGATGATCCCTCTCAGAAAGGGAGCGCAATATGAAGAGATCAGAAAACTGGGTAAAGGCGATCATCTGGTGAAGCTGAAAACCAGCCCGCAGGCACGAAAAAAGTGGCCGGGGCTGGGAAATGAGGTGACAGCCCGCCTGCTGACCGTGACGCGCAAAGGAAAAGTCTGCCATCTGCTGACGTCGATGACGGACGCCATGCGCTTTCCCGGAGGAGAAATGGCGGATCTGTACAGTCATCGCTGAGAAATCGAACTGGGATACAGGGAGATAAAACAGACGATGCAACTGAGCAGGCTGACGCTGAGAAGTAAAAAGCCGGAGCTTGTGGAGCAAGAGCTGTGGGGTGTCTTACTGGCTTATAATCTGGTGAGATATCAGATGATTAAAATGGCGGAACATCTGAAAGGTTACTGGCCGAATCAACTGAGTTTCTCAGAATCATGCGGAATGGTGATGAGAATGCTGATGACATTGCAGGGCGCTTCACCGGGACGTATACCGGAGCTGATGCGCGATCTTGCAAGTATGGGACAACTAGTGAAATTACCGACAAGAAGGGAAAGGGCCTTCCCGAGAGTGGTAAAGGAGAGGCCCTGGAAATACCCCACAGCCCCGAAAAAGAGCCAGTCAGTTGCTTAACTGACTGGCATTACTCCAAAATGAGGCCGTTTTTACAGGAGTTTTTTAATGCGTCGTTTGGTGAACTATCTCATCAATAATATTCGCGAACACTTCATGCTTTATCTTGTTCTTTGGTCACTGCTGGCGATTATGGATCTCATCTATGTATTTTATTTCTAACCCGCAATCACTGACATAAATTGACAAATATTTAATATCTCTTTCATTTGGTGTAAAAATTTGAATAAGCTTATTCCTGCAATAACCGCATTCACCAGATTTCACTCATCCTGAAACAACTAATCTTATGAAGATCTCTTCATTATTAAATCAAAATTATTGAAATAAAAATAAATATCATTCGAATTGTTATTTTTAAGTTGCAATTCATTCTCCGACACGCCATTTTCATTCTCTCGCAAATATGTTTCGGATGCCCTTATGCCACTTACAAATACCCCTGAACGCTATGGCGTTATATCAACAGCCTTTCATTGGCTAAGTGCAATCATTGTCTATGGCATGTTTGCTTTGGGTCTGTGGATGGTAACGCTCAGTTATTACGATGGCTGGTATCACAAAGCACCAGAACTGCATAAAAGCATCGGTATTCTGTTAATGATGGGGCTGGTTGTTCGTATTCTGTGGCGTGTCATATCCCCACCGCCAGGTCCGTTGCAAAATTATTCGCTTATGACTCGTCTTGGTGCAAAGACTGGACATCTTGCGCTGTACCTCTTGCTCTTCGCCATTGGCATCAGTGGCTATCTGATCTCTACCGCCGATGGCAAACCGATCAGCGTTTTTGGCTGGTTTGACGTTCCCGCAACCCTTGCCGATACTGGAGCGCAGGCTGACTTAGCCGGTGCCCTGCATTTTTGGCTGGCGTGGAGCGTGATCGTTCTGTCCGTTATGCACGGATTTATGGCTCTGAAGCATCATTTCATCGATAAAGACGACACCCTGAAGCGCATGCTGGGAAAATCGTCATCTGACTATGGAGTTTAAAAAATGAAAAAAAGCCTGCTTGGTTTAACCTTCGCTTCACTGATGTTCTCTGCCGGTTCAGCTATCGCCGCCGATTATAAAATTGACAAAGAAGGCCAGCACGCCTTTGTCAATTTCCGCATCCAGCATCTGGGTTACAGTTGGTTGTACGGCACATTTAAAGATTTCGACGGTACATTTACGTTTGATGAAAAGGATCCTGCAGCCGATAAAGTGAATGTGACTATTAACACCACCAGTGTTGATACCAATCACGCCGAGCGCGATAAACATCTCCGCAGCGCGGATTTCCTTAATACAGCAAAATATCCACAGGCAACCTTCTCCTCCACCAGCGTGAAGAAAAACGGTGACGAGCTGGATATTACTGGTGATCTGACGCTGAATGGCGTGACCAAACCAGTAACGCTGGAAGCGAAATTGATTGGCCAGGGCGACGATCCATGGGGCGGTAAACGTGCGGGTTTTGAGGCTGAAGGGAAAATTAAGCTAAAAGACTTCAATATCAAGACAGATTTAGGCGCGGCTTCGCAGGAAGTTGATCTGATTATTTCGGTTGAAGGCATACAACAGAAGTAGTGCTGAGATGTTGCCGGATGACACGCATCCGGCACGAATGTTTATTCTGTTGGATCAGGAATAACCAGTGTCATGTTCAGGCGTCCACGTGATTTATTAAAGATCTTATTGCCATTTTCCCGCCCGGCACGGAGACGTCGCTGTTCTTCTGGCGGTAACGCGCTTTCTTCACAGCAAATCTCACTACAACAGCCTTTGAATTTCTCGGCGCACGCCGGACACTGAATGAACAGCAGGTGGCAACCATCATTTTTGCAGTTGGTATGGCTGTCGCACGGTGTGCCACATTGATGACAATGCGCGATAATTTCATCAGAGATGCGCTCTCCCATCCGCTCATCAAAAACGAAATTTTTACCAATAAAGCGGACCGGCAGACCTTGTTCCCGCGCTTTGCGGGCGTATTCAATAATGCCGCCTTCGATATGCCAGACTTTATTGAATCCGCTATGTTTCATCCAGGCACTGGCCTTTTCGCAACGAATACCACCGGTGCAGTACATCACGATTTTTTTATCTTTATGCGCCTGCATCATCTCAACCGCTTTCGGCAGTTGCTCACGGAAGGTATCAGCCGGAATTTCGAGCGCGTTTTCAAAATGCCCCACTTCGTATTCATAGTGGTTGCGCATGTCGATAAACAGCGTATCTGGATCGTCAAGCATGGCGTTCACTTCCGCCGCTTGTAGATATTCCCCGACGTTACTGGCGTCAAATTGAGGATCGTCAATACCATCGGCAACAATTCGTTCGCGGACTTTCATGCGCAGCACCCAGAAGGATTTCCCGTCATCATCCAGCGCAATATTCAGACGTAATCCGTTTAAAGCAGGGTCAAAAGCATAAAGCTGTGCGCGAAATGTCTCTACGTTGCTCGCCGGTACGCTGATTTGTGCGTTGATCCCTTCACGTGCCAGATAGACCCGCCCAAAGACATTCAACGCAGTAAATAGCTGATATAAAGCATCGCGGGTCGCCCTGGGATCGGCAATTTGGAAATATTTATAGAACGACATGGTGGTGCGTGGTTCGCTCTCGGTCAGCATTTTGGCTTTCAGCGCGTCATTAGAAATGCGGTTGTGTAACACTGGCATGGTGTACGGTTCCTGCGGGTGGGTAAGTAAAAATCCGCGGCATCATATAGCAATTATCGATAATTAACATCCACACATTTTACGCTACATTTGCACATTAAAAATTAATAATGATTTACATGCGCGGCAATTTCACCCAATCCCCGGTCACAAATTTTGGTTGCGGACGAAAAAATGCGACAATACATACAATTGCCCGTATAGGTTGAAAGACAGGATTGATATGACGAATCTACCCAAGTTCTCCACCGCACTGCTTCATCCGCGTTATTGGTTAACCTGGTTGGGTATTGGCGTACTTTGGTTGGTCGTTCAGTTACCCTACCCAATTATCTACCGCCTCGGCATCGCGGCGGGACGACTGGCGTTACGTTTTATGAAACGACGCGCCAAAATTGTGCACCGCAACCTGGAACTGTGCTTCCCGGAGATGAGTGAACAGGAACGCCGTGAAATGGTGGTGAAGAATTTCGAATCCGTTGGCATGGGGCTGATGGAGACTGGCATGGCATGGTTCTGGCCGGACCGTCGGGTTGCCCGTTGGACAGAAGTGATCGGCATGGAACATATCCGTGACGTGCAGGCACAAAAGCGCGGCATCCTGTTAGTTGGCATCCATTTTCTGACTCTGGAACTGGGCGCAAGGCAATTTGGTATGCAGGAACCGGGTATCGGTGTCTATCGCCCGAACGATAATCCATTGATCGACTGGCTGCAAACCTGGGGGCGTCTGCGTTCGAATAAATCGATGCTCGATCGCAAAGATTTAAAAGGAATGATTAAAGCACTGAAGAAAGGCGAAGTGGTCTGGTATGCACCAGATCACGATTACGGTCCACGCTCAAGCGTTTTTGTGCCGCTGTTTGCCGTTGAACAGGCGGCGACCACCAGCGGCACCTGGATGCTGGCCAGAATGTCTGGTGCGTGTCTGGTGCCGTTTGTTCCGCGTCGTAAGCCAGATGGCAAAGGGTATCAATTGATCATGCTGCCGCCAGAGTGTTCACCTCCGCTGGATAACGCTGAAACCACCGCTGCGTGGATGAATAAAGTGGTAGAAAAATGCATCATGATGGCGCCGGAACAGTACATGTGGCTGCATCGTCGCTTTAAAACGCGCCCGCAAGGCGTACCTTCTCGCTATTAATACATATTCACAGGCCGGATAAGATGCCTGCATCACATCCGGCCTGTCAGCATCAAATCCCCTGATTTAGCGATAAAAGCTCTCTGCGTTGCACCACCTATAAGTCAGGCGCATAATTAGTGTGCTTATTTTTTCTTCTTATGTTCACCGCGCCTGGCGCACCAACAGCGGATTGCTATGTCACCCTCTGATAATGACACCTCCATAAACTGGAAACGAAACCTGATCGTTGCCTGGCTAGGTTGTTTTCTCACCGGCGCCGCCTTCAGTCTGGTGATGCCGTTCTTACCCCTCTACGTTGAGCAACTTGGCGTCACCGGTCACAGTGAGCTGAATATGTGGTCCGGTGATCTTTTCTGTACTGCTGTTGATCCCAATGTCTTATGTCCAGACGCCATTGCAACTGGGGATTTTACGGTTTTTACTCGGTGCTGCAGATGGTGCTTTGCTCCCCGCCGTACAGACGCTGCTGGTTTACAATTCGACCAACCAAATCGCCGGTCGCATTTTCAGTTATAACCAGTCGTTTCGTGATATTGGCAACGTTACGGGGCCATTGATGGGGGCCGCTATCTCAGCAAACTATGGCTTCCGGGCAGTATTTCTGGTTACTGCCGGAGTCGTTCTGTTTAACGCTGTCTATTCCTGGAACAGCCTGCGTCGCCGCCGATTCCCCCAGGTATCGAACTGATTTTTCGCCTTTCATACTTGCAAAAGCGGAGAATCAGCTATTCTTTCCCTGAATACCTCATCAAATCAAAGGGAGAATCGTGATGACTATGTACGCAACGCTTGAAGAAGCCATTGATGCCGCACGCGAAGAATTTCTTGCTGACAATCCCGGCATCGACGCCGAAGAAGCGAATGTGCAACAGTTCAATGTCCAAAAATACATTCTGCAAGATGGCGACATTATGTGGCAGGTTGAGTTTTACGCCGATGAAGGCGAAGAAGGTGAATGCCTGCCAATGTTCAGTGGAGAAGCCGCACAGAGCATATTTGATGGCGATTATGATGAGATTGAAATCCGCCAGGAATGGCAGGAAGAAAATACTCTGCATGAATGGGACGAAGGCGAATTCCAGCTTGAGCCTCCGCTGGATACCGAAGAAGGGCGCACAGCAGCCGATGAGTGGGATGAACGTTAATTACTCATATGCTCCGTGGTGAATGTCGATCGGCAGCAGTAAGGTATCAAAGACTAAAGAGAATGGAAGATCAAGGATCGTGACATAGCGCCATGCGGAGTCACGCACATCCCATTGCACACCTGGATAATATTGAGCCTGTTTAAGATTCTGTGTAAATGCCTTTTCTCAGAAGTGACCGTCCAGGCGGTCACCGAACTCGATAATAAAGCGGCTCATTGCCATTCGCCAGTCCTTCAACGGCATCGTCCATTTCTGGGACGCAGACTGGATTGCCAGCCACACCACTTTTTTCACCGAGTCGTCTGTCG
Source organism: Escherichia marmotae (assembly GCF_002900365.1). NCBI lineage: Bacteria > Pseudomonadati > Pseudomonadota > Gammaproteobacteria > Enterobacterales > Enterobacteriaceae > Escherichia > Escherichia marmotae. The sequence goes on from NZ_CP025979.1 coordinate 1,312,924, forward strand.
GGAACACTTTACGCTTTTTGAGCGCATGGCGGATCACGCTGTTTAGCGACTCGATGGCATTCGTCGTATAGATCACTTTGCGGATGTCCGTTGGATAAGCGAAGAACGTGGCAAGATTCGGCCAGTTAGCCTGCCAGCTTCGGCTTATCTGAGGATAGCGACAGTCCCAGGCCGCAGCGAACGCTTCCAGTGCCTGCTGGCCTGCCTCTTCCGTGGGAGCCTGATAAATCGCTTTCAGGTCGCGAGTGACGGCTTTGTAGTCCTTCCATGACACGAAGCGCAGGCTGTTGCGCACCATATGCACGATGCATAACTGGATGCGGGCCTTCGGATATACTGTGTTGATGGCATCCGGGAAGCCTTTCAGGCCATCCACACAGGCGATGAGGATATCGTTCAGACCGCGGTTTTTCAGTTCAGTCAGCACATTGAGCCAGAACTTCGCCCCTTCATTTTCGGCCAGCCACATACCCAGCAGTTCTTTCTGACCTTCGATATTGATGCCCAGTGCCAGGAACACCGATTTGTTGATGACGCGACTGTCCTGCCGAACTTTCAGGACGATACAGTCAAGATAAACAATGGGGTAAACAGCATCCAGTGGTCGGTTTTGCCATTCTACAACCTGCTCCATCACGGCATCGGTAACCTTTGATATCAGTGCCGGTGAAACATCTGCGTCATACAGTTCTTTGAACGCAGCAGCTATCTCACGGGTGGTCATCCCTTTGGCATACAACGAGAGGATCTGGTTATCCATCCCGGTAATACGGGTCTGATTTTTCTTTACCAGTTGTGGTTCGAAGGTACCGTCACGATCGCGCGGAGTACGCAGTTCCAGTGGACCGTCGCCTGTGATAACGGTCTTTGTGGAAAAACCGTTGCGGGAGTTAGCTCCTGGTCTGGACTGATTTTTCTCATACCCAGGATGGTGTGTCATCTCTGCATTGAGAGCGGCTTCAACGCTGAGCTTTTTCAGCAGCCGATCAAACTGACTGAGGTCTTCAGGGGTTTTGAGGTTTTTGGCCAGTTCGTTAGCCAGAGCCTGTAACTGTTTTTCGTCCATAAATTAACCTTCATTTGATGCTGGATTGAACATATCAAAATCAGGCAATTACACAAATCTATGTACAGGCTCATAATATTGATTGCCATGCCCCTGCCCCGGTATGGTGCGACTGATGATGCTGCCACAACCACTCAGCAAAGCAACCATGATGCCTACCAAAATGAAACGCATTCGTACCCTCTTCTGTAAAAAAATACCGGCATTACGCCGTAATGCCAGTCAGTTAAGCAACTGACTGGCTCTTTTTCGGGGCTGTGGGGTATTTCCAGGGCCTCTCCTTTACCACTCTCGGGAAGGCTCTTTCCCTTCTTGTCGGTAATTTCACAAGTTGTCCCATACTTGCAAGATCGCGCATCAGCTCCGGTATACGTCCCGGTGAAGCGCCCTGCAATGTCATCAGCATTCTCATCACCATTCCGCATGATTCTGAGAAACTCAGTTGATTCGGCCAGTAACCTTTCAGATGTTCTGCCATTTTAATCATCTGATATCTCACCAGATTATAAGCCAGTAAGACACCCCACAGCTCTTGCTCCACAAGCTCCGGCTTTTTACTTCTCAGCGTCAGCCTGCTCAGTTGCATCGTCTGTTTTATCTCCCTGTATCCCAGTTCGATTTCCCAGCGATGACTGTACAGATCCGCCATTTCTCCTCCGGGGAAGCGCATGGCGTCCGTCATCGACGTCAGCAGATGGCAGACTTTTCCTTTGCGCGTCACGGTCAGCAGGCGGGCTGTCACCTCATTTCCCAGCCCCGGCCACTTTTTTCGTGCCTGCGGGCTGGTTTTCAGCTTCACCAGATGATCGCCTTTACCCAGTTTTCTGATCTCTTCATATTGCGCTCCCTTTCTGAGAGGGATCATCCAGTGGCGGTGTTCTCCCGCCTGGCTCCAGGCATTTAACAGTCCCAGTGAGTAATAACCTTTATCCATTAACGTCAGGGTGTTATCGCCGGTTTGTTCTATAAGTTGCTCAGCAAGCTCATTTTCGCTGTTCTTCATCGTGCCGAAGGCTGCAGCCGTCAGCAGATGGCTGGTCAGTTCCATCTGGCAGACCATTTTGACCTGCGGGTAGAGCGCCGGGTTCCCGGCATGTGTCTGGCGGGGGAAGGCTGCATCGTTCTCTGGTGTATCCGGTGTGCGCCAGAACACACCATCGATGGCCAGCAGGGTCAGGCCGCACCAGTGCGGATGCGGCGTGGTGTTATGCCAGAGCTGCGCTGTTTTCGTGAACACGCGGCGGACAGCCTCACTTCCCAGACGCTGGCGGGCCTGAATAACGGCACTGGGGGCAACGAAGGGGCGATTGCCCGGCAGCATGATGTCCAGGCGATTCACAATCTGGTGAAGAGGTTCTTTACGCTCAAGCGCCATGCCAACAATACACCAGACCATCATTTCGAGGGGAAGACGGCGCTTGCGTAGCGTTACAGTACCTGATTCGGCAAGGCAACGAGAGATGAGTTCGGGGTCGAGGTAATCCCCCAGAGAAGTCAGTGGGTTACGCAGAGAATCGTAACGGGATACCAAATCAAGGGCCTGTCCAATGAGCATAAAAAAATCCGGAAACGAGTGAGCGTTTCCGGATTCTTACACAGCCACTGGATCGGTCAACTGATCCTTAACTGATCGGCATTACGGCATTACGCCGGTATTTTTATTGGCTCGTTGTTTTTGCCGGATGTGGCGTGAACGCCTTATCCGATCTACGAAACCTTGCAAATTCAATATATTGCAGGTAACTACGCTTTATTGCGAAGCCACATCCGGTTTACGTAATGCCAGTGGATTCAGCTTTATCCCTTCGTAGTAACTCACCCATGAAGAATATTTCTCCGGGGAATTCCACACACGGAAATGCAGGCGTGCCATGGTCACCGGATCGCTCAACAGCACCAGGCGGCGATCGCGATTCAGCTTCTCTGGCGTCTCGTTCAGCGCCTGTTCAACGTGGCGATCGCGGGCGATTTCCAGCACCTTACTGGCGCGGTGACGCGCGGTGGCCATTGCCATTGCCAGGGCATTAAACGACGGATTAAACACCGCGTGCATAAAGCCATCGTCGAGAGAACGTTGACGGTTCATCTCAAGGAAACGATCGGTATCGACCAGTACCTGCGGCGGTGAATACTCTTCCGGGATCAGGAACAGTTTCCAGCGTTTCGTGCGCAAACCAACGGTTGTACGGCTGGAGATCACCGAAACAAACGGTGACTGGATCAACGAGAAGACAATCGGTGCCAGCCAGAACAGAAAACGCAGATCCAGCCACGCCATACCGACCGCCCACACTAACCCCAGCAATAACTGAGAGCCGTGGCGTTTAAACGCTTCGCCCCAGGAAGTGGAGTCATCATCACGCTGCGGTGAATTCCACACCACTTCCCAACCGAGGAAGGCGCTGACCACGAATACCGTATGAAACAGCATGCGTACCGGTGCCAACAACACGGAGAACAGCACTTCTAACAACAACGATAACGTCACGCGCCAGAAGCCGCCATACTCTTTCGTCCCTTTGCACCAGATGAGCAAAATACTCAACAACTTCGGCAGGAACAGCAGCACCATGGTCGAGGCAAACAGCGCAATAGCCAGTTCAGGACGCCACTGTGGCCACACCGGGAACAACTGCCGTGGTTGCAGAAAGTATTGCGGCTCGGTCAGCGCGTGCACTACCTGCAATGCGGTAGAAAGCGCGAGGAACATAAACCACAGCGGTGCGGAAAGATAAGACATCACACCTGTCAGGAACACCGCGCGGTGTACCGGGTGCATCCCTTTCACCAGGAACAGACGGAAGTTCATCAGGTTACCGTGGCACCAGCGGCGGTCACGTTTTAGCTCATCAAGCAGATTAGGGGGCAGCTCTTCATAAGAGCCAGGAAGATCGTAAGCAATCCATACCCCCCAGCCTGCACGGCGCATCAGTGCGGCTTCCACAAAGTCATGCGAAAGAATTGAACCAGCAAATGATCCTTCACCAGGCAGCGGTGCCAGCGCACAATGCTCGATAAACGGTTTCACGCGGATTATCGCGTTATGCCCCCAGTAGTGCGACTCACCGAGTTGCCAGAAGTGCAAACCGGCAGTGAACAATGGCCCATAGACACGGGTAGCAAACTGCTGGCAGCGCGCATACAGCGTATCCATACCGGACGCTTTCGGTGAAGACTGGATAATCCCGGCATTCGGATTGGCTTCCATCAGGCGCACCAGACCACACAAGCAATCACCGGTCATCACTGAGTCGGCATCCAGCACCACCATGTAGCTGTACTGACTGCCCCAGCGACGGCAGAAGTCATCGATATTACCGCTCTTACGCTTCACGCGACGACGGCGACGGCGATAGAAAATCTGACCTTCGCCACCGACTTCAGCGATCAGCTCCATCCACGCTTTTTGTTCTGCCACACAGATGTCTGGGTTGTAGCTGTCACTCAGAATATAGACATCAAAGTGTTGAGCATTGCCGGTGGCTTTTACCGATTCCCACGTTGCACGCAAGCCTGCAAAGACGCGGTTCACATCCTCATTACAAATAGGCATGATCAATGCCGTGCGATGCTCCGGATTTAACGGCTCATCACCAACGGTTGACGCAGATATACTGTATTTATCGCGACCAATAAGTAACTGCAGGAAGCCCATCAGCGCCGTCCAGAACCCGGCAGACACCCAACAGAAAAGAACAGCGAAGAGGATCAGAATGCCGGTTTGCAGCATATAAGGCAGGAGCTGCATAAAGGAAACCCACAGATCCTGACCAACCATATCAACCGGATTAATCAACGCCCATCCCTGATACGGCAGAATCGTCTTCATGTACCAGGTGGCGACAACAGTTTGCGCCAACGTCAGGATAAGCAGGATGTAACGACGGATTGTCCCGACGGTACGCCACTTTTGCTCACTTTCCTGCTCTTCTTTGGTCAACCGGGCCAGATAGCGCGGCGTCACATCGCGCCCACGCAGACGATCCCAGAATCGCCCTACCGGATTAGTTCGCCACGGATCGGGAAACATAGAGGAGCGTTTTGCTTTCGGCATTGCCTGAAGCTGGTCGCGTCCTTCGTCGTCTTTAATTAACTGTCCATCAGCAAGCGAATCAGGCCAGGCTTGTTCCAGACGTGCCTTTACCGAGCCTTGTGGGGAGTCATCCTCCCGCGCATAGATCCGGTGTTCAGCATCCAGCGCCTGATGAACAGCGCGGATATCGGTCTTCGGCAATGCCGCTTTCTCGCTTGCAGAGATGGGCATTGCGTCAATGTACTCGGTTGTCTTATTCATTGGCAGGTAACTGGTAGCTCCAGGTTTCACTCAACGTCTGATCGGCATTCACCAGCGCAGCACGCATTTCAGTGGTTTTCTTGGCATCTTTCACTTTCACACGCATCACCAGACGCCAGCCTTTAGTAACCGGGTTATAACGCACCGTGCTTTCGACAATCTCACCATTATCGCCAATGCTGGTTTGCGCGGTGACCGGCGTATCCTCTGGCAGTTTTTTCATTTCTGCGCCGGTGAAATCGACCACAAAGGCAATAGTGTCATCAGGCTGGCGAATCAGGTTCGACTGCTTTACATCGCCCGTTGAACGGCGCGTCTGCTGCACCCAGGCGTTATCAGGCGCGTGAAGTTTGTCTTCGTCACGACTGAAGGTGATGGTGTATTTAAAGTTCATCTCTTTGCCCGGCTCCGGCAACTGATCCGGTGTCCAGTAAGCGACGATGTTATCGTTGGTTTCATCGTTGGTTGGAATTTCTACCAGCTCAACGCTGCCTTTACCCCACTCCCCTTTCGGCGTTACCCAGGCGCTAGGACGCAAATCATAACGATCGTCGAGATCTTCAAAACGGGAGAAATCGCGGCCGCGTTGCAGTAGACCGAAACCTTGAGGGTTCTCCATCGAGAAACTGCTGATCGCCAGATGTTTCGGGTTGTTCAGCGGACGCCAGATCCACTCACCGTTACCAGCATGGATAGAAAGGCCGTTAGAATCGTGCAATTCCGGACGATAGTTATTCGCTGGAGATGGCTGATTCGGCCCGAACAGGAACATACTGGTTAACGGTGCAACGCCCAGTTTGCCGACTTTATCGCGCAGGTAAATTTTCGATTGCACATCAACAACCGTGTCACGTCCCGGCATAACAACGAACTTGTAAGCGCCTGTCGCACGCGGCGAATCAAGCAGCGCATAAATTGTTAAACGTTTGTCAGTCGGTTTTGGACGCTCGATCCAGAATTCTTTAAATCGCGGAAATTCTTCACCGGATGGCAAAGCGGTATCAATTGCCAGGCCACGGGCAGAAAGACCGTAAACCTGACCTGCGCCAATCACGCGAAAATAGCTGGCCCCGAGCATGCTGACGATTTCATCGTTTTTATCTTTGCTGTTGATCGGGTAAAGCACTTTAAAACCGGCGAAGCCAAGGTCTTTTACCGTGTCTTTGTCATGCTGAACATCACCGAAAGTGAAATAATCCGGACTGTATTTGATTCTTTTTACTGCCGTTGCGGTGACTTCGTTGATTTTGACCGGCGTGTCGAAGTACATACCTTGATGGTAGAACTCGAGCTTGAATGGGGTCTTCAGATTGTTCCAGTAGGCTTTGTCATGATTAAACTGGATCTGCTGATAGTCCGCGTATTTCATGTCGCGGAAAACGGAGGGCAAGTTACTTTTAGGTGCCTCATAGCCTTTCCCGGCTAAGGATTGAGCTTGCTTTGCGACATCGTCAATGCTGAAGGCCCAGCCTGGCGATGTATACAGAGTTAACATTACTGCAGCGCTCAACCAACGCATTTTCATCATTTGTAGTTTATGTTTCATAATAAGTAAGCACTTCCCCCTTTGTGTGCTTATATCGATCCGATCTATTTTAATGGATAACCAGCCATTCCGACAACAGAATCCCGGTATTATTCGGCGTACCGGCTCATGGATTAAGCACCTGATTGCAACCGTTTTCACTTTCCGTGCTTCTCCTAAAGACAGAAGGAGCGAGTTCGTGTAGGGTTTGCCAGCAAATTTATTTATCAACCGTCTTACAGGCGCTTCCATTTTGGTTCGTGGTAGCGGTTATGCCGCATAAAAACACACTTGAAATCTGCGCCACATGTGGTCAGGTCGGTGTCGCTACGGCAAAAGCCTAAAGGCATTACCCGGTCGGGATAAGACGAAAAATCCGAGATTAGTTAACCATATATGAATCCAGTACCCGCGCAGCGTGAATATTTCCTCGACTCCATCCGCGCATGGTTGATGTTGTTAGGGATCCCTTTTCATATTTCTTTAATTTATTCAAGCCACACCTGGCATGTGAATAGCGCAGAACCATCATGGTGGCTGACGCTTTTTAACGATTTTATCCACGCCTTCCGTATGCAGGTATTTTTCGTTATTTCCGGGTATTTTTCCTACATGCTGTTTTTGCGCTACCCATTGAAAAAATGGTGGAAAGTGCGCGTTGAGCGCGTAGGTATCCCGATGTTAACGGCAATTCCCCTGCTCACCTTGCCGCAATTCATTATGCTGCAATATGTCAAAGGCAAAGCGGAAAGCTGGCCTGGGCTATCATTGTATGACAAATATAATACTCTGGCCTGGGAATTAGTCTCGCATCTGTGGTTTTTACTGGTGCTGGTCGTTATGACGACACTGTGCGTGTGGATATTTAAGCGCATCAGAAATAATTTAGAAAATTCAGATAAGGCGAATAAATCTTTCTCGATGGTTAAGCTATCGATATTATTTTTCTGTCTGGGTGTTGGCTATGCAGCAATAAGAAGAACACTATTTATCATTTATCCGCCCATTTTAAGCGATGGCATGTTCAATTTTATTTTCATGCAGACGCTGTTTTATATGCCGTTCTTTATTCTCGGTGCACTGGCTTTCATTTTTCCTAACCTTAAAGCTTTGTTTACCACCCCATCTCGCGGCTGTACCCTCGCGGCAGCACTGGCATTTATGGCTTATTTGCTCAATCAACGTTACGGCAGTGGCGATGCATGGATGTATGAAACTGAGTCGGTGATCACGATGGTGCTCGGACTGTGGATGGTTAATGTGGTCTTCTCCTTCGGCCACCGCCTGCTTAATTTTCAGTCGGCACGGGTAACTTATTTTGTCAACGCGTCGCTGTTTATCTACCTGGTTCACCACCCATTAACGCTCTTTTTCGGCGCATACATCACCCCGCATATCACCTCAAATTGGCTTGGTTTTCTCTGCGGTCTGATATTTGTGATAGGGATTGCGATAATTCTGTACGAAATTCATTTACGCATTCCGTTGCTGAAGTTTTTATTCTCTGGCAAACCGAACGTGAAGCGTGAGAATGATAAAGCGCCAGCCCGTTAAGCCACGTTTATAATAACCATTCAACGGGCAATATTGACGCCAGTCTGACCATAACCCGCTTCCAGAAACTGGTTGCGGGTTCTTTTTTGAGGATAATATCTTCCTTCCCATGACGATCGACCCAGTTGATCCTTCCCCAACGATCCAAACGGAGCTGCCAGGCCGCATCATACTGACTCTGCATAAAGCGTTTATCGATTAATTGCGCCAGCGTTTCACTCTCTATCACCAGGCCCATTTCAGTATTGAGCAGCGTTGAACGCGGATCGAAATTGAATGAGCCAATAAACACTATTTTGCCATCGACACTAAACGTTTTGGCATGCAGACTTGCGCCAGAATTCCCGGTTATACCGCGATCGTGCAGCGTTCCGCTCTGTTCCCGCGTCGGCTTCAGTTCATATAATTCAACGCCATAGCGGAGCAATTTTTTGCGCCAGCGGGCATACCCGGCATGAACGACAGCGACATCGTTAGCGGCAAGTGAATTGGTTAAGATAGCTATCTTGACCCCTTTTCTCACCATTCGTAAAAGCTGCGCCACTCCCGCGCGCGTTGGCACAAAATAGGAAGAGATAATATCAATACGTTCGCTGGGTGAGCCCATGATATCGAACAGACGTTGCGGCAGCAGTGAATGGCGTTTTGCCTTGCCCTCCCCTTTCGCGGGATCATCACTTAATAAACGCGTTCTTGCCCAGATTAGCGGCAATGCCCCGTCAACCAGTTGATTTATAAAAGGACTTAACTCCATTTGGCGCAAATAGCGATGTGTCCCGCTGTCGTTGTACCAGGACGCAGGTAGCTCAATGCGGTCAGCCATTTCGCCATCGGGAACATCCAGCACCTGCTGCAACGGTGAAACCGATTTGCAATACCAGTAGCGGGCGAAATCATCGGCAACGTCCTCAACAACTGGCCCGATTGCCATGACATCTAAATCAGAAAAAAGCGGCTCTTCCCCCGCACCAAAATAAGCGTCGCCAATGTTTCGCCCGCCCACCAGCGTTACCACACCATCAACGGTAAAACTTTTATTATGCATACGGCGATTGAGGCGGGAAAAATCGGTGATATAGCCAAGCGGGCGCAACAAACGAAACGAGAAAGGATTGAAAAGCCGGACTTCAATACGCGGGTGACTATCGAGCAAGCGTAAAATGTCATCAAGCCCGGGGGTATTGTTGTCATCGAGCAACAACCGGACGCGAACGCCACGCTTCGCTGCGGCTAACAGGGCGGAAAACAGCAACCGCCCCGACATATCGTCCTGCCAAATGTAGTACTGAACATCCAGCGTATGTTCCGCCATTTCCGCCAGATAATATCTTGCGGCAAACGCATCCAGGCTTTTATCAAGAGGGAAAATGCCGCATTTTCCAGGATGTTGCGAGCACAACGGCAGCACCGCGCTCGCCAGCCGGGGCAAATCATTCATCTCCTTGTTGGGTAAGGAGTCTTTCGTAGAGGTGGGCGTTTTCTGCATCATAACAGACAAAGTATACTTGCTCAGGTAAAGCGTGACGGGTAATAAATTCCGAAACGGTTTTTACAGCTATTTCAGCCGCAGCAGCACGCGGGTAACCATATACACCAGTGCTAATGGCAGGAAAAGCCACTGACGAATAACCGTTCGCAGCCACCAGTCGCAGACTATTGAGATAGGCATCCTGCAATAACTGGTCTTCATTTTGTTCGCCCCCGCGCCAGACTGGCCCAACGGTATGCACAACTGCTTTGGCAGGAAGATCGCCTGCAAGAGTAATGACTGCATGTCCCGTAGGGCAATCGCCCTGTTGCTGACGAACTTTTAAACAAGCATCCAGCAAGGCCGGACCAGCAGCGCGATGAATAGCGCCATCAACACCGCCGCCCCCCATTAATGATGGATTTGCCGCATTAACAATAACATCAACGGCCAGTTTGGTAATATCACCCTGCACAACATGAATACGCGATTTCATAACGCCTCCTTACACCATCTTGTTCCTTAAGTGTACAGCAGGGCTTTTAGGGAAATCGCATTTTTGTTGTCAGCAACGTGAGTTGCTCAGAAACTTAGTTATATTCGATGTTCATCACAGCCAGCTTTTTCTGCTCATCAAGGTACTGCACTTTTACTGAGGCAATTTGCGGATTTTTGACGTTACCGCTCATCAACTCTTTGCTGGAATAGGTTTTGTCCGGAACCGAACCATTCTGCATACAGGTCATTTCTGGTGGTGCCTGAAGAGTACTGACATCACATGTCGGTTCTACAATTTGACCACGAAAATAGATCACGCCACCTTGTGCATTACTGCCTGCGATGGCAATAAAAGGGTAAACCAGACTGCCGAGCATAAGAGAGTTTAAAAATGGTCTGAACATTTATTCTATTTCCTCAATGATTAATCATCCTTGAGGGTTGCTGTTATCCATACTGTCAGGTTGGCCGATTCGCATCAGACCATTCTCTCCCGATTCATTTTATGCTCAATATATCAACGCATTAAGACTTTCCTGAAGATGGCGGCCATTGTTGTGATAAATGCAGTGACTGTCCATCAGAAACAGTAACAACTATTTTCACTCGATCGTCCGGGGAAATATTTAAGCTCAATTTTGTCAAAGCAATGGGTTGATTAGCGGGCACTGAGAGGGTCTTTTCTTGCTTCGTCTGGCTTTGCCCAGAACTGCCTTCGCGCAGAGACAATATTTGTACCCGACACAGGCAAGATTGTGTCAGGGTGACTTCAGGGATAATGGTGTACATGTCGCCTTGCTGGGTCGTATTAAAGGTTATCTGGCTGGAAAGCGCCGCGAGAAGTAATAACGCGTTCATACTATTCTCCCGAAAAAAAACAGGGCTTACGCCCTGTTTCTGTCATACAAATTCTGTATTAGTACTGATGAGCGGTCGCGTTGTTACCAAAGCCAACCTGAGTTACGTTGACGCTGGAGTTAGATGCAGTCTGGTCAACAGCAGCACCGTTACCACCACCGAACTGTTTAACGGTCATAGTAGAATCTTTACCATTCCACTGATCGAGAGTAGCGCTGTTACCGAAACCACGCTGAGTCAGATCGATTGAGCTGTCATCAGAACCTTGTCCAACATCAGCGCCGTTACCGCCGCCATGCTGGGTAATAGTCAGATCGGAGTTGCGGGCATCAGCCTGCAATGCAACAGCAGAGTTACCGCCGCCGTACTGGTAAATATTCAGCTCTGAATTCGGGCCGCTGTTATTGCCGCCACCACCGTGGTTGCCGCCGCCACCGCCGCCGTACTGAGGAATAGCACCTGCCAGAGCACTACCAGAGAATACGATTGCTGCAATTGCTGCTACTTTTAAAAGTTTCATGTAAAACCCCCATCGGATTGATTTAAAAGTCGTATGGAAATTAACGTTGTGTCACGCGAATAGCCATTTGCGACTGTCTCTGCACTACAATTGCCGTTTTTTGAGTACCATACTGAGTAATATTTGCTTTATTACCAGAACCTTTCTGGATAATCATTGCAGTATTACCATATGCGCCTTGCGATATACTGGCATCGTTGGCATTGCCCGTCTGGTCAATATACGCAAGGTTATAATCTCCTTTCTGGTCAATCCTGGCTCGGTTACTATTACCTTCTTGCGAAATAACCGACAAAAGTTTAGAGCCTCCCTGCCGTAACTGCGCGCTATTATTAGCGCCAGTTTGACCAATTATGGCTGCCTGATTAAATGAAGACTTACTCAATTCATTTACCGCAAAGTTATATTCTGAATTAGCCAAATCATAACCTGCCGCGGCTGCAATCCCAGGCGCACCCAGTACTGTTAACATCATAAATAACAATCTGTTTTTCATGTTGTCACCCTGGACCTGGTCGTACATTAAAGAAATTTAAATCACTTCAACTTGGTTGTTAACGCAAACCGCTTTTTGTTAACGCTGCGTTACGATGGAAAGTATGTCTGTAGAAATATTTTTAATAACTCACCCACGCGTTGTATTTTTCTTTTTTTGTTCATACCAAAGTATTAAAACTCGCGTAAATACGCTGTTATTTACGCAAAAAATATTTTGTTTACTTTTAAATTGCTATTTTTTGACCGCAAAAATTCAACGGACGGCCTCTCTGCACAAGTCGAGAAGATTACGTCGATATGTCTGTTCAACAAGCCGTGACAAACATCGTCTTTTTGCAGCAAAAATTTGTCCAGGGAGAACCTCCGAAAAATTAAGAAATTTCCGCGCAACAAAAGGACTATGTGGGAATAAATTTTATATGCATAATTATGGACTTAGCGTTATTTGTATGACTTTTTAAAATTGTGCAATAAAAGCTATATGTACAACTTTTCTATCATTTCTAAACTTAACCACCCCGCAGTGTTAACATTTTTAAATGTCAGATTACATTTTGTTACACGATTAACACTTGCTTTAAGATTTGTAATAGCTAGATTGAAATCAGATGTAATCCATTAGTTTTATATTTTACCCATTTAGGGTTGATTTATTACTACACACAGCAGTGCAACATCTGTCAGTACTTCTGGTGCCTCTATTTTTAGAGGTAGCTGTCAGGTGTGCGATTAATAAAAAAAAGCGGGGTTTCATCATGTTTAATGAAGTCCATAGTGTTCATGGTCATACTTTACTGTTGATCACTAAACCTTCCTTGCAGGCGACAGCGTTATTGCAGCATTTAAAACAATCGCTGGCAATCACAGGAAAACTGCATAATATTCAACGTTCTCTGGACGATATATCTTCTGGCTGCATTATTCTGTTGGATATGATGGAAGCAGATAAAAAGCTCATTCATTACTGGCAGGATACATTAAGCAGAAAACACAACAACATTAAAACAATGTTGTTAAATACCCCAGATGATTATCCGTACCGCGACATTGAAAACTGGCCACATATCAATGGTGTTTTTTACGCCATGGAGGATCAAGAACGCGTAGTCAATGGGTTGCAAGGCGTCTTACGTGGTGAATGCTACTTTACGCAAAAGCTTGCCAGTTACCTGATTACACATTCCGGTAACTATCGTTATAACAGCACGGAATCTGCCCTCCTTACTCATAGGGAAAAAGAGATCCTTAATAAGCTGCGTATCGGCGCCTCCAATAACGAGATTGCTCGTTCGCTGTTCATCAGCGAAAATACGGTTAAAACGCATCTTTATAATCTTTTCAAGAAGATAGCTGTAAAAAACCGAACACAAGCGGTCTCATGGGCAAACGATAACCTCAGGCGATAAAGCCATGAAACGTTATTTATGCTGGATTGTAGCAGCAGAACTTCTCTTCGCTGCGGGCAATGTTCACGCCGTTGAGGTAGAAGTACCGGGATTGTTAACTGACCATACTGTTTCATCTATTGGGCACGATTTTTACCGTGCCTTTAGTGATAAATGGGAAAGTGACTACACCGGTAATTTAACGATTAATGAAAGACCCAGTGCACGATGGGGAAGCTGGATCACAATAACGGTGAATCAGGACGTTATTTTCCAGACATTTTTATTCCCGTTGAAAAGAGACTTCGAGAAAACTGTCGTCTTTGCACTGATACAAACTGAAGAAGCACTAAATCGTCGCCAGATAAATCAGGCGTTATTGGGTACGGGCGATTTGGCGCATGATGAATTCTAAATAAAAAATTTGTCAGGAGGCTGCAATGCGTGTCAAACATGCAGTAGTTCTACTCATGCTTATTTCTCCATTAAGTTGGGCTGGAACTATGACCTTTCAGTTCCGCAACCCAAACTTTGGTGGCAACCCGAATAACGGCGCTTTTTTATTAAATAGCGCCCAGGCACAGAACTCATATAAAGATCCCAGCTATAACGATGACTTTGGTATTGAAACACCATCGGCGCTGGATAACTTCACCCAGGCTATTCAGTCACAAATTTTAGGTGGCCTGCTGTCGAATATTAACACTGGCAAACCGGGCCGAATGGTGACTAACGAATATATTATCGATATTGCCAACCGCGATGGTCAATTGCAGTTGAACGTGACAGATCGTAAAACCGGACAAACTTCGACTATTGAAGTGTCGGGTTTACAAAATAACTCAACCGATTTTTAAGCCCCAGCTTCATAAGGAAATTAATCATGCAGCGCTTATTTGTTTTGGTTGCCGTCATGTTGCTGAGCGGATGCTTAACCGCCCCACCAAAAGAAGCCGCCAAGCCAACATTAATGCCTCGAGCCCAGAGCTATAAAGATTTGACCCATTTACCTGCACCAACGGGTAAGATCTTTGTTTCGGTATACAACATTCAGGACGAAACCGGGCAATTTAAAGCCTACCCGGCGAGTAACTTCTCCACTGCTGTTCCGCAAAGCGCCACCGCGATGCTGGTCACGGCATTGAAAGATTCTCGCTGGTTTATACCGCTGGAGCGTCAGGGCCTACAAAACCTGCTCAACGAACGCAAGATTATTCGTGCAGCACAGGAAAACGGTACTGTAGCGGTAAACAACCGAATCCCGCTTCAATCGCTGACCGCAGCCAATATCATGGTTGAAGGCTCAATTATTGGTTATGAAAGCAACGTCAAATCGGGCGGTGTTGGGGCGAGATACTTTGGTATTGGTGCAGACACGCAATACCAACTTGATCAGATCGCCGTGAACCTGCGCGTCGTCAATGTGAGTACCGGTGAGATCCTTTCTTCGGTGAACACCAGTAAGACAATCCTTTCCTATGAAGTCCAGGCGGGTGTCTTCCGCTTTATTGACTACCAACGGTTACTGGAAGGGGAAGTGGGTTATACCTCTAACGAGCCGGTTATGCTGTGCCTGATGTCAGCCATCGAAACAGGCGTTATCTTCCTGATTAACGACGGTATCGACCGTGGCCTGTGGGATTTGCAGAATAAAGCAGAACGGCAGAATGACATTCTGGTGAAATACCGCCACTTATCAGTACCGCCGGAATCCTGATACATAAAAAAGCTGGCTCTTTACTATTCAATCTAAAGCGTGAGTGCTCCTCACGCTTTATTTTTGACTTGTTGCTCTCGCTGAGCGGACTTAGCACCGCGCGCTGCCAGCCAAAGACCGCTGTTTTTCATCGCGTAGCCAAACACCAACCCAAGCGCCAGAGAGGGTAAAACCAGCTTCCAGTTCCCCTGCCCGGCAAACGTCGCACATGCGCCGATAAATGTACCAGGGACAAACGACAACAACAGATGTTTAGCCTGAATACACATCAGAAAAGCCACAATCCCCGTTATGACATAACCGTGAATTTCCAGATGTGGTGCCAGCGCACTACCGTGAATAATAACCATCGCCCACACCATGCCACTCAGCAACGTTGCAGCGGAGATTGCCAGTCCTTTCAAACCACCCTGTGGACAGGCAAAGTAGGCCGTGCAGCCCAGGAAACCCGCCCAGCTAAGTAAGCCAAGAGAAACAGCCACCCATCCCCAGATACCGGAGAGAATGCCTGTTGTGATTGCAATAGAGAGAAGTATGTTCATGCCGCGCATAATAGCAGAAAACGCGAAATTGAATGAGATCGAGCACACATTTTATGCAACGGCAAATTATAGATTGCAGTTATAAGTGACGTGAGTCACATTTATTCTTCTGACTGTTCCTCAAGTTCATCCCACATTGCGCTAATGGCATCGCGGGTCAGCGGTGCCATGGTACGCCAGAACGGCGTGGTCGCATGGGCCTCAACTTTACCGAGAAATACGCCGCACCAGGGCAACAGATACTCGCTGAACAGTGTTTCCAGCGCTTCGCTTTCATCTTCTGTTGACTGATCTTCCAACCAGGAAGCTGCCAGCAATAAAGTACCGATATGATCCGCTGGCGTATCCGCTAACGGCATCCCGCGTTCGGAAAGAAAAGCACGCACTTCTGCTTCTGTGGCACCCTCAACCCAGGCGCTGCGATAAGGCGAAACTGCGCATTCATCTCCGACAAATAGTGCATTGTAATCGGCAGATACTTGCGCCATATCACAGCTTTTCTGCAAGCGCGCCAGTAATTCATCCTGTTCCAGCGGCCAGTTCGCCGCCAGTTTTCCTTCACGAATCAAGGTAAACAGCGGAACCAGTAAAGGGTCCTGCGGTTGGCGGTAATAGAGCGAACCCAGTACACGACACAGGATAGAAAACTCGTTCATTAATTTATTTCCGTTAATAACAATTAAAGATCAGCAAATTCTGCAATTGGTGCCATACCGCGAGATTCAAGGAAGTTCAGTAAGCGGCGCGGTGAAACATTCAGAATACGCTCTTGCGGAAAATCAACCGCGTCGAGGATTTTACGACACTCTGCAAAGTCCCCCATGGTAAACGCGGTGTGAGAATCCGATCCTAACGCGACCCAGCCACCGGCATCGCGCACCGCCGCAGCCACTGCACGGCAGTTTTCTTCACTGCCCTTACGCGAATGTAAGAATGAGGAATTATTAATTTCCAGCGCCACCTGATATTTAGCCGCTGCTTCGGCAACAGCGTTAAAATCTATGGAATATTTGGGGTTCCCCGGATGGCTTATAATATGCACATTACCACTGGCAATAGTCGCGATCATCGCTTGCGTGTTAGTGGCTTTATCATGTGGTGCAAAAACTGGTTCATGAAAACCAGCAATGATCAAATCCAGCGACTCAAACATTTTGCCGCTGCAGTCAATTTCACCATCAACGTTTTTGATGTTGGCTTCGATTCCACGCAGGATCCCTACCCCATCGACCACTCGCGGCCAGATACGCATATTAATGAAGTGCCAATGGTGCGGTGCATCTTCCATATCCGGGCCATGATCGGTGATCGCAAAAAGTTTAATGCCCTTCTGTTTGGCCTGGGCAATGTAATCACTTAATGTGCTATATGCATGCGTACTGGCAACGGTATGCATATGAAGGTCGACGGGATACATAACTCTCTCCTGTATTCAATTACCGCCAAGGATAGCAGGAATCCGGAAGCTTTATTAGTAGCCTCGAGCGCGATCGACCTGCCCGCTAGCAGTCTCCCCTCGTTCAAGTTGCGTAATGGTGCGTGCAATATACTCCACCGCTTCAGCAGGTCGGGTAATGGCTGCAACATGTGGTGTTATTGTCACACGTGGATGTTGCCAGAGCCGACTTTCCGACGGTAAGGGTTCACGATTAAAAACATCCAGCATCGCCGCTTTAACCTTACCGCTATCCAGCGCCGCGAGCAGGTCATCTTCTACTACATGAACGCCACGCGCCAGATTCAGGAGATACGCGCCATCCGGTAATTTTTCTAATAATTGTTGATTAATAATGCCGGCCGTTTCGGGGGTATTCGGTAGAAGATTAATCAATACGCGGCATTGGCTCAGAAATGCGTGCAACTCTTCGCTTCCGGCAAAGCTTTGAACACCAGACCAGGATTTACGAGTGCGACTCCAACAACGCAATGGAAAGCGCCAGGTTCGCAAACTCTGTGCGACTTTACTGCCCAATACACCAGCCCCCAGAATGCCGATAGTAAAATCTTCCCGGTGATATTCAGGCAGTGGTTGCCAAAGCGAAGCATTTTGTTGCTCGCGATAATCGTCAAAGCGCCGAAACCAGTGCAACACCTGGCTCACTGCGTACTCCTGCATTTGCTCGCCCATACCGGTATCTTCCAGGCGAAAAAGCGGAATAGACGGTTTCAACATTTCAGGGTGTGTCTGTAATTTACTCAAAATCGAATCAACACCAGCACCCAACGCGAACACCGCCTTAAGGTCACGCCCTGCCAGCATCCCGACCGGAGGATGCCAGACCAAAGCATAATCCGCAGGATGATTATCGCCGGTTTCCCATGCTCTGACTCTTGCATGTGGAAGCGATTTCCCCAGCGCATCAATCCACCATTGGGTATCAAACGTTGGGTGATAAAAGATGATATCCATACTGACTCCCGAAAAATCTGAGCGAAATTTATTCGCACTTATCGTTATGATCTACAAAGACCACCAGCATAACAAATCAGCGGTCGGTGGCAAAAAAAGCAGATTTCGCTTATTAAAACTGCATATTGATTGAAGTTTGAATAAACGCGCGATTTTTTTAAAAAGTTTGTTGACCTCAGGCCATGATTTCCCTAAATTAGCGCCCGTTCCAGCAAGACAGGAACAACAATTTGGTGAGGTGTCCGAGTGGCTGAAGGAGCACGCCTGGAAAGTGTGTATACGGCAACGTATCGGGGGTTCGAATCCCCCCCTCACCGCCATATTTTAAGAAGAGCTCGTACGAAAGTACGGGCTTTTTTTTCGCATATTACATACACCGGGGGGGATGAGAAGCCCCGACCGGGGTTCTCAGATTGTTGACACTGTGCGCTTTGTTCATGCCGGATGTGGCATGAACGTCTTATCCGCCCCACAAAATCTCGCAAATTCAATACATTGTGATTATCTTGTAGGTCTGATAAGCGTAGCGCATCAGGCATCTTACGTTTGTCATCAATCTCAAAGCCCGGCTCGCCCGGGCTTTGAACCAATAATACACTTAGCTGTAAGCATGTAGCGTTCGTTGGCAAAGTGCCGAACGTACGCAATCATCTTTGCCGAATCGGACAATCCCGATCATCTCATCTTCTTCAAAACGTTCCAGAGCGTCACTTAATCCGGATCGCACGCCGCGAGGTAAATCGCATTGCGTGATATCACCGTTGACGATAACCGTCACGTTTTCCCCGAGGCGGGTTAAAAACATTTTCATTTGCGCGGCAGTCACATTCTGCGCCTCGTCAAGAATGACAACTGCATTTTCAAAGGTACGTCCACGCATGTAGGCGAACGGCGCGATTTCCACCTTCCCTATTTCCGGTCGCAGGCAATACTGCATAAAGGAAGCCCCCAGGCGCCGGACAAGCACGTCATAGACCGGGCGAAAATAAGGAGCAAACTTTTCTGCAATATCTCCAGGTAAGAAGCCAAGATCTTCATCGGCCTGCAATACTGGACGGGTGACGATAATCCTGTCGACATCCTTATGAATCAGAGCCTCTGCCGCTTTTGCAGCACTGATCCAGGTTTTGCCGCACCCGGCTTCGCCAGTGGCAAATATAAGCTGCTTACTCTCAATAGCCTTCAGATAGTGCAATTGCGCTTCATTTCGCGCGGCGATTGGCGAAGTATCACGACTGTCGCGAGCCATGCCAATGGCTTCTACGCCGCTCATCTGCACAAGCGAGGTGACCGATTCTTCTTCACGCTGTTTATGGCTACGCGAATCCCGTCTCAGCACACGTTTTGCCTCGCGACGAGCTTTGATCACTGCTTTTTGTCTTCCCATGGAGAGCACCTTGAGTTGTTTGTATTCATCACACGCGCCGTTGGCAGCGCGATTATGCGCACGAACATCAGAGGGTTGGCTTCCTTGTAAGCCATAGTTTGCTTTTGGAAATAACACCGAAAACGGCTACGCGCACCGTTAAAGGCGTCGGTAACACGAATAAAGAAAGGAAGTGGATGAGAATGTAGAGTGACGCAGTTGCTACCGGAGGAGAAGTCTCCGCGTTTAGTCGAGCGTTGATTGTCAAAAACATGTCCAGTACAGGACGTTACCATCCGCGATCTCCATAGTGACTGTCTATCACTGCCGGGAACTACCGCTGTTACATAATAAGTACAACAGATCTCTTATTCATTGCAACGATATATTTACTTATATTTAACTATAAACCACCATTTTGATGACATTAGCTTGTATCGCAAAGATGACAGTGTGATGACAAAAACGAGCAATTTGGGTCGATATTAGTGTGCTCTGTACCCTAACCGTAGGCCTGATAAGACGCGCAAGCGTCGCATCAGAGCACGAACACCAGATGCGGCGTAAACAAACATTAAACCCGCAATAACGCGCTTCCCAGGTAATCGTTCGCATCCTTCACCCCCGGCAGCGCAAAAAAATACCCCCCGCCGATGGGTTTGACGTATTCCTCCAGAGCCTCGCCATTCAGCCTTTTTTGAACTGTCAGGAAGCCTTTTTCCAGATCGTGTTGGTAGCAGACAAACAAAAGCCCCATATCAAGTTGCCCGGAGTTGGTGACACCCAACGAATAACTGTAGCCGCGACGCAGCATCAGGCTGGACTCACTCTCTGGCGTGCGGGGATTCGCCAGCCGGATATGGCTGTCCAGCGCAATCACCTTCCCTTCAGGGTCACTGGCGTAATCCGGTACATCATGCTCATGCTGCATACCCAGCGGTGCACCGGTTTGTTTATCTCGACCAAAAATCGTCTGCTGCTCTTTCAGTGGTGTTCTGTCCCAAAACTCCACCCGAAACTGAATTAAACGCACGGCCTGGTAGCTGCCACCAATAGTCCAGGCTGGCTCCTGCTGATCTGCCGTTACCCACACCACTTTTTGCATCAGTTTCGTATTCTGGCTGTCGGGATTGGCGGTGCCATCTTTGAAGCCCAGCAAATTAATCGGCGTCTCTTTGCCTTTGCTACGCGCCGCATGATCGGAAATAAACCCTTCCCGTTTCCAGCGAACGCTGAGTAAATCTGGCGTGTGTTTAATGATATCGCGCAGCGCATGGATCACCGTGTCCTGGGTGTTAGCGCAAATCTGCAACAGCACATCACCATGACATAATGCTGCATCCAGCGAGTCGTTAGGGAAACGCGTCATCTTCTGCAACTTTTTCGGCATCTGCAACGCAAGGCCAAACCGCTCATCAAACAACGAATGCCCCACAGACAGTGTAATAGTGAGATTATCAGGCGCAATGTATCCGCCGAGAATGCCGGAATCGAGTGGCGGCAAGCGAGGATTGGGCGTTTCTGGTGCCACTCCGCCCTGAGTCAGAAAAGCAAACCGCTGAGTCAGCAAACGAAACAGCCGCTCAAGATCGGCTTTATCGCTGGCCAGCACATCAAACGCCACCAGCATCATTGCAGCTTGCTGTGGTGTCAGAATGCCCGCCTGATGCTCACCATAAAAAGGTTGTTTCTCATTGCGCGCTTCTGGCGAAAGCGTACCCGGCGCACTTTGCACTTTTTGCGCATGAGCGACCGGGCAACTCCCTGCCAGCGCCAGCGCGCCAATCCCTTTAAGTAAACGTCGGCGTGACGGTTCATTCACGCCGTTTTCATTTTTGTACTGCATAACGCTTAATCCAGTCCCAGCACACCGCGAAGTTGCGCCAGATCTTCTGCCAGCGCAGTAATCGGCCCTTTCAGCGCGTTACGGTCGGCATCGGTCAGCTTATCGTAGGTTTCAAAACCGTCTTTAGTTCGATATTTCGCCAGAATGGTATCGACTTTTTTGAAGTTGACGTCAACTTTCGCCAGCAGTTCAG